>CAWETR010000015.1:0-247215 GCA_963811975.1 uncultured Alphaproteobacteria bacterium
TGAAGTCGGCTGGCGTTTTCGTTGCCGCGGTCTTTTCTCTGGCTGCGGCGCTTTCGCTACAACACGGACTTGCCGCAGTTCTAAATACCGCCATTTCCACGTTGGCGCGCTCCGGACTCGCCATTGTTCCCGTGGCATTGTTGGGGGTGTATTGTTTGCAGGCAGCATACGTTCTGCTGACGGGCGTCGTTCTGATCGAAGGCGAAATCATATTCCCGCGGGTCATCCTGGCCAATTTGCCGTTTTTTGTTAGCGGACGCGTCCGGCGGCCCATCAGGGATCTTGAATTCGATCACCTATGTAGGTCATTTTTTTGGCGCTCAATGGGTCAGGCTGCGTTGGGGACAGTTGATATTTGGTTCTCTTTTCGTCGCGCGAACAGCGTTCGGCCTTTTTCCGTATTGTGCAGGCAAAAAAAACCGGCATTCGGCTTTATCGCGCCGTCTAAAGGGATTGTTTGCCGCTCCAAAGGGAATGTGGAGCACAACGCTTTTTCACGGGCGAATTGCAAAGGCGATGGCGGTCCCGCATTAGGCCCAAATTAGGCCCCGAAATTTTGTGCGGCGGTGCGTTGCGCTATCCTCGCGAGGCTCGAAGCTTCGCGACGGCGCTGCGGGACTCGTCCAAAGAATTTCCGATCCGTGGTCTGGAGTCGGACCAAGCATTACCTTTCGGTCAGGCGGATCCGCGCCTCTGTTCGGCAAGACTGCACGCCCATCGCGATGGCTTCTTGGCCCGACAACGCCGTCAGATTCGAACTGCTTAACGCGCCGCTGCGCAATGCCCACTGTTGGATGCGTTGAGGATAGGCATAAAGCATGACGCGGGTGCCAAGTTCTGAGCGCACGCCATTCGAACTGGCCTGGTGGAATAAAAGTGTCGCTTCGGGTTCAATGCAGGCGTTGCGCATGCCCAGTTTCATTGTGCACGCTGAGGCGCAGATGCCGGAGATCACTGTGCGGTGAGCCCTGTAATCGACCGTATGCGTACTCTCATAATAATCCAGAACACTACCGCCTTGGTCGAATTGTCGCGTCCGGCGCCCGGGATTTGAATTCCCGTCACGCAATGAAAATGCGGCAGACGGAGAAGCCAAATCGCAAACTGCGTTTGCCGCAACCACGACCGCCGCCAATAAGGTCCAGTTCCTTCGGGTAAAAGGGAACATATGATCATCCTGTTTAAATGCACCAGAGCAAGTGGCCCTCTAGTACACGCTTAGGTTGTAAATTTTATGTTGCCTACAACTTGCCCTATTGGCTTAAATCTGAAGAAACATAGTTAAAAAGCGGTTTCCTTCGGGGAAGGTCGCGTCGTTTGGATAGAATTCGTCCGTTAGGCAATCGGAAATCTGGGCAAGCGCCGCCCTCCCGCGTCTGAGTTACTGTCCAAAGGCCAAACGCGGGCCTGCCGTTAACCGAGGGAGATGAATTTTGTTTGAAGGGGGAGCAATTCCGCAGGAATCACGAGTTCATGCGGCGTTGGCGCTTAACGCTCTGTTTGTCCACGCTCCTCCCCTCTTCGCTCTCAACCGAATGCAATGACGCTTGCCGAATGCCCGGATTACGACGCTCGCTGGGTCCGGCGCGATTTTCTGATAGAAGGCGGGCCCGGGGTTTGAGGGGCTGATTCGGAGAGCATCCGGCGCGACGCATTGCTCGCCGTACCGGCCTATAATCTGACGTTCGACGTACGTCTTTTTCTGGCCTTACATCGCCTCCGCGCCAGCCCTGCACATCGCCGCATCCGGCCCTCCGGGCTTCGGGCGGCGGTCGAGCGACATCTGTCATGTGAGTGTCATGCGTGGGCGATAGGCGAAGTGCGGACCAGAGATTCGTTTTGCCGGAACCATCCGCCCTTCTCGAAGAAATCGACCGCATTAGAGCCCTGACGCGCGTCGACGCCGCGCGCCAAGTCGAGAAATGGCGTGCATGGCGGATCGATTCCGGTTTCCTCCCCTCCGCCGAAAATCTCGCCGCCTATCTGGCCTTGCGTCATTACGACCTGCGCGCTGTGCAGCGCGACCTGATGGCGCTCGGGCTGTCCTCGCTGGGACGGCTCGAAAGCCGCGTGCTGCCGACACTGGACGCCGTCGCCGGCGCGCTGACCGCGCTCGCGGGGCGTGCGCAGGGCGAAAGCCCTGACGAGGCCACTTTTTTCGCCGGTGAGCGCGAGCTTCTCGCGCGCAGCCGCGCCCTGTTCGGAGAGCCCGCAGGCGACAGGCTCACCGCTTTGCTCGTGACGTGCCCCACCGCCGCGGCGGACGACCGCAGCTTCATGCTCGCTCTGGCCGAACAGGGCGTCGAGGCGGTGCGCATCAATTGTGCCCATGATGATCCCGACAAATGGGCGAACATGATCGAACACGTCCATTCGGTGGGCGAGCGCACCGGGCATCGAATGCGCATTTTCATGGACCTCGGCGGCCCCAAGGTGCGCACCGGCGCCTTCGCCGTCCTGCGCCACGACAAGCACGCCGAGCGCGATGAACTGCTCGCGGTGGTCGCGCCGGGCGAATTGCGCCGCGTCAGCAAGAAGGACGCCGATTTCGCGGTCGAGTGCAGCCTTCCCGAGGCGATCGACGCCTCGCGGCCCGGCGACCGGCTGTCGATCGACGACGGCAAGCTGGAGGCTAGGGTCGAGCGGGTGGAGGAGGGCTTCTTCGTCGCCCGGGTCGTCCATTGCGAGGCCGACGGCTACAAGTTCAAATCGGAAAAGGGACTGAATTTCCCGGACGCCGAACTCGCCATCCCTGCTCTGACAGCGAAGGACCGCGTGGATCTGCGCTTCGTCGCCGCCCATGCCGACGCGATCGATTTTTCCTTCGTGCAGCACGTGGACGATATCGAAAGCCTGCAGGAGGCGCTGGAGGAAATTCGCCCCGGAAGTTGGAGGCATATTCCGCTGGTGCTGAAGATCGAAACGCCACGCGCCGTGCGCCACCTGCCGGAGTTGATCGTGCGGGCCGCGGCGCGCCAGCCCACGGCAGTGATGATCGCGCGCGGCGACCTCGCCATCGAGATGGGCTTCACGAGGCTGGCCGAAATGCAGGAGGAAATCCTGTGGGTGGCCGAAGCCGCGCGCGTCCCGGTGATCTGGGCGACCCAGGTGATGGAGAACCTGGTTAAGACCGGCGGCTTTTCGCGCGGGGAGATGACCGATGCCGCCATGGCCTCGCGCGCGGAATGCGTGATGCTCAACAAGGGCCCACATCTGATGAAGGCGTTGGGTGAGCTGACCCGGCTGCTTGGCCGGATGGACGTGCATTATCACAAAAAAACGCCGCAGATGCGCCGCCTGATGAGCTGGTGAGACGCGGCGCTTCGTGCATTTGCGCAAGGCCGTCATTCGTGGCGGAGGCCGCGGCGAACCTTGTCGCCTTCGGGCCCGGCTTCTATCTTCGGTGCGCCTTTCCCGTTTCAGGACCGTCCGCCATGTTCAAAGTCAAAGCTTTCGCCGCGCAATCCGCCACGACCCCGCTCGCGCCCTTCAGCGTCGAGCGCCGCGATCCCGGACCGCACGACGTGCAGATTGACATTCTCTATTGCGGCGTTTGTCATTCCGACCTGCATCAGGCCCGTAATGACTGGAGCAATTCGCTCTATCCGATGGTGCCGGGCCATGAGATCGTCGGGCGGGTGGTCAAAGTCGGCTCCGATGTGAGCCGGTTCAAGGCCGGCGATCTCGCCGCCGTCGGCTGCATGGTCAATTCCTGCCGCCATTGCGCGCCCTGCAAGGCCGATCTTGAACAATTTTGCGAAGAAGGCTTCACGGGGACCTATAACGGTCGCGAGCGGGAAACGAAAAATCTCACCTTCGGCGGCTATTCCGAACAGATCGTGGTCGAGCAGCGCTTCGTCGCCCGGGTGCCGGAAAATCTCGACCTCAAGGCGGTGGCGCCGCTGCTTTGCGCCGGCATCACCACCTATTCGCCGCTGCGACACTGGAAAGTGGGGCCGGGCCAGAAGGTCGGAATCGTCGGTCTTGGCGGCCTTGGCCATATGGGCGTCAAGCTCGCCAAGGCGATGGGCGCGCATGTAGTGATGATCACCACCTCGCCGGAAAAGGGCAAGGACGCGCTGCGGCTCGGCGCCGACGAGGTGCTGGTCTCGCGCGACAAAGCGGCGATGCAAAAGGCGCGCGGAACCTTCCATTTCCTGCTCAACACTATTCCCGTCGGCCATGACATCAACCCCTATCTCGGCCTGCTGAAGCTCGACGGCGCCATGGTCCTGGTCGGAGCGCTGACCGCGCTGGAGCCGGCGCCGCAGGGCATCAACCTCATCTTCGGGCGCAAAACCGTCGCGGGTTCGCTGATCGGCGGCATGGCGGAAACGCAGGAAATGCTCGATTTCTGCGGCAAGCATAATATTGTCAGCGATATCGAGATGATTCCGATCAGCGGGATCAACGTGGCCTATGAGCGGATGCTGAAGAACGACGTGCGCTATCGCTTCGTCATCGACATGGCCTCGCTCAAGGCGGCATAACGCCAGACAAGTGGGAGGATGAATTGCCGTCTTTGGAGCCTTCATCCTACCTGCTGCTGCTGATCGATTTCCAGGCCCGGCTGGCGCCTGCGATCGATGGGGCCGCCGTCGCGATCGCCAATGCCCGCCGGCTCGCGGAAGGCGCCAGGCTGCTCGGCGCGGGCGTACTCGCCACTGAGCAAAATCCCGAAAAGCTCGGCCCGACCGTGCTGGACCTGGCCGAATTCGCCGCCGCGCCCGTGCGCAAGATGAGTTTCGACGCGCTGGCTGCGACCGATTTCCCCAGAGACCAGCTCGAGGGGCGGGCGATTCTTGTCGCGGGCTTCGAGGCGCATGTCTGTGTGCTGCAGACGGTTCTGGCGCTTCTGGGCGAGGGCTTGCAGGTTTTCGTCGTCGCGGACGCGGTCGGGTCGCGCCTTGCGGAAAACAAGCGCGCCGCCTTGCGCCGGATGGAGCGTTACGGCGCGGAGCTCGTCACGACGGAAATGGTCCTGTTCGAATGGCTAGGGACGGCGGAGCACCCACGATTTCGCGACATTTCCCGTCTGGTCAAATGAAAAAGGCGGCGTCTCGCAACGCCGCCCGATCGTTTTTATTGCGCGCGCTTCACTGGCATGCGTCCCAGAAGCCGGCGGTGCGCGACGGGTCAGTGTAATACCAGCAAAGGCCCGGACCCGGCGGACGGGTCGAGACGTAGGCCGCCGCCGCCGCCGCGGACAGGACGCCGATGGCCGCGCCCGCGGCAATGGCGCCGCCCGGCGCCCAGCCGTAGCCGGGACGCCGCCAGGCGCCGTAATAGCCCGGTCGACCGTAGACGCCGCGGCCGTAGACGCCCCGACCGCCATAGACGCCGGCGCGTCCATGATAGACGGCGCCGCCGCGATAGACGCCTCCGTGAACGCCACCGACCCGCGCTCCGCCGTGGAAGCCGCCGGCGCGGACGCCGCCGCCATGGAATCCCCCGCCATGGACGCCGGCGTGGAACGCGAGCGTGACAGGCGTCGGGACGGATACTGGCGCGAGGGTCATCGCGAAGGACGCCGTCGCGTCGAACAGGAGGGCAGCGGCGCCGACGAGTGCGGCGGCCGCGCGGATTCGACCGAATTTCATGTTTGTTTCCCCCTTCTCGCGGGCGACCGATCTGATCGTCCGTCCAGCCGTCATCGCGAGGCCTTCGGCGCCCACGAGCTGAAGCTGGACCAATAAACGCCGGGAACGCCTCCGCCGCAAGCCCGCTCGGCAGTTTACGCTCCAAAAGCCGACAAGGAGATGTTCGCCCAATAAAAAGGGCGGCGTCCAGCGAACGCCGCCCGATAGCGCAGCCCTGTCGGGCCAATTACATGGACAGGCTGAAGCCGCTCAGGCCGGCGTTGGCTTCGAAGCCCGCCTGCATGCCCTGCAATTCGAGAATGACGCCGTTGGAGTTCTGCATGCGCATAATGCGCGCGCCGCCCGCCACGGCAATGCCCGCGCCGACGGCGGTATAGGTGCCGATGATGTCCGTTGCCGTGTGGAGGTTGCGCGCGGTGCCGACGAGTGTGCCGCCCGAGGCGCCGATCACGCCAATGTTGAGGCCACCGATGCGCAGCGGATAAGTGTGGCCCTGGAAGGTCAGCGTGCCGCTGCCGCCACCGATGCCGACAATGAAGCCGGCATTGGCCATGCGAAGGCGAACCCTGCCGGATCGGCGAAAGCCGGGGCGCTCGAGGCGATAAAGACGGCCGTCAGCGCGGCGGTCGCGGCCTTGAAAATGTGACGACGATTAAGCATGCGAGTCTCCGTTGATTATGGCGCAGCTTTAAAAGGAAGAATCCTCGAGGGCAAGTCCGGGAGGGCAAGTCCGGCGCGAAGCGGGACGCCTTCATTCACAGGCGATTCGACATTTCCCCGCCGGCTGGATCATGGCCGCAGGCAGTGTTTTGGTCAACGCGCGAAGGGGCCAAGCGGCGCAAAGTGCGCAAATTTTGTCAAAGGCAGACGTTGGGGAGCATCAGTTCGCGAGCGCCTTGAGCAGTTCGGCGTGAAAACGGTCCGGCTGCTGGATTTGCGGCGCGTGGCCGAGATCGGGGAATTCGACCAGAACCGCCTTCGGGATCATGGCGGCGACCTGCTTGCCGAGCACATCGTAATGGCCCAGCTGCTTGCGAACCTCAGGCGGCGCGATGTCCGAGCTGATCGCCGTATTGTCCATCATGCCGACCATCAGGATGGTCGGGACTTTCAGGTTCGCAAACTCATAAACGACCGGCTGGGTGAAGATCATGTCGTAGATCAGGGCTGAATTCCAGGCGACGCGTTCGTGGCCTGGCCCCTGGTTCAGACCAGCCAGCATGGCGACCCATTTGTCGAATTCCGGCGACCAGCGCCCGACATAATAGGTTTTCTGCTCGTAGGCTTTCACGCCGTCATAGGACAGCTTCAGCTCCCTGTCATACCATTGATCGATGGTGCGGTAAGGCACGCCTTTCGCCTTCCAGTCCTCGAGCCCGATCGGGTTGACCATCACCAGCGCGGAAACCTCGTCGGGAAACATCAAGCTGTAGCGCGTCGCCAGCATGCCGCCGGTGGAATGGGCGATCAGGACGGGCTTCTGTACGCTAAGGCTCGCCAGCAGCGCGCGGGTGTTGGTCGCCAGTTGCTGGAACGTATATTGATAACTTGCGGGTTTCGACGACGTGCAGAAGCCGATCTGGTCCGGCGCGACGACCCTGTATCCGGCATGGGATAGCACGTTGATCGTGGCCTCCCAGGTCGCGGCGCAAAAGTTCTTGCCATGGAACAGGACGGCCGTCCGGCCGTTGGGCGTCCCGGCGGCCGGGACATCCATATAGCCCATCGCGATTCGCTGGCCCTGGGACTCGAATTCGAAATGTTTCAGGGGAAACGGATACGCGAAACCTTCCAGCTGGGGGCCATAGGACCGCAGGCTCCGCCGCGACGGCCGCCGCAGCCAGCGCCATCGCGACCGCCGAGAAAATCAGGCTTTTGCGCAAAGGATTCATGTCGTTCCCGTTCGCCGCGTCCGGCGTCTCGCTGAAAACGCTGGTGGGCCGGGCAGGACTCGAACCTGCAACCAGACCGTTATGAGCGGCCGGCTCTAACCATTGAGCTACCGGCCCCACCTGGCCCGGATCCGGGCTTGCGCTTGTTTAGACCGAATTCCGCGCCGCTGGCAACGCGGACGGGCCGCGAGCCTTGTTGCGCCGCGCAAAGCGCCTATTTATAGGCGGTCCGCGGCTCGGAGAGTTCCATGACGTCGAAAAGCTTCAAGGTCACCCGCAGCGATGAGGAATGGCGCGCCATGCTCACGCCGGAGCAATATGACGTTTTGCGCCGCCACGGCACCGAACGCCCGGGCTCCTGCGCGCTCAACCACGAAAAGCGCCGCGGCGCCTTCTTTTGCGTCGGTTGCGGGCAGGAACTGTTCCGCGCGGCCGAGAAATTCGACAGCGGCACCGGATGGCCGAGCTTCTTCGATCCGCTGCCGGGCGCGGTCGAGACCACCCGGGACACCAGCCATTTCATGGTCCGCACCGAAGTCCATTGCAGCCAGTGCGGCGGCCATCTCGGCCATGTCTTCGACGACGGGCCGCCGCCAACCCACCAGCGCTATTGCATCAACGGCGTCGCGCTGGACTTCCGGCCAGAGTGATTTGACGGAACTGCCGCGAATCGAATCGCGCGCTGGCGATTTCGTGCAAAAACGTATAAGAGCGCGGCAAGGGATGAGGCTCCCATCAGCTTCAGGGACGTTCTATGCGCAAGGTTGTCGGCGCCAAACTTCACGGGATCCACGTGACAGACGCCAATATCGACTATCATGGCTCTATCACGCTCGACCCCGATCATTGCGAGGAGGCGGGGATTCTCCCGCTCGAATTCGTCGAGATCTGGAACAAGAACTCCGGCGCTCGCATCTCGACCTATGTGATCCTGGGCGAGCGCGGCTCACGCTGCTGCATTCTCAACGGGGCGGCGGCGCGCACCTGTCAGCCAGGCGACCAGATCATCATCTGCAGCTCGATCTATATCGATGCCGATGAAATTCCCTCGCTGCAGCCGAAGGTTCTGGCCTTCGACCGTGACAACCACGTGATCGACCGGCTGTCCTATCATGTCGACGTCGATGACAGCGGCCGCTACCGCTTTTCCATCCAGGACGAAAATGGAGCGGCGCAGCCGATTCCGCTGAAAGCCAAGATCTGAACCACGCGTCGCGCTAAAAAATTTTGGCGCCGAAAAGCGAAAGCGGCGAAACGGCAGCTTTGACGCGTTGCGATCGAACCGCCCGCTCCCCGCCAGGCTTGCCTGGGCGGAGCCGGCCCGAGGAGTGAATGATGAACGCACGCCTGTCGCTGTCCAAGGAAAAAATCAAGGTTCTGTTACTCGAAGGCATTCACGAGAGCGCCGTCGAACTGTTCCACGCCGCCGGCTACACCAATGTCACCCGCCTGACCAAGGCGCTGGATGGCGCTGACCTGCGCGAGGCGTTGCAAGGCGTGCATATTGTGGGCATCCGCTCGCGCACCAAGCTCAAGGAAGAGGTGTTCGAGGCCGCCGACCGGCTGATCGCGGTGGGTTGTTTCTCGGTTGGCACCAACCAGGTCTCGCTGCCGTCCGCCCGCGTGCGCGGTATTCCGGTCTTCAACGCGCCGTTCTCCAACACCCGCTCGGTGGCGGAGCTGGTGATCGGCGAAATCGTGATGCTGCTGCGCCGCATCTTCTCGCGCGCAGTCGCCGCGCACGAGGGCGGCTGGGACAAGAGCGCCACCGACAGCCTGGAAGTACGCGGAAAGACGCTCGGCATCGTCGGCTACGGCAATATCGGCAGCCAGCTGTCCACGCTCGCCGAAGCCATGGGCATGAAGGTGATCTATTTCGACATCATCGACAAATTGCGCCACGGCAACACGGAGCCCTGCGCGACGCTGGACGAACTGCTCGCTCAGTCGGACGTTGTCAGCCTGCATGTGCCGGAGACGCCGCAGACCAAGAACATGATGGGCGAGGCGCAGTTCGCCGTCATGAAGAAGGGCGCCTATTTCATCAACAACGCGCGTGGCACCGTGGTCGATATCGACGCATTAGCGGCGGCGTTGAAGAGCAAGCACTTGCGCGGCGCGGCCGTGGACGTGTTTCCCAAGGAGCCGGCGGCGAATGGCGAGAAATTCGTCTCCCCGCTGCAGGGCCTGGAGAATGTCATCATCACCCCGCACATCGGCGGCTCGACCGAAGAGGCGCAGGAGCGCATCGGCTCGGAAGTCGCGCGCAAGCTGATCGATTATTCCGACGTCGGCTCGACGCTCGGCGCGGTCAACTTTCCGCAGGTGCAATTGCCGCCCCGCCCGAATGGCACGCGCTACATGCACGTCCACCGCAACGTGCCCGGCATGATGGGCAAGCTGAACGACATCTTCTCGAAGCGCGGCATGAACATCGCCTCGCAGTTCCTGCAGACTGACGGCGATGTCGGCTATGTCGTGATCGAGGCCGACGGCGCCCACGAGGATTGCGAACAGGCGCTGGAGGAAATCCGTGTGCTGGACGGCACGATCCGCGCTCGCATCATCTACGAGCGCTGAGGTTTGTTCCACTCGTAAAATAAAAAGCGCCGTCTCGCGACGGCGCTTTTTGATTGCGGCGCATTTTACTTCTGCTTTGCGATGATCTGGTCCTTGATGCCGTCATAGATAGCCTGCGGGATGATCTTCTTCTGTACCAGATCGTCCTTGCCCTTGTAAGGGCGGCCGGCGACGATCGCCTTGGCGCGGACGTCGCCGATGCCCTTGAGCGCCTGCAGATCCGCAAGGCTCGCTGAATTGATGTCGAGCAGGGCGCCCTTCGCAGGCATTGCGGCGGCCGGGGTCGGAGCGGCGGCGGGCTTGGCCGGCGCAGCGGCGGCGGGCGGCGTCTTGGCGGGCATTTCGGCGAAAGCGGGTGCGGCCAGCCCGACCAGCGCGGCGGCGACGAAGGCGCGAAAAATGTTTTTCATGGGAATATCCCTTCCTGTGAGGGGGAACCGGCGAAAGCGAACGTTGCTGCGCCCGCAGAAAGCTTCACCAATCGCGGCCCGGCGTCAACCTTGGAGGAGAGGCGACAAATTTTTCGGGCCCGCGCTTGCCCGACGGCCCTTCGCTCAGTATGGTCCGCCGCCGACATTCGCCTGAGTCGAATATTGGGGCGTCGCCAAGCGGTAAGGCAGCGGATTTTGATTCCGCCATACGGAGGTTCGAATCCTCCCGCCCCAGCCATCCGCGCTTAACTCATTGATTTTAAAGATCTGATCCTGCTGGGTCAGAATCTTTTGGCGTCCCTGTAGCACATGGCTGTGACACATCGCTGTGACACAAGGGACCCGCTCCATGCCCGCTATCGCTTATGTGTTCCGCCGAGGCGCCGTTTACCATTGGCGGCGTCGCCTGCCGGCCAACCAATTTCCGGCAGTGAAATCTTCAACATTCACAGCGAGCCTGCTGACGAAAGATCACACCCGCGCCCGCTCGATCGCTTCGTTCGTGGCGGCGCGCTTCAACGTCCTGTTGCTCTCGTCGATGCGCGAAACGATCACGGACGAAGAATTACGCCAATTGTTCGCGGCGAGCGTCGTTGAGGCGACCTCGTTTCTCGACCGCGCGGCCATGGAGCGGAAGCTTGATCCCGACGCGGCGGCGATTGCGACCCAGCAGATGCTGGAGCGAGCCGGGGAAGCGGCGCTGCGGGTCCGCATCGCGCACGGACTGGCCGCTGATTACGATGAGACCCTGGACCACGTTCTGCAAGACAGAGGCTTCGACCGCGCCGAGCGCAAATTGATCGAAGACGCGCTGATCGCCTTTCACGATGAACCGCCGGAGGAGGCCTTTCGGGATGATGCTTTGGCGTTCCTGGAGCGCCGCGGAGTTCGAGCCGACGGCCTCCAACATCGCCGCCGCCATCAACCACATCCTGCGCGGCTGGGCCGCCGCCTACAAGGCGTCGGATCGGCGATACGGATTGAATTTCGGCGACGAGGATGACGATCTCGCGGCGGCCGCCCTGAAAAATATGTCGACGACGGCTTCGGTGGCCGTGATGTCACCATCTCAACCGAGCCCCGTTCCGGCGACGACCATTGAGCTGGCTTCGCAAAAAGCCATTACCGCTGCGCCGGCGGCCCCTCCGGATGAGGGGCCGCATTTCGTGATCGCCGCGGGGGAGGGGGTGATCCTCGACCGCTCGGAGGTCTGGGACATCAAGACCGCTCGCCAGGCGCGCAGCATTTTCGCGCTGCTGGCTCAATTCTTGACCGAGCGCAGGGTCCTGGACGTTTCCGCTCTGCGTCAGACTAACCTCGCCGCGTTCCGGGCGTTTCTGCGCGAGATTCCGAAAAGCTATGGCAAGGCCGAAGCCGATTTTTCCCGCACCTGCGCCGAATTATCGGCGCGCGGGAAGGCGCTCGCCGCCGATAAGCGCGGCATTTCGGCGACGACCATCAATCGGCACTTCTCGTTCATCACGGCGATGATCGACCACATCGTGGCTCAAGGCTCGGCGATCGACCCGCTGGTCAAGCCCAAGGCTCTCAGGATCAAGACGAAGGAACGTCAGCGCGACAAACGGGCGGCATTCTCGGAAAAGGATGTTGACACGCTCTTCCGCTTGCCGCCCTTCGTCGGCTGTAAAGATTGGACGACCGCCGCGGCTTTCGAGCCGGGCAGCCACATCTTCCACCGCGCGCTCTACTGGGCGCCGATCCTGCTCTATTATACCGGGGCGCGGCGTGAGGAGATTTGTGGTCTCGAAATTGGTGATGTCCTCACCGCGGGGATCCCCCACATCGTCATTCGTCCGACGGACACGAGGCGGCTGAAGAGCGCGTCGTCGAGACGGCTGCTGCCGCTGCACGCCGAAGTTCTGAGGCTCGGTTTCCTCGATTATGTCGAGGCCGTGAAGAGCCTCGGCTACAGGTTGGTCTTTCCGGACTTGAAGAGCCCGACCTCGACGGCTCCGCTGGGCGATCGCTTGTATGATGGCTGAAGGCCGGATTGGCGAAGGTGACGGCAGAGGCCGCCGGCGCGCCCCACGTCATCCATTCCCTTCGTCATAGCTGCGGCGCTGCGCTGAAAAAGGCCGGCGTCCCTTCGGAGCAACGCGCGGACATCCTGGGCCACGGCGGCCGGACGGTCACCGAGGAGATTTACGCCGAAGAGACCGAACTGGAGGAAAAAGCGGCGATTCTCGCCCGGCTTCCGCTGGCAACGGCGCATCTTCAGCCAGCGCCTATCGGCTTGCTGCCCTGGGTCGCAATGCGCGGTCCGGCGCCGTTTGCGCGGCCGCGTCGCGCCAAAGGCGCGCGCAAGGAGAACGTCGGCGCCGGCGCCGGAAAGATTGCCCGATGATGGCCGCCAACAGGTGGGGCGCGGCGTCACGCCGTGACATCTAACGACGCCAATCCTTACGCGGCGCTCTTGACCCACGTTCAGTCCGTCGCCTTTGCGGGCGACGGGGAGTAGGTTCGTTGCCTCGAAGCTCCTAGCGGTGGAAATCACACGCTTGGTACCGTCGGGCGACGGCAAGAATCGGCGGCGGGAAGCGGGAATAGCGCGAAGGACCGGTCTTGAAAAAACACCGGTCGATGGCTGAACGAGAAGGATGCGCCAGGACCAGACATTGCTGAACAAAATATCGATCCGAAGGAATCGCTTCGAAGCAGCCATTCCCTTGCTCAATCTCTTGGACGCCAAATGGCTTGCCCGGCGCGAATTCGACGATTGCGCGTTGGCCCATCGTCCTGTACCCGAAATGGCGATGGTTCTCTTCGGAGATCAAAAGGGAACATGGTGAAGGCGTCTATGCCTCAATCCATGACTGCCCCCGCAACTGTGAGCGGCGAGTTTGACGTTCAGTAGAGCCACTGGGAAACTGGGAAGGCGAGCGTCAGGCGTTGAACCGTGAGTCAGGAGACCTGCCATCGCCGTGCAGCCGATCTCGGGCGAGTTTACCGATGATCTGTTTCCAATCTCGGGATCGCGCTGGTTCTCTGCCGTCCAAGCATGCGAGGGTGTCATGCCGCAGTTTTCATCTCCTGTCTCCCCCGATACCGGCCTACGGCGCCGTCTGATTCTGCTTTTCGCAGTCCTTGTCGGCGCCAATCTCCTGGCCTGGACCTGGGCTTTCATCGCCTTGCGTGAAAACGCCGTGCTGTTCGGCTCGGCTGTGCTCGCCTATACGTTCGGCTTGCGCCACGCGGTCGACGCCGACCATATCGCCGCCATCGACAATTCCACGCGCAAGCTGATGCAGGAGGGCAAGCGCCCGGTCGCCGTCGGCCTGTTCTTCTCGCTCGGTCATTCCACCGTGGTGGTGTTGATGTCGATCGCGGTCGGCTTCGCGACGACGGCGCTCAGCTCACGCTTCGACGATTTCAAGGCGGTGGGCAGCATTATCGGAACCAGCGCCTCGGCCGCCTTCCTGTTTCTCCTCGCCCTGTTCAATATCCTGGTGCTCATTTCGGTCTTTCGCACCTTTCGTTCGGTCAAACGCGGCGAGACTTTCGCGGAGGACGATTTCGACATTCTTCTCAACAGCCGCGGCTTCCTCGCCCGCCTGTTCCGTCCGCTGTTCGGGATGGTGAGCAAGAGCTGGCATCTTTATTTCATCGGCTTTCTGTTCGGGCTCGGCTTCGACACCGCGACTGAAGTCGCCCTGTTTGGTATTTCCGCGACCCAGGCGGCCAATGGCGCTTCGTTCGGAACCTTGCTGGTCTTTCCCGCCCTGTTCACCGCCGGCATGTCGCTCGTCGACACAGCCGATGGCGTGCTGATGCTGGGCGCCTATGGCTGGGCCTTCATGAAGCCGATCCGCAAGCTCTATTACAACCTCACGATCACCGCGATTTCTGTCGTGGTCGCCGTGTTGATCGGCGGCGTCGAGACGCTCGGCCTGATCGGCGATTCCTTCAAGCTCGAAGGAGCTTTCTGGACAGCCATCGGCGCGCTCAACGACAATTTCGGTCTGCTCGGCTACGGAATCATCGGCATTTTCGTCCTGAGCTGGGTCGCTTCGGCCGTGATCTACAAGGTCATGGGATACGACCAAATCGAGACGCGGACCGCGTCTTCCTCAGCCCTTTGATCGCAATCATTCCCAACATAACCAATGCAGCCGCCTTGGGGCGGCTGCATGTCTTCGTGGGAAAGATGCGGCGGGCACACGGTGGCGAGATCAAGCGACCGGCGATCATGAGTTTCTTGATCGTCGACCGCCAATCGTCAACGCGACTAAGCCTTTTTGGGCCGCGCCGAATCCGCCATTGGGCCATTGCCGCCAGCGATTTGCCGCAAGGCGTCGAGATCGAGGATGGCGACGCCGTCGCGTCCCGTGGTCGCAATGATTCCGTGCCGTTTCAGAGCAACGAAATTGCGACAGACGGTTTCGATGACGAGACCAAGATAATCAGCGATTTCCTGGCGCGAGACCGGGAGGCTCAGATGGCGCATGGCGTGAACGCCATCGCCCGTCATGCCCACCAGAAAACTTGCGATCCGCTCGATGGCCGTCTTGCGCCCGAGAAGGGTGGCGAGATCGCGCAAGCGCGCAATTTCGGCGAGCATGGCCGCGCTCTGATCCGTCCGGCCTTTGCAGACAGGAACGACCGTCGCCGGAGACAGAGCGACCGCCTCGCAATCGTGGCGGGCGTCGCTGCTGAATCCAATCATGCGTCCTCGCCCTGCGATGTCCAGGATCTGCCGGCGTCCGCCGGGAAGATTGCGCAGGACGATGACCGCGCCTTCGACGACCTGGAACGGGCCCGTCGCGTGATCCCCTGGGGCGAACAGGATTTCGCCCGTAGCGAGGCGGTGCGACTGTGAAACGACCGGAGCGTTGGGCGCGTTTTTTTGTCGGCGCATTCCGCCTATGACGATTGGCGTGGGAGCTTGACCGAAGATGTGCGAGCGAGAAAGAGCGCTTTCCATGGAATGATCCAGAAATGAATGGCCAGGTGACGCGGGCGTTGCGCGCGCGTCGGCGTGTCGTGGGGCGACCTGGCGAATGGCGCGTCCTGTCCTTATCGAAAGGAGCGCCGTGCACGTTTCATCAAGCGCCCGGGAGGCGCCTCGAAGACGAAACAGGCTTCGCCAATAACGACGGATGGATCAGATGATGGGAGGCGCGCGAGGGAGCGCAGCGCAAGCATATAGGGTGGACGCCGGGCGCTCGACCTGATGCGAACGAACCGGGATAGTCCGCAGGAACGCCCGCTCGGGCGCGGTCGCGACCGGATCTGGAGCCTTGGCGTGACCCTGCATCAACGGCAGGCAGAAGGGGCAAAGGGCCTTATGCGCCGGACCGCCCTTGCCTTGAACCGGCTTGCCGTCGTGGTCCACGACGATCATACCGGCGCCGGTGCAGATCACGATCCCGTCGTCGGCCGATCCGGCCAACAGGGGCGAACCAGCTTGCGCGGAAGCGCCGAGTACTGTCGCCGCCAAGACATTGAACAGAACGACCAGAGCGCCGATCGTCGCCACGAGTCCGCGATGCGCGCCGTTTCGGGCGTGATCGATCTCCAGGTCGTAAATCCGTTTTCGACGGCTCATGGACATCCGCGTTCGTTTCGCCGGGGCGAAAGGGCTTCCGCTTGACAGTACAAATGGCGCTCGATGTCGGCAAATGGTTTCTGGCCGGCAGGCCGTCGGAATAGCGTCAGCCTGGAGGCGGTCTAACGAAGAGAGTTTCGATTGCGGCCTGAAATCGCAACATCGCGATCGACCCCGGCCGTTGGCGCCCTCGGACGGCGACGGGCAGGATCGACAAGTTCGACGACGTGCCGGAAGCCTATTGGGGCAATGTCGAGACCGACATGGTTCCCTATGACCGTAAGCCAGGCCAGCGGCTCCACCTGAGCGACAAGGACATCGATGCGATCGTCGCTTTCCTGAAAACGCTGACGGCCAAGGACGTGCGGGCGGTCGCCAGATGACGCCGTTACGCCGGACATGGTTGCTGATTTTTCCTTTGTGTCAGGCAAGCGCCCTGGTCTGCGGACGACAACGGGCGAGCTTGCGCCAGCGCCACCGCCCCTGTAGGGCTGGCCGGGCAATACATCGATTTCAAGGATCGTCATTGTGTCTAACCCTAAAAAGCTGCGGCGGACTGTCGCGTCATTGGTGGCGTCATTGGCAGTCGTTGCCCCGCAAATGTGCCGGGCTGAAACGGGGGCATTTGGCCGAGGGGTCTTTCTTGCCCAGGCCGAAGCGCCGAAACTGTTTTACGGAACCGGGACAATAACGGCGATCGACGCGCCATCCGGCGTCGTCACACTGAACCATGACGCCATACCGGGGCTGATGGATGCGATGGAAATGCAGTTCGAGGCCAAGCCTTCGACGCTTCTCGAAGGCCTGAAAATCGGCGACAAGGTCACGTTCACCCTCGACGGCAAGAACTGGACCCTGCTCGCCATAGGTAGGAGGCCCGAGGCAAAATAGGTCCGCGTCGAGCGACAACGGCGCAGCGCAGCGACAGCGACAATTTGCTCATTGCGTCGAAACCAGCGTGCCTCTAGGCAATCCTCAATGAGAAACGAGCCGATGAAAGAACGGGGATTTGTGCGCGCAATCGCGATGATCGCGCTCGCCTATCTTCTGGCGCTTTCTCCTGTCCTTTCCTCGCAAATCCAATCCTCCCGCGCGGCCGCGCGGGAGCAAACCGTTTTGAGCGGATGGAACATCATCTGCTCGGCGGATGGAGCCGCCGCGGATCGCGATCGCGACAATGATCGTCCCGCCGGTCATGCCGAGCATCATCATTGTGCTCTGTGTTCAACGCTCGCCGCGTTGTTTGGCCCCGCCCCCGCCGAGATTTATCTGCCGGCGCAATACCGGCTCGTCGCCGCGGTCGCGTTGGCGAGCGCTATCGGCTCCCTGCGCGATTCAGGCTGGTCTACCAGCTGGTCAGCGCGCGCGCCGCCTTTCGCTGCTTGATCCGTCGCGAGGAGTTTTTCCTCGCCTGAACGCAATCAAGTCTCGAAAGCCCTCATCATGTCGAAAATCGCATCCTGCCTTCTGGCGGGCGTGGCTCTCATGCCTATTGCCGCGCGCGCCCAGCAATCCGCACAGCCTCTGAGCCCCATCGACGTCTATGCTCATCGGTACTCTTCCGACGACGGCGAACCCTTGGCCAAAGGCAAACCGACGCCCAACGCCACAATCATTTCCCGCGACGCCATCGCCAATCTGACGCCGCGCACCAATGACACGGCGAGCCTGCTGGAGAACACCGCCGGCGTCAGCCTCTACGGCGCCGGCGCGATTTCAAGCCTGCCAGTCATCCACGGCCTTGAGGACGAGCGCAACGCCGTCGTCCTCGGCGGCGTGCCGATCACAGCCGCATGCGCCAATCACATGAACCCGCCCTTGTCCTATATCGATCCGGCAGCCATCGGGCAGATCGAGGTCCTGACGGTCAACGTTCCGGTCAGCAAGGGCGGCGACTCAATCGGCGGCTCCATCCTGGTCACGCCGCGCCCGCCGGTCTTCGCGAACACCGCCATGACCAGCGGCGGCGCGCCGGCGCCGGGCCTGTGGGTCAGCCCGGGCGTCCTCGCCTCGGGTTCGGTTTCGACCTATTTCCGCTCCAATGGCGGCGGCATCGGCGTCTCGGGCCATGTCAGCATGGCGACCGAACATTTCAGCCTCCAATATGACGGCGCCTGGAGCAAGTCCGGCGACTATTACGCCGGCGGCGGCAATAAGGTGGTGCGTTCGACGCTCTATGAGGCGCAAAATCAAGCCGCGACCCTGGCCTATACGAATGACGGCCAGACGCTCTCCTTCCGTTACGCCTATCAATGGATTCCATACCAGGGGTTCCCCAACCAATGGATGGACATGATGGGGAACAACGCCAACACCTATGACCTGTCCTACAAGGGGGCGTTCGGCTGGGGGACATTCGAGGCCAACGCCTATTACCACCTGACCCAGCATTACATGAACTTCCTCGCCGACACGAACGGCGGCGTCAACGCCACGCCGACGAGCGGCATGCCGATGTATGTCAACGACCAGGATTACGGCTACAACCTCAAGGCCCAGATCAATCTCGGCGACAACGGCCTCCTGAGACTCGGCAACGAACTGCACATGCAAACGCTCAACGAATGGTGGCCGCCCGTCGGCGGGGGCGACATGGGAATGGGCATGAGCATGATGTGCTGCTCGACCTTCGTGAACATCAACAACGGCCAGCGCAATGTTCTCAGCACCTATGCCGAGTGGGAGCGGCGCTGGACGCAGCAATGGTCGACGCTCGTCGGCGTGCGCAATGACACCGTCTGGATGAACACGGGCGACGTCCAGGGCTACAATGACATGATGTACGGCATGGACGCGGCGGCCTTCAACGCGCAGGACCACGCCAAGACCTTCATCAATTTCGACGCGACGGCGGTTCTCCGTTACAATCCCGACGAGTCCAGCCAGTATGAATTCGGCTATACGCGCAAGACCCGCGCGCCGAGCATCTATGAACTCTATGCCTGGTCGACCAATCCGATGGCCGCGTCGATGATCGGATGGTTCGGCGACGGCAACGGTTATGTCGGAAATCTCAATCTCAACCCCGAGATCGCCCATACCATCGCCCTGACCGGACAATGGAGCGATCCGAGCCAGAAGCTTTGGCAGGTCAAGGTCGGGCCCTATTATTCCTACGTGCAGGATTATATCGACGTCGATGACAAAGGCCCGATCGCCGTCATGAACAGCGTTGGCCAAATGAGCACGGTCAACCTGCTGCAATTCGCCAATCACGACGCCGAACTCTACGGCTTCGACATCGCCGGGCGCGCGCTGATTGCGCAGACGGAAAGTTACGGCGACTTTTCGGTCAGCGGAATCGTCGGCTATGTGCGCGGATGGCGGGTCGACAACGGCGAAAGCCTCTACCACATGATGCCGCTGAACGGAAAAGTGACGCTCGAAAACAAGATTGCGCTGTTCGGCGGCCGCCTGACCACCGCGCTGGAAGTTCAGGCGGCGGCGGCCAAGACCGAGGTCGAAACCGTGCGCCTCGAACCGACCACGCCGGCCTATGGAGTGGTCAACCTGCGGACATCCTGGGAATATCGGAACCTGCGTTTCGATTTCGGCGTCGAGAACATCGCCAATGTTCTCTATTACAATCCGCTCGGCGGCATCGATATTGCGGACTGGAGCGCCGGCGCAAATGCGAATCTGCACTCGCCGGTCGCCGCGGCGGGCCGCAACGTCTATGGCGGCGTGACGGCAAAATTCTGAGAGCCGCGCGGAAAGCGCAATCGAGGCGCCGCCCCATGGCGGCGCCTCCAAGACGACGAAGGCAAGGACATCCGGCGAGACGCTCTCAAAATCCATCGATCGTCACGATGGGGTCCGCTCAGGCGCCAATTTTCCGGCATTCCTCGCCGCACGCCTTGCAGGACGCCGCGCAGGCCTTGCATTCGGCGACGTCGGGATATTTCTCGCATTCCTTCTGGCAGGCGGCGCAGATTTCTGCGGTCGCCCTGGCGAAGGCCGGGACCTGCGGCGAATTCACCGCCGCGAGGGCCTGCAACGCTCCACAGGCGGCAACGACCTGATAGGCCGTGTTGATGCAGCCGGTCATGGAAAAGTCCTTCATCGCCAGCATGCCGATGCAGTGGCGAAGGCAATCATTGGCCGTGGCGACGCAATGGCCGCAGGCGTCTTGAAGCGCCTTGAACTTTGGCGGGTGCATGTCGTGCATATGGCCCTCGGCCTGGGCGAAAGCCTCGCCCGCCGTCGCGAGCACAGCGGCTCCCGCCGCGGCGGCGATAAATTCCCTGCGTTCCATGGCTCTCTCTCCTCCACCCGGATGGGGCGCGCTTATCCTTTTGCGCGATCCCGCGAACGCCGCCCGCGCAAGCCTGTTTCCCGGTGCTTTCGGCTGCGACCGGCTCCAAATGACCATAGCGAAGTTCAATCGTCCATGATCTTCCACAATCGGGAACATTTTTTCCGGCGTTCGAGGTTGAGCTCCTGAACGCTGCGATTCGCGAACTCAGAACGACCGCGTTCCGCGCGACACCAACGCCTCGGCTAGATCCGCGACGAATCGAACCAGCAGCCGCTACTGCCCTCCTATTGGACCCTCAATGTCAACGGCTCCTGCAAGATCACCAAGGACCTGGAGCTGTTCGCCAACGCCAGCAACCTGCTGAACCGCCACTACTATCTGTACAGCACTTGTTTCGACACGTCGCAGCTGTTCCAGGCCTTCACCAATCCGGAAAGCGTCGCGCTGGCCCAACCGCTCGCCGTCTACGCCGGGCTGCGCTACACGTTCTGATTTTGCCCCCCAGGTTGCATTGAGTGTCAAACACTGACTGATGCTGTCAAAACTCTCAACGGGCAGCCGGCGAAAGGCCACCGTCGGAGCAGCATTTGTCGTCAAGGCCTTCATCAAACCTCGCGCATCGCCATCCACCTCAGACCAATTCGATAGCGCAGCCAGCCAGGGCCGACAGGCGATCCACGCCGACCGGCTCTTCCTTCAGCAATGGGACGACCGCGTAGCGCCGGGCATGACGCTCAGCGACAGCGTCGATTTCTCGCAATTCGTTGCGCGCCCTTTGCAGAAGCAAAGGCGAATTCGGCTGGGCCGCCGCGACGCTGTTGTTGACGATCCACGCCCACGGCTCAATACCGGCCCGCCTCAGATCATTTTGCAGGTTGGCGGCCTCCAGAACAGGTGTCGTCTCGGCCAAAAAACTGAGCACGAAGTGGGGTCATGATGGATCAAGGGCGCCTATCCCTCCTATAAGTTCGTGGGCTTGCGCCATACATTTTTCGGAACGCCCGGCTAAATTGCGCCTGATCGGAAAACCCCACGCTTTGCATGATTTCCGCGATCGGATTGGCGGGAGCGCGCGACCTCCGCCAGGTGGCGTGCGGCAGTTTTCAGGCGAAGCTCCCGCAGGTAACCGCTGACGGTCAAGCCTTCCACCTGAAACAATTCCTGCAGCCTCCGTACCGACAGGCCAGCAGCCAGGGCGGCCTCGACGATGGAAAGATCGGGGCGATGGAGATTCTCCCCCAGGAAGATTTTGGCGCGTTGAAGGGCGAAGGCCGATGACGGACTGCAAGGGGCGGCGCCGGTGGAAATTTGCGTCAGCGCCGCGCCGGCAATGTCGAAACCGCTGCGAACAAGCCGGTTGATCGTGTAATCCTTCAAGTCGCCGGCGCGGATCGCAAGGTCTTGCCAAAAACGCTGAGCTATAAATCCAGCTGGCTCCGCGCCATGGACCGGAATGGCCGTCAGGGTGCGAAGATTGCCGAGTGAAGCCTCGACCATTTGGCGATCAACCATGACGACAAGCGCTTCGAAGGATCCCGGCGTCAAGATTTCGTATGGCCGCACGCTCTCATAGAGGCAAAAATCGCCGGCGCGAAGCACGGCGTGTCGGCCATCCTGAGTTACATGGCATTCGCCGGACAGGACGATGTTGATCAGCGCCGTTTCGCGATCCGCACAGCGGATGCGTTGTGCTGTCCGGGAAAGATGCTGGTTGGCGCTGCGCACCTGGGCGAATGTCACGCCCTCGTACGCTCGCAAGGACAGGGTTCCGGAAAAGGCGCGCTCCGCTGGGATATTGCAGGGCCGTCGCATTTCGACCCCAGCCAGATGGTCTCCGACCAGATCCTGCCAATGCCGCAATCTTCGGCTTACGGGAATCGACGCGCTGTCAAAATAAACGTCTGTCCGAGGCATTGAGAAGTCCTCCCGTTTGCATTTTTCTCGACAGAACGCCGGCAAACCGCGTCTGCGGTCAAGCTTTTCCGCGTCTAAAGACAAAATGGCTTCTCCGTCTCGTTTAATATCGTCCATGCGTCCGTTCGGACGCCGCGGATAGAGCCAGCCGAGAATAAACGGCGATGGGAGCAAAAACATGCATTTGGCTTATTTGGCTGTTGGCGGTAGCGTCTGTCTTTCAATCGCCCTGATCGAGGCGTGGCTTATTGTTGCGCATTTCTCAAGCGAAGATGGCCCCGTGGCGAAGCTTATTCCGGGTGGCAAAGATCTTCTGCGGTCGCACATAGATTACCTGATGATGGCGCAATTTCGTATCGTCTTCTATGGTTTGTTCAGGTTCATGTCGTTGACACCTCCGTGGTGGGTCATTGTCACAATGTGTTTCGGTTCGTTTTTCAATCCCTTCGCCTTCCTCGTGCGCGCCGTGAAGCCGGCCTATTTGAAAGCGCCGCCCATTCTATTCAAAGGCATGCTGACCGTGAGCTGCATCGCCACGACAGTGGGATATGGCGCTACCGCGTGGATGCTCGCCAGCGCCGCGGTCAGCGGTCCCTGACGCGGCGCTTTAACCCGCCACTGTAGCGTCCTGCCGATGGCGCGCGAGGCCACAAAGTGTGACGCGGCATCTGAAGGGGCGAAGAAAGCCTCAGCGTTGGGCTTGGAATATTGGTGTGGCGCGCCCGACCGTCCCCAGACGGAAAATTCAAACTCGGAGACGGCCTGACTTCAGTTCCACGTCCTCGCATTCGCCCAGAATGCCCTGCCGCAGCGCGACGAGAACCAGTTCGATGTCGGACGCGACGCCAAGCTTGGCTTTGATGAGATAACGCGTGTTTTCCAGGTGATCCACCAGCCGAGTGTATGCTTGGTGTCCTAGCTCGCGATGCGCGCGTTGGCGCGCCGAACGGTCCAAGAAGCAGATTTCGGCGCCGCTCCGGCGCTCACGATCGAGGACATGGCCACTATTGGCGTTCGCCTGATCGTCCCGGAAAGCCTGCTCGATTCCGACGAGACTGAATATAAGGGGCATACCAATGTGCTGGGCTTCCGGGAATTCTGCGACCGTCATATTCGGCCACATCTCTCGTCCTGGCGGCCTTGACCAGGTCATGGCTTCTGCCCGCTGTGTATGGGGTTGAACGCCCCATTCAACTGGTTGTTCGGTGATTTTGCATGGAATAAGGTGTCAAATCGCTTTGAAAGCTGTCCCCGATTTCGCGTTGAACGTTAGCCCCCCGTGTGATGGAGGCGGAGACGCCGGAACAGCCGCGGCGGCGCTGATTGGGTTGCAGAGCCGCGGCTGACCTGCGGCCAGTCGGCGAAGGCGATTGCAAGGCGACGCCTTGATCGCTAGACTTATTATTCTTGGCGCTGCACGAGAGTGCAGCACATGACCGTCACGCCGCTCCTAGGACGCTGTTGAAAATCAATGTGTTAGCATTGCACGTGCGCTGGGTTCAAATCCTCCCGCCCCAGCCAGACTTCAGCCTGAAGGGCAATTTTACGCAAAGCAGCGGCAGCATTGCGCCGCAAATTTCGATCATTCGCCGCTGGCGCGAGCGCCGCAGCCAGTGCCGGCGCTCTTCGGAGCGCGTTTCTCGTGTTCGATCTGCGAGACGCGCCCCCTCTGCGAGCGACGCGCATCGCT
Organism: uncultured Alphaproteobacteria bacterium; assembly: GCA_963811975.1. GTDB lineage: Bacteria > Pseudomonadota > Alphaproteobacteria > Rhizobiales > Beijerinckiaceae > Rhodoblastus. Next base: position 23,932 of record CAWETR010000015.1, read on the forward strand.
CGTCGCGCCGTCCCGATTCGTCCGACGGATGCACATGTGCGCCCGCGTCTTGCTGACGGCGCCCGGGTCCGGCGCTCCGCTACTTCCGTATCCTTTGTGCGACAATCCAATCGGGATCAAACTGCCGTTGCCGCCGTCGGGGTCAGGTTGCCGCGGTGGCGACAGCCCGGGCAGGCTTGACCGGACCGATATCGACCTGGATCTCGTCGACCTCGACGCGCAAGTCATAGGGATGCAAGACGTTGCGGACAAGATGGGTCACGCATTTGCCGCTGGCGCCGTCAAACCCCCATTGATGGTGCGGGCAGGTCACGATCTGCCCGTTGAAGGTCGCGTCATTCAGCGGAACGTCGGCATGCGGGCAGCGGCCGCGATAGGCCTTGAGATCGCCGCCTGCAGGCCAGACCAGCATGACGCTCTTGCGGCCGACCTGAAAGAAGCCCATGCCGCCCTCTTGAACGGCGTTGGTGTGACAGACGAAGGTGAAAGCCATCGGGTCGCCTTCCAAAAAGTGCGTTTCCCCGAGAAGCAGGCAAGTTGCGGGCCAAGGCGACGGTTTCGAAACGCCCAGAGGAGGCAGCTCATCTCAGGCGTCAATTCGGAGGGGGCGCGACCCAATAACGTCTGTTCTTGCTCGGCAGGTGATGTCGTGAGCAGCGGCGCGCTTTAATGCTTCTGACTTTGCCGCCTTCGTCGTCGTGCAAACAGATGTCGGTGACCATAGCTGTCGGGCTGGCGTCGAGGCGACGACGGCGGGCCTGGGAGGCGGCGACGCGGCGCGGAAACATTGACATCCCCGAGGGCGTCTTTGAGCCACTGCCGCCCGGAGTTAAGTTCGACGTATCCAGCGAGACCCTTCGCAGAGCATTCTCTCGGCAGAACCCAAGGCAACGGTCCGGTGCGTCGACAGGCGCACGCGCGGTCTCGCCGCACGAAACGATATCGCGAGCGGGATGTTGAGTTGGTGGTCTGCGAGGGAAGCTAGGCGACCGGCGCCAGCGTCGGCCGGGGCTGGGGGCTCAACAGCGCAGCGGCGGATCGGTCTCTTCGCGCAGGTCCAATCGCCGCACGCCGCTTTGGAATGGCTTCGATGCCATCGGTAGCGGCGGCGGGACGCAGGGCTTGGGGACTACGCTCAGGACCAGATCGAACACTTTGTACCTTTTGGTGCAACCGAGCGAAAAGCCCGACATATGAATCGTCGATCGAAAGCAACTGCGAGTCAATACGGGCGATGAAAAAAAATGCGAAACCTCGCGAAAACCAAAACACAGCGAAGATTGCAGCGATTAATATTTTGCATCGATAGGATTTGAGGTTTTTAAACGCAATTTTTTGCGCACTACCACAAATCTTTGATTTCGCAAGAGCGCTAACTAAAAAAGTGACAACGCGTTGATATCAAATGATAAGGGCGACCTAATGCTGGCCGTTGGGGCGCCAGCGAGTTCCCGCAGAAATTCCCCAAAACCCAGATTGCCAACGTGTTGAAATCTGGGGCCGCGAGAATACGAAGGATAGGATTTCGCGCTTTTTTGCCGTGCTGCGCCCGGGGGTTTTCAGTTCTGTGATTTCATATCTTATTGAAAATAAATAATTTTCTTTATTGCGGTTCTCAATTCCGGGGGATCGGAGCTTATGCATGACGATGGCGCGGGATTTCGGAGTCACGAAATTCGGCGCTTGGCCCGTTTTGGTTGGAGGGGTTTTCGAGATCGGGGTTTTGGAAGAATGGAAATATCGACGCGGGATCACGCGGCGTCCGCCGCCGAAAACAAGCCTCGCGCCACCGGCGACGGCATTGGCGCATGTGGCTAATGCATCGTAACCCTGCGATGGATCGCTGAATGTGAGGAGGTTTTCAAATTGTTGGCGCTTAGTCGGCCAGTCCTCAAATGATTTGGGCGGCGAACTCAAATTCTCAGTCCGTTTGCCGCGAACCTCTACGGGCTATTCGTCATCGCCATCGCGGACGAGATCTTGCTCTTTAGCGGATCTCGTTGCTGATCATCGGCGTCAGACCCGCCTAATCGCAGTGATTTCCGAAGAATTGGTGGAGCGGATGCGGTCGCGCGCCACCGTCAGCAATTCGCTGGCGACCGTCATGGTGTAGGCGTTGGCGTGGATCAGCAGCTGGTCGTTCTGCATGATGCCGACGTGGCCGGGCCAGAATACGAGGTCGCCGCGACGCAGGCCGCGCAGGTTCTCGCCGACATTGGCCGGGCGGCCGAGTTGCGTCTCCATCATGTCGGTATCGCGCGGCGCGGCGACGCCGACGGCCGCAAGCGTCAACTGGACGAGGCCGGAGCAGTCGATGCCGACGTCGGTCTTGCCGCCCCACAGATAGGGCGTGTGCAAAAACATTTCCGCGAGCCCGACGAAATCGCTCAGGGGCCGGTTATTGGGCGCGAGATGGCGCGAGAAAATGAAGCCGCCGTCGCTGGTTTCGGAGAAAGCGCCGATGGCGGAGACGATCTGCACTTCGGCGTTGAAGGGCAGGGCGTCGAGCGGCGGCGATTTGAGGTCCGGCGCGGAATAGACCAGCGTGTGGCGCGCGCGCACGCGATGGTTCGGCTTGGCGATCCGGTCGGTCAAGGCGTCCGATTCGACATAGCCGACATAGCGGTCGCGGTCGAGCTGGCACCAGCTCCAGCCGTCCTTGTCCTCATAAACGATCAGAGTCTCGCCATGCAGCGCCTGGGTATCCGTCGCGGCTTCGTCCGAGGGCGCGCGGCGCAAGTCGGCATAGGAGGCGAGGACCTGCATGCGGCGCCCCGGGACGAAGGCGTCCGCCTGAACCGTGTCACGCAAATGTTCGGCGGCAAGGTCGGGGCGCGCCGGCGTCAGTCTCTGATCGTAGTTCAATTGATTACTCCCGCCTGCCCCGCGGACAGACCGAAACACGATACCGCTTTCCGGTTACCGAAGCTTTGCGGCGCCGAATTTCTCCCGCGCCAGATTGAAGACCAGCCGCGCCGCCTGCGCCTCGCCGCCCTCGGGCCGGCCGGGCCGCGCGGCCGGGGTCCAGCCGTAAATGTCGAAATGCGCCCAGGCCGCGCTCTTGCCGACGAAGCGGCGCAGGAACAAGGCGGCGGTGATGGCCCCCGCCATGCCGCCGGGGGGCGCGTTGGTCAGGTCGGCGACCTTGCCCTCGACCTTGGCGTCATAGCCGCTCCACAGCGGCAGCCGCCAGACGGGGTCGTTGACCGCCTCGCCGTGCCGCGCGATGTCGGCGGCCAGCGCCTCGTCGTCGGTGAAGAAGGGCGGCAGGTCCGGGCCAAGCGCGACGCGGGCGGCGCCGGTGAGAGTCGCGAAATCGATCAGCAGCTCCGGCTTGTCCTCGTCGGCCAGCGCCAGCGCGTCGGCGAGGATCAGCCGCCCTTCCGCGTCGGTGTTGCCGATCTCGACGGTGAGGCCCTTGCGCGAGGGATAGACGTCGCCGGGCCGGAAGGCCTCGCCCGACACGGAATTCTCGACGATCGGAATGAGCAGGCGCAGCGAGACGTCGAGCATCCGCGGCCATGATCATCGCGGCCGCCGCGAGCGCCGCCGCCGCGCCGCCCATGTCCTTTTTCATCAGCCCCATGGCGCTTTCGGGCTTGATGTCGAGGCCGCCCGAATCAAAGCAGACGCCCTTGCCGACCAGCGCGAGCTTGCGCGCGCGTTTCGGCTTCCAGCGCAATTCGACCAGGCGCGGCGCGCGCGGCGAGCCCTTGCCGACGGCGTGGATGAGCGGAAAATTCTTGGCCAGCTTGTCGCCGCGCACGACGGTGACCTTGGCGCCGAAACGGTCCGCGACGGCGCGGATGGCGGCCTCCAGTTCGTCGGGTCCGAGATCGTTGGCGGGCGTGTCGATCAGGTCGCGGGCGAGGGCGACGCTGCTGGCGATGGATTCGATCGCCGCCGCATCGACGCCTTCGGGCGCGACAAGGCGCGCGGATTCGCCCCGGCTCTTGTAACGGGCAAAGCGGTGGCGCGCCCAGCAGGAAGGCCAGCGCCGCGAGATCAGGCTTTGTGGGCGCCGATTCCAGACGATAGACGCCGGCGGGAAGCAGATTCGCCAGCCCGCCGAGCTGGAAGGGGTCGGCCTTGGCGCCGGCGTCGACGAAGTACACGGCGCCCGGTTCGCCCTGCGCGGAAACGAACCAGAGCAGGCGGCCGGTCCTGGCCTCGAACGCGGTCGCGGCGGCGAATTGCAAGGCTTCGGCGGAACCCCGGCCGCAGTTCCGGCGCCTTGAGCGCGGCGGCGAAGGTTTTGGCCTCGGCGAGCCAGATCGGGACGCTTTTCTCGCCGGGACGCGCGAATTTCAGTTCAGGCAGTTCAATCGAGGCAGGTTCGACCATCGCGAAAGGCGCTCCATCCGTCGCCGCTCGACCGCGGCGCATTAACGCTCTGTTAGCCTATTAACGGTCTATTAGGGTTAACGAAATATTCGTTGCGACAGAAGCACAAATACGGCCGCGCCGGCCGGAGGACAGCTGACATGGGTGGAGCCTTCTTCAAGCCGCGCGCGCTCGGCGGCGTCGCCATCGTGGCGCTGCTGGCGCTTTCGGGCTGCAAGACCATGAACATGGACGACGTCACCGGCTCGATCGGGGCGCCGTCCAAGCCGGCTTCGTCGTCGCCCGAGGATCTGCGCGCCTTTTCGGATCAATTGCGCCAGCGCTACGAAGCGCATCCCGACGACAAGAAGATCGCCATGGCCTATGCGAAATCGCTTCGCGCCCGCGATCTCAACGATCAGGCGGCGGCGGTGCTCCAGAATGTCGCGATCAAGAATTCGAAAGATCGCGAAGTGCTCGCCGCCTACGGCAAGGCGCTCGCCGACGCCGGACAATTGCAGCAGGCGCAGGGCGTGCTCGAGGGCGCCGATACGCCGGACGATCCCAACTGGTCCGTCGTTTCCACGCGCGGCTCCATCGCCGATCAGCTCGGCGATCACGCCGCGGCGCAAGGCTATTACGAAACCGCGCTGAAGCTTGCCCCCGGCGAGCCTTCGGTCCTTTCGAACCTCGGCCTGTCCTACGCCTTGTCGCGGAACCTGCCGCAGGCCGAAAGCGTGTTGCGCCAGGCGGCCGAAAGTCCGCGCTCCGACATGCGGGAGCGCCAAAATCTGGCCCTCGTCCTTGCGCTGCAGGGCAAGTTCGCGGAAGCCGAGCAGGTTTCCGCGCGAGACCTGCCGCCCCAGCAGGCCCGGGAAAATGTCGCCGCGATCCGTCAGATGATTTCGCAATCCAACGCCTGGCGCGACATCCAGAAAACGGCGGCGGGCGGCCCGAAGCCGGAGCGCCTGAGCCTCGACGCCTCCGCGCGCTGAAAGCAAACCCGCGCGCGCCGGCGATTTCCTTCGGTCCCGGAACAACAATTCAAACAGGCGGCCCGCCAGGCGGGCCGCCTTTTCTGCGTTCGTCCCGTTCAGGAATTGTGCGAGATCTGGATGGCCGCCGGGGTCAGAATGACGGCGAACAGCACGGGCAGGAAGAACAGGATCATCGGAACGGTCAGCTTGGGCGGCAGCGACGCGGCCTTCTTCTCCGCCTCCATCATGCGCTGGTCGCGCGATTCCTGCGAGACGACGCGCAGCGCCGTGCCGAGAGGCGTGCCGTATTTCTCGGCCTGGACCAGCGAGGTGACGATGTTCTTGACGCCGTCGAGGCCGGTCCGCTTGTAAGAAATTGTCATAGGCCATGCGACGGTCCGGCAGATAGGACAGCTCGGCCGTGGTCAGCGTGAATTCCTCGGCGAGCGGGATCGAGCGCACGCCGATTTCCGTGCTGACGCGGCGGAAGCTCTGCTCGATCGACATGCCGGATTCGACGCAGATCAGCAGCAGGTCGAGCGCGTCCGGAAAGGCGCGCCTCATGCTGAACTGGCGCTTCGAGATCACGTTGGCGACATAGATCTCCGGTCCCTTGAAGCCGGCATAGGCGACGCACATCACGATCGACAGCCGCATCATGAACGTCCATTCGTTGTGGATCAGGACGAAGACATAGAGCGAGCCGACCAGAAGGAAGGTGATCGGCGTGACGAGGCGGAAGAACAGGAAGCCGATTTCCGCCTGCGGGCCGCGAAAGCCCGCCATGGTCAGCTTCGCCTTGGCGCCCTCGGCTCCGAGCCATTTCGAAAGGCTGAACTTGTCGACGACGTCCTTCATATAGGCTTTGGGCGTCTGGCGCAGCTTGCCGGTATTGCGGTTCATCAGCTTTTCGCGCTCGCGCGCGCGGATGCGCTCGCGCTCCGAGGCGACCAGCTTCATCCGGTCCGCCAGCTTGTCGCCTTCGAGCACGGGCAGGCCGATGGAGATCAGGCTGGCGATCGTGAAGACGCCGACGAGGAGGGCGAACAGGGTCTTCTGATCGGAAAGTTTCTCGACGAGCAGATTCAGCATCGCTTATGGCCTTGCCTGGTCCGGCGTCCGACGTCAGATGTCGAACGCGATCATTTTCTGCATGATGAACACGCCGAAGCGCCATGACGCCGCGCGCAGATCGCCAGGACGACGCGGCCGGTGTCGGTGATCCACAGCAGCTCGATGTAATGAGGGCTCGTCAGATAGACGAGCAGCGCGACGACGATCGGGAGCGCGCCGATGATCATGGCGGAAGCCTTGGCCTCCGACGACATCGCGTTGACCTTGTCGCGCATCTTCTTGCGCTCGCGCAGCACGCGCGACGAGATTGCTCAGGGCCTCGGCGAGATTGCCGCCCGACTTCTGCTGGATGGCGATGACGATGGCGAAGAAATTCGCCTCCGGAGTCGGGATGCGCTGCGGCAAGCGCTCGATCGCCTCGGTGATCGTCAGGCCAAGCGTCTGGGCCTCGACGATCTGGCGAAACTCCGAGCGCACCGGTTCGGACGATTCGGATGCGATGATGCGGACGCAATCGTTCAGCGGCAGGCCGGCCTTGACGCCGCGGATGATGACGTCGATGGCGTTGGGGAATTCGATGCCGAATTTCTTGAGGCGCCGCTTGGTCACGAATTTCAGGATGAAATTCGGCAGTCCCCATCCCGCCGATGATCACGCCGGCGGCCGAGAGGAGCGGGCTGCCGGTGATGAGGAACAGGAGCACGGTGACCGCCAGCGCCAAACCGACCGATGCGGCGAGGAAATTCGTTCGCGTGAGATCAAGGCCCGATTGCGCGATGCGGGTTTCCAGCGAGATCTTTTTCTTCTCGGCGTGGCGCTGCTCCAGCTCCTTGAGGCTCTCCGTCACCTGCTTGCGACGCGCGGCGGCGTCGACGACCCGTTCGACGCCGGCGCCGGCGCGACGCCCGCCGGCGCCGTTGGTGATCTGGGCGTGCCTCTTTTCGGCCACCGCCTCGCCCGAAAGATAGGGGAAGACGAAGACGTAAAAGCCGCCAGCGACGGTGACCACGCAAAGGACGACGATCAGGATCGCGCGAAGGTCAAGGACGGTCATTCGCGCACCTCCGAGGCGTCAAGGGCGGCGGCGAGGCGTTCTTCCTCGCCGAAATAGCGCGCGCGCTCCCAGAATCGCGGACGGCCGATGCCCGTGGAGCGATGCCGCCCCTTCAGCTTGCCGTTGGCGTCCTCGCCGACGATGTCATAGAGGAACAGGTCCTGGGTGATGACGACATCGCCTTCGAGACCCATCACCTCGGTGATATGGGTGATGCGGCGCGAGCCGTCGCGCAGGCGGGCGGCCTGGACGATGACGTCGACCGACGAGACGATCATCTCGCGGATCGTGCGCGGCGGCAGCGCATAGCCGCCCATGGTGATCATGGATTCAAGGCGGCTCAGCGCCTCGCGCGGCGAGTTGGCGTGGAGCGTGCCCATCGAGCCGTCGTGGCCGGTGTTCATCGCCTGAAGCAGATCGAAGGCCTCAGGTCCGCGGACTTCGCCGACGATGATCCGCTCCGGGCGCATACGCAGGCAGTTCTTGACGAGGTCGCGCATCGTGACCGCGCCCTGGCCTTCGAGATTGGGCGGCCGCGTTTCCAGTCGCACGACATGGGGCTGCTGCAGCTGCAGTTCCGCGGCGTCCTCGCAGGTGATGACGCGCTCGTCGAGGTCGATGTAATTGGTCAGGCAGTTGAGCAGCGTGGTCTTGCCGGAGCCCGTGCCGCCCGAGATCAGCACGTTGCAGCGCACGCGGCCGATGATCTTCAGGATCTCGCTGCCTTCCGGCGAAATCGAGCCGAAGCGGCAGAGCTGGTCGAGCGTCAGCTTGTCCTTCTTGAACTTGCGGATGGTGAGGGCGGGGCCGTCGATGGCCAGCGGCGGCGCGATCACGTTGACGCGCGATCCGTCCAGGAGGCGCGCGTCGCAGATCGGAGAGGCTTCGTCGACGCGGCGGCCGACCTGGCTGACGATGCGCTGGCAGATGTTCATCAGCTGCGCGTTGTCACGGAAACGCACGTTGGTGAGCTGGATCTTGCCGCTCACTTCGATGAAGGTGCGCGTCGCGCCGTTGACCATGATGTCGGCGATGTCGTCGCGCGCCAGCAGCGGCTCCAGCGGGCCGTAGCCGAGAACGTCGTTGCAGATGTCCTCGAGCAGGTCCTCCTGCTCGGAAATGGACATCACGACATTCTTGATCGCGATGATCTCGTTGACGATGTCGCGGATTTCCTCGCGGGCGTTTTCGGCGTCGAGCTTGGACAGCTGCGACAGGTCGATGGCCTCGATCAAGGCGCCGAAGATCAGGCTCTTGGTCTGGTAATATTCGTCCGAACGACGCACCGGCTCGGCGAGCGGAGCCGGCGGAGGCGGCGGGGCGGCCGGAGCGGCCGACGCCCCCGCAGGCGCGAAGGATTCCGGAGCGGTCGCCTTTTTCGGCGCATGTTGCGGGGCGCTTTGGCCGCCCGGGCGCTTTCCAAACATGGTTTTTCCCGTGCTCCCTGAACTCTGAAGCCTGATGTGACGAGCTTTACGCCTGTGCTGGCGCCCGCCGCCTCGCCGCCCGTCCGTCGCCGGGCGAAGCTTCGGGCGGTTCCTTGGGGAACGCCGCCCTGCAGGATAACGCGAGTTGGTAAACCGCTTCACAACAGGATCGAACGACTTCTCCGAATTCAGGCGCTTGCGCCGTTCAGCCCTTGAACACCGCCAGCAGCGGCTCCAGGAAGCTCTTGCGTTCGCGCTTGATGGTCCCGCGGCCGGTGACCGCGCGGGCGAGATCGCTGTAAATGATCGCGATCTTGGCCCCGTCTTCCATTTCAGCGATCATCTGGCCGTTATTGGCGGCGGTTCCGAACAATTTGGCGTCGAACGGCACGATCGCGGAAGGCTCCATTTCGACCGCCTTGGCGAAATCGGCGGCCGAGATCTCCGGCCGCCTGGGCAGCCCGACGCCGTTCAGCACGATGCGCGGCGCGGGATCGTTGCGTCGCGCGGCGCGAAGATGGTCGAGCATGGTCTTGGCGTTGCGCAGGCTGGCCAGTTCCGGCGACGCGACGACGATCGCTTCGTCGGCCGAGGCCAGCAGGCGGCGCGACCATGCGGTCCAGACGTGAGGCAGGTCGAGGACGATATAGGGCGTCGTCGCGCGCAAGATTTCGATCAGGGCGTCGAAGGAGTTTTCCGACAGGTCATAGGCCCGGTCGATCGTCGCGGGCGCGGCGAGGATGGACAGTCTCTCGCTGCATTTCGACAGCAGGCGATCGACCAGATTGGCGTCGAGGCGCTCGGGAGAAAACACCGCTTCCGCGATGCCCTGCGGCGGGTCCTGGTTGAAGTCGAGGCCGGTGGTGCCGAAAGCAAGATCGAGATCGGCGACGACCGTGGCGCTTTCGAGATCGCGCGCGATCGACCAGGCGAGATTATGGGCGAGGCAGGAGGAGCCGACGCCGCCCTTGCAGCCCGCCACGGCGATGACGCGCCCGAGCGGCGCCGCGAGATCGCTGATGATAGAGCGACGAGAGCGCGGAGATGAAGTCCATCACCCCGAACGGCTCGACGAGATAATCGCTGACGCCGCGCGAGATCAGCTCGCGATAGAGCGTGATGTCGTTCTGGCGTCCTGCGACGACGACCTTGGTGCCCGAATCGCAGAATTCCGCGAGCGCCTCCAGCTGCCCCATCAGTTCGCCGCGGGCGGCGTTGGATTCGATGACGATGATGTTGGGCGTGGGCGACGTGCGATAGGATTCCACCGCCGCGCCGGCGCCGCCCATGTTGACCTTGACATGGGCTTTTTCCATGCGGCGGTCGTTCGCCGCTTCGCCGATGAGCGCGGCGAGCTCCGATGTCTCGCAAAACGCCTGCAGCGAAACGCGCGGCATCGGGGCGATGGACGCCGCATGCGACGAATGAGCGGGGGGATCGAGAGACTCGCTGGCCATGACTCAGTTTCCTATGCCGCTGATATTGCTGTTTTGCGTGGTCCAGGCCGTGCCGGGATCCTTGCCCTGGCGCACGGCGTCGATGGCGCGGCCGACGATCTGCGAATCGGGAGGCGTCTCGGCCGCGGGGCCCATCAGGTCGCGCGGGTCGGCGACCTGGGTCGCGATCATCTGCTGGCTGGCGCAGCCGAAATTCCAGTATTCCTTGTTCTGCCAGCCGTTAAGCGAATCGCCCGAAGCGAGGTCGTTCGGCCATTGACCGCAACGAGACGGCGTCTTCGCGACAACGGTGGAATAGGAGAGCCGGACCGGCGCCGCGAGCGCGGGATCGGCGACCGGATAGGAGGTTACGCTCACATAGCCGCTGGCGCCGCCGGCCGCGAGCGCGCCGCGCAGGCCCGGACAAGGCCGAGCGCGCCTCGGCGCCGCTGCGGCCGCCCTGGGGCAGCGCGATGGCGATTTCGCCGGAGCCGTGGGCGCGATATTCCTGGGCGAATTGCTTGACCTGCGCGCGCGTCCGCGCGTCGACGACGCCGCCGCGCACTTCCGGAAGCACTTCCAGATTGGCGCGTCCTTCCTGCAATTCGATCGGATGACGGACGCGATAATCCTGGGGGCCGGTCGACCCGGTCACGATCCGGTCGGCTCCGGTGCAGGCGGCGAGCGGCGCCGCCAGTCCGAGCAGGACCGCGAACCTCAGGGATTCGGCGACCGGCCGGCGGGCTTTAGTCCGAAGGGAGCGAAAGTGCGACATGATGTGTCCGTCTCGATCGTTGCGCTTGCCGGGCTGGCTTCGTCGGGCGCGCCGCAGGGACGCGCGGCGTGCGGGCTCAGTCGTGGATGAAGCCGACTCGGCCATTCAGGTGTTTGGCCGCTTCGGGATTGTCGGTGGTCGAATAGAGCTTGTTCACGCGGCCGAGCAGCCACGCTTGCGGGTCGTTGGCGTCGGCGAAATTCTCGTCGGGCCGGGCCAGCGCGCTGGCGGGCACGGCTTTGGCGAGATAGGGCGTGACGATGATCAGCAGCTCGGTTTCCTTGCGCTGATAATCGCGCGACCGGAACAGCTGGCCGAGGACCGGAATGTTCATCGCGCCGGGGACGCCGTTCTGCGACTGGTTGGAGCTCGATTCGATCAGGCCCGCGGTGGCGATCGAGCCGCCCGTCGGCAATTCGACCGTGGTGTCGTGGCGACGGGTGCGGAAGCCGGGGACGACCGAGCCGTTGATCGAGGCCGAGGTCGCGGGATCGATGTCCGACACTTCGGTCGCGAGCCGCAGCGAAATGCGGCCGGAGGCGAGGACGACCGGGGTGAAGTTCAGCGTGACGCCGTACATTTTATAGGTCACGGAAGCGGCGCAGCTCGAGGACGTTCCCGAGCCGGTGCAGGTCGTGCCGGCGGAAATCGGCACTTCGCCGCCGACCGTGAATTTCGCGCTCTCGCCCGAGATCGCGGTGACGGTCGGCTCGGCGAGGGTGCGCGCGACGCCGTTGCGCTCGAAGGCGGTGAGGGTCTGGTTCAGCGACCAGGGGCCGCCGAACTTGGTCAGCGGTGTTGAGCGCGCCGTTGGTCAGCGCGCCGCCGTTGATCGAGAAGGGGTTGTCCTGGGTGAAGGTGCCCCAGTTGCCGGCCAGCGTAGAGGACGAGACGCCGAGCTGCTTGGCGATGTTGCGCTGGATTTCCGCGATGGTGACCTTGATCATCACCTGGTCGCGGCCCTTGACGGTGATCGCGTTGACCACCATGCCGGCGCCCGTGGCGCCGCCAACGCCGCCGACGCCGGCGCCGCCGGCGTTCTTGTTGACGCTGTCGACGAAGCCCTTGGCGATGTCGAGCGCGGTCTGCATGTCGCCGGGCGAATCGACTTCGCCGGTGAGGATGATCGAATCGTTCACGGTCCGCGCGGTGATTCGCGCATTGGGCAGCGCCGTGTGAATGATGCTCTGCAATTCGCCGATGTCGCGGCCGATGGACAGTTCCAGCGTGGCGATCCGATGGCCCTGCTTGTCCATGGCGTAGATGGTGGTCTGTCCCGCCGCCTGGCCGATGATGTAGATCTTCCGGGCGGAGCGGACGACCGCATTGGCGACCGCGGGATTGCCGACGAAAATTTCGCCGGCGTCGGCGGGCAGGTCGACAATGATCGATTTGCCGACGCCCATCGTCACGCGTCGCACGGCGGCGCCTCCCTGAAGGGAGACGAGATCATTGTCGTAAGCCTGGGCCGGGCTCTGCAATGCCGGGGCGGCAAAGGCGAGCAGCCCGACAAAACTTCCGATCAGCCTGGGGCGCATCATCTGCATCGTCTCTCACTCCTGGGCGACGCCTGTTCAAGGCGGGGCCGCCGAATCCTCATTTGCCGCGCGATTGCGTGGCGACGCCCGCGCGCACCACGGTGACGGCGCGGTTATTGTCGTCATGACTGATCATTTCGGGCGTCGTGGCCTGCTGGCTGTCCTGCATCGAGCGCAGCACCAGAGCGAGCTGGCCGACGCGTTGCGCCAGGATCACGGTCTCCGCCTCGCGCGGATCGAGCTCCAGGGTGGCCGTCGTGCCGCCGGCGAAGGGCTGGCCGCCCTTTTCCTGGGCGTTCTGGCCGATGGCGAGCACGCGGACATTGGTGACCAGCGTTTCGCTGATATAGGCGTCTCCCGCGCCGCTCTTGGCGGCGTCCTCGTCGCGGTAGATGCGAATCACATCGACCCGGTCGTTGGGCAGAATGAATTTGCCGGCGGTGTTCGCGCCATTGTCGTCGATCGTGATCGCGACCGCGCGATAGCCTGGATCGACGATCGCGGAAAGAAAGCCCGACGCGCCGCCCTTGAACAATTTTTCGCGGCGAATCGGTTCGCCCTGCAGGAACGAGCCGCGCACGACCGAATCCTTGACGTCGTCCATGGCGTTGGGCGTCTCGGACTTGCGAATCACCCCCTGGATCGAGGCGCTCTTCGGCCAGTCCTGCCACGTCAGGTCGACGGGCTGGACCACCGAGCCGAAATTCAGCTCTCGCGCGGCCACGAGCACCTGCTCGGTGGCCGCCGGCGGCGGCGCCTGCACGAGCGGCGCCGGCGCCGGCGGCTCCGGGCGCGTGTAGACGAGGTAGGTCGCGCCGGCGCCGGTCGCCAGAGCGACGCCTAGAAACAAAAGCCGGGATTTTTTCATGGCTGTTTCAAAGGTCCGCAATGAGGCCCCTGAGGGGGGCGTTGACCGAATTGAAACAGTGAAACGTCAAATTAAGGTTAATGGAATTTCACGAATTTTAAGCGCAACCCCGCGGGAGGCGAAAAAGCGCCAGGCCCCGTTGTGACGCGGGGCCCGGCGCACGCGTCTTCGGACGTGACAAAAGCGCCGGACTCAGGCGCTGAGGGCCGCGAGGAAAATCCGGGTCTCGGGATAAAGCAGCAGACCGGCCGCGGCGAGGGCGACGCCATAGGGCACGCCATTGTCCTTGTCATGCAGACGCATGACCCACGCGCGCGCCTGCGCCCAGTTGGGCATCGGCAAGCGGCGGAATTGCAGCAAGGCGAGCGTCAGCGCGCCGCCGAGCAGCGCCGAGCCGAGGCCATATTCGGCGAGATGGTCGAATCCCATCCACACCGCGGTGGTCGCGGCGAGCTTGGCGTCGCCTCCGCCGATCCAGCCGAAGGCGAACAGGGCGAAGGTGAGGACGAGCACGGCCAATCCGCAGGCCAGATGCAAAGCGATGGCCGAGACGGGAAGGCCCAGGACCAGCGCCAGCACGACGAAGGCCACGACCAGCACGATCGAAATCCAGTTCGAGATCGTCATCGTGAACAGGTCGGAAAACGCCGCATAGGCCATGAGGGCCGGAAAGATGACGATCGTCAGCGCGTCGAGCATGGAAATCCCGCAATTCAAGAACCAGGGGATCATCGCTCGTCGCGATTACCCCTTCGTTACCGTGAGCCGGCGCGGAGAAAAAACTGGCGCGCCAAAAAAAGAAGCCCCGGCGCGTGTCCGGGGCTTCGGATCGTCCGGCGAGATTCGCCAGGATCAGTTCAGGGCGTTGGAAACCGAGGTGAACTTGGTGTTCAGCTTGGTGCCGACGGTGGTCAGGACGGTGATGCAGACCACGGAGATCAGGGCGGCGATGAGGCCATATTCGATGGCGGTCGCGCCGGACTGGTCTTTCACGAAACGGGCGAAGAGATTGTTCATGTGCATGCTCCAATAAGTCGGTTCGTCGCGCCGTAACGTGCTCGCGTTCGGCTACGATGCGCTGAGCTTACCGCGGCGAAGTTCGCCAACTCGTTAATTTAATAGGAGCAAAGCCGTTAACGGAGCGACGTGGTTAAAGGAGCGCAAACGGCGAGGCGAAAGAAAAACGGCCCCGGCGGGGAGCCGGGGCCGTTGAAAGGAACGCTTGCCTCCGGACGCCGGAGGCAGGCCGTTACGCCATCAGTTCAGGGCGTTGGAAACCGAGGTGAACTTGGTGTTCAGCTTGGTGCCGACGGTGGTCAGGACGGTGATGCAGACCACGGAGATCAGGGCGGCGATGAGGCCATATTCAATGGCGGTGGCGCCGGACTGGTCCTGAACGAAACGGGAGAAAAGCGACTTCATTTTACACTCCTGACATAACACGACTGGACGACGCGAACGACCTGCTCGGGACTTGCGTCGTTGTTTGGAGATTAGGTCCGGCAGCTTGCCGATACGTTAAAGCTTGCCGCCGCGATGGATCCCGATCTGCTTTATCGTGAACAAAATCAACAAGGCGTCCGCTACATCGATGTGTTTCGCGCGGACCGCCCCGCTTCTGGCCGCATCGCGGGCTCGGTCAGGACTCCCGTGATCAGTTCAGGGCGTTGGAAACCGAGGTGAACTTGAGCGTTCAGGTTGGAGCCGACGGTGGTCAGGACGGTGATGCAGACCACGGAGATCAGGGCGGCGATAAGGCCATATTCAATGGCGGTGGCGCCGGCCTGGTCATTGATGAAGCGCGAGAACAACGATTTCATTTTTCTCTCCTGAGAAAAAACTCTGCCTGCGTGACCAGCGTCGCTCGACGTCGCTGCCAAGGTGCCGAAACCGTAATTGCGGCTAACCTTGCGTTACTGTTAAAATTGCCCGATCGGATTCGCTGGGATAGTTTTGAATCGAGCGAAACCTTTCCGGAGAGGCTCCGGATCAGCGGTCGTCAGGAATTTTTCGGGTTTCGATGCTTTCGCGCGTAGGCCTGGCCGAAATTTAGCAATCGTTCACCAAGTCATGCCTTAATGGCCTCCGAATGTTGACGCGCATGCGCGGCCTGACGACCGCCGCGCGCCGTCGGGGCGTCCGCCGGACAGGCGGGGTTTCGAATTCGGGAGAGGTTCATGCGTCCTAACGCATTACGTTTCATTGGCGGCGCGCTGGTTCTTGCCGGACTCGTGGCGCATGCCACGCTCGCGGCGGCGTCGCCCGACCTGGTCGAGGTCTCCGTCGACAAGGCGCGCGTCGCGCGGATTCCCGACAAGACGCAGACCCTGATCATCGGGCAGCCCGGCGTCGCCGACGTGACCATGCTCAAGAACAGCGGCATGGGCGTCATCACGGGCAAGAGCTTCGGGGAAACCAACCTCATCGCGCTGGACTCCAAAGGCAATCTGCTCGGCGAATGGACCATCCGCGTCGGCGCCGACCAGGCCGACCTGCTGGTGCAGAACGGCGTGAACCGGGAGAGCTACATCTGCGCGCCGCGCTGCCTGCCGACGATCGATCTCGCCGACGCCAAGAATGTCGCGACCGACCGCGCCCAGGCCGTGTCGGCCCATTCGAACTTCTCCGCCGCAAACAAGTAATAGGACGGCGATTGCCGGAGTTTGATCGCATCGCGT
Organism: uncultured Alphaproteobacteria bacterium; assembly: GCA_963811975.1. Taxonomy (GTDB): domain Bacteria; phylum Pseudomonadota; class Alphaproteobacteria; order Rhizobiales; family Beijerinckiaceae; genus Rhodoblastus. Next base: position 40,082 of record CAWETR010000015.1, read on the forward strand.
AAACCCTCGGCAAGGTCCCGGATCGAGAATGTCCCCGCAGACTTCCGAGGCACATCAGATGATTCGGGCATGCCGATCGGGGATCGTTGATGGAGCCAGCCGGATCGCGGCGCCCGGAAGGGCGTTTTGAAACCACGGGCCTGCTTTCGCGTTTCGCCCGGAGCCGCAAGGGCGTGACGGCGGTCGAATTCGCCATGGTCGGCGTGCCGTTCCTGGGACTGGTCTGCGCGATTCTCGAGACGGCCTTCGTCTTTTTCACCCAGGCGACGTTCGACAATACGGTCAACAATGTCGCGCGCCAGGTGCTCGTCAACGAATTCACGTCGAACGCCACGCCGACGACATCGGACTTCAAGACCAGCGTGTTCTGCCCGGCGCTGCCGTCCTTCATCAATTGCAACAACGTCACCTTGAACATTCAGGCCTACGACCCGGCGACGACCTCGTTCGCGACGGTGGCCTCGTCGATCGGCAAGAGCTGGTACAACAATCCGGCGGCCAATGTATCGCTGGGGCAGCCCGGCTGGATCGTGCTGTTCCAGGCGTTCTATCCGATGCCGGTCTATCTGTCGGTTCTCGTCGCGACCGGCCCGAGCGGCGGCGGCGTCTCCAATCTCAACGGCCAGACCTCGAATTCGGTCTACAACAATCCGAACGGGTCGGGCTTCGTCCACGCCATCTTCTCGACGATGGTTTTCAGGAACGAGCCATGATCGGGCGGGGACCGGCTCTCCTGGCGGCGGCGAAGGCGGCCCTGACAGGGGCCTGTCGCGCGTCTGGGACAGGATCTCTCGAGAGACGTCCGCCGGCTGCGGCGCGGGCAAGCGCGGCGTCGTTGCGGTCGAATTCGCCCTGATCCTTCCGATGATGCTGGCGCTTTATTTCGGCTGCGTCGTGCTGGTCCAGGGGCTTGAAGTGGGCCGCAAGACGCAGGCGCTGTCGCGCACGCTGGCCGATCTCGCCTCCCAGACCCTGCCGGTCGACAACCAGACCAATCCGGTTTTGACGGACACCGAATTCGTCAATTTTTTCAGCGCCTGGTCGGCGGTGCTCTACCCCTTCACCAACACGGGCTCGCCCAACATGACCCTCAGCCAGGTCGTGTTCGACAATGTCTCCAGCGCCAATTCCCAATGCTGCGTCGCGAAGGTGCTGTGGAGCGTCGGCTCGGGTCCCAGTCCGACGTTGCGGCCCTGTGGAACCCTGCTGCAATCGTCCAATGGCGTGAACGCCCCCGGAAGCATACCCGCCGGGCTGTATCCTCCCGCGGTGGCGTCGGGCAACGCCACGGATAATTTCATCATCATCGCCGATGTGAGCTTTACCTATGTGCCGTCGTTCGGATTCGCGCCTTTCGCCTGGAACCAGGCGCCCAATGGCGGCTCCGGCTACAACATCAGCCACACGACCTATATGGCGCCGCGCAACGGAGCCACGACGCAGATCAGCTGGACGCCGGGCGGAACGTTTTCGTCATCGAACTATGTGACCTGCGCGCCCAACCTGCCGTGACACAAAAAAACCGGGCGCCGTGCGGGGCCCGGATTTCGCAGACGAAAAAGGAATGCGAGCAGCGCGAAACAGCCCTGGACGTCAGGCGGCGGCTTCGTCCCCGACCATTTCGAACTGATCGTCGGGAACGCCCCAGACCACCAGGCTCGGGCCGAAACTGACGTCGACCCGACGCGTCGCGCTTCCGGTTGGGCGCAACAGGCCATAGCTGCACAGGACGGCGCCAAGAGCCTCGGGAGGCAGGTTCAGCCGTTGTTTCAGCGGCGAGGCCGCTTTCAGGCGAACTTTCTGACCAGCAATCATGATGTTTCCTTGCGGACTTGACGTCCAACTCGTCGGAGCCCGCTTTTGCGAGCAAGGATTGACCGAATTCATATTATTGCCGCGATGCAGCATGGCAAGTGAATTTCTTGTTATTTCCGTCTTTGTGTACTTTTTGAGAAGGCGCGAGCGCCTCGGCGACAAGTCTGCGCTCAGCGGAACGATCTGCTGCTCGAACCAGGGATGGCTTTTCAGCCAGGAATTGTTCCGCCAGGAGGGATGGGGCAGGCCAGAACGCGCGGCTTCCGATCGAGGCGTGCGGCGCACCCGAACGAATGATTTCCTCAAGCGCGGCGCCTTTGGGCAAGGCGAGTCCGATCCGGCGAAATGGTAATCCTGCGCGGCCGTCCGACCGCGAGGATGGTTTCGACCTGAGGCGTCAGGCGGAACAGCTCGTCGTGCCAATGCGCACGGCATTCGCGGCGCGGCGGCAGGTCGCCGCCCTTGGAATCGTGGCCGGGAAAGCAGAAGCCCATGGCGGCGATCGCGATCCGCGATCGATCGTAGAACGCGGCCCGGTCGACGCCCATCCAGCCGCGCAGCCTTTCGCCCGACGGATCGTCGAACGGCAGGCCGGAGGCGTGGACGCGAACGCCGGGCGCCTGGCCCGCGATCAGCAGGCGCGCCGTCGCGGAAACCCGCAGCACGGGGCGCGGCGCGTGCGGCAGCGGCCGTCCCTCGGGCGCCTCGACGCAGATGCGGCAGGCGCGAATGCGCGCGGCGAGCGCGTCGAGGTCGCGCGACCCCGGCAAGGTCAGGCTTTCGCGCTGGGGCGGCCCGAAACCTCGGCGCGCCAGCGCGCGAAATGGACCAGTTCGTCCGGGAATTTGATGCGCGCCGGCGCCGCGAAATCCGCCGCGACCTCCGCCGTGATGTCGGCGATGCTGAAGACAATCTCCGGCAAGAAAGCGCCGGGTCGCCAGTTCGGAATCGAGGAATCGCGCGAAGGCGAGGGCGCGCGGCCGGTTCAGCTCGACGAGTTGCGGAATTTGCGGCTTTTCCATCTCGACCATGGCGGGATGGCTGTGGCGGAAGGCGAGCGCGATCGGGAAAGAAAAAATCCAGCTCGGCGCGGCGCTGCCACATTTCGACGCGCGCCTTTTCGAGCGGATCGCGCCCGAACAGCGGCGGATCGGGCTGGATCTCCTCGAAATAGCGGCAGATCGCCACGGATTCGGAAATGATTTCGCCCGAATCCAGCTCGAGCGCGGGGATGCGAAGCAGCGGATTGACCGCGGCGTAGGCGGCGCGACTTCTGCTCCAGCCTGGCGAGGTCCACCTTTTCGGTCGGGACGACGATTCCCTTTTCCGCCAGAAAGATGCGGACCCGGCGCGGATTGGGGGCCACCGGAGAATCGTAAAGTTTCATGCGCCCTCGCCCGCCCCAATATTAACGAAAATTGACGACTCATGGGGCGCCTTGTCAATTCCGCGCCGGACAAGGGCAAAATTTAACGATCAAATCAGCCGCTCATTAAGCTTTTTCCGTCAATTTTGGCGCCAGTCGTTAAGGCTGGCCTCTCACCTTTGACGGGTATGTCTGAAGTCACCGCAGAAATGATCGCCCGCGGGCGCTATGCCGACGGGCGCTCGCCCGAGCGTCGGCGCATGGCCAATCGCGTGCGCGAGGCGCGGGAGCGGCTGACCTCGTCGGGCGCGGGCAACATCGTTTTCGACATGGAGCTGCTGCGCCTCTACGCCAAGGGGCGCAAGGAAGCGATCTTGCCGCAGGTGCTGCTCAGCGTCGCCGTGGCAGCGATGACGACCCTGTGGATGCCGTTGACGCTCGTCGGCATCTGGCTCGGCGGCGTGCTCAGCGCGCTCGCCTTCAACTGGTCGCTGGCCAACCGCTACCTGCATCAGGACAAGGCCGCGCAAAAGGCGCGCAACTGGCAGGCGCGCTTCCTGTTCGCGGAAGCGGCCAACGGGCTGGCCTGGTCCTCCTTCGCCTTGCTGATGAGCGGCGTCACCGACCCCTGGGCGACGACCTATGTCATGGTCGTGTTCATGCTCGCCGCCGCGATCCACACGGTGGTGACGGCCTTTCTGCCGACGGCGGTCTATGCGGTGCTGGCGCCCAATGCGCTGGCGATCGTCCTCTACATGCGGCCGACGAGCCTCTACGGCCCGATCGCCCCGCTCACCTTGCTGGCCTGCGGCACGCTGTTCTATTTCGCCATTCTGGCGCGGCGCATCTATGCCAGCCAGCTCGACACGCTGGTCGATCCAGGAGGAGAAGGACGCGCTGATCGTCGAGCTGGAGCAGGCCAAGGCCAATTCGGACGAGGCGCGGCGGCGCGCGGAAGAGGCGAGCCTCGCCAAATCGCGCTTCCTCGCCACCATGTCGCATGAATTGCGCACGCCGCTGAACGCCATTCTCGGCTTTTCCGAGGTGATGAAGAGCGAATTGTTCGGCCCGCACGCGATCGACGCCTATCGCGATTATTCCAACGACATCCACAACAGCGGGCAGCACCTGCTGATGCTGATCAACGAGATTCTCGATCTCTCCCGCGTCGAGGCCGGGCGCTACGAACTGAAGGAAGAGGCGGTCCTGCTCGCCGGCGTGATCGAGGATTGCCGGCATCTCCTGACCCTGCGCGCCAAGAAGCGCGGCGTGACCATGAGCGAGATCATCGAGCCGAACATGCCGCGCATCTGGGCCGACGAGCGCGCCATCCGCCAGATCGCGCTCAACCTGCTGACCAACGCCATCAAATTCACGCCGCAGGGCGGCCAGGTCACGATCAAGGCCGGCTGGACCATGGCCGGCGGGCAATATTTCTCGGTCAAGGACACCGGCCCCGGCATTCCCGAACAGGAAATCCCGGTCATCATGTCCTCGTTCGGGCGCGGTTCGATGGCCCAGAAAAACGCCGACGAGGGCAGCGGCCTCGGCCTGCCGATCGTCAAGGGGCTGGTCGAGCTGCACGGCGGAACCTTCACCCTGCGCTCGCGGCTGCGCGAGGGCACCGAAGTCATCGTGGTGTTCCCGCCGGAGCGCGTGATGTCGGCGCTGCCGCAGCTCAATCCGGCGCCGGCGCAGGACACGCCGAACCCGCACGGGAAGCGCGGCGCCGCGTGAGGACATTGGCCCGGCGACGCGAGCCGCCGCGGGCATGGACGTGGATCAATGAGAAAAGCAGCGCGACGGCATTAAAAAATGTTTCGGGCGCTCCCATGATCGATCTTGGAGCTGTCCGGACCGTGGTCGCGACCGATCCCTTTTCGCATTTCGCCACGCGCGGGTTCCTGCCCCCGGAGGAGGCGGCGCGCCATCGCTGATTTCCCAAAATCGGAAAGGCAGTTTTTCGTTTCTGAGCCGACGATTGTAAGCTAGGAATCGCGTACTCTTTCGTGCTTGGGGGAATTGCCGGCCATGGCTGCAGATGCATCGTGCTCTCAAAAAAACGCATTAGACGTCGATCGGCCAGACTTCAACGCTTTGACGGGCCAATCTCTTAATCAGATTCGCGAATTGAGCGGCCGCAGTTTGGGATCCATCCTGCGATCTTTCGCCAAACTCGCTTGGGGGCGCGGAAAGCTCTCCTTCTCGGATTTCGTGCGCTTGCGTCTATTCGATCCGGCATTTGGTTTCGAATCCGAGCTGAACGCCTTTGTAGGCCAGCGTCTAAATCGCGACATTTGCGTTGACGTTAACTACCGCCACGATTGGCACGGCATGTTGTCCAACAAAGTTGCGTCGCTTGGCTATCTCGTCGCCTATGGCTTTCCCACGATTCCAATCCGCGCGATCTACGCGCCGAGAGGGCGCCCGGTGCGGAGCCTCGGTCCTCGCCAGCCGGAACGATCTCGTTCGCTTTTTTATCCTCGTCGGAGATTTATCCGCTGTTCGGCAAGCCGGTGGAAGGCGTGCAAAGCCTTGGATCAGTGGCGTTGCAATCAGTCGCGGCAGCGAATGGCATTTTGACCCATGTCAACGGGACGACGATCTCGATCGAGCAACTTGCCGGAGAAATCGAAGAGAATTATCGGTCCGGCTACATTTTTCAACCGATGGCCCGTCCTCATGAACAGCTCGCCGAGTTGTGTGGGCAGAGGCTTGGGTGCGTGCGTCTGATCACCGCGCTGACCGAAAGTGGTCCACAAATCCTTCGCGGCTGTTGGAAGATCCCGGCAGGCGAAAATGTCGCCGACAATTATTGGCGTCAGGGCAATCTGCTCGCTCGGATTGATTTGTCCACCGGGAAGATACTCTCCGTCAGTTCGGGATCGGGCGTGAATCTCCAAAATGCATGAGACACATCCCGACACCGGCCTCGCAATGATCGGCTTTCAGCATCCGGCTTGGTCGGAGATGAAGGCGCTGGCGCTAGAGGGCGCGCAGTTGATGAGGCACGTTCCGATGATTGGCTGGGATCTCACGCACACGGACGAAAGACCGGTGATTGTCGAGATGAACGAAACGCCCGACTTTTTCCTGGTGCAACTCGCCGATCGCCGCGGGATCTATGACGAAACTTTTGAACGGTTCGTGGCCTTCCAAGCAAAAAAGAGAAGCGAATTTCTGAAGGAAGCTCAAGGCAGGCTTGCAAAGCTCAAAACCTGAGGCTCTTTTGTCGTGATCGTTGCCGTTTCGTTCTATCTTCTCGGCAATCTGCTTCAAATCAACCTTCTGCGGTGATCGTTTTGATCAGCGAGCAGGCTCCGATATCTCAGTGGCGAGCTGCCGCCATAATTCGAATAATTCGCGCAGATCCTCCGCGAGCGGCCTGAACGCAGCGTCAAAATCAGCGCCTGCTTGCATCTGGTCGGCGACAGCGTTGACGAGAGGCGTGCCAAGGCAAACCCGCAACCCGCTCCATGGGCCTATTTCAACCGCCTGACCAAGATAAAAGGCCCGACGGTGATCCGGTCTGGCGTCGTTGGGACCTTGAGGCATACGCATTCGATTTAACAGAGCTTCGGCTGAAATGCCCACGCCCCGATCGTCGAAAGTCACGATCGTGAAAATCGTCCTGGCCTTCGGGTTGACGCCGAGCCCGGGATCGACCAGGCCCAACCTGGGTGATGCGGCAAGTTCCGCTAGCGTCATTTCCGCGAAAGCTTGCGCGACTTTTTTTCGCAGCAGTTCGTCTACGGCGAAATAACGCTCAAGCTCGGCAAGGGCGCATTCCCAACGAAGGCCGAGCCCGATATTGGCGTTAGCCACGAACGATCCATCGACGCGCGTGCGCTGCCGCGCCGGCCAGTCCAACGCCGCAGAATGCGCCGAAAGGCCGGAGGGCCAGGAAATTTGGTTCAGCCGCTCTGAAAATGCGGCCGGCAACAGCAAGGCGCCTGAAAACGGAGGCCCACCGCCAAATTTCGAACCGGTGAGCATTACTGCGAAGCCAGCGGCGAGGTCGGAGCGGATCTGTTGCGGTTCGCAACGCAACTGGCAGGCGTCCACGACGACCATGACCCGCCCCGGGTGAGAAGCGGCGATGTCGGCCGCCATCGCGCGTGTCGGCCCCGACAAGCCGGTTTTGGAACAATCCAGCACATGAAGCAGCACGTCGCGGCCCGTCGCAAGATGGGCCTCGACACGCGACGCCACCATCTTGTCGACGTACTTCGCTTCGAACGGGAGACCGGCGCGGTCGCGTAATTCGACGGTGTCGACCAAAAAATCGCAGTCCTCGAAGCCCTTCAGCCGTTCGCCGCGTTTGATGGATCCATCGAAGGGCGAAGTATCCAGAAAATGGCGCCCATCGGCCGCGGGCAGGACGCCTCTTCCAGTCTCATGCGGCGCGACCACGATATTGGTCAACGAACGCGAAAAATAGCTTTTCGCCAAGGTCAGCGCGAGCAATTCGGCTTGGGTTCCCGATGCGGCGAAGATGACGTCACAGTCTTGCGAGTCGAAGAGATTCAAGAGACGGCGACGAAGATCATCAAACCAGGTCGGAAGCGCCAGCGGAACGCGCCGACGCATGATCCGCTCAAACGCTTGACCGGCGGCCGCATATCCGCGGGAGGTGACTGGCGATGCCGTCGAAGACGCCAACCAGACTTCGTTAGGAGACGGACTTGCAGGGACACCGTAGCGGTTGCGCCCTGATTGCGGATCGATCAAAAGCCTTTCATCGCCACCGCTCCACAAATATGCATTTAGAGCAGCGGAATTAGCAGGGGCGTCAAATTCAGAACCGATTTGATTCAATTCTCGTATCGAGGACGCACCGAAATTTTCTGGATCGGAATGAATTCATGAGCGTACCAGTCGGGATGGCGCTTGGCATTTTAGATTGATACGCACAATGACTATTTTCATTTTCGTCCGACCGCAGAGATTCGGGCAAAAATATGTATAGGTTGAATTGGTAAATGCCGCGTCTATGGAGTTGGGGGGGCAGGCCGAAGCATGGCCGACAGGCGAAAATCATCTGGAACGGCGCTTGTGAACTCGTCCGCTATAATCCGCTCATCCCACGGACGTCGGGTCGACGCAACCGGATCAAGTCATGAACGAAATCCCTCATGAAAAACCACACCATCTCGACCCGCAGGACTGGACGGCGTTCCGCCGCCTCGCCCATCGGGCGCTCGATTTGGCGATCGAGGATCTTGAGTTCGATCCGCGAACGCCCGGTTTGGGTCGAGACGCCAGACTGGGTAAAGGATCGGCTCGTCTCGCCGATTCCTCGCCATGGCAAGGGACTGGAAGCAGTTCTGGAAGATTTTCATCAATTAATCCAGCCCTATGGCGTCGGCAATCGCCATCCTTGCTTCATGGGCTGGGCGCATGGCGCGGGCACGGCGGTGGGCCTAGTCGCCGAGATGCTGACCGCCGGTCTGAACCTCAATTGTGGCGGCCGCAACCATATTGGCATCGAACTAGAACGGCAGTTGGCGGCGGCCCTGGCGGCGCAATTCGGCTTTCCTGCTTCCGCCGACGGAATATTCGTCACCGGCACTTCGCAGGCCAATTTCATCGGCGTGCTGGCGGCTCGGCGCTCGGCGCTCGGCGAAACCCTGCGCGAAAGAGGCCTCTCGGGCGCGCCTCTTACGGCCTATGCCTCAGCAGAGGCGCATGGCTGCGTGGCCCAAGCCTTGGAAATGGCCGGCCTTGGCCGAAATGCGCTGCGATCGATCGCCTGCGACTCGCAGGGACGGATTCGGCCCGATCTGTTACGAGCGGCAATTCGCGCCGACCGAAAGTCGGGAATGACGCCCTTTCTCATCGTCGGCACGGCCGGAACGGTCAATTTCGGAGCTTTCGACCCACTGGACGAATTGGCGTCAATCGCGGCAGACGAAGGCCTTTGGTTGCATGTCGATGGCGCCTTCGGCGCGCTGGCGATTTTTTCCGACGCTTTGCGGCCGTTGCTGTCGGGCGTCGCGCGCGCTGATTCGATTGGCTTCGATTTCCACAAATGGGCTCACGTTCCCTATGATTGCGGCTTCATCCTGGCGCGTGACGGTAATTCCTTAAGGAAGACCTTCGCCGCTCCGGCCGCCTATTTGTCGCGGGCAAAGAAGGGCCTCGCGTCAGGGGAAACTTGGGCTTGCGATCTTGGCCCCGATTTGTCGCGCGGCTTTCGGGCGCTGAAAGTCTGGATGACGCTACAAAGTTACGGGACAGAATCGCTCGGCGCCGCCATGGACGCCAATTGCGCCGCTGCACGCCATCTTGCCGCTTTGGTGGACAAATCCGATTTGTTCCGACTCGCCGCACCGGCGCCGCTCAATATTGTCTGCTTCACCACGGAGCGACCGGAGGCCAACAGAGCGCTGGTTGAGGCGCTGCATCTGGAAGGCGTCGCGGCACCCTCCCTAACGCTGATCGGCGGAAACCCGGTCATCCGGTGCGCCCTCTTCAATCATCGAACGGAGATCGTTGACGTCGACACTTTTTTCGCGAAAGCGGAAGCACTGGCGCAGCAGCTGATCACACATGATTGTGGCGGTTGAGCGTCGGCGCACCTGTAGCGAGCAGTTTCGTGCGCAGTTATGATTGAGCTTATCTGGTCTTCACGCCAAACGCGGCCATGGGTATGATGGTCGCGCGCGGTCACTGCAACCGAGGGAACGAACTTCAGCATGCCTTCGGCTCCGCTGAGGCCTTGAAGTCTCATTCTTTCGAAGCGGAGCGCGCATCCGGATGGGTGGGCGCCAACGGCAGCCGGACGCGGGCGATCAGCCCATGCGTGATGTTGTCCGGCAGCGTCAGGCTGCCTTCGGCGCGCTGCACTAGAGACCGTGCGATCGAGAGTCCGAGGCCGAAACCGTCGTTCGCATTCATGGTTCGCGCGGTTTCGCCACGCACGAAAGGCTCCAGAACGCTCGCGCGGTCCTGCGGCGCGAGTCCGGACCCATTCGCGTCGGCAATGTTTCAATTGATTGGTCGGCTGCCAAAACTGAAGGAGCGTATCTTTCCTTGGCGAGCCGAAATCGAAACGCCCCCCGCTTCGAGGCAACCGCGGCCATCCGGCGAGGCGTCGGTGCCAGGTTGCTGCAGCAGCGGGCCGCGCAAAACGACAACCGCGCTTCACGCGTCCTTGTTGTCGACGCCCGCCGAATCGAAGGTCGCCATGTCCTTGTGGCAGGCGAGCGCGGCCTTGACGAGACCGATCGCCAGCGCCGCGCCGGAGCCTTCGCCGAGCCGCATGCCGAGATCGAGCAGCGGCTTCTTGCCGAGCCGCTCCAGAACCCTGGCGTGGGCGGCTTCGGCCGAGACATGGCCGGCGAGGCAATGGTCGATGCTCGCGGGGTCGATCGCATGCAGGATGGCCGCCGCCGCGCAGACCACATAGCCGTCGAGCAGCACCGGGGTCCGCTCCATGCGCGCCGCCAGAATGGCGCCGGTCATGGCCGCGATTTCGCGTCCGCCGAGTCGGCGCAGCACTTCGAACGGATCGTCGAGATGATCGCGATGCAAGGCGACGGCGCGGCGCACGGCGTCGGCCTTGCGCTTGAGGCCCTCGTCGTTGACGCCGGTTCCGCGCCCGACCCAATCCTCGGCCGCGCCGCCGTAAAGCGCGTGATAGACGGCCGCCGCGATGGTGGTGTTGCCGATGCCCATTTCGCCGAGCGCCAGCACGTCGGCGCCGCCCGCGATCGCCTCCATGCCATAGGCGATGGTCGCGGCGCATTCGCGCGCCTCCATGGCCGGGGCCTCGGTGATGTCGCGGGTCGGCAGGTTGAGGGCGAGTTCGAACACTTTCAGCCCGGCGCCGTTGACGGCGCAGATCTGGTTGACGGCGGCGCCGCCCGAGGAAAAATTTTTCAGCATCTGCGCGGTGACGCTCGCCGGATAGGGCGACACGCCCTGCGCGACGACGCCATGATTGGCGGCGAATACCACCACGGTCGGGCGGTCGACGGTCGGCTCGGCGCGGTCCTGCCAGGCCGCCAGCCATTCGACGATTTCCTCGAGCCGGCCGAGCGCGCCCGGCGGCTTGGTCAGCTGGGCGTCGCGCGCGCGCACGGCGGCGACGGCGTCCGCGGAGGCGGCGGGCATTTGCGCCAGCAAGGCGCGAAAGGCGTCGAAGGGATGTTCGGAGTCGTTGATCTTCATGTCGATTCTTGAAGGTTGTGGAGTCTTGCGGCGCGGCGCGCGGGGCCGCGCCGGTCGTGGCGATTCTTTTCGCGGTGGACGTCTGGCGTTCGCGGTTCGGTCAGGCGACCTTTTCGCGCAGGGCGCGCGGCAGCGGAAAGGACACGTCCTCGGTGGCGGTCGTGACCGTGTCGACCACGAGGTCGAATTTTTCGGCGACGGCGTCGAGGATCTCCTCGACCAGCACTTCCGGCGCCGAGGCTCCGGCGGTGACGCCGAGCGACGCGGCGCCTTCAAGTTGCGACCAGTCGATGTCGGTCGCGCGCAGCACCAGCTGGGCGCGGCGGCAGCCGTTGCGCTCGGCCACTTCCTTCAGGCGCTGCGAATTGGAGGAATTGGGCGAGCCGACCACGATGAAGGCGTCCACCTTGTGGGCGATTTCCTTGACCGCTTCCTGGCGGTTGGTGGTGGCGTAGCAGATGTCCTGCTTGTGCGGCCCCGCGATCTGCGGATAGCGCTCCTTAAGGGCGTTGACCACCTCGGCCATGTCGTCCACCGACAAGGTGGTCTGCGTGACATAGGCGATGGGCTCGTCGTCCGCGAAGGGCAGCGAGCCGACATCTTCCGGGCTTTCCACCAGCACCACCGCGCCTTCGGGCAGCTGGCCCATCGTGCCGATGACTTCCGTATGGCCCCTGTGGCCGACGAGCACGACCTTGCGGCCGCGCCGGAAATGGATTTCCGCCTCGCGATGGACCTTGGTCACCAGCGGGCAGGTGGCGTCGATCGCCATCAGATGGCGGCCTTCGGCCTCGACCGGCACGGATTTCGGCACGCCATGCGCCGAAAACACCACCGGCGCGCCATCGTCCGGCACTTCGTCCAGCTCTTCGACGAAGATCGCGCCCTTGCGCTTGAGGCCCTCGACGACATAGCGGTTGTGCACGATTTCGTGGCGCACATAGACCGGCGCGCCGAATTTGCGCAGGGCGTGCTCGACGATGTCGATGGCGCGCACGACGCCGGCGCAGAAGCCGCGCGGCGCGCAAAGAAAGACATTCAGACTGGGCTTTGAAAGCGGCGTGGCGCTCATCCGGGGACCCCTAAAGGCAGGTCTTAGCTGAAAAATCTTGTGGGCGCGGGGGGGCGCGATGTCAAGCTCGGGCCAGGCGGCGAAGGGCTTTGCGCGCCGCGCTTTCGCCTCTATCCTCTCCTAAGGCTTCGCCGGCGCGGCGAATCGCCGTCCGATCTGAACTTCCAAACGGTTCCCATGCCGGAAATGACCAGCGAGACGAGCTTCCTCGTCCCGATCCTGATTCTACTCGCCGCCGCGATCGTCTTCGCGTCGTCCTTCCGCTTCGCGGGCCTCGGCTCGGTCATCGGCTATCTCGCCGCCGGCGTCGTCATCGGCCCGTCGGGGCTGGGGCTGATCGCCGAGCCGAAGATGACGCTCAACATCTCGCAGCTCGGCGTCGTGCTGCTGCTGTTTCTGATCGGGCTGTCGCTCAAGCCGCAGAGGCTGTTCGCGCTGCGCCGCGACATCGGCCTGATCGGCGTCAGCCAGATGGTCCTGACCGCCGCGCCTCTCGCCTATGCCGCGCATAAAATTCTGCATCTGGGCCTGTTCGGCGCGCTGGCGGCGGGGCTGGCGCTGGCCTTTTCGGCGACCGCCATCGCCATGCAATTGCTGGAGGAGCGCGGCGACGTCCAGGCCGCCTATGGCCGGCGCGCCTTCGCCGTGCTGCTGGCGCAGGACATCGCCGTCGCGCCGGCTTTGGCGCTGATTCCGCTGCTCGGCGGCGGCGCTGCGAGCGCGTCGGCGTCGCTCGCCGGCTCGATGCACGACGCGCTGATCAATCTGTCGCAGGCTTTTGCGGCGCTGGCCTTCGTGATCCTCGCCGGCCATTACGCCCTCAATCCGCTGTTCCGCCTGCTGGCGCGCGGCGGCGCGCGCGAGGTGCTGACGGCGGCGGCTTTGTTCATCGTGCTCGGCGCGGCGGTGCTGATGCAGGCGGTCGGCATGTCGATGGCGCTCGGCGCCTTTCTCGCGGGGCTGCTGCTGTCGGAATCCAATTTCCGGCACCAGCTCGAAGCCGATATCGAGCCGTTTCGCGGGCTGCTGATGGGCCTGTTCTTCATGTCGGTCGGCATGTCGGTGGACGCCCATATCGTCGGGGCGCGGCTCGGCCTGATCGCGGGCGCGGCGCTCGCCATTCTCTGCATCAAGATGACCATCGTCTTCGTGCTGTTCCGCCTCACGGGCTCGACCTCGCGCGACTCGTTGAGCGCGGCCGGCGTGCTGACGCCGGCGGGCGAGTTTTCCTTCGCCATCTTCCCGCTCGCCGCGGCCGCCCATCTGATGCCGCAAGCCAATTCCAGCCTGTTGTCGGCTTTGGCCGCGATCACCATGGTCGCCGGGCCGTTTTTCGCCAAGGGCGCGGAAGCCCTCGCCGCCCGGCTCGAACGCCGCGCGCCCGAGCCGGACGGCGCCGCCGCGCCGCCGCCCTCGATTCCCAAGGAGAAGCGCGGCAAGGTGCTGGTCGTCGGCTTCGGCCGCTTCGGCCAGATCGCGGTGCAGCCGCTGCTCGCCGAGCGAATCGACGTGACAGTGATCGACACCTCGATCAAGCGCATCCGCGACGCCGGAAAATTCGGCTTCAAGGTCTATTTCGGCGACGGCTGCCGGCTCGACGTGCTGCGCTCGGCGGGCGCCGCCGAGGCCCGGATCATCGCCATCTGCGTCGGAAACCGCGACATCGCCAATTCCATCGTCGCGCTGGCGCGCGACAATTTCCCGGTGGCGAAGGTTTTCGTGCGCGCCTACGACCGCATCCACGCCATCGACCTGCTGGAGCGCGGGCGCCGATTACCAGATCCGCGAGACGCTCGAAATCGGCTCTGAGCTTCGGCGGCGCGGCGATCGCCGAATTGCGCGGCGATCCGGACGCCGGCCGCGAGGCGGTGGAGGCGGCGCGGCAGCGCGATATGGACCGGCTCGCGATCCAGCAGGCTGGCGGCGCGCCGCCGCCCTTCTTCTCCGCAGACCAGCCCCGCTTCAAGCCGGAGCCTCTGGTCAGGCCGGCCGGCAAGTCGAAGGGCCTGACGCCGGAAAGCCAGACCATCGTCGATCAGGCAAGCAGACTGAGGTTTTTATAAATCGCGGGAGGCGGGCTCGCGCCTCTTGCATGGCGCAGATCCTGCTTGTATCGAGCAGGCTCCAGCGACTTCCCCGCCGGAAGGCGGGACGCCGGCGGCGTCGCAATCGTCAAAAATGCAAGGCCTGTTTGCCCAACCCGAACAGCCCGCGATTGCGGCTTCCGCCGCTTCGTCCTATCTAAATCATCGCCGGAGGGGGAAAGGCGGCGCCGCACGATCGCATCAGGGGCTCAGGCGTCCCGGATCGCAGCGCGCCGGATCGGAACGATGAATTGCGGCGCCGCCCGGCGCCATGATCGTTCGCGTCCAACCGAAATCCCGCCGGTCGAGTGACCCCGTTTGAAAGCCGCCCATGGCCCGTGACCTTGTCGATGAAAACCGCATCTCGTCGCGCGACGAACTGGTCGGATGGCTTGAGGCCGGATGCAAGCCGCACGGTCCGTTCCGGATCGGCACGGAACACGAGAAGATTCCGTTCTACCGCGCCGATTGCCGTCCCGTGCCTTATGAGGGCCATGCCGATCTGGGCCGCGACGGGATCAGGGCGCTGCTCGACGGCCTGCGCGCCAAAAGCGGCTGGGAGCCGATCGAGGATGCGGGCGCGCTGATCGGTCTGTACGACCCGCAAGGCGGCGGCGCCATTTCGCTGGAGCCGGGCGGCCAGTTCGAATTGTCGGGCGCGCCGCTCGACGACGCGCATCAGACCGGGGCCGAACTGGACGCTCATTTCGCGGCGCTCGCGCCCTTGTGCGCGGACCTGGGAATCGGTTTTCTCGACCTCGGCATGAGCCCGCTGTGGCGCCGCGAGGAGACGCCGGTCATGCCCAAGCAGCGCTACAAGATCATGGCGCGCTACATGCCCCAGGTCGGCGGCCTCGGGCTCGACATGATGTTTCGCACCTCCACCGTGCAGACCAACATCGACTTCGCCTCGGAAGCCGACATGGTCGCGAAGATGCGGCTGGCGCTGAGCCTGCAGCCTTTGTTCACCGCGCTGTTCGCCAATTCGCCCTTCACCGACGGCAAGCCCAACGGCTTCCTGTCGATGCGCTCGCAGATCTGGACCGATACGGATTCCGACCGCACCGGCATGCTGCCTTTCGCCTTCGAGCCCGGCATGGGGTTCGAGCGCTATGTCGATTACGCGCTGGACGTGCCGCTTTATTTCGTCAAGCGCGGCGACGTCTATCACGATGTCGCCGGGGCTTCGTTCCGCGACCTGCTGGCCGGACGGCTGCCGCAATTGCCGGGCGAATTCGCCACCATTTCCGACTGGGCCAACCATCTTTCGACGATTTTCCCCGAGGTGCGGCTCAAGCGCTATATGGAGATGCGGGGCGCCGACGTCGGGCCGCGCGCGCATATTCTCGCCTTTACCGCGCTTTGCGCGGGCCTGTTCTACGATCGCGAGGCCAGCGCCGCTGCGTGGGATCTGGTCGGGTTTCTTTCAGCCGAGGACCGCCAGGCCGTGCGCGCTGCGGTCCCGCGCGAAGGATTGGCGGCGAAGATCGGCGGCCGCAGCCTGCTGGATCTCGCCCGCGACATTCTTGCCGCTGGCGCGATCGGGCCTGGCGCGCCGCCGTCGCTTCGACGCCGCAGGCCGCGACGAAACGCATTTTCTCGAGGTTCTGGAGGAGATCGCCGCGACCGGCGAGAACTCTGGCGCAGAAGCGGCTCGCGCTCTATCACGGCGCCTGGAGCGGCAGCGTGCTTCCGGCCTTCGAGACCTGCGTTTATTGAGCTGACGAGGCCTACAAGCCGACGAAAATTCCGGGCCTACAGGCCGCCGAAGTTCTGGGGGCGCAGGCGCAGGCGGCCCGCCGTCGCGCCGCCGCTTTCCGCCGTTCCGTCATTCGATTGGCCGTAGCTGGAATAGCCGGGGCTGACGGCAGGACGGGCGGCCGGAATGCGTGTTTCGCCGCCGATTTCCGGCGCGGACTGCGGGAACGGCGCGCCGATGCGGAAATGATTGTCCGCCGCCATCGAGGTCGCGCCGAACAGCGGGCTCAGCGCCAGCGCCGCGCAGGCGATCAGGCGAAAGGAGGCCGGCTGTTCTTGCTTTTTGGCGGTCATCCGAATCTCTCTGGAAGCGTCGCCTTTTTGACCCCAACATGATGGCGAGATCATGTCGTCGCGGGATTTCTGCCCGCGCCAGTCGCCCAGCACCGCCTGGACCAGCGCCAGCGCCGCGACCGCCGCGGTATCGGCGCGCAGCACCCGCGGCCCGAGCGAGAGCCGCACGACGGGCCTGATCCGCGCCAGCATCTCCCGCTCCGCCTCGTCGAACCCGCCTTCCGGGCCGATCAGCACGGCGAATTTGCCATAATCCGCGCCGCCGGCCCGCAGCGCTTCGAGCGGGTCGGCGATTTCGGCGGCCTCGTCGCAGAAGATCAGCAGCCGGTCCTCGGGCCATTGGCGGAGAAGGACCTCCAGCCGCTCTTCCTCCAGCACTTCAGCCAAGGCGAGCAGGCCGCATTGCTCGGCGGCCTCGACGACATTGGCGCGCATCCGGTCGAGATTGACACGGCTGGCCTGGCTGCGCCGCGTCAGCGCCGGGCGCAGCCGCCGCGCCCCCATTTCCACCGCCTTCTGCGCCATGTAATCGAGCCGGGCGTGTTTCAGCGGCGCGAAAATATAATCGAGGTCCGGCAACGCTCTCCTGCGGGCGGGTCGGCGCCTCGACGCGCAGGAACGCCGATTTCTTGCCCTGGAGCCCGAGCGCGGCGCGCCATTCGCCGTCGCGGCCATTGAACACGAGCAGCCGCGCGCCCTCGGCGAGCCGCAGCACGTTGACCAGATAATTGGCCTGTTCGCGGGTCAGTTCGATGCGCGCGTCGCTCATGGAGCGGGGCGTCGACGCAAAGACGATGGCTGGTGAAATCCAGTCGGGACATTTTCGGGCGAAATCCGGTTCAGTTTCTTGGCGGCAGGATGACGTCGAATTCCGCCGGGGCGGGGCCGGAAATCGTCACGCGCAGCGGCGCCTCGGGCCGGGTCTTCTTGCCGGGATGCTGCGCCAGCGTCAGCAGGAAGGCGTTTTTCTCCGCTTCCGGCTTCACGTCGAAATAAAAGCCGGCCGGCGGCTCGATGAACAGGTCGCGCGCCTCGCCGCCCTGGATCGACAGCCGCCATTGCGGATTGCCGCCCGCGGGCGCAGCCGGCGTAACCGCCGCGAAACCGGCGGCGGCGTCGCCGTCGAGAATCCGCGGAACCTGTTTCAGGGCGTCGTCGAGCAACGCGGTTTCCGGCGTTTGCGGCTCGGGCGGCAGGATCAGGCTCATCTGCGCGTGAGCGGGAATGCAGATCTTGTCGCAGACGGCGTAATCCAGCTTCAGCACGAGAGACATCGGCTTTTTGGGATCGACCGGCGCGACCCGGATCGGGAACAGGATCTCGTGGCGGTAGCCGAAGGCCTGCTGGCCCTCCTCGTCGATGCGCTCGGGCTGCGGATAAACCGCCTCGGCCTCGGCGACATTGTCCGATCCGGCGAAATCGAAGGTCGGCGGAGCGCCAGCCTCGCCGGGATCGCGCCAATAGGTCACCGCGTCGCCCGAGAGGCGGACCTGCGCGCCGGCATAGCGCGCCCCGTCGCGAAATCCGCCGTCGATCAGGCGCGCCTGGGATTTGGCGCCCACGACCCAATCCGCCGCCGCGGCTGGCTCGTATAAAGCCGGCAAAAGTGCGAGGCCGGACAACAGCGCCAGAGCGGCGGCTGCGCGGCCCCGAAGCGGAACGCGCAATGATTTGGCTTCACTTTGCGCGTTCATCCTTTAGCATGTCTCCTGAGGCTGCGTGGGGCGCCGGCTTCCGGCAGCGCCGCCGGAGGCGCCAGAAACCAGCGGGAAGGTTGCGAAAGTGAACAAAGCGGGCCCCGGTCCTTTTCTCGAAGGCAAGTGCCTCGTGGCCATGCCCAGCCTGCAAGACGCCTATTTCGTGCGGTCGGTGGTCTATATCTGCGCCCATTCCGAGGAAGGGGCCATGGGCATCATCGTCAATCATCCCGCCCAGGGCGTCAATTTCGTCGATCTGCTGCTGCAACTCAAGGTGATTGAGAGCGAAGCGAGGCCGCGCGTCGCGGAGACCATGGGGCGCCACCGGGTTCTCGCCGGCGGCCCGGTCGACGCCAGCCGGGGCTTCGTGCTGCATTCGCCGGATTACCGCGCCGCCGAGGCCACGATGGCGATCGACGACAGCGTGTCCATGACGGCGACGCTCGACGTGCTGCGCGCGATCGCCCACGGCGAGGGGCCGGAACAGGCGGTGCTGGCGCTGGGCTACGCCGGCTGGTCGCCGGGCCAGCTCGAGAAGGAAATCCTGGCCAACAGCTGGATGATCTGCCCGGCCGATTCGTCGCTGCTGTTCGATCAGGAGCACGAGTCGAAATACGAGCGGGCGCTGGGCGCGATCGGCGTCGATCTGCGCTTTCTCGCCGACGACGCCGGCCACGCCTGACGGCCTTCCCGCTTCATCTTCGATTCACATCGCCGGTTCGGCGGCGGCGCCGACCAGCTTGCGGGCGTCGGCGGCGCTGAGCGGCTGGCCGAAGGCGAAGCCGACCGCATATTCGCACCCGATCTGCGAGAATTCGATGACGTCCGATTCGTTCTCGGCGCCCTCGGCGATCGCCTCCATGCCGAAATCATGCGCCAGGGTGACGACCGAGCGCAGCATGGCGGCGCGGCTGGTCAGCGCGTCCTGGCGGGCGAAGGAGCGGTCGATCTTGATCATGTCGAACGGAAACCGCTGCAGATAGGCCAGCGAGGAATAGCCCGAGCCGAAGTCGGACAAAGCGAAGGCCCACGCCCTGTTCCTTGAGCCGGCCCAGGATCTGCGCCGCATATTCGGGATTTTCCATCACCAGCGCTCTCGCTCAGTTCGAGCTTGAGCGAGCCGGGGGCGAGGCTGGTGCGGGTCAGCACGTTCTTGACGTCCGCCAGCAGGTCGTGGCGCAGCAGGCGCCGCGAGGACAGGTTCACGGTGGCGAAGATCGGCGGATTGACGTCGAGCGCCTTCTGCCATGCGGCGAGTTCGCGCGCCGCCCGCTGCATCGCGAACAGGCCGAGATCGACGATGAGGCCGGTTTCCTCGGCGACCGGCAGATATTCGCTCGGCTCGACGCGCCCCATGCGGGGGTGCTGCCAGCGCAGCAGGGCGTCGAAGCCCGCCACGGTGCGGTCGTCCAGCCGGACGATCGGATGGAACACCAGCTTCATCTCGTCGCGCTCGAGCGCGCGGCGGAGTTCGCTTTCCAGGGCCTGGCGGTTGGAGCCCTGCGAGCGCATCGAGGGGCGGAACACTTCGATGCGGCCGCCGCCGTCGCGCTTGGCGTAGCGCATGGCGATCTCGGCGTCCTTCAGCATGTCCTCGCGCTTGGGATGCCATTGCGGATCGAACAAGGCGATGCCGACCGAGACGGCGATCGGAATTTCCTTGTTGGCGAAGGTGACCGGCGCCGAGACGGTGCGGCGGATGCGGTCGGCCAGATTGACGATCTGTTCGGTCACGGCCTCGGAGGCGAGAATCACCGCGAACATGTCGCCCGAAATGCGCGCCAGAGTGTCGCGCGGCTGCAGCAGGCGGCCCAGCCGCCGGGCGACGGTCAGCAGGATCGAATCGCCGGCCGAGACGCCGACGGCCTCGACGACCTTGCCGAAACGGTCGATGTCCACGCACAGCACGGTCGGACGCTGGTGGGGCGGGGTCTGGGCCTGGATCAGCGCCAGTTCGAGCCGGTCGAAGAAGATCTCGCGATTGGGCAGGCCGGTCAGGTTGTCGTAGACCGCGTCGTGCAGCAGGCGTTCGAAGGCGTTCTTCTGTTCGGTGACGTCGGCCAGCGTGCCGACGAGCCGCACCACGTCGCCGTCCGGCCCGACCACGGGGCGGCGCGCGCAGGCGGAACCAGAAATAATGGCCGTCGCTCGCGTGCAGGCGGAAATCCTGGCTGACGCGGCCGCGGCGCTGCTCGAGGACGGTGTCGAGGCAGGCGCGATAGCGGTCGCGCTCGAGCGGGTGCAGCAGGCTCATCCACGACGAGGCCGGCCCTTCCAGCTCGCCGCGCTTCAGTCCAAGCTGGTCCTCGATCTCGGGGCTGACATAGATCCGGTCGTTGATGACGTCCCAGTCGAAGATGATGTCGTTGGAGCCGGTCAGCGCCAGCGCCTTGCGCTCGACGTCGCTGATCGCGCCGTGGGCGACGCCGCCGGCGGCGAAGGCGCTCTGCATGATGGTGAAGCCGATCAGCATCACCAGCAGCACGAGGCCGCCGAGCAAGGCGGGGGAGGCGAGGTCGTTGGCGATCGAGCCGTTGATCGTGAAGGCGGCGGCGCAGACCCAGACCACCAGCAGCAGCCAGGTCGGGATGAGCATGACCGCGCGCTCGACGCCATGGGTGGCGAGATAGACCACCAGGATGAAGCCGACGGCGGCGACGGTGGCGAGCGAAATGCGGGCGACGCCCGCCGCGACCGCCGGGTCGTAGACGGCCAGGCCGACGAGCGCGAGCAGGAAGGCCAGCCAGACGCCGGCGACATGCGAGGCGCGGACGTGCCAGCGGCCGAGGTTGAGATAGGCGAACAGGAAGACCACCAAGGTGGCCGACAGCACGGTTTCGGCGCCGGCGCGCCAGACCCGGTCGGCGTTGGTCTCGGTGCCGAAGATCTTGGCCCAGAAGCCGAAATCGATCGAGACATAGGCCAGCACCGCCCAGGCGAGCGCCGCCGCCGCCGGGAAGATGACCGCGCCCTTGACGACGAAGACGATGGTCAGGAACAAGGCGAGCAGGCCGGCGATGCCGATCACGATGCCCTTGTAGAGCGCCAGCCCCGTGGTCTTGTCCTTGTAGGCTTCGGGCTCCCAGAGATAGAGCTGCGGCAGTTTCGGCGTCTTCAGCTCGGCCACATAGGTCACGGTGGCGCCGGGATCGAGCGTCAGCCGGAACACGTCGGCGTCGGGCGAATCTTCCTTTTCCGGCGGGATGCCCTGGCTCGCGGTGATTTCGGAAATGCGCTCGGAGCCGAGGTCCGGCCAGATCACGCCGGAGCCGACGAGCCGGAAATGCGGGGCGACGAGCAGGCGCTCGACCTGTTCGTCGGTGTCGTTGGTCAGCGCGAACACGATCCAGGACGGATGGGCGCCGGCCTCGCGGGCGTGGACCTCGATGCGGCGGACGATGCCGTCCGGGCCGGGCGCCGTGGAAACCTGGATGCGGTCGCCCTGGTTGGAATAATTCTCGACCCAGTGCGTGAGGTCGATCGCCTGCGAATCCGGCGGCACGCGCACGGATTCGACGGCCCGCGCCGGACGGGGTCCGGCGAGCGCGGCGAGAAGCGGCAACAGCAACAGGAAGGCTATACGGAGCAGGCGCACGTGACCTTGGGCGGCGATAGGTTGACGGCGAAGGGATGAAGCCGCAGAGGGTTTTCGCAAATCTCGCCGCGATTGCATAGGGGCTTGGCCGCGAATGTCCCCGTCGCCATCGCTGCGAGGGCGTCCGCCTGACGCAGTTTGATGTCGAAACTGTGACGCCTGACGGCGTCTTGCCGCATTGGCCGCGACCTTTGACGGGTCAATGGCCCCGGCGTCAGCCCGGAGGCGGCGCGTCCTCGCCGCGGTTCTCGCGCAAAAAATCCCGCTCCAGCATGGCGAACAGCAGATGGTCCTGCCAGCCGCCGTCGATCAGCAGATAGGCGCGGGCGTAGCCTTCGCGCTGGAAGCCGAGGCGCTCCAGCAGCCGGCGCGAGCGCTCGTTGTCGGGCGCGCAGGCGGCCTCGATGCGATGCAGGCCCATTTCGAGAAAGGCGTGGCGCAGCAGCGCGCGCACCGCCTTGGCCATATAGCCCTGGCCGGCGTATTTTTCGCCCATCCAATAGCCGAGCGTCCCGCATTGGGCGACGCCGCGCCGCACATTGCCGAGCGTCATGCCGCCGAGCAGGGCGTCGTCCTTGGTCCGGAAGATCAGGAAGCCGTAGGATTCGTCTTCCGCGCGCTCGCGGTCCTGACGCAGGATGCGGCGCTGGAACGAGGGCTTGGTCAGGTCGTCGAGCGGCCAGCTCGGCTCCCACGGCGTCAGAAAGGCGCGGCTGGCCTGGCGCAGCAGCCGCCAGGACTCGAAATCGCCCGTGACGGCGGGGCGCAGATAAACGCCCTCTCCGTCCAGACGGCCGGGCGAGGGCTTCTTGCGTGAAAGACCGAACAGATTCAGACAGATTTTGGGCGCAACCGGCGAGCTCAGCGTCTGATTAGCATAGAAGCGCGGGAGTTTCGACACGGCTAGACGCCCGCCAGCAGCGCGGAAACCTCCGCCGCGCCCGGCGCCTTGCGCGTTGCGCCGAGAATGGCGACGGTCGGGGCCGAGCGCAGCATGGCGGCGCCCTCGGCCCGGACCTCGTCGAGGCCCAGAGCGTCGATCTTCTCGATCATCTCGCGTTGCGTGAGCACCCGGCCGAAGATCATGGTCTGGCGGGCGATCTGTTCCGCGCGGGCCGACGAGCTTTCCAGCGCCGTCAGCAGGCCGACCTTGGTCTGCGCCCGGGCGCGGGCGAGTTCGGCTTCGTCCAGATCATGCGCGGCCTCGGCGAGGCAGGCGAGGCTGACCTCGATCAGCTCGCGCGCCTGCCGGCCCGACGTCGCCGCTTCGAAGCCGAACAGGCCGGTGTCGAGAAAGGACCAGTGGAACGTGGAGATCGAATAAGCGAGGCCGCGTTTTTCGCGCACTTCCTGAAACAGCTTCGACGCCATGCCGCCGCCGACCGCGTTGGCGAAAAGATGCGCGGCGAAATTGCGCGGATCGGCATAGGAGCGGCCTTCGAAGCCGATCACGACCTGGGTCTGCTCCAGCTTCCTGGCGACCAGCGCCTCGCCGCCGACATAGCGGGCGGGCGCGATTTCGACGGGCGGGCTGGCGGGCAAGGCGGCGAACTGGCGCTCGGCCTCGTCGCGGATGCGGGCATGATCGACCGCGCCGGCGGCGGCGACCACCATCGACCGGGCGCCGTAATGGCGTTGCAGATAGCTCTCGATGGCGTCGCGGTCGAAGCGGCGCACGCTGTTCGGGCGTTCCGAGGATGGCGCGGCCGACCGGCTGGCCCGGAAAGGCGGCGGCGTTGAACAGGTCGATCACGAGATCGTCGGGCGTGTCCTGCAAGGCCGCGATTTCCTGCAGGATCACGTCCTTCTCGCGCTCCAGCTCGGCCGGGTCGAACAGGCTGGCGGTGAGGATGTCGGCGAGCACGTCGAGCGCGAGGCCGCAATCCTCGCGCAGCACGCGGGCGTAATAGGCGGTGCTTTCGACGCCGGTCGCGGCGTTGAGGTCGCCGCCCGCGCTTTCGATGGCTTCGGCGATGGCGCGGGCGTCGCGCCGCCGCGTGCCCTTGAAGGCCATGTGTTCGAGCAGATGCGACAGGCCCTGCTCGGCTTCGCTTTCGCTGCGCGATCCCGCGGCGACGAACGCCCCGAGCGAGGCGGTCTCCAGTCCGGGCATCGAATCGGTGACGACGCGCAGGCCGGAGGGCAGTTCGCTGGCTTCAACCGCCATTTTTAGCCTGGGTTATGGCGCGGGCGCGGCGCGCGGATGAAGGCGGCGACCGTCTGCTCGTCATTGGGCAGCACGTCGAAACGCTCCTTGCGCTCGAACAGATCGGCGAGATGCGCCGGCAGCGGCGCGGAAACGCCGGTCGCCGCGCGCACGGCGTCGGGGAATTTGGCCGGATGGGCCGTGCCGAGCGCCACCATCGGAGTGGACGGATCGCGCGCGAGGTTTTTCCGCGCGACATGGACCGCGACGGCGGTGTGCGGGTCGAGCAAATATTCGCATTCGCGCCAGGTCCGCGCGATTTCGTCGGCGGTGTCCGCCTCGCTGGCAGCGCCGGCGGCGAATTCGTGACGGATTTTCGCCAAAGCGGCGGGCGGGATGTCGAAGGCGCCCGACTGGTCGAGGCTCGCCATCAGGCCCCGGATCGCGGCGGGATCGCGGCCGACGGCGTCGAACAGCAGGCGCTCGAAATTGGACGAGACCTGAATGTCCATCGAGGGCGATTGCGTCGCGTGGACGCCGCGCACCTCGTAGCGCCCGGTCTCGAGCGCGCGCGCGAGAATGTCGTTGGAATTGGTGGCGACGACGAGTTTTTCGACCGGAAGCCCCATCTGCCGGGCCATGTGGCCGGCGAGAATGTCGCCGAAATTGCCGGTCGGCACCGTGAAGGAGACTTTTCTGAGCGGCGCCGCCGAGCACGGCGGCGGCGGTGAAATAATAGACGCGTCTGCGCCACGACGCGGGCGAAATTGATCGAATTGACGCCCGAAAGGCCAAGCTCCTCGCGCAGCGGCTTGTTGCGGAAGAAGCTTTTCAGCATCGCCTGGGCGTCGTCGAAACGTGCCTTCGAGCGCGATGGCGTGGATGTTGTCGGCGGCAACCGTCGTCATCTGGCGGCGCTGCACGTCGGAGACGCGGCCGTGCGGATAAAGGATGAAGACATCGACCTGGTCGAGGCCGCGAAACGCCTCGATGGCCGCCGCGCCGGTGTCGCCGGAGGTGGCGCCGACGATGGTGGCGCGCTTGCCGTGCGCTTTCAGCGCCCGGTCCATCAGCCGCCCGAGCAATTGCATCGCCACGTCCTTGAAGGCGAGCGTCGGGCCGTGGAACAGCTCCAGCACGAAGAGATTGTCGTCGATCTGGGCGAGCGGCGTCACCGCCTTGTGGCGGAAGGTTTTGTAGGCCGCCTCCAGCATGGCGCGGAAATCGGCATGGGGAATCGCGCCGTCGAGGAAAGGCGAAATGACCGCTTCGGCGACTTCGCATAGGGCTTCCCGGCGAACCCGCGCAAAATTTCGGGCGCGAGGCGCGGCATCGCTTCCGGCACATAGAGCCCGCCGTCGGGGGCGAGCCCTGCGAGCAGGGCTTCGGTGAAGGACAGTTGGGGCGCTTCGCCGCGCGTCGAACAATAGGCCACGTTTTGTTTCCGATGAGACGTGCGGCCTTTTAGCGCCTTGCGCCGCCGCTGTCATGTGCGGCGGTGTTTTCGCGCCGCCAGACGAAGGCGCCGGCGACGGCGGCGAGCGTCGCGGCCAGCGCGAACCAGGTCAACGCATAGGACAGATGATTGTTGGGGATGGTCATCACCGTCGCGCCGCCCTTCGGCCAGCCGCCGGGATTGGGCGTCGAATCGGCGTCCACGCTGAAGGGCGCGGAATCGGAGAGGCCCCAATGCGCGGCCAAGGCCGCCGGGATCGCGGGTGAACCAGAGATTGTGGTCGGGCTCGTCGGGCGGCGTGAACAGATTGCGGCTCTCGGGCCGGCGCATCAGGCCCTTGACCGTGACTTCCCCCGCGACCTGCCCCTGCGGCCGTGACGACGGGTCTTGCTTTTCGGCGGGGACGAAGCCGCGATTGACGAACACCACGCCGCCCTCGTCGAGCCGCAGCGGCGTGACGATCTCATAGCCGGCGCCGCCGCCCGCCGCCCCGGTGGCGCTGGCGCGGAACAGGAATGATTCTTTCGCGTGGTCGAACACGCCGCGCAGGACGACGGGTCGGTAGTCGTAATCGTCGGGCTTGAGGGCGGCCCATTCGGAGCGCGGCGGCGGCGGCGCGGGCGGGGCGTCGCGGCGCGCGGCGATCTGCGCCAGCAGGCCTTCCTTCCAGGCCAGCCGCTGCAATTGCCAGAATCCGAGCCCGGACAGCAGGCCGACGCCCAGCAGCACGCAAAGCAGCAGAGTTAATATGGCGGCGCAGGAGGCCCATCGGCGGCGCTTCAGTCCTTCAAGCGGCCTTCCTCGGCCTTGTGGTGGAATTGCGCGGCGACCATGAAACTCTTCAGCGGCCGCAACAGGCCGAGGCAGACCAGAATCGTCAGCGGGAAAAAGATCACCAGATGAACCCAGAACGGCGGCTCATAGGCCACTTCGACCCAGAGAGCGAGGCCGACGACCAGGAAGCCCGCCAGAAGCGTGACCAGAACGGCCGGGCCGTCGCCGGAATCGGCGAAGCCGTAATCGAGCCCGCATTTGTCGCAGGATTTGGCCAGCTGCAGAAAGCCGTCGAACAATTTGCCCTGGCCGCAGCGCGGGCATTTTGCCGGCGATCGCGGCCTTGGTCGGAAACGGGGTTTCGCTCATTTTTCGCTCATGGGCCAATCTAGCAGCATTGCGGGGGCGGCGAAAAAGAAACCGGCCCGAAACGGGTTCGGGCCGGGAGAGACGACAGGCCGGGCGGATCATTCCGTCGCGAAGACGGCGCCCCACGAGCCCCAGACATAGATGCAGGAGAACAGGAACAGCCAGACCACGTCCACGAAATGCCAGTACCAGGCCGCGAATTCGAAGCCGAGATGCTGTTTCGGCGTGAACTGGCCGGCGCTGGCGCGAATCAGGCAGACGATCAGGAAGATCGTGCCGACGATGACATGGAAGCCGTGGAAGCCGGTGGCCATGAAGAAGGTCGCGCCATAGATCGAATCCTTGAAGCCGAACGGCGCGTGGATGTACTCGTAGGCCTGGATCGAGGTGAACAGCATGCCGAGCAGGATGGTCGCGGCCAGACCCTTCTTCAGGCCCTCGCGGTCGTTCTGCAGCAAGGCGTGATGCGCCCAGGTCACCGTGGTGCCCGAGGTCAGCAGGATCAGCGTGTTGATCAGCGGCAGGTGCCACGGGTCGATGGCCTCGATGCCCTTCGGCGGCCAGTGCCCGCCGGTGAAGGCGACGCGCGAATACTGGATGGCCTCGTTGGGGAACAGGCTGGCGTCGAAAAAGGCCCAGAACCAGGCGACGAAGAACATCACTTCCGAGGCGATGAACAGGGTCATGCCGTAGCGATGGCTGAGCTGGACGACGCAGAGTATGGTCGCCGCTCTCGGCCTCTTTCACCACGTCGGTCCACCAGAAGGCGATGATCGGAGAGCAGGCCGATGATGCCGGCGCCGAAGATCATGCTGCCGAGCTTGAGCCCGCCCAGTTCGAGATGCTTCATCCAGAAGATGAGGCCGACGGCGGTGGTGAAGGCGAAGATCGAGGCGAGAAGCGGCCAGGGGCTCGGCGCGACGAGATGATAATCGTGGTTTGGCTTGGCGTGACCGTCGGCCATGTTGGTTTCCTCCTCGCGCCCGGATTGCCGGGCCTTGTTCTCGAACTCTCGGTTCTGTTCAGCTCTTGCCGGGAACGGCGGCGATTTCGGCCGCGCCGCGTTTTGGCCGCGCCCGGAGGCGCGAATAACGTGTAGGACAGGGTGATGCCGTCGACCGCGGCCATGGTCTCGTCCTGCTCCAGTTTCGGATCGAGGAAGAAGACCACCGGCCATTCGGCGGTTTCATGCGGCGCCCAGCTTCTGCACGTCGAAGCAGAAGCATGTCAGCTTGTCGAACCAGGCCCCGGCCTGGTCGGGCGCGACATTGAAGCGCGCCGACGCCCTCGGTCGGGCGGTCGGACAGATTGGTCGCGCGGAAGAAGACCGTGGCCGTCTCGCCGGGGCGGAGCGTGATCTCCGGCGTTTCCGGCTCGAAGCGCCAGGCAAGCCCCGGCGCGACATTGGCGTCGAAACGCACCGAGATATTGCGCTCGCCGCGCCGGGCCGGCGCGCGCGAGGCGCGTCTGCGTCGTGCCGCCATAGCCGGTCGCCGCGCAGAACAGCGCGGTAGAGCGGAACGGCGGCGAAGGACGCGCCGAGCATCACGACCGCCAGCACGCCAATGGCCACGCGGTCTTTCGCGGCGCGCCGGACGGTTCTGTTCTGGCTCGGCTTGCGGGTTCATGGCTCAGTCCGGCCGCAGGAAGACATTGGGGCCGAGGCGCACGATGGTGACGGCGTAGAAAATCGCCACCAGAGCGCGCCACCGCCAGCCCGATCGCGATGTTGCGCTGGCGGCGGCGCTTTTCCTGCTCGGGCGTCAGCGGCTTGTAGACGATCTCCGTCGGCATCGCTCAGGCCCCCAGTCCAGAGTGGTCGCAAGGCGTGCTCGGCGACGAGAACGGCGAACAGCAGTGAACAGGTAGAGGATCGAGAAGCCGAAATTGCGCATCGCGGTCTTGCGGGCGAGGTCGCCCTCGCGGCGCGCGGAACACCGCGACGCCGCCGACGATCATGCCGAGCCCGCCGACGCCAGAGCGATCGCGCCATAGACGCGGGCCGGCGAAGCCCAGGATCCAGGGCAGCGACGCCGATCGGCGCGAGCAGCGAGCGAATAGAGCAGGATCTCGAGACGCGTGCGCGTCCGGGCCCCAGACATTCGGCATCATCGGCACGCCGGCGCGGCCGTAATCGCTCGGCCTTGACCAGCGCCAGCGCCCAGAAATGCGGCGGCGTCCAGACGAAGATGAGCGGAACAGCACGAGGCTCGACAGGTCGAGCGAGCCGGCGGCGGCGGCATAGCCGACGACCGGCGGGCAGCGCGCCCGCGGCGCCGCCGATCACGATGTTCTGCGGCGTCGAGCGCTTCAGCCACATCGTGTAGACGACGACATAAAGAAGATGGTGAAGGCGAGCAGGCCGGCGGCCAGCCAGTTGGCGGCGAGGCCGAGCGTAAGCA
The DNA here is from genome assembly GCA_963811975.1 of uncultured Alphaproteobacteria bacterium. Taxonomy (GTDB): domain Bacteria; phylum Pseudomonadota; class Alphaproteobacteria; order Rhizobiales; family Beijerinckiaceae; genus Rhodoblastus. Next base: position 69,085 of record CAWETR010000015.1, read on the forward strand.
CCGCGAAGGCCGGCGAGCACCAGGCCGAAGGCCAAAGCCTCGCCGCGGCGCCATGCGCCCGGCGGGAATCGGGCGCGTTGGCGGTGCGCGTCATCAGCGCGTCGATGTCGGAATCGTACCACATGTTGAGCGCGCCGGAGGCGCCCGGCGCCGACGGCGATCGCGAGCAGCGCGATCGCGCCGATCACCGGATGGACCGGATGCGGCGCCATCAGCATGCCGGCGAAGGCGGTGAAGATCGACAGCGACATGACGCGCGGCTTGAGCAGCGCGACATAATCAGCCGGGCTGGCGCCCGAGGCGGCAAGTCCAGAATCGCCTTGCTGGCTGATTTCGCTTTCGCTGACGAGACTCATGTCGGCTCTTTCACTTCGTTCCGGTTCGGCGCGGGCGCGCGAGGTCGGCGCGCCCCGCGACGGTCAATGGTCGTGCCGGCGAAATGCGGCAGCGTCTCGAACTGATGGAACGGCGGCGGCGAGGACAGCGTCCATTCCAGCGTCGTCGCGCCCGACGCCCCACGGATTGTCGCCGGCCGCGACGCTTCTTCGCGAAGGCGTCGATCAGACGCAATAGAAGAAGATCAGCAGCGCTGACGCCGGCGATGATAGGAGCCGATCGGACGACACTTCGTTCCACAGCGTGGAAGGCGTCCGGGATAGTCGATATAGCGGCGCGGCATGCCGGCGAGGCCGAGGAAATGCTGCGGGAAGAAGGTCAGGTTGACGCCGATGAACATCACCCAGAAATGCAGCTTGCCGAGCGTCTCGTTGTACATGTAGCCCGACATTTTCGGGAACCAGTAGTAGAAGCCCGCGAAGATCGCGAACACCGCGCCGAGCGACATCGTGTAGTGGAAATGCGCGACGACATAATAGGTCTCGTGCAGCGCGCGGTCGACGCCGGCGTTGGACGAGCACGACGCCGGTGACGCCGCCGATGGTGAACAGGAAGATGAAGCCGATCGCCCAGACCATCGGCGCGCGCAGCGAGATCGAGCCGCCCCACATCGTCGCGATCCACGAGAAGATCTTCACGCCGGTCGGCACCGCGATGACCATGGTCGCGAAGACGAAATAGCGCTGCGTGTTGAGCGACAGGCCGACCGTGTACATGTGGTGCGCCCAGACGATGAAGCCGACGACGCCGATCGCCACCATCGCATAGGCCATGCCGAGATAGCCGAAGATCGGCTTGCGCGAGAAGGTCGAGATGATGTGCGCTGATGATGCCGAAGCCGGGCAGGATCAGGATGTAGACTTCCGGGTGGCCGAAGAACCAGAACAGGTGCTGGAACAGGATCGGATCGCCGCCGCCGGCCGGATCGAAGAAGGTGGTGCCGAAATTGCGGTCGGTCAGCAGCATGGTGATGGCGCCGGCGAGAACGGGCAGCGACAGCACCAGCAGGAAGGCGGTCACCAGCACCGACCAGGCGAACAGCGGCATCTTGTGCAGCGTCATGCCCGGCGCGCGCATGTTGAAGATGGTGGTGATGAAGTTGATCGCGCCGAGGATCGACGAGGCGCCGGCGAGATGCAGCGACAGGATGACGAAATCCATCGCCGGGCCGGGGCGGCCGGTGTTCGACGAGAACGGCGGATAGAGCACCCAGCCGCCGCCGAAGCCCTTCATGCCGGGCGAGCCCTCGAAGAACAGCGACATGCACAGCAGCGTGAAGGAGGCCGGCAGCAGCCAGAACGAAATGTTGTTCATGCGCGGGAAGGCCATGTCCGGCGCGCCGATCATGATCGGGACGAACCAGTTGCCGAAGCCGCCGATCAGCGCCGGCATGACCATGAAGAAGATCATGATGACGCCGTGCGCGGTGATGAAGACATTGTAGAGATTCTTGCCGGCGTCGACGCCGAGTGCCGGATCGGCGCCCTGCAGGAGATGCGGCAAGAGCGGGGAAGATCTGGATGCCCGGATTCATCAGCTCGGCCCGCATCGCGAGCGACATCAGGCCGCCGATCACGCCCGCGATGATCGCGAAGATCAGGTAGAGCGTGCCGATGTCCTTGTGATTGGTCGAGAACAGGTAGCGCCGCCATCCGGTCGGATGGTCGTGCGCGTCGTCATGCGTCGGCGTCGGAAGCGTGGAAGTGGGCGTCGCTGGCGGACATTCTCGGCATCCTTGAAATAAGTCGTCGGGCGGGCCGCCAGCGGCGGCCCCGCGAAAATCAGCGCGGCGGGCGCGGCTTGATTCGGGCGAATTGGTCGGGCGACGGGACGGCGGCGAATTTCTTCTTCGCTCCGGCGAGCCAGGCGGCATAGTCCTGCTCGCTGACGACGCGGAACGCGATCGGCATGAAGGCGTGGTCCTTGCCGCAGATCTTCGAGCACTGGCCGTAATAGACGCCGTCGCGCTCGGCCTTGAACCAGGTCTCGTTCAGGCGGCCGGGCACCGCGTCGATGCGCACGCCGAAGGACGGGACCGTGAAGGAATGGATGACGTCGGACGCGGTGACCTGGACGAGGATCATCTTGCCGACGGGAACGACCGCCTCGTTGTCGACCGACGAGCAGGCGGATCTGGCCCTTGGCCGGGTCGATCTGGTCCTTCCGGGATCAGCAGCGAATCGAAGCCGAAGCCGCCGCCCTGGTCCTTGGGATAGTCGTAGGACCAGTACCATTGGTTGCCGGTGACCTTGACGGTGATGTCCGGCTTCGGGATGATCAGCTGGTGCGCGAGCAGGCGGAACGAGGGAATGGCGATGAAGACGAGGATGAGCACCGGAAGCACCGTCCAGGCGACTTCGAGCAGGGCGTGATGCGTCGTGCGCGACGGGGTCGGATTGGCCTTGTCGTTGAATTTCACCACCACATAGATCAGCAGCGCCGAGCACGAACAGGCAGATGACCGTGATGATCGGCAGCAGGATGCCGTTGTGAAAGGCGTGGATTTCGTCGGCGATCGGCGAGTTCGCCAGCTGCATGCCGATCTGGCCCGGGAGCGGGAAAACCGTCGCCCGGCGCCTGCGCGGCGAGCGCAGTCCCGCCGGCGAGGCCGGCCAAGCGCGGTCCCGAGCGCCAGGCGCCTGAGCGCACGGAAGAGGCGCTGCGGCGCGTCGCGCGCCAAAAATCTGGAACGGCCCGCGCGTCGTCGCGCTGCAAAGTCGCCTTGCGCATTGTCAATTTTCACTCCCGGAAACGCGATCGGTCGATCGGCGCTGGTCCCGCCTGCTTCGACGGTTTTTATTTGACGCCAGCGAAACACAAAGTTTGATGCAGATCAATACGCCTTGCATCCTTCCGCCAAGCTTTCGCCGCAATGAGGTCCGGCCCGACGCTCCGCGCTTGACAGGAGCGGCTCGTTTGATAGGCCTGTCCTGCCCGAATTTCTCACGCGGGACGGCATTCGCGCCGCGTGAGAAATTCGGGCGAAGCCGGGGCCTGGACGGCGATCTGGACAGGATCGCGGGCGCCCCGCCGCGGCAATTCGGAGGAATTATGGCGTTCGACGGCAACGGCTCGACAAAGGCCGGCAAGTTTCTTCACGCGATTCTGTTCGCCCTTCTCCTGAGCCTCGGGTTCGGCGCCGGCTCGGCCGCCGCGCAGGGAGTCGTCAAGGCCAAATATGGCGATTGGGAGATGCGCTGCGAAACGCCGCCCGGCGCCGCCCGCGACCAATGCGCGCTGATGCAGAGCGTCGCCGCCGAGGACAAGCCGAACGTCAATCTCGTCGTCATCGTGCTGAAGACGTCCGACGGAAAGAGCAAGCTGCTGCGCGTCATCGCGCCGCTCGGCGTGTTGCTGCCGTCCGGGCTCGGGCTGAAGGTCGACCAGGCCGACATCGGCCGGGCCGGCTTCGTGCGCTGCCTGCCGTCGGGCTGCATCGCCGAGGTGGTGATGGAGGACAAGCTGCTCGAGCAATTGCGCGGCGGAACCACCGCGACCTTCATCATCTTCCAGACGCCGGAGGAGGGCATCGGCATTCCGCTGACGCTCAACGGCTTCAAGGACGGTTTCGAAAAGCTGCCCTGACCGGGGCGGAGGAGGCCGGAGCGGCGAATTGCCCGCGCTCCGGCGGCGCGTCGGGGCGAAACTTGCCGGAGGGCGCATTGACGTCGGAACTCGAACAGGCCCCCGCCCGCACGCCGCTCTACGCCCGCCATATCGCGCTCGGCGGCCGCATGGTCGAATTCGCCGGCTACGCCCTGCCGGTGCACTACAGCAAGGGCGTGCTTTCGGAGCATCTGTTCACGCGCGCAAAGGCCGGCCTGTTCGACGTGTCGCATATGGGCCAGGCGTTTCTGTCGGGCCGCGACGCCGCGCGCAAGCTCGAGCGGCTGGTGCCGGGCGACCTGCTCGCGCTCGAGCCGGGCCGCATCCGCTATACGCAATTCACCAACGAGCAGGGCGGCATTCTCGACGACCTGATGGTGACGCGGCTGGCGCCGGACGCGAAGGGCGAACGGCTGTTCCTCGTCGTCAACGCCGCCTGCAAGGACGCCGATTTCGCGCATCTGCGCGCCAAACTGCCGGATTTGCGGCTGGACGTGCTGGAAGACCGCGCGCTGCTCGCCTTGCAGGGACCGGCCGCCGCCGCCGTGCTGGACCGCTATGTTCCCGGCGTCGCCGCGCTCCCCTTCATGTCGCAGGGCGTTTTCAGCTGGCGCGACGCGGAACGTGTTCATTTCCCGCTCGGGCTATACCGGCGAGGACGGCTTCGAGATTTCCCTGCCCGCCGACGCCGCCCGCCCCTTCGCCGACGCCTTGCTGCTGGAGGAGGATGTCGAGCCGGTCGGGCTGGGCGCCCGCGATTCGCTGCGGCTCGAAGCGGGGCTTTGTTTGTATGGCCACGACATCGATGCGACGACCAGCCCGGTCCAGGCCGCGCTTGAATGGTCGATCTCGAAGCGCCGGCGCGAGGAAGGCGGCTTCCCCGGCGCGGCCCGAATCAAACAGGAGCTGATCGAGGGCATGACCCGGCGCAGGGTCGGCCTTGCCCTCGAAGGCAAGGCGCCGGCGCGCGAGGGCGCCGAAATCGCCAATGCCGACGGCGTGGTGATCGGGCGCGTGACCTCCGGCGGCTTCGCGCCGTCGCTCGGCCGCCCCATCGCCATGGGCTATGTGCCGCCCGCCTTCGCTCTGGTAGGAACGCTCGTGAACCTGATCGTGCGCGGAAAGCCGTTGCCGGCGCGGGTCGTCGCGCTGCCTTTCACGCCGAATCGCTATTTTCGTCCCGTTAAAGCCTGATTTCAGGAGTTCTTCATGTCGGTCACGCTGTTCACCAAGGATCACGAATATATCGTCGTCGATGGCGACGCCGGCCTCGTCGGAATCACCGATTTCGCGCAGGGCCAGCTGGGCGACGTGGTCTTTGTCGAGCTGCCGGATCTTGGAATCCAGCGCAAGAAGGGCGAACAGGCGGCGGTAGTCGAGAGCGTCAAGGCGGCGAGCGAAGTCTACGCGCCGGTCACCGGCGAAATCGTCGCCGTCAACGAGGATCTGACCGACAATCCGGCTCTGGTCAACGACGACGCCCACGGCAAGGGCTGGTTCTTCAAGATCAGGATCGCCGACCCGTCCGAACTGTCGGGATTGCTCGATCAGGCCGGCTACGACGCTTTGATCGCGTCGCTGACCTGAGCGTATTTCACCTATAAAGGAGAGCGGCTTGGCCGAGGATGAATCGAACGCCCAAGTTGCTCCCGTAGCGAAGGCCGCTCCGGCGCGAGCCCGTCCCCGAGGCGCCGGTTTGCCCGCATTGCGCCAAGCCGGACTTTCTCTGCGTCTGCGACTCCATCGAGCCGGTCGCCAATCGCGTGTCGCTGCTGATTCTCCAGCACCCGCAGGAGCAGGATCGTCTGCTCGGCACGGCGCGGCTGGCGCAGCGCGCGCTGAAGAACGCGCAGCTCACGATCGGCCTGTCGTGGCCGAGCCTAAGCAAGATTCTCGGGCGCGACGCCGATCCGGCGCAATGGGCGGTGCTGCATCTGGGCGCGGGCCATTCCAAGGATTTCCCGCCGGATCGCGAGCTGGTCGTGCTCGACAAGAAGGGCGCGCCGGCGCCGGATCAGGACCGGGCGCTCGCGGGCGTGCAGGGGCGTGGTGATCTTCGACGGCTCCTGGGCGCAGGCCAAGACGCTGTGGTGGCGCAATCCCTGGGTGCTCAAGGCGAAACGTCTGGCGCTGAACCCGAAGCGCGCCTCGCTCTATGGCAATCTGCGCCGCGAGCCGCGCCGCGAGGCGCTTTCGACCATCGAGGCCGCCGGACTCGCGCTGAGCCGTCTCGAGCGCAAGCCCGAGATCGAAGCCGCGCTGCTCAAGGATTTCGCGGCGATGCTGGGTAAATATCGCGCGGCGCTCGCCTCCGGCGCGCTGGCGCCGCCGCCGCCCCCGCCGCGGCGCGGTCGCCCGCCGCGGCGCGGCCCAAGCACGAAAAAATCAGCGCCGCCGTCCGCGTGATGTCTTGCCGAACGGGTTGCGGAGACCGTCTGCCGCCAGTCCGTCCAGCCCCAGCGCGCCGATCAGGCCCGCCGCATAGGCCGCGAAATTGGTCCAGGCGAAGATTCGCCCCAGCACCCAGGCGCCGACCGGCGTGAGCCGGAAGATGTCGAGCGCGGGCGTATGGCTCAGCTTGGACAATTCGATGAGGGCGCACAGCGCCGCCGCGACGATGAAGACCTGCTTGCGCGGCCGCGAGCGCAGCAGCAGCGCGACGACGAAATAGATCGCCGCCGCCCACAGCGCGCCCGCGCCAAGCCGGACCATGAACGGCGATAGCCCGTGCGCCGGACCATAGCGCCGCAGCACGATGGCCATGGCGACCATCGCGACAAGCGCCAGAAAGCGGCGAAAGGGCAGGGCGGAAGAACTCATTGCGGCTCTGTGGCGAAAATCCGCGCCCGACGCAATCGGTTTCCCCGGCCGGCGACCTATGATAAAAGTCGAACTTCCCTTTTTTCTGACCGTCAAGGACGCCATGAACCTGGCAGCCGGGGCCGAGCCGCAGAGCCCGCCCGAACCCTCTTCCGTTCCGCTCGCGACCAGGCCCTCGCTGGTCGGGCTGACGCGCGCCGGCCTCGCCGACGCGCTGCGCGAGATCGGGACGCCCGAGCGCGAGATCCGCATGCGCGTCGCGCAATTGTGGCACTGGATCTATTTCCAGGGCGCCCGCGACTTCGACGCCATGCTCAACGTCTCCAAGGTCATGCGGCAGAAGCTGGCCGAGCATTTCACCCTCGTTCGGCCGGAGGTCGTCGAGGAGCAGGTGTCCTCCGACGGCACCCGCAAATGGCTGATCCGCATGCCCCCGGTCGACCGGCTGGACAAGGGCGCGGAAGTGGAGTGCGTCTATATCCCGGAAAGCGATCGCGGCACGTTGTGCGTGTCGAGCCAGGTCGGCTGCACGCTCAACTGCACCTTCTGCCACACCGGCACGCAGAAGCTGGTGCGCAACCTGACCACGCAGGAGATCGTCGCCCAGCTCATCGTGGCGCGCGAAATGCTCGGCGATTTCCCCGGCCTGACGCCGCCGGACCAATGGGCTCATCCCCTCGGGCGAGGGCGTGCGCGCGGTCTCCAACATCGTGTTCATGGGCATGGGCGAGCCGCTCTACAATTTCGAGAACGTCCGCGACGCGGTGGAGATTCTGTCCGACGGCGACGGGCTGTCGCTGTCCAAGCGCCGCATCACGGTCTCGACCTCGGGCGTCGTGCCGGAAATCGAACGGCTGGGCCTCGAGGCGGGCGCGGCTTTGGCGATCTCGCTGCACGCCGTGCGCGACGAATTGCGCGACACGCTGGTGCCGCTCAACAAGAAATATCCGATCAAGCAGCTGATGCAGGCCTGCCGCGACTATCCCGGCGTCTCCAACGCGCGGCGCATCACCTTCGAATATGTGATGCTGAAGGGGATCAACGATTCGCCCGCCGACGCGCGCGAACTGGTGCGGCTGCTCAAGGGCGTCCCGGCCAAGATCAACCTGATCCCGTTCAACCCGTGGCCCGGCGCGCCTTACGAATGTTCGAGCTGGGAGACGATCGAGAAATTCTCCGACATCGTCTTCAACGCCGGCTACGCCAGCCCGGTGCGCACGCCGCGCGGCCGCGACATTCTCGCGGCCTGCGGCCAGCTCAAGAGCGAGACCGAAAAGCTGCGCGCGAGGGCGAGGCTCGCGGCGGAGCTGGACTAGGCGCCTTCGACCTCCAGATGGAACGCGATATTGCCCCGCGTCGCATGGCTGTAGGGGCAGACATGCTCGTGGGCTTCCTCGACGATCTTGCGCAATTCGGCCGTGGACAAGCTTTTCGACGTGACCTTCATCTCCGTCGCGATGCCGAAGCCGCCGCCCTCGCGCGGGCCGACCGAGACCGTGCACGTCACTTTGCGCGTCGGGGATCTTCACCTTGTGCTGCGAGGCGACGAAATCCACCGCGCCGCCGAAACAGGCGGCGTAGCCGGCGGCGAACAGATGTTCCGGCGTCGTCGTGCCGGGCAGGCCGGGCCCGCCCATGCCCTTGCGCACCGAGAGATCGACGCTGACCGAGCCGTCCTCGGTCTCGGAATGGCCGTTGCGGCCGCCGGTCGAATGAGCCACGGCGGTTTCGAGCGGCTTGATCGTATAGGCGGCCATGGGTTGCTTCTCCTGTGAATGGACCTGTGCGGAGGTAAAACCCGGCACGCGGGCTTCGGTTGCGGGCCGCCGCGATTTTATGGCGCCGCTCTCGCCTTTCGCGCAAATGTTCTATAAAGGTTCTCATCGATAACGAATTTGGAATTGGGCATGGATTGGTCCGCGCAGCAGGACAAGGCGCTTTCCGCCGTCGCCGACTGGATCGCCGACGCCGGCGGCGCCGCAGCTGTTCCGGCTGTTCGGCTATGCCGGCACCGGCAAGACGACGCTGGCGCGCCATGTCGCGGAAAATGTCGACGGCGACGTGCAGTTCGGCGCCTTCACCGGCAAGGCGGCGCTGGTCTTGCGCGAAAAGGGCTGCGGCGAGGCGCGCACCATCCATTCCATGATCTACCGGCCCAAGGACCTCGACACCGAAGAGCCGAGCTTCGTGCTGAACGAGGACAGCCCGGCCTCCAAGGCCAGCCTGATCGTCATCGACGAATGCTCGATGGTCGACGAGGAACTGGGCCGCGACCTGCTCTCCTTCGGCAAAAAGGTGCTGGTGCTCGGCGATCCCGCGCAATTGCCGCCGGTCAAGGGCGGCGGCTTCTTCACCGAGCAGGCGCCCGACGTCATGCTGACCGAAGTCCATCGCCAGGCCGCGGACAATCCGATCGTGCGGCTGTCGATGCAGATCCGGGCCGGGGAACGGCTCAAGCACGGCGATCACGGCGCGATGCGCGTGATTTCGCGCTCCGAGATCGACGCGGAGCTGGTGAAAGCCGCCGATCAGGTGCTGGTCGGCCTCAACAAGACGCGCCGCGCCTATAACAAGAGGCTGCGCGAGCTGCTCGGCTTCAAGGCGGCGCTGCCGGAAGTCGGCGAAAAGCTGGTCTGCCTGCGCAACGACAAGACCAAGGGCCTGCTCAACGGCGCGATTTTCCGCGTGCACAAGGCGTCGGGCGTTCGCCGCGCGCGCTATCGCATGAGCCTGACGGCGGACGAGGCCTCGGGCGGCAAGCCGATCCGCGTCGGCGTGCTGCCGGCTTTTTTCGAGGGCGGCGAGGAAGCTTTGTCCTACGTCCAGCGCCGCGATTCCGACGAATTCGACTACGGCTATGCGCTGACCGTGCACAAGGCGCAAGGTTCGCAATGGGACGACGTGGTTCTGTTCGACGAGAGCTGGGCCTTCCGGGAGAACCGCGAGCGCTGGCTCTATACCGGCGTCACCCGTGCGGCGAAAAGCCTCACCGTCGTGGTGTGAGACGCAGGAGACCTGCGATGCGCCGGAGCATGGCGCCGCCTGCCGCCGTCCCGGCGCGACATGGCGAAAGCTCCGGTAAGGGTTTATTCATTTGAATGTCATCTTCTTTGTCTTATATTGCACCGCAACAACGGAGAGCTTCGTGGTTCGCTGACGCGGAACCGGACGCCGTGCCCTTGGGGCGGTTGTCCCCATGCGGACCATGTCTCCTGGGCTTCGCGACGCGAACGCCGACGAATCTCTGCCGCAGGATGACCGCGGGAGCTCTTTTCCAATGCGAGGCGACCCATGAAACCGGGTAAAACCATCTCCAACAAGACCTGGGCGCAATTGAAGGTCGGCGATTCGGCCACGATCGAGCGCGCCTGCTCCGATCGCGACCTGCTGCTGTTCGCCCATGTCTCGGGCAACACCAATCCGCTGATGCTTCCGGTCCGAGGAAGGCGCGACCGGTCGCCGATCAGGCGCCGATTGCGCCGTCGATGTGGATCGGGTCGCTGATTTCGGCCGTGCTGGGCAATATCCTGCCCGGTCCGGGCACGCTCTATCGCGAGCAGAATTTCGAATTCGTCAGCCGCGTTCACGTCGGCGACCGCCTGCGCGTCACCGTGACCTGCCGGGAAAAGCGCGCCGAACCCGACGGCCGTGTTCGACACCATCATCGTCAACGCCAAGGGCGACACGGTCTGCAAGGGCGCCGCGATCGTCGACGCGCCGACGCGCCACGTCGAAATCCCGGTGCGCGCGCTGCCGACGCTGATCATGGAGGAGAAGGATCAGTTTTCGCATCTTCTCGCTCTCGCCAGCCAGTTGCCGCGCCTGAAGACGGTCGTCGTCTGCCCGGAAAACCACAATTCGCTGGGCGGCGCGCTGCTGGCCGCCGAACGGGGCCTGATCGAGCCGATCTTCATCGGCGATCCGGAGCGCATCGCCAATGCGGCGCGCGAGCTCGAGGCCGACCTGTCGCCGTTCAGGATCATCGAGGAGAAAAACCACCGGGTCGCCGCCGACAAAGCGGTGGCCATGGTCCGCGCCGGCGAAGCGGGCGCGGTGATGAAGGGCGACCTTCATTCCGACGATCTGCTCGCCGCCGTGGTCAAGAAGGACGGCGGGCTGCGCACGCAGCCGCCGGATCAGCCACGTCTTCGTGCTCGACACGCTCACCCTCGAAGACCTGTTGTTCGTCTCCGACGCCGCGATCAATATCGCGCCCGATCTGCTGACCAAGGTGGACATCGTCCAGAACGCCATCGACCTCGCGCTCGCCTGCGGCGTCGAGCCCAAGGTCGGCGTGCTGTCGGCGGTGGAGGTCATCAATCCCGCCATCCCGTCCACCCTCGACGCGGCGATGCTGTCGAAAATGGCCGAGCGCGGCCAGATTCGCGGCGGCCTGGTCGACGGGCCGCTGGCGATGGACAACGCCATCGACATGGATGCGGCGCGCACCAAGGGCATCGCCTCGCTGGTCGCCGGCCGCGCCAATGTGCTGATCGCGCCCAATCTCGAATCGGGCAATTTCCTGGCCAAGGAGCTGACCTTCGTCGCCCACGCCGAAGCCGCTGGCCTCGTCGTCGGCGCCTCGGCCCCGGTCATGCTCACCAGCCGCGCCGACAACGACAAGGCGCGCCTCGTCTCCTGCGCGCTGGCGCAGCTTTACATCTACTGGCGCCAGAACGGGCAAGCCTTCACGGGCGAGACCGCCAACAAGAAGGCGCTCGCGGCCGAATAGGCCCGAACCGGCGCCTCGGCCGGCGCCGCGGCGCAACGCGCAATCAGAAGGACAAGACATGGCCGACATCATCCTGACCATCAACGCCGGCTCCTCCTCGGTGAAGTTTTCGGTGTTCGAAATCGCCGCTGGCGCGCTGAAGCCGCTCGCGCTCGGCCTGATCGACGGCATCGGGGCCAAGGCGACCTTCTCGGCGAAGAAGACCGGCGGCGAAAAGACGCAGTTCGTGCTCGACCAGAGCCATCACGCCGTCGATCACAAGATGGCGCTGACGGCGGTGCTGGACTGGATGGAAAAGGAAGAGGGCGGCGCCAATGTCGTGGGCGTCGGCCACCGCGTCGTCCATGGCGGCCCGGTCTATTCCGAGCCCTTGCTGATCGACGCCGAGAATTTTCGGCATTCTGCATACCTTCGAGCCGCTGGCGCCGTTGCACCAGCCCTACAATCTCGCAGGCATCGAGGCGGCGATCGAAGCCTTTCCCAAGGCGGCGCAGGTCGCGTGTTTCGACACCGCTTTCCACCGCAGGCATCCCTATCTCGCCGACACTTTCGCGCTGCCGCGCAAATATTACGACGAAGGCGTGCGCCGCTACGGCTTCCACGGCCTGTCCTATGAATTCATCCACCGCATCCTTCGCCATGAGGAGCCGGTTCTGGCGCGCGGCAAGGTGATCGTCGCCCATCTCGGCAATGGCGCTTCGCTCTGCGCCATTAACGCCGGAAAATCGGTCGCCTCGACCATGGGCTTCACCGCGCTCGACGGCGTGCCGATGGGCACCCGCTGCGGCCAGCTCGATCCCGGCGTCGTGCTCTATCTGATGGCCGAGAAGAAGATGAGCGCGGACGAGATCACCGACCTGCTCTACAAGAATTCCGGCCTCAAGGGCATGTCGGGCATTTCCCACGACATGCGCGAGCTCGAAGCCTCCAACGAACAATCCGCCAAGGACGCGATCGCTTATTTCGTCCGGCGCGTGCGCCGCGAGATCGGCGGTCTCTGCGCGATGCTCGGCGGCCTGGATTGCATCGTGTTCACCGGCGGCATCGGCGAGAACGCCATGCACGTCCGCCAGTCCATTCTCGAAAACATGGAATGGATCGGCATCCAGATCGACTCCGAGGCCAATCTGGCCAACGAGCGCATCATCTCCGAAAAGGGCGCGCCCGTGGTCGCGCTGGTGCTCAAGACCGACGAAGAACGGATGATCGCCGCCCATACCGCCGAAATGCTCGGGCTCAAGCAGCCGCTCGTCCCCGCCCTTTCCTGAAGGAACGTTTCATGCCCCCGACTTTACAGCCCCGAGAACTTCTTCCGCCGCGAAGCCGACGACGGCTCGATCCAGGCGGCGCAGGCGAGGATCTCGGCGAGATCGCCAGCATCCATATGCAGAAGATCACCACGGACCATGGCCGAGCGCCTGCGCAAGAGCTGGGAGGAGCTCAACCCGCTTCTCGGCCGCCTGCAGGACGCCGCCAACAAGGGCGAATTGCTCAAGGAAGGCGCAGGACTATGCCCGCGATTCCGCGCAGCGTTTCGTCCTGACGCTCGACGTGCTGCGCGAGCGCGGCAACAATGACATCGCCCATGAGGCCGCCGGCACGCCGCCGGTGCTGATCTACGATTACGACGTCGTGATGGACGGCAAGGATTTCAGCCCGCCGGTCAATTATTACTGCTGAAGATCAAGCCCCCGGCGGGCGTCGAAGACCTTCGACTGGAAGCGGCCCTACATGATCATCGACCCGCGCGCCGGCCACGGCGCCGGCATCGGCGGCTTCAAGCCCGACAGCCAGGTCGGCGTCGCCCTGCACGACGGCCACCCGGTCTATTTCGTCGTGTTCCGCCCGATGCCGGAGCCGGGCCAGACGCTCGCCGACGTGATGCGCGCCGAAGCCAAATTCGTCACTGAAATCCGCCGCCTCCATCCCGACGGCGCCCAAGCCGATCGTCGTCGGCAATTGCCAGGGCGGCTGGGCGACGCTGGTCCTCGCCGCCGCCAATCCCGACATCACGGGTCCGCTGGTCATCAACGGCGCGCCGGTCGCGGCCTGGTCGGGCCGCAAGGGCGAGAACCCGATGCGCTACAATGGCGGCCTGCTCGGCGGCATACTGCCGGCCCTGCTGTTGGCCGATCTCGGCGGCGGCATTTTCGACGGCGCTTATCTCGTCTCGAATTTCGAGCAGCTGAATCCCGGCCGCAATTTCTTTCGGCAAATACTTACGATCTGTATCGCCAATCCCGAGAAGACAGCGCGCAGCGCTTCCTCGAATTCCAGCGCTGGTGGGGCGGCTTCCACTTCATGAACGAGGCTGAAATCCACTGGATCGTCGAACAGATCTTCGTCGGCAACCGCCTGTCGCGCGGCGAGGCGCGCATCGAACGCGGCCGCCGGCTCGACATCAAGGCGATCCGCTCGCCGATCATCGTCTTCGCCTCGAAGGGCGACAATATCACGCCGCCGCAGCAGGCGCTGAACTGGATCGTCGACACTTTCGTCGACGAGCATGAAATCCGCATTCGCGGCCAGCGCATCATCTACATGATCCACGAGAAGGTCGGCCATCTCGGTATTTTCGTCTCGTCTTCCATCGCCAAGAAGGAGCACACCGAAGTCACCTCGACCATGAAGACGATCGAGGCCTTGGCGCCGGGCCTTTATGAAATGATCATCGACGAGCAGATCGGCGAAGGCGTCGACGCGCAATTTCCGCGTCAGCTTCCATGAACGCAAGATGAGCGATCTCGCAGGCCTTCGACGACAGTCGCGACGACGAGAAATGTTTCGCCGCCGTCTCCCGCCTGTCGGAACTGGGCAGCGAACTTTACGACATGAGGCGTGCGGCCTCTCGTTCAGGCCAGCGTCACCCGACAAAGTCGGCCGAATTCATGCGCAAGACCAATTCGGCGCGGGTTCAGCGCCGCGCCTTCTCCGACGAAAATCCGGCGATGAAAGTCGTCGCGCAGGCGGCGGACGCTGTCGCCAAGGCGCGCCAGCCGGCCAGGGCGGACAATCCCTTCCTCGGCCTGGAAAAGGTCTGGGCCGACAGCGTCATCCAGATGCTCGACTTCTACCGCGACATTCGCGACGCCGCCTATGAAATGACCTTCTTCGGCATTTATGGCACGCCCTGGATGCAACCGCCTTGGCGCGCCCAACGCCTATCCAGCGCAAGCGGCTCGATCCGGGCGAACTGGCCCATCTGCCGGAAGTCGAGGAAATCCTGCTGGCGATCGATCGCGGCGGCTTCGAGGTCGCAGTCATCCGCATGCTGATCCTGATGGCGGAATCGCGCGGCGCGGTGCGGCGCGATCGTCTGGAGCGTTCGGCCAAGGTGCTGAGCAAGGACGAGCCTTTCGCCTCGCTCGGCGCGGAAAAGCGCTCCGCCCTGATCCGCGAACAGACCATCGTGGTGGAGTTCGCGCCCGAGCGCGCGATCCAGACGCTGCCGGACCTGCTGTCCGACCCCGCGGACCGCCAGCGGGCGATCGACGTCGTCGAATATATCGCCGGCATCGTCGAGGAAATGGAGCCGCAGACCATCAGGATGGTGGAGAAGATGCGCACGGCGCTCGGCCTGCCGGCGCGGGTGAACTCGGGCGGCGCCGTCGATCCGCTCGAGGGCGTTTTCAAGAAATTCCTGCCGTCGCGCGGCAAGAAGCCCGCACCGTCCGACGCCTGATCCTTCGAGGCGCCCGCATTGCGAAGCCCGGCGAAAGCCGGGCTTCGGCCGTTTGAGGCCTCGTTGTCGGCGCCGCAAGCCGCGTTTGCGGCGGGGCGTGACAGCAAAGCCCGCGACAAGCCGCCCGATTTCGTTTATGCGGAAACCGAAACGCCGACCGGAGACTTCAGATTGAGTGACTTGCCACCCGTGGAGACGGCGCCGGCCGCGGCCGATCCTCAGGAGGAAACGCGCAAAAAACGCGCCTCCCGGCTCAAGCCGGTCGGGCTCGCGATCGTTCTGGTGATGGCTCTCGGCGCGGCCTATCTGTGGTTTGTCGGGCCGCAACGTCGAAAGCACCGACGACGCCTATACCGACGGACGCGCGGTGATCATTTCGCCGCGCGTCGCGGGAAACGTGGTTTCGCTCGACGTCGCCGACAACCAGTTCGTCAAGCAGGGCCAGGTGCTGCTGCAGATCGATCCGCGCCAATATCAATTCGAACGGGACCTTGCCGAAGGCGCGCTGGCCACCGCCAAGGCGCAGCTTGCCGGCCAGCAATACGGCTTCGAGGTCGCGCAGAAGAATTTTCCGGCGCTGCTGGCCCAGGCTCAGGCGCAGCTCGCTTCGGCGAAGGCGACGCTGGCCAAGACCCAGGCCGATTACGACCGCCAGCGTTCGCTGAGCAAGCTCGCTACCTCGGCGCAGGACGTCGACGCCGCCAAGGCTGCGCTGGAACAGTCCAGGGCGCAGGTGGCTTTGGCCGAGGCGCAGGTGCTGCAGGCCTCGCCCGTGCCGCAGCGCATCAGCGAGACCGAGAAGCAGGTCGGCCAGCTGCAGGGGCAGGTCGAACAGGCGCAGGCGCGGCTCGACCAGGCGCAACTGAACCTGTCGTGGACGCAGGTGACGGCGCCGCAGGACGGCTGGATCACCAAGCGCAATGTCGAACTGGGCAATTATGTCGCGCCCGGCCAGCAGCTGTTCGCGATCGTGTCGCCGGAGCGCTGGGTGACCGCCAATTTCAAGGAAGGCCAGCTCAAGCGGATGCGCGCCCGGGCAGAAGGTGGCGATCGAGGTCGACGCCTATCCCGACCTGAAGCTCGAAGGCCACGTCGACAGCATCCAGCAGGGCTCGGGCACCAAATTCACCGCCTTCCCGCCCGAAAACGCCACCGGCAATTTCGTCAAGGTGGTGCAGCGCGTTCCGGTCAAGATCGTCATCGACAGCGGGCTCGACCCCGACCGGCCGCTGCCGCTCGGCCTGTCGGTCGTGCCCACGGTGTCGCTGAAATGAGCGACGCTTCCGAAGCCGCGCACGCCGATTGGAAGCCGCAAGGCAATCCGTGGCTGATCGCGGTCGCGGTCACCATCGCCACCTTCATGGAGGTGCTCGACACCACCATCGTCAATGTCGCGCTGCCTCATATCGCCGGCAGCCTCTCCGCCAGCGCGGACGAGGCGACCTGGGCGCTGACCTCCTATCTCGTGGCCAACGGCATCGTGCTGACGATTTCCGGCTGGCTGGGCGACCTGCTCGGCCGCAAGCGCTATTTCGTCATCTGCATCGCCATGTTCACGGTCTGCTCGTTCCTGTGCGGCGCGGCCACGAGCCTCAGCCAGCTCATCGTCTTCCGCCTCGCGCAGGGCTTTTTCGGCGGCGGCATGCAGCCCAACCAGCAATCGATCATCATCGACACCTTTCCGCCCGCGCGGCGCGGCGCGGCGTTCGGCGTCGCGGCCATGGCGACCATCGTCGCGCCGGTGCTCGGCCCGACGCTCGGCGGCTTCATCACCGACCAGGCGTCCTGGCGCTGGATCTTCTTCCTGAACATCCCGGTCGGGATCATCGCGGTCGTGCTGGTCATGGCGCTGGTCGAAGACCCGCCGTGGGTCAAGGAGCGCAAGAGCCGGGGCCTCGACTTCATCGGCCTTTCGCTCATCACCATCGGCCTCGGCTGCCTCGAGGTGATGATGGATCGCGGCTCGGACGACGACTGGTTCAACTCGCCCTTCATCCAGCTCATGGGCGTGCTGGCCTTTCTCGGAATTCTCGGCGCGATCTTCTGGCTGCTGGTCGCGCGCAAGCCCATCGTTCATCTCGAGGTGTTCAAGGACCGCAATTTCGCCACGGGCTGCCTGATGATTGCGGCGACGGGCGGCATCCTTTACTCCAGCGCCGTGATGATTCCGCAACTGGCGCAGCAATATCTCAATTACAACGCGACCTGGTCGGGCATGATCCTGTCGCCGGGCGGCTTCATGGTGATCCTGCTCATCCCGATCGTCGGGCGGTTGCTGAAAGTCACTGCCGCGCGCAATCTCATCGCGGCGGGCTTCACCATCATGGGCTTCTCGATGCTCTATTCGAGCCATCTGGCCGCCAATATCAATTTCGGCACTTTGGTCTCGATGCGCCTGTTCCAGACGGCGGCGCTGGCCTTCCTGTTCGTGCCGATCAGCACCGTGGCCTACATGACCCTGTCGCGCCAGTTCACGCCGGACGGCGTGGCTTTGTTCGCGATGTTCCGCAACGTCGCCGGTTCGGTCGGCATCGCGCTCTCGACCTCCAACATCACCCAGCGCGCCCAGACCCATCAAAACTACCTCGCCGAGCACGCCACGCCGTTCAACCAGCCCTTCAACGAATTGCTCGCCACTTACACCAACGCGCTCAAGGCGATGGGCCATTCGGCCGCGGTCGCGCACGACATGGCGATGGGGCAGATCTATCGCACGATCCGGACCCAGGCCGCGATCATGGCCTATTCGGACACCTTCGTGGCTTGCGCCATCGTGGCTTTCATGGTCGTGCCGTTCTGCTTCCTGATGACGTCGCGCAAATCCTCCGGCGGACCGGGAGCGGCGCATTGAGCAAGCGGCTCGCCATCCTTCGCCGTTTGAGCCGGCGCCCGATCGCCGCTCTGGCGGGGCTGTCGCTGCTGGCCGGCTGCTCGGTCGGGCCGGACTTCGCGCCGCCTGAAACCGGCCTGCCGACCAAAAGCTTCGCCGCGCCGGACGCCAGCGGCGCCCTGACGGCGCCGCCCGATCCGAACTGGTGGGCGATCTTCCATGACCGGACCCTGACAGAGCTCGAATCCCAGGTCGCGGCGGCCAATCTCGACGTGCGCGCCTCGACGATCCGGCTCGCGGAAAGCCGCTCCGAGCGCAATGTGGCGGCGGCGGCGCAATTGCCCACGGTCAACGGCGACGCCAAGGTCAATCGCGAGAATTTCAGCCAGAACGGCATCGTCAGCCTGTTCGGGCCGCTGGTGCCGGCCGGCCAGAATTTCACGATCCAGCCGATCACCGATTATTACACCGGCTTCGACGCTTCGTGGGAGCTCGACCTGTGGGGCCATGTCCGCCGCCAGGTCGAATCCGCCGACGCGACGGTTCAGGCCAGCGTCGAGCAGCGGCGCGGCGCGCTGGTGTCGGCGCTGGCGGAAGTCGCGCGCGATTACATCTCCCTGCGCGGCGCCCAGGCGCAGCTGGCCATCGCCCGCGACAATCTGACGATCAGCGAGGAAGTGCTGCATGTGACGCAGGAGCGGCAGCGCTCCGGCCTGCAAAGCGCGCTCGACACCGAAAACGCCGCCGCGCAGATCGAATCGGTCAAGGCGGAGCTGCCCGCTCGGGAACAGAAGGAATCCGAGCTGATCAACGCGCTCTCCTTCCTGCTCGACGAGCCGCCCGGCGCCCTGCGCGCGAAACTCGGCCCGGCGCGCGCCATGCCGGTGACGCCGCCCGCGGCGCCGGTCGGCGTGCCGTCCGAGCTCGCGCGTCGGCGTCCGGACATTCGCGCGGCCGAGGCGCAATTGCACGAGGCCACCGCCAATATCGGCGTCGCGGTCGCCGCCTTTTATCCGACCGTGCAGCTCAACGGCGTCGTCGGTTTCGACTCGCTGACCCTGCCGAAATTATGGTGGGCCAGTTCGCTGCAATATAATTTCGGCCCCAGCGTCACGCTGCCGATCTTCAACGCCGGACGGCTGCAAAACACGGTGGAATTGCGCACGGCGCAGCAGCAGGAGGCGGCGCTGACCTATCACCGCACCGTGCTGCAGGCGTGGCACGACGTCGTCAACGCCCTGACCGCGCACCGGCTGGAGCGGGAGCGCAACGCCCGGCTCAAGGCGCAGGTCGACCATGCGCGGCTGGCGCTCGACATCGCCCGCACCCGCTACAAGCAGGGCGTCACCGAATATCTCAACGTGCTGAACGCCCAGCGCACGGCGCTGCTCGGCGAACAGGCCCTGGCCGAGAGCACCACCAATCTCGGCCTCGACCTCGTGCAATTGTTCAAGGCGCTCGGCGGTGGCTGGGAGTTCGACCTTCCCGGTCGCTGCGGCGACGAACGGCGGCTGAGACGCCAGAGTTCGATGTCGGGAATCGCAAGAGAACTCTGGTCAGCGTCGAGACACTGCGCCGCTTCCGGCAAACCCCAGGATCAAGAGCGCCCAAGCCATGATCAGGTAAAGACCGGCGCCGACATGCGTCAACGTGACTGCATTCTCCTGCCAGGCAGACCACCGGCGGCTCCGGCCTGGTGGGCCGCGAGGGGAAGAATGCTACTCGTGCCCCACGACTGTTGGCGACTTCAGAAAGCGCCATCGTCCAGGTCAGCCATGCGCTTAACCGCATGGCGACGCCCGACCGCGCCTTCCGATATGCGTAAGTTTAAGCTATCCAATTCCAGCCGGAACTCGGGCGCTCACCCCGCGCGCGGCGCGACGGCGCGGGTCCAGCGGCCCATGAAGCGTTCATAGGCGGCGCCGTCGGTGAAACGGAAATCATTCACGCCGCTCATCTCTTGCGCTTGTGCCGCCAGCTCCCCGAGGCCTTCGGCCGCGCCTCGCCGCCGCCGAAATTATGCGGGCCCATGTCCTGGTCGGTCGGCTTGTGGATCCGCGAGGGCGGCAGATTGGCGGCGTCGCCATATTTACGCTCTCCGCGGAAAACGCCGCCGCCGGCCTCGACGTCGCTCTGTCGCGCCAGCGGGTCGTCGGACACGGTCAGCTCCACCGCCTGCAGCCGCTTGATCTCGTCGCGCAGCCGCGCGGCTGTCTCGAAGTCGAGATCGGCGGCCGCGGCGCGCATCTTCTTTTCGAGATCGGCGATGGTCGCCTCGAAATTATGGCCGAGCCCCGGCGCGGCAAGGCCGACATCCACGCTGACGTGATCCTGCTCATAGACCGAGCCCAGAATGTCGGCGATGCCGCGCTTGATGGTCGCCGGCGTGATGTTGTGCGCTTCGTTCCAGGCGAGCTGCTTTTCGCGGCGGCGCGTCGTCTCGCCCATGGCGCGGTCCATCGAGCCGGTGACGCGGTCGGCGTAGAGAATGACCTTGCCGTCCACATTGCGCGCCGCGCGCCCGATGGTCTGCACCAGCGACGTCTCGCTGCGCAGAAAACCTTCCTTGTCGGCGTCGAGAATGGCGACGAGCGCGCATTCGGGAATGTCGAGGCCCTCGCGCAGCAGGTTGATGCCGACCAGCACGTCGAAGGCGCCCAGCCGCAGGTCGCGGATGATCTCGATGCGCTCGATCGTGTCGATGTCGGAATGCATGTAGCGCACGCGCACGCCGTTCTCATGCAGATATTCGGTGAGATCCTCGGCCATGCGCTTTGTCAGCACCGTGACAAGGGTGCGATAGCCGCGCTGCGCCATCTCGCGGGCCTCGCCGAGCAGGTCGTCGACCTGCGTGCGCGCAGGCCGGACTTCCACCGGCGGGTCGATCAGGCCGGTCGGGCGGATCACCTGCTCGACGAACACGCCGCCGGTCTGGTTCATTTCCCAGTCGCCCGGCGTCGCCGAGACATTGACCGTCTGCGGCCGCATCGCGTCCCATTCCTCGAAGCGCAGCGGCCGGTTGTCGAGGCAGGACGGCAGGCGGAAGCCATATTCGGCCAGCGTCGCCTTGCGGCGGAAGTCGCCGCGATACATGCCGCCGATCTGCGGCACGGTGACATGGCTCTCGTCGGTGAAGACGATGGCGTTGTCGGGCAGATATTCGAACAGCGTCGGCGGCGGCTCGCCGGGGCGCCGTCCCGTGAGATAGCGCGAATAGTTCTCGATGCCGGCGCAGGAGCCGGTCGCCTGCAGCATTTCGAGATCGAACAGGCAGCGCTGCTCCAACCTTTGCGCTTCGAGCAGCCGTCCCGAGGCGTGCAATTCCCCGAGCCGCTGCCGCAGCTCGGCCTTGATGGAATCCGCCGCCTGCAACAAGGTCGGGCGCGGCGTGACGTAATGCGAATTGGCGTAGAACTTGACCAGTTCGAGATCCTGCATCTTCTTGCCGGTCAGCGGATCGAATTCGGCCAGCAATTCCACCTCGTCGCCGAAGAAGGTGATGCGCCAGGCGCGGTCCTCGTAATGCGCCGGAAAGACTTCCACCGTGTCGCCGCGCACGCGGAAGGCGCCGCGCGAAAAATCCGGCGTGCGCTTGTATTGCAACGCGACCAGATCCTGCAGCAATTGCCGCTGGTCGAGTTTTTCGCCGGCCTTGATCGAGAAGGTCATGGCCGTATAGGTCTCGACCGAGCCGATGCCGTAGATGCACGACACCGAGGCGACGATGATCACGTCGTCGCGTTCGAGCAGGGCGCGGGTGGCGGAATGGCGCATCCGGTCGATCTGCTCGTTGATCGAGCTTTCCTTCTCGATGAAGGTGTCGGTGCGCGGCACATAGGCTTCCGGCTGGTAATAATCGTAATAGGAGACGAAATATTCGACGGCGTTGTTCGGGAAGAAGCTCTTGAACTCGCCGTAAAGCTGCGCCGCCAAAGTCTTGTTGGGCGCGAGGATCAAGGCCGGCCGCTGGGTCCGGGCGATCACCTGCGCCATCGTGAAGGTCTTGCCCGAGCCGGTGACGCCGAGCAGAACCTGGTCGCGCTCCTGCGCCTGCAAGCCTTCGACCAGCGCCTCGATGGCGCGCGGCTGGTCGCCCTCCGGCTGATAGTCCGAGACCAGCTCGAACCGCACGCCGCCCTCGGATTTTTCCGGCCGCTCCGGGCGGTGCGGAACCCAGGGCTTGACGTCGCGGAGATTGGGGTCGCCCTTTTCGAGCAGGTCCTGCAGGATTTCGGCGGTGGCGCCGGAGCCGGTCTGGAACTCCTCGCGGGCGGGGGCGCGGCGGCGCGGCTTTTCGCGCGTGATCTCCGGCTCCTGGCCAAGGCCGTGGCGCGCGGCTTCCTCGGCGCTCAAGGCTTCGCCGAAAGAGGGGGAAGAGGCCTCTTCAAAACCCTTGCCGACAAGGGCCGGGTTCAGAAGCGCGGCGAGATGGTCGCCGAGCGGCTTGACATCGGGCTTCGAGGCCTTGCCGCCGCGGGAAGAAGGTTTTTTCGCCATGCCGCGCAATATGGGGCGACAGGGGAGGAATGGCCAGAGTCGAGCGGTCAGAATCGCACGCGTGGCCCTATCCAGCGAAGACGGGATACCTCAGAAATAACGAAGGCATGGGGTCAGGAGCGCTGGGGCGGTTCGCCTCTGCACGTCCGCTGTGTATAATACGATAGCCGCCAGCGGGACGTGTTGTCGCTACCGAAACTCGCCGTTACGGGAATGAGCGCCGCCCCGCCAGCAGGCGATAAAGCGCCGCCGCGCCGCCTCCGGACAGCGCCTCCATCGCATAGCCGATTTCGGTCTCGCCCAGTCCGATCAGCGCCGTGGCGAAGGCGATCGTGACGCTCGCCCCGCGCCGATCAGCGAAAAGGCGGGCAAGCCCGACCAGCGCCGCCAGCCGCAGAGCTTTTCGGTCACCCAGAGGTTGGCGGCGAGATTGGAGCCGATGACGAAGATCGACCAGGCAAGCGTCAGCGGCGTGAACCAGCCGCCGGCGAGCTGGAAGACGGCTTTAGCCTGTTCCTCCAGTTGCGGCGGCAAAGCGGCGACAGAATCGTGCGGCTGGCCGACCAGCGTCAGCGCGGAAACCAGCGCGGTGACGGCGGCGCAGGCGACGAATGCGGCGAGCCGGCTGCGTCGCGTCCGCGCGGCGTCGGTCGCCTCAGGCTCCGCCGGCGCGTCGGCGCCGAACAGGAAGGCGCGCTGTTCAGGCGTGAGCGCAACGCCGGGAAGGACGGCCTCGGGCCAAGGTTTGATTGCCGGAGGCTTGCGGGGCGAAGGCTTCTGGGCGCGAACGCATCTGGGGCGAATGCCTGGGCAGGCGCCGCGACAGGACGGGCGGCGCCTCGGCGGCCGAAAGGGGTGGTCTTGGTCATGCGCTCATTGTGGCAGGGAAATCTTGCCAAAAATTTGCGGGAAAAATTCAACAGATCGCGTTCATCGCTCCTTCAGGCGATGCGTGCTTTTCTGGCGGCGTCGCTGGAGTCCGATGCCGATGGCTGTAAAAGACGAGAAAGCTGGTCTCGTGGCGTTGTCCCGCTTCGGCTTCGGCCCTCGCGGCGACGGCGATCTCGACGCCGCCAGCCTCGATCCGCGCGGTTTTTTGCGCGCGGAGATCGAACAGCCCGGCGCGGCTTTGCTGGCCGGGCCCGGCCTTCCCGACAGCAACGCCGCCTTGCAGATCCTGTTCGCGCAGCAGGACGCCGAAAAAGCCGCGCGCGAGGCCAAGGCCGCGCTCGCCGCCGCATCCGCCATGTCCGCTCCCGCCGCTCCCGCTCCTGCAGCTTCTCCTGCGCCGCCGCCGGCCGCGCTCCCGGCGAGTTCGCCCCAGATCGTCGTCCTGGCGCGGCAGACGCCGATGGTTCAGACGGTCGCTGCGCCGCAACCCGCGCCGCCGCAGCCCCCGCCATCGCAGCCTGAAGCGTCGATGGCTCCGCAGCCCGCCAAGCCGCCCTCGGCGCAACAGGTCATTTTCCGGGCCGAGGCCCTGGCGCGGTTCAAGCGCGCCTTTGCCGCCCGAGCCGGGATCGTCGAGCGGCTGGTGGCGTTCTGGTCGAACCATTTCGCCGTCTCGATGTCCAAGGGCGGCCCGACCAGCGTCGGCGCCGGCGCCTTCGAGCGCGAGGCGATCCGCCCCTATGTGCTCGGGCGCTTTTCCGACATGCTGCTCGCGGTGGAAAGCCATCCGGCCATGCTGTTCTACCTCGACGCCCAGCAGAGCGTGGGGCCGCATTCGCCGCTCGGCCTGAAGCAGAATCGCGGTCGCAACGAGAATCTCGGCCGCGAGATCCTCGAATTGCATACACTCGGCGTGAACGGCGGCTATTCGCAAAGCGACGTCGTCGCGCTGTCCAACATGCTGACGGGATGGCGCTTCGCCGGCCGCGACGGCCAAGTTCGGGTCTCCCGGCGCGTTCGCCTTCCAGGCCAACGCCCATGAGCCGGGCGGGCAGACATTGCTCGGCGCCGATTTTCCGCAAGGGGCGGCGGATCAGGCGCAGGGCGCGCTGCGCGATCTGGCGCGGCGTCCCGAAACCGCGCGGCATCTGGCGTTCAAGCTGGCGAAACATTTCGTCGCCGATGCGCCGCCGCCCGCTTTGGTCGAGACTCTGGCGCAGGTCTATCTCAAGACCGACGGCGACCTGCGCGCCGTCACGCTCGCCCTGATCGACGCGCCCGGAAAGCTTTGCCGCGCCGGCGACGAAAATCCGCGACCCGTGGGAATTCGTGGTCGCCAGCGCGCGCCTGCTCGGAAGGGCGCCCGACGAGCCCGGGCCGGTCATCTCCGCGCTCGACATGCTCGGCCAGCCCTTGTGGCGCCCGCCCGGACCGAACGGCTATTCCGACGATGTCATGGCCTGGGCCTCGCCCGACGGCATGAAGCTCCGGCTCGATCTCGCCTCGCAATGGTCGATCCGGCTGCGCGACGCGCCCGACCCGCGCGAATTGCTCGAGTCCGCCTTCGGCGCCGCGGCGTCCGCCGAAACGCGGCAGGCCGTGAGCCGCGCCGAGACGCGGCCGCAGGGCCTCGCCCTTCTGTCTGATGGCGCCGGAGGCGCAAAGACGATGAAGTATGGCCGTCACTCGCCGCAAGGCGCTGGCCGGCTCCGCCAGCCTGTTCTTCGCCGCCGCCGTTCCGCGCTGGGCGAGCGCGGCGACGCGCGATCCGCGCCTCGTCGTCATCGTGCTGCGCGGCGCGCTCGACGGGCTGGCGACGGTCGCGCCGGTCGGCGATCCGGATTTCGCCCGCCAGCGCGGCGCGCTCGCCTTGCAGGCCGGCGGCGACAAGCCCGCTTTGCCGCTGGATGCGCTGTTCGCGCTCAATCCGGCGATGCCGACCTTCAAGAAGCTTTACGATTCCAGACAGGCGCTGTTCGTGCAGGCGGTCGCCACGCCCTATCGCGACCGTTCGCATTTCGACGGCCAGGACGTGCTCGAAAGCGGCCAGCCCGGACCGGGGCTGACGCGCGACGGCTGGCTGAACCGTTTTCTGGGCGCGTTGCCGGGCAACGCCACGCGCGCCAGCGGCGAGGGGCTTGGAGTCGGCGCGACCACGCCGCTGATTTTGCGCGGCGCCGCGCCGGTGCTCGGCTGGTCGCCGCAAAAGCTCGTCCCGGCCTCGGACGATCTTTCGGCCCGCCTGCTCGACCTCTACGGGCAGCGCGACGTGGCTTTGCAAAAAGCCTTGTCCGAGGGCCTGCGCGTGGACGTCATGGCCCGCGAGTCCGGCATGGGCAACGACCAGAAGCCCAAGGGCGGCGCGGATTCCCCGGCCGGCATGCGGCAGGCCGCCGCCGGCGCGGCGCGGCTGATGCGCGCCTCCGACGGCCCGCGCATCGCCGCTCTCTCGTTCGAGGGCTGGGACACCCACGCCAATGAAGGCCCGCTCGGCGGCCGGCTGTCTCAATTGCTCGGCGGCCTCGACGGCGCGCTCGACGAATTGCAAGGCGGATTGGGCGAGGTCTGGGGCGATACCATCGTGGTCGCGGTCACGGAATTCGGCCGCACCGTGCGGATCAACGGCACTTCGGGCGCCGACCACGGAACCGGGACGCTGGCCTTGCTGGCTGGCGGCGCGGTCAAGGGCGGACGCGGCGTTTACGACTGGCCGGGGCTGGCGGACGCAAAACTCTACCAGAACCGCGATCTCATGCCGACGACCGACCTTCGCGCGGTGCTGAAGGGCGTGCTGGCCGACCATTTCGAGGCGCCGGAAGGCGTGCTCGCATCGGCCGTGTTCCCCGACAGCGCCGCCGTCAAGCCGTTGCGGGGACTCGTGGCCTGAGCGGAAGGCGAAAGCCGGTCAAGGCTTGCCCTTCGAATTATCGCGAGAGGGAAGGCGGAAGCGGCTTTCGTCGAGATGGGACGCCTCCCGGCCATGGCTCGCCTTGATCTCGGCGACGCGATTGACGAGCTTCGCGAAAGCCTTGAAGGCGTCGCGCTCGGCCTCGTTGAACTGGGCGGGGTCGATATGGCGGGCGAGCGCGGCGACCGCGTCGAGAACGATGCCCAATTGTTTGCCGTAACTGGCCTCGTTCTTCAGAATATCGGCCTCGACTTCCGGCTTGCTCGATTCCCCGAGGTCGATATTGATCAGGCCAAACTGGCTGCCAATGGGACTCATCCACCAAGTCATCGGGCTGATCGTCTGGTTGACGTCGCCCGATAGCGGCAATTTGAAAACGGACATTTCGTTCTCCCGGCAATGACAAATCAAAAGGCCGCCGCGCGGCGGAAGCAGCCGCATCGTAACGCGGAGCCGGGCGCAAGGAAGAGCGCGACGAAATTCGTCCTTTCCTTTTTCGCGCCTCGCACTATTTTCCCGGCGCCGAATCCCGACCCATTGGAGCCGAAAATGGCCTTCATCGCCGACGCGCTTTCCCGTGTAAAACCCTCCGCCACCATCGCCGTCACGCAGAAGGCGCGCGAACTGAAGGCGCAGGGCCGCGAGATCATCAGCCTTTCCGTCGGCGAGCCGGATTTCGATACGCCGGACCATATCAAGGCGGCGGCGATCGACGCCATCCGGCGCGGCGAGACCAAATATGGCCCCGTCGCCGGCATCCTGCCGCTGCGCGAAGCCATCGCGAAGAAATTCAGGCGCGAGAACGGCCTCGACTACAAGCCCGCGAACTGCATCGTCGGCACCGGCGGCAAGCAGATCCTGTTCAACGCGCTGATGGCGAGCCTCAATCCGGGCGACGAGGTGATCATTTCCGCGCCCTATTGGGTGTCCTATCCGGAGATCGTCGCGCTGTGCGGCGGCAATGCGGTCATCGTCGAGACGAAGGCCGAAGAGTCCTACAAGCTGCAGCCGGAGGCGCTCGAAAAGGCGATCACGCCGCGCACCAAATGGGTGATCTTCAATTCGCCGTCCAATCCGTCCGGCGCGGCCATGACGCGCGACGAGCTGAAGGCGCTGACCGACGTCCTGCTGCGTCATCCGCAGGTCTGGGTGCTGACCGACGACATGTACGAGCATCTGGTCTATGGCGATTTCGTCTATACGACGCCCGCGCAGGTCGAGCCCGGCGCTTTACGACCGCACCCTGACGATGAACGGCGTGTCCAAGGCCTATGCGATGACCGGCTGGCGCATCGGCTACGCTGCCGGGCCTTCAGGCCTCATCAAGGCCATGGACATGATCCAGGGCCAGCAGACCTCCGGCGCCTGCTCCATCGCGCAATGGGCGGCGGTCGAGGCGCTCGACGGCCCGCAGGATTTCATTGCCGAGAGCCGGAAAGTGTTCGAGGGGCGGCGCGATCTGGTCGTGTCCATGCTCAACCAGGCGAAATTTCTCAAGACCCATCGGCCGGAAGGCGCCTTCTATGTGTTTCCGTCCTGCGCCGAGGCGCTGGGCAGGACTTCGGCGGGCGGGCAAAAAGATCGAGACCGACGTCGATTTCGTCACGGCCTTGCTCGAAGAGCAGGGCGTCGCGGTGGTGCAGGGCTCGGCCTTCGGCATGGGGCCGAATTTCCGGGTGAGCTACGCCACCTCCAACGAAGCGCTTGCCAAAGCCTGCGCGAAAATTCAGGCTTTCTGCGCCGATCTGCGGTAAGGCCGGACACGGAGGCGGAAATGCGGGCGAACCATCGGAAACTCTTGGCGATTTTGGGCGTTGTGGCGTTCGTCGGCGGACGAATCGGCGCCGCCGAGGCCGCCAGCGTTGTGCCGGGCCAGGCCTATAGCGAGCAGCGCGCGCAATTGCTCGCCGCGGGATGGAAGCCGAACACCGGCTATGGTCTGAAGCTTCCCGGCGGCAAGCCGTTGCATCGCTTTCCCGAGGTTTTGTGCGGGATGGAGAAATGCCGGGCCAAATGGCGCGACCCTTCCGGCGCCGAGCATTCCATCCTGCTGATCCGTGGCGGGCCGACCGAGGAATATCGCGTTTCGTCCGAGGAATAGCCTTTCGATCAGCCGATTTTTCGCCGACCGGCGTCGCGGCATTGGCCCGCGCGCCGGCGTAAACGCGCGTCCGTTGCCCTGTTTTCCACAGCGGGCCCGCGTCGCGCGCCACTGAAAGCCATTGATTCTGCTGGCGTTTTCGCCAGAATTTGCCGCCGTCATCAAAATTATATGATGCGGCGCAGCAAAATAATCTTGACATTTTGTGCGCCGCAACATAACTTAGGAACCGTAGCGCAGGCCCTGCCTGTGCTGCAGCCCTCCTTGGGCGTTTCCTCCCTAGACTTGGGCCGCTGGTTCTTCCGGCGGCCTCTTTTTTTGTCTAGAGCTCCGCGAGCGTCGAGAGAATGCGGGCCGGGGCCAGGTCCCGATATTCATCCGGCGCGCCAGTGCGGTTGATCCAGACCGCGTGAAAGCCGAATTGGGTCGCGCCCGCCACGTCCCAGCGGTTCGACGACTGGAACGAAACCTGTTCGGGCGCAACGCCATAGCGCGCGCCGACGAGTTCATAGACTTCCGGCGTGGTTTTGTAGCGCCCGAGCGCATCGGCCGACAGCGATTCGTCGAGCAAATCCTGCAATCCGGCCGAGGCGACGGCCCGGGCCAGGGCCTTGGGCGTTCCATTCGACAAGATCACCGTTTTCGCCCCGTTTGCGCGTAAAAGTTTCAGCGCGGGGGCGGCGTCGGGATAAGCGTCGAGCGTCTCATAGGCTTTGAGCAAAGCGGCGCGCGCCTCCGTGGAGAGGCCGCCGCAGCGGGCGGCGGCAAAATCGAGCGCGTCCCCGGTCAGGGCGTCGAAATCGCGATAGGCGCCCATCAGGGTGCGCGTCCAGGTATATTCGAGCTGTTTCGCTGCGCCACAGTTCGGACAGGCGCTCGGCCTGCGGGCCGGCAAGGTCGCGGCAGCGGGCGACGGCGGAATGGACGTCGAACAGGGTGCCGTAAGCGTCGAAGACATAGAGCGGAAAGGTCATGAACGGGCCTCCAGGGTTTCGCCCTCGACCAGACGCGCGCCGCACCCTGAGCTTGCCGAGTTCGCGGACCAGCCGAATCCCCTGCTGCCGGTAAACCGGCGCCGCCAGTTCTCCCGGAAGCTTCGCCAGCGCCTTGCGGGCGACGGCCAGATCGCAGCTCGCAATCCGCGCGATGATGTTGCCCGCCTCGAAAGCCGAGTCGGAGGAAGGGCAGGAGTCGACGACGAGCCGCCAGCGCGGCGGCGTCAGCTCGCCATGCTCGATGCGGCGCAGGGCATCGACCGTCGCCAGCACGACGACCTTGTCGCCCCGTTCGAGGCGAATGTCGTCGGACGGGTTGATCCGTCCGGTCGCGCCGCTCTCCTGCGCGCGTTCGTGGAACACGGGAATGGCGCCATAGCCATAGGCGAGATGCGCCAATTGCCGGTCGATCAGCGTGTCGCCGGGCGTGACGACATATTCCGTCACCAGGATCGAACGCCCGGGCAGGTGGAAGGCGGTCAGGATCGTTTCGTCGAAGGCCGCTCCGGTGATCGCCTGCGCCGCGATTTCCGATTCGCTGATGCCTGTGGAATCGGGGATCAGCGCGGCGACGCTGGTCGCGAGATCGCGGTCGGCGACCCGGAACACCAGGGCGCAGCGCGGGTTGAGCGAGCGAGCCAGCAAGGTCGTTTCGAGATTGGCCACCTGATCGTCGCCGACGACGACCACGCTGCGGGCGGTGGCGATATTCGCGCGCTCGAGGGCGTCGGCGATCGGCCCGGATTTGATCGGCAGGCCGCGCAAGATATTTTCGGCGACCGGCTCATCGGAGACGCCGACGACGGGGCGGCCCCAGCGCTGGAGCAGCGCGGCGACATTCTGGCCGATCGGCCCCATGCCCACGATGATCGTATGACCCTCGACGGGCGCCGCCGGGCGCCGCGCGGCGATCTGGAAGCGGGCGCCGAGAATGCGCTCGGTCATGGTGGCGAAGACGATGCCGAGGAAGATCGCGCTGACGATCTTCATCAG
Organism: uncultured Alphaproteobacteria bacterium; assembly: GCA_963811975.1. Lineage (GTDB taxonomy): Bacteria > Pseudomonadota > Alphaproteobacteria > Rhizobiales > Beijerinckiaceae > Rhodoblastus. The sequence goes on from CAWETR010000015.1 coordinate 99,536, forward strand.
CAGCGAATAGGCGTAAAGGCCGGGCGAAATCGGAAAGGGCGCCTTGAGCGCGCCGAAGACATTGTCGAAGCCGCCGACAGCGAGCACGGTGGAGACATTGATCGCGTCGAACCAGGACAGATCCGGATTTTCGGCGCGGTAAAGCACGATGCCGAGCGCGGCGAGCAGCAGCACGATCAGCAGGGATGCGAGCGCGGCCTTCGGCGCCGCGCGCAGGCCCTGCCTCGCGCGCTCGGCAAGCGCGCGCCAGTCCAGCCTTTTCTTCTTCTTTTCCTTGTGCCGCAGGCTTCTGGCGTCGCGCAGAAGTTCGCCGCATTCGACGAAAACGAGTTCGTCGCCGGGCTGGATTTTCGTGTCCGAACTGCGCAGGTCGAACAGATCGCCGAGCGATCGCCCCTGCGCGACATGGCCCACGATGCGCCTGTTCGGCCCGTTCAGGTCCGACGGCGTCCGGCCGTCGCCCCAGTCGCCGACTTCGACGACATGGGTCATCACTCGCACGGTCGAGCCCTTGAGATCGAACCGGGCCCGCGTGGCGTCGGCGAGCGACGCCACGGCGAAGGCGCGCGCGGAAAATTCATGCGGCTCGAAAGCGACCAGATTGCCGAGTTGGTCGGCGAGCAGGCGGTTGAGTTGCTCCTGCGCGGAGCGGATGACGAGCCGCACCTTCGGATTGAGCAGCCGCGCGGCGAAGGCGGCGGCGATATTGCTGCGCTCGTCCGTGTGACCAGCAGGACGGCGCGGCAGCTTTCCGCTCCCGCGCGTTTCAGAACGTCGGGTCGGGTGCAGTCGCCGACGACGATTTCATCGAAGGCGATCGAATCCGCGCATTCCCCCGGCGAGACGTCGATTCCGACGACGGTGGAGCTGAATTCCTTGAGCAGGTCGGCGCATTGGCGCCCGACATTGCCGAGGCCGCAGATGAGGATCGCGCCGGGCTGGGGCGTTTCAGGACGAATCGGCGTCGGCGTCATCGGTTTGTCCTCGGTCAGGCCGCGCGCCGCGCGACAGGTTGCGGGCTTGTTTGCGGGGCCGAGTTCAGCCGGTCTGCGTTGCAATGTCGTGACGAGGGCGAAAAAGCCCGGAGGGGATCGCCGGCTGCGGGGCGGCCGGCGATCCGATATTTCAGAGCGCGACCGCGAAGGTCGCCTCGGTCTTGGACTTGATCTCGTCGAGGGTCACGCCGTCGGCGAGTTCGATCAGCTTCACGCCGCCGGTCCCGTGCTTGTCGATGGAGAACACGCCGAGATCGGTGATCAGCAGGTCGACCACATGCGAGCCGGTCAGCGGCAGGTTGCATGCGTGGAGGAATTTCGGGCCGTCCTTGGCGACATGCTCCATCACCACCACGACCTTCTTGACGCCGGCGACGAGATCCATCGCGCCGCCCATGCCCTTCACCATCTTGCCCGGAATCATCCAGTTGGCGAGGTCGCCGTTCTCGGCCACCTGCATGGCGCCGAGGATCGACAGGTCGATATGGCCGCCGCGGATCATGGCGAAGGAATCGGCCGAGGAGAAATAGCTCGTGGTCGGCAGTTCGGTGATCGTCTGCTTGCCGGCGTTGATGAGGTCGGCGTCCTCCTCGCCCTCGTAGGGGAAGGGCCCCATGCCGAGCATGCCGTTCTCGCTCTGCAGCTGCACGCTCATGCCGGCGGGGATGAAATTGGAGACCAGCGTCGGAATGCCGATGCCGAGATTGACGTAAAAACCGTCGCGCAGCTCCTTGGCGGCGCGGGCGGCCATTTGATCGCGTGTCCAGGCCATCAGACTTCTCCTCCCGCAGACGCCGCCGGGCTGGTGTGTTTGCGCGTGGTGCGCTGCTCGATATGCTTGGTCGGGTTCGAAACGCACACGATGCGCTGCACGTAGATGCCGGGCGTGTGGATCTCGTCGGGGTTCAGCTCGCCGGCGTTGAACAGGTGCTCGACCTCGGCCACCGTGACCTTGCCGGCGGTGGCCATCATCGGGTTGAAATTGCGCGCGGTCTTGCGGAAGACGAGATTGCCCTCGGTGTCGCCCTTCCAGGCGTGCACGATCGAGACGTCGGCGACGAGGCCCGTCTCCATCACGTAGTTCTCGCCGTCGAAGACGCGGGTTTCCTTGCCTTCGGCGACCAGCGTGCCGTAGCCGGTCTTGGTGAAGAAGGCGGGAATGCCGGCGCCGCCGGCGCGGATGCGCTCGGCGAGCGTGCCCTGCGGGTTGAATTCGATCTCCAGCTCGCCGCCGAGATATTGCTGGGCGAACAGCTTGTTCTCGCCGACATAGGACGAGATCATCTTCTTGACCTGCTTGGTTTCCAGCAGGACGCCGAGGCCGATGCCGTCGACGCCGGCATTGTTGGAGATGAAGGTGAGGTTCTTGGCGCCGGATTCCTTGACCGCCTCGATCAGGGCCTCGGGAATGCCGCACAGGCCGAAGCCGCCGGCCATCAGAATCATGCCGTCCTTCACCAGCCCGGCCATGGCGGAGCTGGCGTTGGGATAAACTTTTTTCATGGGCGAATCCCGTATTTTGGAATTTTTGCCCGGCAACCATAGAGCCGGCGCGCGCGGCGGTCCAGAGCGGGAGAGAGCCTAGATTTTGCGCAGGATCGCGGCCCAGCCCGGCACGTCCGCGCCGCGATCCTTGCGGGTGACGGCCGGGCTCAGTTCAAGGACCGCGAAGCCGGTCTTCGCCGCGCAGTCGCGCAGGAAAGCCGCCGCATGGGAAAACCGCATGTCGGCGCCGAGGCGGAAGGGCTCGCCACGCTGGCCGGGCTCGTGACTTTGCGCGGTGAAGGCGAACAGGCCGCCCCGGTCGAGCACGCGCGCGACCTCCGCGAAAACCGGCGCGAGATCGCCGATATAGACGAAAACGTCGGCCGCGGCGGCGAGATCGGCGCTGGCGTCCGGTTCGGCGCCGAGGAAATCCAGCAGATCGGCGGCGACGAGGCGGTCATAAAGGCCTTTGCCGCGCGCCTGTTCGATCATGGCGGGGGAGAGGTCGACGCCGGTCAGGCGCTGCGCTTTGGAGCGAAAGGTTGCGCCGAACAGGCCGGCGCCGCAGCCGAGATCGAGCGCATGGGCGAAAACCCGTCCGGGCGCCGCGCGGCCGATGGCGGCGTCCAGGATGTCCGGGCCGCGATAGGCCAGCGCCTCGACGAGATGGCGATCGAACTTGGCCGCATATTGGTCGAACAGGGTTTTGACATAGGCGCGCGGCGCCGTCGCCGGGCTTTCGCCGGCCAGGTAGGCGACGCGCAGGGCGGCGCCGGCGGAATCGGCGGGGTCCAGCGCCAGGGACTCGCGAAACGCGGCGAGCGCCTCCTCGCGGCGCTCCAGCGCCTGCAGCGCCTCGCCGAGGCCGAACCACGCGGGGGCCCAGGCCGGAGCAAGCTCGGCGGTCTGCGCGAACAGATCGCGCGCGGCCTCGAAATCTCGCGAGTCCAGCGCGCCCGCGGCCCATTGATAGCGTCTGTCCGCGGCGAGATCGCCCGAAGAGCCAGTCACACTGATGCCCTTTTTACCATGCAAGTGGAAATCCGGAACGGATTGCGCCACAATTCGTTCAGAGACCATTCAGCCAATTGCGGGCAAATTGCGCTTCAATCTGGTTTTGCGCCGTGACGCAACCCTTTCGTGAGGAGACTGACCATGACCCTTTCCCTGAAGACGACCGCGATCGGCGCGTTGACGGCGCTGGCGCTGAGCGCGGCTTCCGCGACTCCGGCCGCGGCCTGGTGCAATGGCTGGGGCTGCGGCGGCGGCTGGGGCGGCGGTTGGGGCGGTCCTGGTCCGGCGGTCGCCGCCGGCGTGCTCGGCGGCATGGCGCTTGGCGCTGCGGCGGCCGGCGCCGCGCAGGGCCCCTATTACGGCCCCGGTTACGGCGGATGCTGGGTCGAGCGCCGTCCGGTCTATGACGCCTACGGCAATTACATCGGCCGCCGCCGCGTCCGCGTCTGCCAGTAAGGCGTTCGCACATCACAAAAAAGCCCCGCTCGCGCGGGGCTTTTTCATGCGCGCTCAGTGCGAGAACAGCACCGGCACATTCATGTGCTTGAGCATGTAGCGCGAGCCGCTGCCGCGCGAGAACAAGGGATAGCCGCGCCCGCCGAAGGCGCCGATCGCCAGCAGGTCCGCCTTGTGGTCCGCCGCGCGCTTGAGCAGCGCGTCCATCAGGCCGATTTCGCTCAGGGCCAGCTGTTCGAGCTTGGCGGGGATCTTGTGGGCCGCAAGCTGCGCCACCGCGAGGCGAAGGGATTCCTTCTGGTAGGACAGACCCGCGGCGTCGTCGGGTTTGGCGAGGCCGACGACGATCGTGTCGGCGCCCGGCGCCACCAGCGTCATTCCGTCGAAAAAGCCGCGCGCCGAGGAGCGCGAGTCGGACCAGGCGAACACCGGCCGCGCGCCGACCTGTTCGAAAACGCCGGCATGAGGCAGCACCAGGACCGGTCGGCCGGTGTTGAGGATGAGCTGTTCCGCGAAGTCGGGCGGCGTCAGCGCATTGTCGGCGTGGCGTTGGCCGAGCACGATCACATCGAAATGGCGCGCGAAATCGGTCGCCAGTTGCAACATCTCGCCCTCGTCGCCCCGGTTGAGGTCATGCCATTCGGCGTCGAGGCCCCCGGTCGCGGCGAGAAAGGCGGCGCGGCTGGCGTCGGCGGCCCGCGTGTAATCGGCCGTCGGCCAGTCCGTGACGACGCCGACCCGATGCGCGGGCGCGACCTGGGCGAACAGGCCGGTCAGCCGCGCGCCGCGCGAGCGGGCGATGTCGGCCGCGAGCTTGAGGCGCGCGGCTAGAGCGCTCGCCGCTGTCGAGATGAACGAGGAGATTGCAAAGGGGCATGGAGTTCACTTTCCGCCCTGAGGCGTCGCCGCGCGTCAGGCTTGTTGCTGAAGAAAGGCTTGGTCAGGCGTCCTGAAGAAATGGCAAGTCAAGCGTCCTGCTGGAGAAAAGGATTGTGCAGCCGTTCGGCCCCGATCGTGCTCAGCGGGCCGTGCCCGCTGATGAAGGTCATGGAATCGTCGAGCGTCAGCACCTTGTCCCGGATCGAGCGCATGAGGGTGGCCGTGTCGCCGCCGGGCAGGTCGGTGCGTCCGATCGAGCCCTGGAACAGCACGTCTCCGACCAGGCAGAATTGCATCGGCTCGTTGACGAAGATCACGCTGCCCGGCGTATGGCCCGGACAATGGCGCACGTCGAGGCGGGCCTCGCCGAAGGTCACATGGTCGCCGTCCTCCAGCCAGCGGTCCGGCGCCACGTCGCGGCTGGCGAAGCCGAAGCGCGCCGCCGACGCCTCGAGGCTGTCGAGCAGGAACTTGTCGCCGAGCTGCGGGCCTTCGATCGGCACGCCCAGGAGTTCGCGCAATTCGGCGGCGCCGCCGGCGTGGTCGGCGTGGCCGTGAGTGAGGAAGATCTTCTCGACCTGCGCGCCGGTCTGTTCGATGGCGCGGCGGATCAGCGGGACGTCGCCGCCCGGATCGACCACCGCGCCCCGTTTCGTCGCTTCGCAGATCAGGATCGTGCAATTCTGCTGAAACGGCGTGACCGGAACGATGGCGACCTTGACCTGCGACATGAAGTCCTCCCTGGGCGGGCATATTAGCCGCAGCCGCGCGCCGGTGCCAGAGCATAGCGCGCCTGACGATTGCGCAAAGCTTCTCTGGCGCCGATGCAAACCATTCTTCAGCCTCGGCGCGAAGGTTTTTCGCTCTCCTCCTAAAGAATTACGGGGGGAGAATTTGCTAGAAAGGCGTCTTTCTTCTAAAGTTGACGGTTCGCATTCCGGGTTTTCGGCAATGCTGTTCATCCTGCCGCCGAAGGTGTCCGGCGTCCGATGGGAGCGGGACGGTAAAATGAACCGGTATTCGTATCATTTCTTTGAGATGGCTCAATTGGCCATGGCTCCGGCGCGCGCGCTCTCGGACTTCACCCGCATCGCGTTCAAGCATCCGATCAATCCGATGTCCTACACGGCGGTCGGACGCAATCTCGCGGCTTCCGCGGAATTGTTCGAGCGCATGACGCGCCGCTACGGCAAGCCGGCTTTCGGCCTCGACAAGACCGGTCGTCAACGGCCAGGAGGTCGCGGTCGAGCAGGAAATCGTGTGGATGCGGCCGTTCTGCCAGATGCTGCATTTCAAGCGCCACCTGCCGCATGACGCGCCGCGCCAGTCGCGCCTGCTGATCGTGGCGCCGATGTCGGGCCATTACGCGACGCTGCTGCGCGGCACGGTCGAGACATTCCTGCAGACCCACGACGTCTATATCACCGACTGGGTCGACGCCCGCATGGTGCCGCTGAGCCTCGGGCGCTTCGACCTCGACGATTACATCGATTACGTCATCGAGATGTGCGAATTCCTCGATGTCGCGGGCGGGCCGCCGGTCCACCTGCTGGCGGTGTGCCAGCCGTCCGTTCCGGTGCTCGCCGCCATGGCGCGGATGGAGGCCGAGAAGAACCCCCATGTTCCGGCGTCCATGACGCTCAAGGGCGGCCCGATCGACACGCGCCGCAACCCGACGGCGGTCAACAAGCTCGCCGAAAAGCGCGGGCCGCAATGGTTCCGCAGCAATTGCATCCATGTCGCGCCGTTTCCCTATCCGGGCGTCGGCCGCGACGTCTATCCCGGCTTCCTGCAGCTCTCCGGCTTCATGGCGATGAATTTCGACCGCCACGTCAACGCCCATTATGAAATGTTCAACCATCTCGTCCAGGGCGACGGCGATTCGGCGGAAAAGCATCGCGATTTCTACGACGAATATCTCGCCGTGATGGACCTGACCGCCGAGTTCTATCTCCAGACCATCGACACCGTCTTCGTGCATCATTCGCTGCCGCGCGGCGAGATGAAGCATCGCGACCATCCGGTCGATCCCACCTTGATCCGGCGCGTCGGCCTGATGACGGTCGAAGGCGAGAAGGACGACATTTCCGGCGTCGGCCAGACCGAGGCGGCGCAGGATCTCTGCATCAACCTCCCCGATGAGTTGCGCATGCATTATGTGCAGAAGGACGTCGGCCATTACGGCGTGTTCAACGGCTCGCGGTTCCGCAAGGAAATCGCGCCGCGCGTCTGCGCCTTCCATGCGCGGGTCGAGGCGGCTCTCAAGGCGGGCAAGCCGGTCTCCAAAGCCGCCCCGAAACCCGCGCGCGCGGCGCCCAGCAAGGCCGAGATCGCCGGCTAGATCGGCGGTCTAGTCCGGAGCGTCGGCGGGCGCCGCCGCCCGCCATTGCGCGAGAACGGCGCGCAGCGTCGCGGGCTTGAGCGGCTTGTTGAGCACCATCACGTCCTTGGCCATGGCCCGCGCGCGCATTTCGTCCGAGCGGTCGGCGGTGATCAGGGCCGCCGGGATGGAGGCGCCGAACCTCCAGCGCAAGGCGACGACGGCGTCGACGCCGTCGCCTTCGTCGAGATGATAATCCGCCAGGATCGCGTCGGGGATGCGCTTCTGCCGCGCCAGCTCCGCGAGGGCCTCGCGCTGGCTGCCGGCGACGATCGGCGCGCAGCCCCAGGCCGCCAGCAGCGCGCGCATGCCGTCCGCGATCAGCTTGTCGTTGTCGATCGCCACCACGGTCATGTCGACCAGCGGCGACTGCCGGGTCGCGGCGGCGGGCGGCGCGTCGCGGCGCTGGGACTGCGGCGGCGGGGCCGCGATGGGCGCGGTGACCGTGAAGACCGATCCCTTGTTGGGGGCGGAGCGCAGCGCGATCTGATGGCTCAGCACGCGCGCCATGCGCTCGACGATCGACAAGCCGAGGCCAAGGCCCGGCTCGGCGCCGACGGTGTCGAGCCGTTCGAATTCCCTGAACACGCTTTTCTGCTTCTCGAGCGGGATGCCCATGCCGGTGTCCCAGACCTCGAGCCGGAGCCGGCCGCGCAGACGGCGCGCGCCGACGAGCACCCGGCCGCCGCGGGTGTATTTGATCGCGTTCGAGATGAGATTCTGCAACAGGCGGCGCAACAGCCGGCGATCCGAACGCACCGCGAGGGAGCAGGGGGCGAAGGTCAGCTTCAGCCCCTTGCGTTCCGCCAGCGGCGCGAATTCGATCTTGAGCTGGCGGAACAGTTCGTCGATGCGGAAATTGCTCAATTCCACCTTCATCGCGCCCGCGTCGAGGCGCGACATTTCCAGCAGCGCCGAGAAAATATCCTCCACCGCCTCCAGCGCGGAATCGACATTGCGCGCCAGCGCCCCGGTCTCGGTCGCGGGGGCGCCGGCGGCCGCGCGTTGCGACATGGTGGCGGCGTAGAGCCGCGCGGCGTTGAGCGGCTGCAGGATGTCGTGGCCGGCGGCGGCGAGGAAGCGCGTCTTGGAGATGTTGGCCTCGTCGGCGAGCGCCTTGGCGCGGCCGAGCTCCTCGTTGAGGCGGGTCAGCTGCTCGGTGCGCTCGCGCACGCGGCGCTCCAGCGTTTCATTGGCGGATTCGAGCGCCTGTTCGGCGGCGAACTGCTCGGTCACGTCGGTATAGGTCACGACGAGGCCGCCGTCGGGCATGCGGGCCGAGCGGGTCTCGATGACCCGGCCCGACGTCGCCAGCGGCACGCGAAACGGCTCGGTGTTGGTGAGGCGCTCGAGGCGCCCGGCGACCAGTTCGTCGCTCGCGCCATCGCCATAGAGGCCGCGCTCGGCGTTGAACCGCAGGATGTCGTCGAGCGCGACGCCGGTGCGCGTGAAACTGCCCGGCAATTCGAACATGTCGCGGAATTCGCGGTTCCAGCAGGTCAGGCGGAGATCGGCGTCGAACACGGAAATGCCCTGCCGCGCGAAATCCAGCGCGTGCTGCAGCACGTCGCGGTTGTAGAGCAGCGCGGCGGAGGCGTCGTCGACGAGGCGGAGCGCCGCCGCGCTGGAGACGTTGCGCCGCCGCAGCAGCAGCGACAGCACGAGGCGCGAGGACGCGGCGCCGATGGCCGACGCCAGCAGATGTTCCGACAGGCGCAGCAGGTGGATGTCCGCCTCGGCGCGCGGATCGTAGTTCTGGCCGCGGCCGATGCAGAAGGTCTCGAAGGCCTCGCGCGTGCGCTGGGCGCCGAGATAGCGCGCGACGGTGGCTTCGACTTCCGCCGCCGAGACGCTGGTGCGCCAGAGCCGGAACGCCTGGGCCATCGGCGCGGCGTTCTTGCTGACGAAGATATCGGCCTGCAGGCGCTCGATCGGGGTCGGCCGGCGCACCAGCGAGAAGCTGACATAGGCGAGGCTGTTGCCCAGCAGGCTCCAGAACACGCCCCGGACCAGCGAGGACATCTGCAGGTTGAAGATGTCCGGCGAGGGCAGGTCGGGGCGCGGCGGAAACTGCGCCGCCGCGATGATCCGCTGCATGACGCCGGCGTCGAGCGAGGGCGCGAGCAGCATGAAGGCCCAGATGGTGACGCCGGTGATCAGGCCGGCGATGGCGCCGAGCGCCGTTCCCCGCCGCCAGACCAGGGCGCCGATGAAAGCCGGGCCGAATTGCGCCACGCAGGCGAAGGAGAGAATGCCGATCGAGGCCAGCAGCGCCTCGCCGGTCAGCCGGTAATAGCCGAAGGCGAGCAGCAGGACGACGAGGATCGCGGCGCGGCGCACGCGCAGGATGCGGCGTCCGGCTTCGCCCTCGGCGACCGTCCGCGCCCGTCCGTTGCGCCAGCGCCCGAACCGCAGGTACATCGGCAGGACGAGATTGTTCGACACCATGATCGACAGCGCGACCGATTCCACCACGACCATCGCGGTCGCCGCGGACAGGCCGCCGATCATCGCGATCAGGGTGATCGGGCCGTTTTCCGCGAAGATCGGCAGCGCCATCACGCTGACGTCGCGGTCCAGCACGTCGGGGAACAGGATCAGGCCGGCGATGGCCAGCGGCAGGACGAAAAAATTGATCGCCAGCAGATAGAGCGGAAAGACGGCGGCGGCGGAGCGGATGTCGCCCTCGTCGCGGTTCTCGACGATGGCGACGTGAAACTGGCGCGGCAGCAGCATCATCGCGCCGCTCGAGAGCAGCGTCAGCGTGACCCAGACCGAGAGATCGGGCGGCGCGGCGAGCACGGCGCGGATGCGCGGGCTCGACGCCGCGCGCTGGAACAGGTCGCCGAGCCCGTCGAACATCCACCAGACGACGAAGCCGCCGACGACGAGGAAGGCGAGCAGCTTGGCGACCGATTCGGCGGCGATGGTCACCATCAGCCCGTTCTGGTGCTCGCCGGCGTCGACCCGCCTTGTGCCGAACGCCATGGCGAAAAACGCGAGCAGCACGGCGACGCCCAGAGCCAGCCGGTCGGGCCAGACCGACGGCGGCAGCGGCTCGAACGGCGCCGCATTGCCGAAACCGATGGCCAGCGTCGCCGAAATGGCCTTGAGCTGCAGGGCGATATAGGGAACGACGCCGATGACGGCGATGATCGCGGCGACGGCGGCGACCGCCTCGGACTTGCCGTAGCGCGCCGCGAGGAAGTCGGCGATGGAGGTGATGTTCTGCGCCCGGGCGAGCCGCGCCACGCGGGCGACCAGCGGCCAGCCGAAGCCGAACACGAGCATGGGTCCGATATAGATCGGCAGGAAGTCGAGACCGTTCGACGAGGCGAGGCCGACCGAGCCGAAGAAGGTCCACGAGGTGCAATAGACGCACAGGCCGAGCGCATAGACGACGCGGCGGGTCCGCTTGCCCGTGAAACGCCCGGCGTGACGGTCGCCATAGACGGCGAGCGCCAGCAAGGCCAGGAAATACAGCAATGTCGCGGAAATATAGATCGAACTCGACGGCATGAGGCTCCTATGGCATGGGCGCCCGCCTGTTTCCATCCCCGGCCCCGCAGATTGACCATTCGTGCGGGCTCGGCTTAACCTTGTCCCGGGCGGGTTTGCCGCGCCGGACGGGGGATTGTATCGGGATGTTTGAAGAATTCAAAAAATTCGCCATGCGCGGCAACGCGCTGGACCTCGCCGTCGGCGTCGTCATCGGCGCGGCTTTCGGCAAGATTGTCAGTTCGCTGGTGGAAGACCTGATCATGCCGATCATCGGCGCGATCACCCCCGGCAATCTCGATTTCTCCAATTATTATCTCGCGCTCAGCTCCAACATCGCCAATCATCCGGCCTATGCCGACGCCAAGAAAGTCGGCGCCGGCCTTCGGCTATGGCGCGTTCCTGACCGCGCTGCTTGAATTTCCTGATCGTCGCCTTCGCCTTGTTCATCCTGATCCGCGCCGTCAACAAGATCGCGGCGACCAAGCCGGCGGCGCCTGCCGAGCCGGCCCCGCCGCCGCGCGAGGAAGTGCTGCTCGAAGAAATCCGCGACCTGCTCGCCAAGCGTTGAAGTTCGAGAAGCGCTGAATCTCGAGAAGGTTCAAACTCCGGGGGCCGTCTCGCCCAGCCAGGCGACGACCCCCGGCCAGAGCGCCTTCAACGCCTTGCTGCCGAAAAACAGATGAAGATGACCGCCGGGAACGATGGTCTGGCGGATTTCCCGCGCGGCGTCCCGACCAGTCCGGCGCAGGCCAAGGTCTGTTCCGGCGCCGCGACCTCGTCGTCGCGCGCCGCGATCAGGTAGAGCGGCTGGCGGATGTCGTGGAGATCGATGCTCTTGCCGAGGGCGACGAACTGGCCGAGGGCCAGCTGGTTTCCCTGGTAGAGCTTTTCGACCACTTCGAGATAATAGGCCCCCGGCAAGTCGAGCGGCCGGGAGGTCCAGTCCCGGAACAACGCCGCCTTGGCGGCGAAACCCGGCGAGTCGAGCGGCAGCTCGCTTTGCAGCAGGTCGTGGATCTGTTCCGCGCTGTCCGCCGACCGGCCCCAGAACTGGAGCGCCTCGGCGCCGCGAGCGAGCCCGTCGCCCATTTGCACCAGCTCATGGAAGGTTGCGACGGGCGTCGAGCGCGCCAGCGCCGACAGCGGCGAATCCACGACATGGGTGTCGACCGGCGCCGCGGCGACGACCAGCCGCCCCGCCTTGGCGGGAAAACGCGCGGCATAGATCAGGCTCAGCCAGCCGCCCTGGCACAGTCCGACGAAATGACAGAACCCGCCGATTTCATCGACCATCACGTTGAGATCGGCGAGATAATCGTCGATGCGCCGAAAAGCCTGCGACTTGCTGGCCGACAGCCATTCGACCAGATAGACCGGCGCGGCGCTTGCGCGCAGCGCCGCGATCAGGCTGTGGCCCTCGCAGAGGTCGGCGATGCGGGCGTCATGCAGCGCGAATGGCGCGCAGACCAGAATCGGCGTCGGGCTCCCGCGCCCGCTTTGGCCCTTGCGATGGATTTTGGGCGCGGGGCCGAACCGGCGCAGCCGCGCCGCGCCCAGGCGCAGGACGATTTCGTTCGGGGTGGCCCAGACCGGCTCCGGTTGCGGCTGGGGCTGCTGGCCCGGCGCGAAGGCGTCCAGCATGCTGCGCGCGAAGGCGGCGCCGGCTTCCGCCGCGAAAAACGTCGGCCAGAGCAGTTTCATCCAGTCCGCTTCGAGATCGGTTTTGCGCGGCATGGCCCCAGTGTGACATGAAAGGGAGCGGGCGGGGCAATTCATTCTCGGATCGGCCCTCCGCCAATGGACGCAATTGCCATAAGGCGCCGGGACGGCGCAGTTGCGGCGGGGCCGCCGGAACGGCTAAATTCGCCGGGAACAACGAAAAATCGATCCATCGCCGCCAGCGGCAGGGAGACGCCTTGAATTCGAACCATCGCCGGCCCCGGCGGTCCGGGGCCTTGCGCCGTTTTGCCGCAGCCTTGCGCGGGCTGCTGCTGCCGGTCGCCATCGCTGTTGCGGCGCTGCCGATCGGATCCGGCGCCTGCGCCGCCCAGCCGGCGGACGCTCCCGCCGGCGCGGATTCGGCCCAGCCGGTCCAGGCGATCCGGATCGGCTATCTGCGCCGCGCGGAGCAGGGTTCGGCGGTGTCGCGGCTGCAATTGCCCGCCGCCAATGACGGCGAGGCTGGCGCGCTGGCGGGCATCGACGACGACAATGTCACCGGCGAATTTCTCGGCCAGCAATTCAGCCTCGTCTCGCGTCGCCTGAAGCCCGGCGAGGACGCCGCGACGGCTTTGGCGGACCTCGCCGGGCAGGGCGTCCAATTCGTGATCGCGGACCTCCCGGCCGGCGCGCTGATCAGCGCCGCCGATGTTCCGGCCGCGGCCAATGTGCTGATCTTCAACATCGGCGCGCCGGACGACATTCTGCGCGAGGAATTCTGCCGCGCCAATGTCATTCATGTCGCGCCGACGCGCTCCATGCTCGCCGACGCGCTGGCGCAATATCTGGTCTGGAAGCAATGGCGCAAATGGTTCCTCGTCGTCGGCTCGCATCCTGAAGACAAGCTCTGGGCCGACGCCTTGAGGCGCTCGGGCGCGCGCTTCGGCGCCAAGCTGGTCGAGGAGCGCGTGTTCGAGGATCGCGGCGGCGCGCGGCGTTCCGACAGCGGCGTCACGCTGATCCAGAAGCAGATCCCCGCCTTCACCCAGAACGCGGCCGCCTATGACGTGCTGGTCGCGGCCGACGAGAGCGCGGTCTTCGCCGATTACCTGCCCTATCGCACCTGGGACCCGCGCCCGGTGGCGGGTTCCGCCGGCCTTGTCCCGGCGTCGTGGGACGCCTCCAACGAGCAATGGGGCGCGCACCCAGCTGCAGCAGCGCTTCGAGCGCCGGTTCGCGCGCCGATGAGCCCGCTCGACATGAACAGGCTGGACCGCGGCGCGCATGATCGGCGAGGCGGCGGCGCACGGCGCGGCGGGCGATGCCGCCGCCATGAAGGCCTATCTGCTGTCGAAGGATTTCGCGCTGGCCGCCTTCAAGGGCCAGAAGCTGACGATGCGCGACTGGAACCTGCAATTGCGCCAGCCGATCCTGCTGTCGGACGGGCGCAATGTGGTCTCGGTCTCGCCGCAGGAGGGCTTCATGCACCAGTTCTCCGAGCTGGACACGCTGGGCTACGATCGACCGGAGACGAAATGCCATTTCAAGTGAAATCTTCGGGTTGGCGCTGGCCGCGATCTGCGCCGCCGCGCCGTTCTGTTTGCGGCTGGCGGCGCCTGCGCCTTCGACGCCTTCGTCACCAATGAAAAGGGCAACAGCGTCTCGGTGATCGACACCGAAACCCTGACGGTGAAGAAGACCATTCCGGTCAGCCAGCGGCCGCGCGGGATCGTCGCCAGCCCGGATGGACGGCAAGATCTACGTCGCATTGGGCGACGCCGACACGATCGCGGTGATCGACCCGAAGACCTATGCCGTCGTCGAGGACTTTCCCGCCGGGCCGCGACCCGGAGCGGATCGAGATTTCGCCCGACGGCAAGACGCTCTACGTCACCAACGAGGACAGCAATTTCCTCACCTTCATCGAATGCCGAGCGCAAGAGCGCTCGGCGCGGTGCGCGTCGGCGTCGAGCCGGAGGGCATGGCGGTAAGCCCGGACGGCAAGATCGTGGTCGCCACCACCGAGACCACCAGCATGGCGCATTTCGTCGACGCCGAGAAACGCAAGATGCTGGCCAATGTGCTGGTGGACGCGCGCCCGCGCATGGCCGCCTTCACGCCCGACGGCGCGGAAGTCTGGGTTTCGGCGGAAATCGGCGGCGACATCGTCGATCATCGACGCGGCGAGCTTCAAGATCAAGGATCGCGTCAAATTCGAGGTGCCCGGCCTGCGCGCGGAAAACATCCAGCCGGTCGGGATCAACATCACCGCGCGACGGCAAGCTGGCCTTCGTGTCGCTCGGACCGGCCAACCGCATCGCGGTGGTGGACGTGAAGACGCGGCAGGTGCTGCAAATATCTGCTGGTCGGCCAGCGCGTCTGGCACGCGGCCTTCACCCCGGACGGGAAATATCTGCTGACGGCCAACGGCGTCTCCAACGACGTGTCGGTGATCGACGTCGAGGCGCAAAAAGTCGTCAAATCGGTGCAGGTCGGCGAATCGCCCTGGGATCTGGTCATTCCCGGCGCGCCGAAACCATGACAACATGGCGGCCATGACCCTCAAGGCGACGAACGATTCCCCTCCCGCGCTCATTCTGCGCCATGTCAGCCATCATTACGGCGCGCGCCAGGCGCTCGACGACGTGAGCTTTTCCGTCGCGCCCGGCGCGTTCTGCGTGCTGCTCGGCCTCAACGGCGCGGGCAAGAGCACGATGTTCTCGCTGATCACCCGGCTGTTCGCGCTGCAGAAGGGCGAAATTCGCGTGCTGGGGCGCGATCTGATGCGCAATCCCGGCGCGGCCCTCGCCGAGCTCGGCGTGGTGTTCCAGTCGCGCACGCTCGATCTCGACCTGTCGGTGCGCGCAGAATTTCTACTATCACGCCGCGCTCCACGGCATCGGCCGCAAGGAGGCCGCCCAGCGCACGGAAGACCTGTTGCAGGCGGTCGGCCTCGCCGACCGGGCGAAAGACAAGGTGCGAAACCTCTCCGGCGGCCAGATGCGCCGCGTCGAGATCGCCCGCGCGCTTCTGCACCGGCCGCGCCTGCTGGTGCTCGACGAGCCGACGGTCGGCCTCGACATCGGCGCCCGCGCCGACATCCTCAAACTGGTGCGCGGGCTGATCGCGCGCGAGGGCATGAGCGTGCTGTGGGCGACCCATCTGACCGACGAGGTCGATCCGGACGATGCCGTCCTCGTGCTGCACAAGGGCAAATTGCGCGCCGAGGGCGATCGCCGCCGACCTGATGCGGCAGACGGGCGGCGCCGACATGAGGGCGGCCTTCGTCGCGCTGATCGGCGAGAACGAAACACGAGGCGTCGCATGAGCCTGCAAGTGAGCCCGGAAGCCCCCGCGCCGCGTCGCCTGACGTTTGCGTCCTACCTGATCTGCCTGCAGGGCATCGCCTGGCGCGAAGGGCTGCGCTTCCTGCACCAGCGCGAGCGCTTCATCTCCGCGCTCGTGCGCCCGCTGGTCTGGCTGTTCATTTTCGCGGCCGGCTTCCGGCAGGTGCTGGGCGTTTCGATCATCCCGCCCTACGACACCTACATCCTCTACGACGTCTACATCACGCCCGGCCTGATGGCGATGATCCAGCTGTTCAACGGCATGCAATCGTCGCTGTCCATGGTCTACGACCGCGAGATGGGCAACATGCGCGTGCTGCTGCTCAGTCCCTTCCCGCGCGCCTTCCTGCTGTTCGGCAAGCTGATCGCCGGCACGCTGGTCTCGGTGCTGCAGGTCTACGCCTATCTGGTCATCGCCTGGTTCTGGGACATCCAGCCGCCGCCGCTCGGCTATCTCACCGTGCTGCCGGCGCTGGTGCTGGTCGGGCTGATGCTCGGCTCGCTCGGCATGCTGCTGTCCTCGCTCATCAAGCAGCTGGAGAATTTCTCGGGCATCATGAATTTCGTGATCTTCCCGATGTTCTTCGCCTCGTCGGCGCTCTATCCGCTGTGGCGCGTGCAGGAGGGCAGCCCGGCGCTTTATTACGTCTGCCAGGCCAATCCCTTCACCCATGCCGTCGAGCTGATCCGTTTCGCGCTTTACGGGCAGGTCAACTGGGTTTCGCTGGCGGTGACGGCGGGCTGCGCCTTCGTCTTCATGTCGGGCGCCATCATCGCCTACGATCCCTCGCGGGGATTGATGGCCCTGCGCGGCGCGCCGGGGCAGCCAGGGCGCCTGACTAGGGTTTTTAGTCTAGTAAAATAGTAGACAAATAACGTGCGACGGCGTTAATTTCCCATGATGGCGGATTGGGATTCTGAACTTTACCTGAAATTCGAGCGCGAGCGGGCGCAGGCGGCGCGCGATCTCGTTTCGCGCATACCGCCGCTCGCCCCGCGAAAGATCGTCGATCTCGGCTGCGGGCCGGGCAACAGCGCGGCGATGCTGGCGCTCTATTTCCGCGGCGCCGACATTCTGGGAATCGACACGTCCGAGAACATGCTGGCGGCCGCGCGCGAGCGCCTGCCGGCGGCGCGGTTCATCCGGCAGGATCTCAAGGAGTGGGCAGCCGGACGAGGGCGTCGACCTGATCTTCGCCAACGCCGCGCTGCATTTCTCGCCGGATCATCACCGGCTTCTGCCCCGGCTGATGTCGTTCCTGAATCCGGGCGGGGTGCTCGCCGTGCAGATGCCCAACGTGCTGCAGGACGCCGCTCACGCCCTCATGCGCATGGTGGCCGTCGACGGCCCCTGGGCGGAGCGGCTGGCGCCGATAGCCAAGACGCGCGCGGTGATCGGCTCGCTCGACGATTATTACGCCTGGACCGCGCCCCACAGCCGCATGGTCGACCTCTGGCAGACGACCTATGTTCATCCGCTCGACGGGCATGAAGCCGTTGTCGACTGGTTCGTCGGCTCGGCCCTGCGGCCGTTCCTCAACGAGCTGGAAGACGACGAAACGCCGGCCTTTCTCGCGCAATATCGCCGCGAGCTGGAAATGGCCTATACGCCGCAGGCCGACGGCAAGGTGCTGCTGCTCTATCCGCGCCTGTTCTTCGTCGCGCAGAAATAGCGTCCGGCTCGTCGCTCACTGGCCTTTTTCCTGCAATCTTCGCCCAAGGGACACCGCATAGGCCCCGGACCGATAAGCGAGAATCGGGTCGGGCGAAGCCTCGACGCCTGCGCTCAGCAGATTCGGGTCGAACATGATATCTTCGCAGGTTCCGGCGGCGGCTTCGCCGGCTTTGGTCAGCGTCAGGGTTCCGGCCTTCACCTCGCGGCGCTCCGCCGGCCAGAGCAAAGTGGGATTGTCGATCGGATCGCCGGACTCGCCCAGCGTCACGATCATGTCCCATTCGACCGGGCCGCTCTTCAGGCGCTTCGACGAGCTTCTCCTCCAGGAAATCACGCGGGGCGGCCGCCATTTCCTCAGCCGTGAGCATCTTGGCGCCGTCTCGCGGCTCGAACCGCCATTTCACCCATTGCGACCGCCCCGCCGCATCGGTGAATTTGAAGGCGTGAATGCTGAAATAGGGGGTTTCGGCATAGGACGGCGGCGGATTGTGGCTTTTCAGCCAGTCGATGAGAGGTTTGGCGTCGGGATGGCCGGCGAAATAGGCCTTCATTTTGTCTGGATCGGGCTTTCCAGTCGCGGGATCGGGCGCGCTGACAAGTTGCCGTTCATAGAAGCTTTGCACAGTCGCCGCGGCAAAAACGGGCGCGTTCAGCATCACCATGTCGTGGAGCGCGCCGCCGGGCAAGGTGACCTGCAAGGCGATGCCGCGGGGCGCCAGCGCGGCGTCGCCGATCGAAGGATTGGGCCCGGCGACCGAAAAACGGAAAACGACGGGCAGCGCCGCGCCGGAAAACAGGGGAGAGGCCGCCAAGGTCGGAGGCGTCCGCGGCCCCCGTGAACGACGCCTTCGCCGCAAAAACCCTTGCCGTGATTGCGCCGCAGCCCTTTGTGCACGCCGGTGATGTTCTGGATGGCGTCGACCATTTGATCCGGCGTCGGATCGTCCTGTGCGAAGGCCCGGGACGATGGAGCGGCGGCGGCGACGGTGACGGCGCAACAGATTTGCAAGACCAGGGATTTCATTTTCGCCTCCCGAATTTTCGAGCCGAGTTTAACAGATGCCGGCCATTTGCGAGAGCCAGAGGCGGCTCTCCGTCCTGCCGGCTTGACCGCCGCCTTGCCAAAGCCATTTTTTCGCGGCAAAGACGCCGTATGACGCAAACTCTGCCGCGACTGATCGTTTTGGCCGCCCTTGTTCTGGAGGGCGCCGTTCCGGCGCGCGCCGCGCCGCCCAAAAATCCGCCGCTGCCGCCGGCGCGCCCGGCCTTCCCGGACGATCCGCCGGTCCCTGCCGATCCCAATGCGGCGCAGGCGGGCGCCGAGGGCGTCTCGCAGCAGGCCGGCTTTGTTCAGGGCGCGGCCCAATACGCGGCCAATCCGCCGCCCTCGAACGGACCTTTCGGCGCGCTGTTCGCGCCATCGCAGACCGCCTTCGCCCCTCCGGCGCCCGCCGCGCCGCCGCCGGACGCCGCGCCGCCCCAGCCCAACTCCGCGCCTGCGCAGAGCGCGTCGCTGCGCGTCGCCGCCGGTCGCCGCCGGGCCGGCGGATTATCCCGAGGCGCCGGTGGACCGGTCCCCGGGCCAGGAGGAAGCGGTCGCCGGCTTCGCCATCGCCGAGCGGGCCGGGCTCGCCGACATGACGCGCAAATATGCCCGCCAGCATGGCATTCCGCTGGCGCTGCTCCACCGCATCATCATGCGCGAGAGCAAATATTGCCCCCGGCTGGTCAATCACACCTATTACGGTCTCATGCAGATCACGCCGGCGACGGCGCGCTCGATGGGCTATCACGGCTCGCCCAAGGGCCTGCTCGATCCCGAGACCAATCTGGCCTATGCCGCGCCCTATCTCGCCAACGCCTGGGCGCTCGCGGACGGCGACATGGACCGCGCCGTGCGGCTTTACGCCTCGGGCTATTATTACACCGCCAAGAGCAAGCACATGCTCAGCCAGATGCGCGACGCCAAGTCGCCCCCGGTCAAGCCGCAGCTCCAGACCATCGCCGAAGCGCCTTCGCCGCCGCCCCAGCAGCCGAGCAACGTATTCGAGGCGATGTTCGGTCCGTCCAGCCGGTAAGAGGCCCGTCATGACGCAGGACAAGGACGGCGAGGAACGCCCCCTGCGGCTGATGGCCTTCGATCCGGAAGACCTCTCGGTCATCGCCGCCCATGTGCAGGACGCGATCCTGCGCGTCGGCGACATGCTCTACCAGCCGCACGAAAAGCGCTTCGTTCTCGTGCTGAAGCGGTTCGACTGGCTGGCGTCGGTCGCGGGCGCGCCGCAAAGGGCGCAAACGGGGCTGCATTTCGAACAGGTGCGCAAGGCTTCGCTGCAGGGCTTCCGCACCGACCGGCCCGACGACATCCTGAATTTGCTGGATGTCGAATTCATCCCCGGCGAGCCGCCCGGCGGCAGCGTGCTGCTGGTTTTTTCCGGGGGCTGCGCCGTTCGGCTCGAGGTCGAGTGCCTCGAGGCGCGGATGGCCGATCTGGGGCCGCGCTGGCGCGTCCGCCACGCGCCGGGACACGGCGTCCGGGGCGACGACGAGGGTCCGGGCGACGCTTGACAAAAGGCCCCGCCGCCTACAAACCGCTGCCTTGTTCTGAGGGGAGAAAGCCGATGCCGTTCCGGCTCGACGCCGCCGCCGCCGATTTCCGCGAAAAATTCGAACAGCTTCTGCACATGAAGCGCGAGACGGCGGAAGATGTCGACGCCATCGTCCGCGACATCATCGCGGATGTGATCGCGCGCGGCGACGAGGCCCTGATCGACTACACCAGCCGTTTCGACCGCAACGTTCTGACTCCGGAAACCCTGCGGATTTCGCGCGAGGAGATCGAGGATTCGGTCGCCGCCTGCCCCAGGGAGCAGATCGCGGCGCTGGAGCTGGCGCGCGACCGCATCGTGTTCTTTCACGAAAAGCAGCGCCCGAGCGACCTGCGCTTCACCGATTCCGCCGGCGTCGAACTCGGCTGGCGCTGGAGCGCGGTCGAATCCGCCGGCCTTTACGTGCCGGGCGGCACCGCCTCCTATCCGTCGTCCGTGCTGATGAACGCCGTTCCGGCGAAAGTGGCCGGGGTCGAGCGCCTCGTCATGGTCGCGCCGGCGCCCGACGGCAAATTGTCGCCGCTGGTTCTGGCGGCCGCCCATATCGCCGGGGTGGACGAGGTCTATCGCATCGGCGGCGCCCAGGCCGTCGCGGCTTTGGCCTATGGCACCGCGACCATCGCGCCGGTCGCCAAGATCGTCGGGCCGGGCAACGCCTTCGTCGCCGCCGCCAAGCGGCGCGTGTTCGGCCAGTGCGGCATCGACATGATCGCCGGCCCGTCGGAAGTGCTGATCCTCGCCGACAGGACCGCCAATCCGGAATGGATCGCCATCGACCTGCTGGCGCAGGCCGAGCACGACACGGCGGCGCAATCGATCCTGATCACCGACGACCGCGCGCTCGCCGACGCGGTCGAGGCGGCGGTCGCGGAGCGGCTCAAAACCCTGCCGCGCCGGGCCATCGCGGAAAAGAGCTGGGCCGAGCTCGGCGCGATCATCGTCGTCGAAAAGCTGGCGCAGGCGCTGCCGCTCGCCGACCGCATCGCCGCCGAACATCTGGAAATCATGGCGGTCGACGCCGAGGCGCTGGCGGCGGGCGTGCGCAACGCCGGCGCGATCTTCATCGGCGCCTATACGCCCGAAGCCATCGGCGATTATGTCGGCGGCTCCAACCACGTGCTTGCCGACGGCGCGCTCGGCGCGGTTCTCGTCCGGCCTCAACGTGCTCGATTTCATGAAGCGCACCTCGCTGCTGAAATGCTCGCCGGAGAGCCTGCGAATCATCGGCCCCTCGGCGGTGGTGCTCGGGCGGGCCGAACGGCTCGACGCCCACGCGCTGTCCGTGGCGCTCAGGTTGGAACAGGCGTGAGCCCATGCAACATCTCGACAGCCTGCGCCGCAACCGGCTGATCAGCGTCACGCTCGACGACACGTCGATCGGTCGCGGCAGTCCCGACCAGGAGCATGAGCGGGCGATCGCGATCTATGACCTGATCGAGGAGAATTCCTTCGCTCTGCCCGGCCATGCCGGCGGCCCGTACCAGCTGCACATCGGGCTGCACGAGTTCGAAGCTCGCGCTGAACATCCGCGACGAGGCGGGCGAGCCGATCATCGCCCACATCCTGTCGCTGACGCCGTTCCGCCGCATCCTCAAGGATTATTTCATGATCTGCGAGAGCTATTTCGCGGCGATCCGCACCGCGAGCCCGGCGCAGATCGAGGCGATCGACATGGGCCGGCGCGGCCTGCACAACGAGGGCGCCCAGCTGCTGGCCGAACGGCTGCGCGGCAAGATCGAATGCGATTTCGACACCTCCCGGCGCATCTTCACCCTCGTCACGGCGCTGCACTGGAAGGGCTAGGATGACCGGCGTCCCGCGTCCCCGCGCCGTCCTGTTCGCCTGCGCCATGAACAGCGTGCGCTCGCCGATGGCCGAAGGCCTGACCCGCGCCTTGTTCGGCCGGGACATCAAGGCGGAATCGGCCGGCCTGCACGCCGTGGACATGGACGGCTTCGCGCTCTGCGTGATGGCCGAGGCGGGCGTGGCGATGATGGACCATGTGCCCCGTCATTTCGACGAGGTCGATCTGTCCCGCTTCGAGCTGATCGTGACGCTGTCGCCCGACGCGCATCATCGCATGCTGGAACTGACCCGCGACCTGGAGATTCCGGTCGAATACTGGCCGACCGAGGACGTCACCCATCTCGACGCCGCGCGAGACCAGAAGCTCGAAGCCTATCGCACTGTGCGCGACGCCCTGACGGCCCGGATCAAGCGGCGTTTCGGCGGTCCGGCTGCGGCCGGGGCCTGACGTCAGGCCAGCGCCGCCAGCGCCTCGCGGTTGGCCTCGAACAAGCCTTTTTCCGTGATGATTCCGCTCACCAGCCGCGCCGGGGTGACGTCGAAAGCCGGGTTGCGCGCCGGCGTGTCCTTCGGCGCGATGCGCACCGAGATCACCTCGCCATTGGGGGCGAGGCCCGGCATCAAGGTGACTTCCTCCGGCGCGCGCTCCTCGATCGGAATCAGGGAGCCTTCCGCGAGCGCGGAATCGAAGGTCGAGACCGGCGCGGCGACATAGAACGGCAGGCCGCAGTCGCGCGCCGCCAGCGCCTTCAGATAGGTGCCGATCTTGTTGCAGGCGTCGCCATTGGCGGCGATGCGGTCGGCGCCGACGATGACCATGTCGATCTCGCCGCGCTGCATCAGATGGCCGCCGGCGTTGTCGACGATGAGCGTATGGGGAACCTTCTGCTGGCCGAGTTCGAAGGCGGTGAGCGAGGCGCCCTGGTTGCGCGGCCGGGTCTCGTCCACGAAGACATGGACCGGGACGCCCGCCGCCTGCGCCTTGTAGATCGGCGCCGTGGCGGTGCCCCAGTCGACGGTCGCGAGCCAGCCGGCGTTGCAATGGGTGAGGATGCGGACCGGCGCGCCGCCGCGTTGTTCCGCCATCGCGCGGATCAGCTTGAGCCCATGTTCGCCGATGGCCTCGTTGCAGGCGATGTCCTTGTCGGCGAGATGCTTGGCGAAGGCGAAGGCCGCATCGCGGCGCAGGACGTCGGGCAGCGGCTCCAGAAACGCCTTGGCGCGCGCCAGCGCCCAGGCGAGGTTGACGGCGGTGGGCCTTGTCGCGCGCAAGATTTCGGCGGCGCGGTGCAGCGTCTCGTCGGATTGATCGTCGCGCAGCGCCAGCGCCAGTCCATAGGCGGCGGTGACGCCGATCAGAGGCGCGCCGCGCACCAGCATGTCCTTGATGGCGTGGGCGGCGTCGTCGAGCGTGCGCAGCAGCACGTTCGTCACGACATGGGGCAGGCGGGTCTGGTCCAGGATGAAGACGCCCTCGCCCTCGGGATCGGGCCAGATGGCGGTGCGTTTTTCGCCGTCGATCAGCATGGGGCGGTCCTTTTGGCGCGCGCGGGCTTTTCGCCGCCCGGCGGCTCGATGAAGAGGGAGGCGGCGACTTCGCCCTCGCGCAGGACGAGCAATGTGCCCGGCTTGATCGCCGTCCAGGTTTCGTCGCTGGTCAGGGGGCCGGTGGCGACGACGGTGACGCAATCGTTCGGCCCGGTCTCCTCGGCGAAATTGACCTTGCGGTCCTCGTCGATGAGGGTGGCCTCGCCGAACGGCGCCCGGCGCGTGAGGCAGGACAGTTTCTTGCCGCAGAAGGCGTAAAGGCTGCGGCTGTCGCTGAGCAGCATGTTGAACACGCCGAGCCGGGCGAGCCGGGTGCTCAGCTGGAGAATTTCGCGGTCGAGCTGCGGCGGCGCGGGCAGAGTTTCGAACCGCGCGCGCAATTGGTCGAGCATCCAGCAGAAGGCGTGTTCGCTGTCGGTGGTGCCGATCGGGCCGTAGAAATCGAGCGGCAGCGTTTTCACGCCCCGCAGCTGGCCGTTGTGGGCGAAGGTCCAGACGCGGCCCCACAATTCGCGGGAAAAGGGATGGGTGTTGGCGAGCGTGACGCGGCCGCGATTGGCCTGCCTTATATGGGCGATGACGGTCCGGCTCTTGATCGGATGCGAGCCGACGAAGCGGGCGATGTCGGAACTCGCAGCCGGTTCCGGATCGTGGAAGGCGCGGGCCGAGCGGCCCTCGTAAAAGGCGATGCCCCAGCCGTCGCGGTGCGGGCCGGCGCCGCCTCCGCGCCGGGCCAGGCCGGCGAAGGAAAAGCGAATGTCGGTCGGGACATTCGCGCTCATTCCGAGAAGCTCACACATCGCGCGCCGGGGGCAAGACAATCAGCCGAATCGGCATAGCCAAGGATTTCGCGCGCGCCAACTCTTTTTGCGTCGTCCGCGCCTTTTGCGGTCAGTTCGCTGCCGCGCGGGCGGCGCGCAGGCAGGAGGCGGCTTCCTGCGGCAGGCCGAAATTGGCGCAGGCATTGGTGAAATTGCCCTGCAGAAGCGCCGACAGGTTCCTGTAATTCGCGTTGTTCGGGTCGGCTGTCGCGACCCGCTGGATGAGCTCGCGCGCGCCGGCGAGAAACAGCAGCGCCTGCGCCGCCCGGCGCCGATCGGGCTGTTGTTGCATCTGCAGGCTGATCGTCTTCGCCATCGAATTATAGGTGTTGGCGAGCGCGGTGAGGTCGGAAATCGCGGCGTCGGGCTGCTGCGCCCGCTTTTCCATGAAGGTCCGGGCGAACTCATAATGCTGCAACGCCTGGTCGAGCTGGCCTTTGCCGAGAAAGGCGTTGCCCGCGTTCATGTTGACTCCCGCGACCAGCTTGTCGATTTCGAGAGAGTGGCCGGGCGCGCGCCGCGCGAAGGCGCTGGCGAGGTCGAGCGTCGATTGGTAGGCGGCGATGGCGGAATCGTAATTCTTCTGCTGGTTGAAAATATTGCCGCTCCAGCCGCGAACGTTGATCTGGTCAAAGGCGCATTGGCCTTGCCCGGTTTCGCGCGCGGCGCAGGCGCCATAGGCCTTGTCGGCCTCGGCGGCGAATTTCAGCGCGCCAGAGGGATCGTTGCGGGAATACAGCACTTCGGCGCGGATTTCGGCGGCATGGGCGAAGGCGCCGTCGAGGACCGGCGTTTCGGGACCCCGGTCGCGCAGCGCCTTGGCGATGTCATAGGCTTCGACGCTCGCTTTCAGGCCGGACTCGTCGCCGCGCCCGCCAAGGGTGAGCGCCATTTGCGACAGGGCCTCGACGCGGGCAAGCGCGGCGGCCTCGGTCGGCGGATTGAATTTTTGCAGCTGATCGAGCAGCCCCCGCGACTTGGCGAGGATCGATTGCACGACCTCGTTGCGCACGCCGAGCTCGTCGCGGAAACGATGGGCGAGATCGACCGCAAGACTTTGCGCTGTCTGGGTCGCGGCGGCGAGGGTTTTCTCGGCGCGGTCGCGGGCGGCCTCGGCGGCGTCGCGCTGCGTGACCGCCTCCTTCTGCGCCGTTTCGGCGCGATCGCGCTGCGTTACCGCTTCGTTGCGCGCGACATTGGCGGCTTCCCGTTGCGCGACGGCCTCCTGCCGGTTGACCAGCGCCCAGCCTGCGAGGGCCAGCGAGACCAGCGCCGCGGCGATCGATCCCGCGACGATCCGCCGCTGGCGGGTCGTGGCGGCGCGGCGGCTCGCCTGGATGAAGGCCGCCTGCAATTCGGTCGGCTCGGCGGCATCGGCGGGGCGGGCGGCGAGCCATGCTTCGGCGGCCTCGATGTCGGCGCCGCGCAGCACGGCGGCGTTGGAGCGGCCGGTCGCGTCCCAGCGCCGCGCGAGGTCGCCGAGCCGGGTGTGTTCGCGCACCCACGGCAGGTCCGTCGTCAGCGCCGTCGGCAAGCTTGTCGAGCGCGACGCCGAAATCGTCGGCGTCCGTCGCAAAGATCCAGTTGAGCTTGGCCAGTTCCGGCGGCGCGGCTTCGGGGGCGGCGGCGCGCGCGACGAGCGGCAGGATGCGCTTGCCGAGGCGCACGCTTTCCGCGACCTCCCAGCCGCAGATCGGCGACGCCGCCGAATTGGGACTGACCACGAAAACCACGGAATTGCCCGAGGCGATGAGGCCGGCGAGGCGCTCCTGCCAGGGTTCGCCCGGCGCGATGTCGGTCTTGTCGATGAAGGGTTCGAAGGCTTTTTCGGCGAGCGCGGCGGCGAGGCGCTCGGCGAAGGCGATGTCCTTGCGCGAATAGGAGATGAAGATCCGCGCGACGCTGGCGGGCGGAGCGCTTGCCGTTGCCGTCATCCCTCGATGCCTCGCGCGTTGCGGAGATCCGGGGCGAAAAGGTGACGCATAAGGCGCCGCGCCGCAAGCCCCGACAGCCGGGGGCGGCGGAGTGTCTGTAACCGATTGGTGCAAGGAGGGATGGTACCGCCACCCCGGCTTGAACGGGGGACCTCTAGATCCACAATCTAGCGCTCTAACCAACTGAGCTATGGCGGCCGATTTGTCGGCGGAACCTAAAGCGATGAGCGCGCGATTGCAAGTGCATCGCGCGCTCAAAATTCCATCCCGTGAACGGTCGGGAAACCGGGGCGATCGGCGAAGCGCGAGGCTTCGCCGGAAGCCTCACTTGGTCTTGAAGGCCTTGTCCAGCTGGTCCTTGAGCGGGCCGGCCGCATCGGCGGCGACCTGCTGGGCCAGAGCGGTCAGCTCCTTGGCCTGCGCAGTCAGCGTTTCATATTGCTTGCGCATATGCTCGCTCTGCAGGGCAATGGCTTCGCTCACGCTGCGGACGCCCGCGAGGGCCTGCACATAGTGCACCGAAGCGGCGGCGTTGGCCTGGTAGGCCTCCATCGCCTTGGCGGAGAAAGCCTGCAGGCTCTTGCTGGCGGCGGTGAAGGAGTTCTCCAGCGTGTCGGCGGTTTCGGCAGCGGCCTTCTGGGCGGCAGCCTGGACCTGCTTCACCTCGGCCACGACCGGGGCGGCAGCCGCTTCGACGGCGGCCTCGGCGGCCGGCGCAGCGGTTTTGGTTTTGCGCGGACCGGTGGCCATTATTTCGCTTCCGTGGTGGTGGAGACAGCCTTCTTCACGGCTTCGCCGAGGGCCTTGGTCTGCTCCTGGACGGTGGCGACCTGGCTCTTCAGGAACTCGGACTGGATCGCGAGGAATTCCTTCGGGTCCTTGGCCTTGACGAGCTTCTCGGCGAGGTCGAAAGCGGCCTTGACGTTGGCTTCGGCGAAGGTGATCGCCTTGGTGCTGACTTCCTTGGCGCTGCTGGTCAGGGTCTCGGCGGCGGCTTCCGACTGGGCGGAGGCCTTCTGGGCGGCGGCGACGAAGCTGTCGAAAGCCTTGCGGGCCTGGTCGACGGTCTTCTCGGCGAATTCACGGACTTCGGCAGGAATTTCGAGATTGACGTTGCTCATTGGAAGTTCCCCTACGTTAAACGGCCGGGCTTTCCAAAAGAGTCCGCGCCCGCGCCAAACTGGTATTGCGCTGTGTTGTATACCCAGATTTTTGTTGCGCCGCAATACGCATTGTGCACTGCAGCAAAAATTTCTCGCATCTGGAGATGTACGACGGTTAATCATAAGTTCATGTCGCTGGGAATGAAATGGATCAATTATGGATTCGGCATGGCGGACGTGATTAGCTTTTCATTAAGGTAACCGGCGAGTCGCGCCGTCGCGGCGCCAAGGGTTGCGTTACGGCCCGTCGTGGCGACCAGGGCGGCGCCGGGGAACGGATTGGCGGATGGCTGACGAAATCGCGAACAAGCGCCCGCGCGCGGATGTCGAGGCGGCTCTCGCCGAGCCGGCGCTCGCCTCGCTCGCGCGCGCCGGCGCTCCCGTCGTGGTCGCCGACAGGCGATCCGCTTCATGTGATCCACGCCAATGAATCCGCGCTGTCGCTGTTCGGGGCGGCCGATTGCGACGCCCTGACGCGGCGCCTGTTCGATCTTGGCCTGCCGGGCGGACGCGCCCTTGCCGATCTGGCGCGCCGCCTGCAGCCGGGGGCGCCCGCGCGGCTGGAGCGGGTCTCCTTTTCCGGCGGGGCCTTTGCGGGCGCGGTCACATTGTTGTGCCGGCGCACGGCGACCGGAGACCCCGCTCCTCGTCCTCGCGGCGCTCGGCCTGCGCGCCGGGCGCATCGGCGCTCCGCTCCGCGCCGCAATCCGTCACGGCGCCGGAGCCTTCGAGACCAAGCTCTTCGGTTGCGAGCCCCGAGACTCCGAGCCCTTCAATTCCGAGGTCAAATCCGAGCCCTGCGATCCCGGCTGCCGTGCTCCCGCCGGCTGCGACGCCGGCCGCCGAAGCGGTCGAGTCCACCGCGCTCGCCGCGCTTCGCACGCGGCTGGAAGGGCGCTTTCCCGGCCTCGCGCCAGCCCGTTTTCTGTGGCGGACCGACTCGCATAATGTCGTCGTGGACGTGACGCCGCCGCTGGCGGAGATCGTCGGCCCCGGCTGCGCCGATCTGGTCGGACGCGATCTGGTCGAGGCGTCGCAAGCGCTCGGTCTCGACCCGCGCGGGGAACTCGCGGAGGCTTTGCGCGCGCAGGTCACCTTCAGCCAGGTCGATCTCGACTGGCCGATCGAACAGGCGTCCGCCGCCGCGCCGGTGACTCTGGGCGCGTTGCCGGTGTTCGATCACGGCGCGCATTTCGAGGGCTGGCGCGGCTTCGGCGTGATCCACATCGATCGGCTGCACGAGGGGCCGATGGTCGCGGGACTGCCGGGACTCGCGGGCTCCGTCCCGCCCGAGGCGCCGGCGCCGGTCCGCGACGATCTCGTCGGCCGCCGAGCCGTCGCCGCAAGATGCGTCGCAGGACCTCCCGAAAGAGCCCGCCTCGCGCGCTCCCGCTCCGCTGGAGTTCTCCGGGGTGGTCGTGCCGCTGCGGCCGTTCACGCAAGCGCGGCCGGCGGCTTGCGCCGAGCCGGTCGAGTCCGCAGCCGGCGCCGCGACGAGCGGCAAGGCGGCGCGCGACGAGGCCGGCGACGAGTTCGATCTGGTCGCCCTGTCGCCTCACGAACGGTCCGCCTTCCGCGAAATCGCGATGGCGCTCGGCGCGCGCGGGACGCTCATTCCCGGCCAGGACGCGTCTGGCGAAGGTGCATCTGAATCGACCGTCGCCGAAGCCGCCGCGTCCGAAACCGCCGCAACGAGCGAGCCGCCCTCCCCCCCCGCGCCGACCTCATCGAGCGACGCCCCGCCTGCGCCCGAAAGCCGCGCGACGACCGGCAAGAGCGACTTCAGCCATCCGCCTTTGGACGAGCGTCTTCTGGACGCCTTGCCGACCGGCGTGATCGTGAGCCGCGACGGCGATCCGCTCTACGCCAATCGTCTCGCGCTCGACTGGCTCGCCTTTCCCGATCTGGCCGCTTTCCGCGCGGCGGGCGGGCTGCGCGCCGCGAGCCGCTTCGCCGCGGCCGACATCGCGCCGGGACAGAAGCGCACGCTGCTGCTGCGCGCCGCCACCGGCGGCGCCTTTTCGGCCGACGCGCATTGCGAGCAGGTCGAGTGGGAGGGCGCGCCGGCCGATCTTCTCACTCTGATCCGCCCGTCCGCTTCGGCGCTGGAGCAGCGCATCGGCGTGGTCGAGGCGAGCCTGCGCCAGCGCGAATTGGAGATCGACGACGTCCAGTCCATGCTGGACGCGGCGGCCGACGGCGTCGTGCTGATCAATGCGGACGGAGCGATCCTCGGCCTCGACCGCGCGGCGGAAGCCCTGCTCGATTACGACCGCAACCAGGTCGCCGGCCAGAATTTCACGCTGTTGCTGGCGCGCGAATCCCATGCGTCCGCGCTCGATTATTTCGCGCGCGCCAAGGCCGGGACCGAGATCCACGGGCGCGAGGCGATCGGCCGCACGCGCGAGGGCGCGACGCTGCCGCTGCACCTGACCGCCGGCCGGCTCGGCAAGGCGATCGAGGGCAAATATTGCCTGATCCTGCGCGACATGAGCCATTGGCGCCGCACCGAGCGAGCGATGGAGGAAGCGCGCGCGCAGGCCGAGCGCGACAGCCAGGCCAAGTCGGAATTCCTGGCCAAGGTCAGCCACGAGATCCGCACGCCGCTCAACGCCATTCTCGGCTTCGCCGAGGTCATCATGGACGAGCGGTTCGGGCCGGTCGGCAACGAGCGCTACAAGGAATATTTGCGCGACATCCACGCGTCGGGCGCCCATGTGATGAGCCTCGTCAACGACCTGCTCGATCTCTCCAAGATCGAGGCGGGCAAGCTGGACCTGACCATCGCTCCGGTCGACGCCAATCGCGTCGTCTCGGAATGCGTGTCGATCATGCAGCCTCAGGCCAACCGCGAAAAGGTCATCACCCGGCTGGCGCTGGCGGCGCGCCTTCCCGCGATCCATGCGGACGAGCGGTCGCTGCGCCAGATCGTGCTCAACCTGCTCGCCAATGCGGTGCGCTATAACGAGCCGGGCGGCCAGGTCATCGTTTCGACCGCGCTGAGCGATTCGGGCCACGCCGTGCTGCGCGTCAAGGACACCGGCATCGGCATGAGCGAAAGCGAACTGGGCGCCGCGATGGAGCCCTATGGGCAGGTGGCCCCGTCGCGTCCCGGCGGCGCCGGCCTTGGCCTGCCGCTGACCAAGGCCTTGGCCGAGGCCAACGGCGCCAGCTTCTCCATCAAGAGCCGGAAGAGCGAAGGCACTTTGGTCGAGGTCGTCTTTGCGCTCGCGCCGGGCGCGTCGGAACAGGTTTCGGCCGGCGGCGCCACGCGATAGGATCGTGCGCCGGTCCAGAGGTCGCCATGGAACTGGGGAGGTCGCCATGGATGCGGAAATGCGGGAGCGCCTGAGCCTTGCGGGGCTGA
Source organism: uncultured Alphaproteobacteria bacterium (assembly GCA_963811975.1). Classification (GTDB taxonomy): domain Bacteria; phylum Pseudomonadota; class Alphaproteobacteria; order Rhizobiales; family Beijerinckiaceae; genus Rhodoblastus. Next base: position 130,175 of record CAWETR010000015.1, read on the forward strand.
CCGGGTCCGATATCGAACTGGCTCGAATCGTTTGGTTGCGACGATGCCCGCGTGCCGAAGCCGCGCGCCTCGGAGATCGCGGATTACCGGCGCCGCGAGGCCGCTCTCAACGCCAGCGTCGCTGCGCTGACCTTCGCGGAGCGGGGCCAGTCAAGCGAAGGCCGCCTTGCGGCGGCCATCGGAGCGCGGGTCGCCGACGCCGAGGACGAAGTCGAGGGCGCCGACGGGGAGGATTGACGGCCTCAGCCGTCCGGCGTGATGCGCACGCCGGCGCGGAATTCCTGCGACGAAATGCTTGGGCCATGTTCAGGTAACGATAGCCGATGTCGACCTTCAGCAGGCTGGAAATGTCGTAGGAGAAGCCGGCCATCAGCGCATAGGCGAAATTGTAATTGGTCGACTTGGGGCCGGCATTGTTCCGGATAGCCGAGATGATAGCAGGGCAGGGCGGCGTTGCCGGTGACGCCGCAATAATTGTTCCCGTCGCCGTAAAGCGTGCCATTGCTGAAGCGGTAGGTCGCATTGGCCTGCGTCTCGATCACGGAAAGTCCGGCGCCGGCGCCAATATAGGGCGTCACGCCATACCAGTGGGCGAGGTCCAGATAGGCGTTAAGCAGGATACGCATTGGTGTTAAGCTTTGCTCCAGGGTTTCGTCGTGCAGGCGTCCGTCAGGACATTGTTGGGGTTGATGGGGTCCGGGCTGATCGGGCAGCCGTAGGCGGGATTGAGCGCATAGCCGAGGCCCCAGCCGGACAGACTATAACCGCCCTGTAATAGGTGGTCTCGTTCTTCGTGAAGGGCGTCATGTAGTCGTAGGTCAGGTCAACGCGGAATATGCTGTTGAACTGATAGCCGACGCCGAGGGTCGCGCCGAAATTGGTGTTGCCGAGCGACCCGAAAATATTCGAATTGTAGGTCATGTCGTAGGCGTTGGCGTCCGCGCGCAGATACCAGCCAGAGCCGAATTCGACGATGGGGGAGGCCTCGGGCTCATAGACCGGCGGCAGGCTCAGATCGGCCGCTTTGGCGGCCAGGGCTCCGCCGGCTGACCAGGCCACGAGCGCGGCGGCGGCCGCTTGAATGGTCCTTCGCATGTCTATCCTCTTCGACTGCCGATGCGCGACGCTGCGCCAATCGTGGAAAGACTGTGAACGAAGAGGGTTAATTGCGACTTAACCTTAATGCCGCGTTTGCCATGAATTTTTGCGAATCGTTGGTTTTCGCCGGCTTGCGCGCGCAATTTCCGCAGCCGGAGCGTCGAGCGACCAAAACAAATCAAAACAAAAGAAAAGGCCTTCCGCGCGGACGCGGAAGGCCTCGATTGGGAGGAAACGTGCGATCAATAGCGGGTCTGAAGGACCGGGACCGGCGCGATCGCCGGCGCGAACCAGCGCAGGCCGAACAGGATGTCGTTCGAAGCCATGTTGAAGCTCTGGATCTCGCCGTGGCAGCTGTCGTTGGCGGTGTAGTTGCAGCCGATCGCGCCGGTCTTGAACGTGCCCATGTTGACGTAGCGATAGGCGACGTCGAACTTGAGGTTCGGGGCGAGGGCATAGGCGACGCCGCCGGTGAGCGACCAGGCGAAATTCGTGCCGGTGTAATTGGACGCGAAGCCGAAGGCGCCGGCGGTCGGGTAGAGGCCGGTGTCCTTGAAGCCGCTGGTCTGGTACGACGGCCAGGCCGATGCCGCCGCCGACATAAGGCGTGAAGCCGTACCAGGTGCCGACGTCGATATAGCCGTTGGCCAGGAACAGGCCGGTCTTGACTGTGCCGGTATATTGATCGCCGCAGACCAGTCCGGAGCCGGGATAGCAGCCCGACGCATTGCTGTTGGCGTCGCCCCATTGATAGGTCACGCTGGAATTGTAGTTGGACGAACCGCGATATTCGCCGGTCAGGTCGGCGCGGAACCATTGGTTGAACTGCCAGCCGACGCCAAGGCTGAGCAGGTAATTGTCGCCGACGCTGACCGGGCCGTCGACGGCGCCGAGGCTCGCCAGCGTCTGCCGTCGGAGAAGGTCGAGCGCAGGTTGCGTGGCGGTGACGGCGCCGACGCCGATGTCGGCGCGCATGTAGAAGCCGACTGAGATCGTCGACCGGGCCGCGCAGCGGCGGCGGCTCCAGCTGGGGCGGGGGCGGCAGCAGATCGGCGGCGTGAGCCGGTCGGCATGGCGGCCAAGGCGACCGCGCTCGCAAGTGTAAGGGCTTTCAAGCTGCCCATGACAAAATCCCTTCGTGTGCAGGGCGCGCATGGCCCGAATACGGTTTCACGGAGGCCAGTTTTGTCAGCAAAGATTTAAATAGGTCTTAACCCTAATCTTTAACCGAGGTTTTTAAGGCTTTGCGGGCGTTCCGGCGCGCGCCCCCGGCTCGGAAATGCTTTACTTCACCGCCGTGATCCGTTACGCGGTCTTTCGCGATCGCCCCGGCCCAGCGCTGGGGTTTTTGCGTTGCGTCGCGCCTTCCGCGCATGCGACAAGCGTTGCGGTTGGCGGATGCCAGAGCGGGCGGACGAGGCAGAGCGGCGGAAGACAAAGCGCGGAGTTTTGGCGGCAAGCCATAGCAAAGCGCAGAAGAGACAGAGCCGGGACTATGGCGAATGTGGTGGTGGTCGGCGCCCAATGGGGCGACGAGGGCAAGGGCAAGATCGTCGACTGGCTGTCGGTCGCGGCGGACGTCGTGGTGCGCTACCAGGGCGGCCACAACGCGGGCCATACGCTGGTCATCGACGGCGTCGTCTACAAATTGTCGCTGCTGCCGTCCGGGATCGTGCGCCCCGGCAAGCTTTCGGTGATCGGCAACGGCGTCGTCGTCGATCCGCGTCATCTCATCAAGGAAATCGCCGATCTGCGCGCCAAGGGCGTGGCGGTCTCGCGCGACAATCTGCGCATCGCGGAAAACGCGCCGCTGATCCTGTCGCTGCATGGCGAACTCGACGCGCTGCGGGAGAATTCCGCCGCCGCCGGGGCCAAGATCGGCACGACCAAGCGCGGCATCGGCCCGGCCTATGAGGACAAGGTCGGCCGCCGCGCCATCCGGGTGATGGACCTCGCCGATCTCACGACGCTCGACGCCAAGATCGAGCGCCTGCTGACCCATCATAACGCCTTGCGCCGGGGCCTCGGCCTTGACGAGATCAAGCCGGAGACGATCCGCGCCGAGCTGGAGGATGTCGCTCCGCACATCCTGCCCTATATGGACCGGACCTGGTCGCTGCTCGAAGACCTTCGCCGGCAGGGCAAGCGCATCCTGTTCGAGGGCGCGCAGGGCGCGCTGCTCGACATCGACCACGGCACTTATCCTTATGTCACGTCATCCAATACGGTGGCGGCCAACGCCGCGACCGGCGCGGGCCTCGGCCCGAAGGCGATCGGCTATGTGCTCGGCATCGCCAAGGCCTATACGACGCGCGTCGGCGAGGGGCCGTTCCCGACCGAATTGCTGGACGAGACCGGCCGCGCCATCGGCGAAAAGGGCCGCGAGTTCGGCACCGTCACCGGGCGCGCGCGCCGTTGCGGCTGGTTCGATGCGGTTCTGGTGCGCCAGACCGTCAAGACCTCGGGCATCGACGGGATCGCGTTGACCAAGCTCGACATTCTCGACGGTTTCGATACGCTCAAGGTCTGCGTCGGCTATCGGCTCGACGGCGAGACGATCGATTACCTTCCGGCCTCGCAGGCGGCGCAGGCGCGGGTGGAGCCGATCTTCGAAACCATCGAAGGCTGGCGCGAGCCGACCGGGGGGGCGCGTTCGTGGGCGCAATTGCCGGCGCAGGCGATCAAATACGTCCGCCGCGTCGAGGAATTGATTCAGGCGCCGGTCGCCTTGCTCTCGACAAGTCCGGAGCGTGAAGACACTATTTTGATGCATAATCCGTTTCAGGATTGACTTCGGCGGGGGCGCCTCTCCCTGTCCGAGCCCGCTGCGGGCGAAAGGGAGCATCGGGGAGAACAGCCCCCACGCTCGCAGCGCCGCGGGCTCGCGTCGTCGCCAGGCCTGAATAATCAGAATAAAGGCGCGAAATGGCTGATTATTATCCGCTGCTGGCCAAAGCAATCACGGGCCTGAAGACCTCGACGCCGGAAGCCCGGACCGCGATTTACGACCGCGCCCGCAAGGCTTTGCTCGGTCAATTGCGCGCGATGCAGCCCCCGGCGCCCGAGGCCGCCATCGAGCGCGAGGCGAAGGCGCTGGAGGACGCGATCGCGCGGCTGGAGCTGGACCAGGCTACAGCCGAAGCCGAACCGGCTTTCGCATCCGAGGAAGAGCGCCGTTCCCGAGGCCGTCCCTGCCGGAAGCAGAGAAGCACGCCGACGAACCTGCCGCCCAAGCCGGGCATAGAAGCGAGACCGCAAGCACGTCGGCGGAATCCGACGAAGGCCTGGCCGAGCGCTGTTGCGGCGGAAGGCGAAGAACGCCTTGCCGGACGAGGAGTTCGCCGAATCGCGCGAAGTCCTGCGTCCCGCCGCGCCCAAGCCGAAGCCGAGCCACGCCGGGGGCCTGCGCCGGTTCGCCATCATCGCCGGCGCTCTTGCCGTCGTGGTCGCCTTGGTGGCCTTCGCCGCCTGGAAGCTGCGCGACCGGCCCGAAGATCTCGCCAAGCTGGTCCCGGCGCCGGAGACCTCCGACCAGAAGTCCGCCGGCAAGATCGGCGAGCGGGTCGGCGCGGACAACGGCTCAGCGCCGCGCCCGGCCCCGACCAATCCGGCGCCCGGCGGCGCGCCGAACGTTCCGATCGCCTATCGGGCGGCGATCCTGCTGCAGGCGCCCTCCGAGCCGGGCGGCGTGAAAACCTATGTCGGGACCGTGGTCTGGCGGCGCGACACGCGCCAATCGCGGCCCCAACCAGCAATTGTCGAGCGCGGTGCGCGCCGACGTGGACATTCCCGAAGCCGGCCTCAAGACCTCGATGACCATCGAGAAGAATTACGAGCCCACGCTTTCGGCGAGCCATACCCTGACGATCCGTTTCGAGCCCGACGGCGGATTCGGCGGTCGGCGATGTGAAGATGATCAACGTGCCTGAAATGCGCCGCGAAGACGCGCCGAAGGGCTCCCCGCTGCAGGGAATGCAGGTCGATATCGCGCCGAACGTGTTCCTCGTCGGGCTCTATTCGGCGTCCGAGGCGCAGAACGTCGACATGATCCGCAACCTGAACTGGTTCGACATTCCGATGAGCCTGTCCAACGGGCGCATCGCCAAGGTCACGTTCGAGAAGGGCGCGGCCGGCTCGCAGATCATCAACGACGTCTTCGACGAATGGAAGACGCAGCAATAGTCGTCTAACAAGGGCGCCAGACAAAAAAGCCGCCCGGAAGGGCGGGTCAGACTGCTGACAAACCCCTAGCGCGAGCTGGGGGTTTTTAATTCAATCAGTCATGCTGAATTGTCCCGGCTTTTCTCAGACCCAGATCGAGACGGTGACGCTCGATCAACTGGTCCCCAAAGATCACCTGCTTCGCAAGATCGAGGCGGCGATCGACTTCTCCTTCATTCATGATCGCGTGGCGGGGCTTTATTGCGCCGACAATGGCCGACCGCCGCTCGATCCGACGCTGATGTTCAAGGCGTTGTTCATCGGTTATCTGTTCGGCGTGCGCTCCGAGCGACAGCTGGTGCGCGAGATCGAGGTCAACGTCGCCTACCGTTGGTTCCTGCGGCTGGGCTTGACCGATGCGGTGTTCGACGCCTCAACCTTGAGCCAGAACCGCCGCCGCCGCTTCAACGACACCTCCGTCGCGCAGGACATTTTCGACGCCATCGTCCAGCAGGCGCTTGATCGGGGTTTCGGCGAGGGCCGGGTGCTCTACACCGACTCGACGCACCTGAAGGCTAACGCGAACAAGAACAAACACGACCTCGAGGTCGTCGCCAGTCGCGTTCCGATTACTGGAGCGCGCTCGACGCAGCCATTGACGCCGACCGCGCCTCGCATGGCAAGCCGCCGCAAAAGCCGAGGGAGCGCGAGCCCCAGGAGAAGGAGACGAAGGTCTCACGCACCGATCCCGAGAGCGGCTACATGGTGCGCGACGGCAAGCCCACGGGCTTCTTCTACCTCGATCACAGGGGGAGCGAAACGTGCTGACGCTCGCTACTGTCCGGCTCGACCGGCAGAAAGAAAAGTTCGATCTCGGCGTGCAGGCGGTGGGGCTCGACGCCGGCTACGCCACGGCCGGCATCGCCAAGGGGCTGGAAGAACGTCAGATCGCCGGCGTTGTCGGCTATCGCAACCCAACGCCGCCCTAGGCCGGCATGATGCGCAAGAGCGCGTTCAAATATGATGCTGAAGCCGACGGTTATCGCTGTCCGCAAGGCGAGCTTCTGACTTACGCCACCACGGACCGCTCCGGCTACCGCCATTACACGTCTGATCCCGCGCGCTGCCGCGCCTGCCCGCTGCTCGGTTCGTGCACCGGCAACGCCAAAGCCGAACGCACCATCACGCGTCATATCTGGCAGGACGCGCGCGAGCGAAGCGACGCCAACCGGCTGACGCCTTGGGGCAAACTGATCTACAAGCGACGCAAGGAAACGGTGGAGCGATCGTTCGCCGACGCCAAGCAGCTATTTGGCCACCGCTACGCTCGCTTCCGCGGCCTGGTCCGCGTCTCATGCCAGCGCCTGCTGGCCGCCGCCGCACAGAATATCAAGAAAATCGCCCTGATCCTCGCCGCAAACACGGCTCAAGCGCCCGCCTGAGGGAACCATCTCGCAATCAAACGTAGAAAACTGAACACTCGCAGTCGCTCAAAACAAAACCCCGCCAAATCTTGACGGGGTTTGTCAGCGGTCTGAGCCGCCCGGAAGGGCGGCTTTGCTTTTGGCTTCAGACCCGCGCGTGCGCCGGCCCGGCCAGGCTGAGCGGGCGCGGCGGGGCTTCGACCCGCGCGACGCCTTCGCGTGCGGCCTGCTGGACCTTCTCGAAGGCGCGGACCTCGATCTGCCGCACGCGTTCGCGCGAAATGCCGAATTCGGTGGAAAGGTCCTCCAGCGTCATCGGGTCCTCGGAGAGGCGGCGGGCCTCGAAAATGCGGCGCTCGCGGTCGTTCAGCACGCCGAGCGCCTGGCGCCAGCGCCGCGCGGCGGTTCTCGATTCCTCGGCTTCGGCCAGAATGCTTTCCTGGCTCGGCGATCTCGTCGACCAGCCAGTCCTGCCATTCGCCGTCGCCTTCCTCGCGCAGGGGCGCATTGAGCGAGGCGTCGCCGCTGAGGCGGCGGTTCATCTCCTGCACTTCCTGCTGGCTGACGCCGAGCTTGGTGGCGATCGCCGCCGCATTTTCCGGCTTGAGATCGCCTTCCTCGAAGGCCGAGATCGCGCTCTTGGCCTTGCGCAGGTTGAAGAACAGCTTCTTCTGGTTGGCGGTGGTGCCCATCTTGACGAGGCTCCACGACCGCAAGATATATTCTTGAATCGAGGCGCGGATCCACCACATGGCATAAGTGGCCAGGCGGAAGCCCTTTTCCGGCTCGAACCGCTTCACCGCCTGCATCAGGCCGATATTGCCCTCGGAAATCACTTCGCCGATGGGCAGGCCATAGCCGCGATAGCCCATGGCGATCTTCGCCACGAGCCGGAGATGGGAGGTGACCAGTCGATGCGCGGCGGCCGTGTCGGAATGCTCGCGCCAGCTCTTGGCCAGAACATATTCCTCCTGCGGCTCCAGCATCGGGAAACGCCGGATTTCATCGAGATAGCGCGACAGGCCGTTTTCGCCTGCGAGAATGGGTAGCGCAGCAGCCATCAAACCCTCCTAAATCCGAACGCCCTGTTGCGGCGCGTCCGTGGCGGTCGCATGAGCCGACCGCCGACAGGAACATATAGGGACCAGAAACAATGGCCGAAAGAGGGCAAAGCCCTCGACGCCTGATTACAATTGCGTAACCCGGCGCGCTCCCGCTTGTTCCCTCCTCCGCGGAATCCTGCGGAATTGCAACTGGCCTTTCCTGCCCAAAATGCGCTAACAAGCGGCCAATCGCAAAACAAAGCCGAGCGCATCCATGCAAACCAGCCTTTTCGCAAATGTCCAGGAGCTTCCCCGCGACCCGATCCTGGGCCTCACCGAAGCCTTCGTCGCCGACAAGGCGCCGCACCGCGTCAATCTCGGCGTCGGCGTCTATCAGGACGAGAACGGCAAGGTTCCCTTGCTGGCTTGCGTGAAGCAGGCCGAGGAAGCGCTGCTCGCCAAGACCGCGCCGCACACCTATGTGCCGATCGACGGCCTGCCGGCCTATGATTCGGCGGTGGCGGCAGATGGTGTTCGCGGATTCGGCCGATCTGGCCAAGGTCGCCACGGTCCAGGCGCTCGGCGGCACCGGCGCGCTGAAGCTCGGCGCGGAACTGCTGCGCGTGATCTCGCCCAACGCCAAAGTGTGGATCAGCGATCCGAGCTGGGAAAACCATCGCGCCCTCTTCACCGCGGCCGGTTTCACGGTCGAAACCTATCCCTATTACGGCGCCGACGGCGAACTGGATTTCGCCGGGCTGATCGCGACCCTGTCGACGATTCCCGGCGGGCGACATCGTGCTGCTGCACGCCTGCTGCCATAACCCGACCGGCCTCGATCTGTCGCACGACCAATGGCGCCAGATCGCGAAGATCGTGCGCGAGCGCGGCCTGACGCCCTTCCTCGACACCGCCTATATGGGCTTCGCCGAGGGGCTGGAGGCGGACGCCTTTTCCGTGCGCCTGTTCGCCTCCGACGGCGGGCCTTTGTTCGTGTCGTTCTCGTTCTCCAAGTCGCTGTCGCTCTATGGCGAGCGCGTCGGCGCGCTCAGCGTGCTCACCGCCAGCCCGGCGGAGCGCGCGCGCGTGCTGAGCCAGCTCAAGCGCATCGCCCGCATCACCTATTCCTCGCCCCCCGGCCACGGCGCGGCGTTCGGCCGCGCTGGTGCTGGCCGATCCGGCCCTGCGCAAGCAATGGGACGACGAGCTCGGCGGCATGCGCGAGCGCATCAAGACCATGCGCAAGCTGCTGGCGGAAAAGCTCTCGGAGCGCCTGCCGGGCCGCGACTTCTCCTATATCGTGCGCCAGAACGGCATGTTCTCCTATTCGCGCCTGACCGCGCCGCAGGCCATCGCGCTGCGCGAGAAATACGCGGTCTATGCGCTGGACAGCGGCCGCATCTGCGTCGCGGCGCTGAACGAGAAGAACATCGACTATGTCAGCGAATGCATCGCCAAGGTGATGACGGAAGCCTGAGGGCTTTGACGCGCCTTTTTCAGCCTCGCCCGGGATGCCGGGCGAGGCTTTTTTGCCGCCATGCCTCTGCCCGCGCGGGCCGGGATCATTCCTGGCGGGCGAACAATCGCCTCGGCCGCGCCGCCAGCCAGAGGCCGGCCAGCGCCGCGCCGGCGACGCCCGCCAGCGACAGAACGCTTTTCGGATGGAAAGGAATCTCGCCCCAGTGCGGGCCGACGATGTCGGCCGTGTCGAACGGCTCGTCGCTGTAGCGGCACAGATCGAGCGACGCGTTGTTTCGCATCATCTCCAGTTCGATCCTGTCGGCGAGCGCGCGGACGGGGGCGCGGTCGCCGGGCATGGTCAGCAGATGCATCAGCAGCGCCTTCGTCCCGGCCAGATAGGCGTGGCTGCATTCGTTGAACGGGCTGCTCTCGTCCTCGACGCGCGCCCGGGACCAGTCCCCACAGGCAGGCGAAAGTCTGGAGGCTGACATAGCCCTGCAAGCGCCTCAGCGTCGGATCGGTCGGATTTTGCCCGGCCGCCAGCTTCAGGATCGCCGAGCGATTGGCGGCGATGACGAGCATCTGGCCGTGGGTCAGGTTGGGAATCGCGAGTCCCTTGGCCGGCCCCGCGTGCGCCACGCCCAGATGATGCGCGACGCCGAGATGATGGCGCGCAAGCAGGCGAGAGCGCCGCGCGCCAAGCAGGATCAGGAGCGCAAGCGCCCTTCCGGTCTTGCGAGCGGCTTCGGGACGTCGCATCATTTTCCCCGGCCCGGGCATCGGACCGATCGAGGCCAGGGTCCAGCGCCTCCCGTCGCCGTTGAGCCGCGCCAGCGACAGGGGCGCCACATCGATCCGCCAGAACGAGCGCGGCCCCGCCTCGAGGCGTGAAGGATGGCGGCGCGAATGACGGAGGCATGGGTGACGACGACGGTCACGCCGGAGCTCGCCGTTCTGCGCGTCGAGCCAATGCGCGACCCGCGCCGAGCAAATCCTGCAGGGATTCGCCGCCGTGGGGCGCGGCAGTCGGGCGCCTGCAGCCATTCGGCAACGGCTTCGGGTTCTTCGGCCTGCACATCGGCCAGCGAGCGGCCGGTCCAGCGGCCATAGTCGCATTCGCGCAGCAAAGGCTCGATGTCGGCGTCGAGGTTCAGGGCTTCCGCCGTCTGCCGCGCCCGCAGGCCCGGGCTGGTGAAGCAGCGATCGGCGCGATGGAGATTGTGACGCGAGGCCGGGAAGTACCCGGCGCGCGTGGTCGTCGAGCGCTTCATCCGCCGGAAATCCGGCGTTCCGGACGGCGGCCGTCGAGGCGTGGCAAAGCAGTTTCAAACGTGTGGTCATGTCTCAACCGCATCGCCACGCTCAGGCGTCAGACAGAAGCCTTGCGTTCAACGCGCCGCCGGGTTCAGCCGCAGGCTGTTTTCGGCGACCGCCGCGCGCTCGGTCCAGGCGCCGAAGCCAAGCCCGAGGATGGCCCACAGGATCAATTGCGCGCCGAGCGACGCCAACCTGAACTGCCAGAGCACGACGGCCGGGAACGCTTCGGGCACTTCGTTGACGCCCGGAAGCGCCAGCGACACGCCGACCATCGACGACGAGATAGCTCGCGGCGGCGATCAGGGCGGCGTTCCAGCCGCCGAAGCGGGAATTGAGCCGCAGGCGCAGCATTCCCGCCGCGATCATCGCGGCGAGCGAAATCAGGATCATCGCGAAATACAGCCCCGTCCGCATGCCGATCGTCTCGGGAATGCCGACGGACGGCGGATTGGCGGGATATTTCAGGTTCGGCACGACATAAACAGCGACGAGGCCCGCCGCGGCGAGCAAGGCCGCGGTCGCCCTCGGCCCGAAATCGCCCATGCGGCCATAGGCCAGCGCGAAAACCAGCGCGAACAGGCCGCCGAAGGCCGCGCTATAGACCATGACGCCGGTCAGCAGGCCGATGCCGCTCTGGACTTCGCGGCTGACCAGTTCGGGTTCGGGCTCTTCCTTGGGCAGGTCGATGCCCTTCGCCTTGGCTTCGTCGACCTTGGCCTGCGCCTTGGCTTCGTCCATCGCCGATTCGAAGGCGATGGCGCGATCGACCTGCGGTTCGCCGACGATTTTCAGAAATCCGAAAGACAACAATCCGGCGACGAGGCCGACCAGCATCCCGCGCGCGAGCAATTTTCCAACCATGAGGATCATCCCTTCAGGGCAACGCGAATCAAGGCCCGACCGCCGCGCGGTCTCGGGCCTTCTCATTCGCGGCAATGTTCAGAGCCGAAAGATCGACACGATCTCTCGAGCGTCCTCTGCCGTCAGTGGCAGGGGAAGCCGAGCAGATGGCGGCCGTCATGCACGAATTCGTGCACATACATGCCCTTGAACAGAGCCGTCGCGCCCTGTTCGGCGCCGATGAAATAGATCGCCAGCATCAGCAGCAGGCCGCCGAAAATGGCCCAGGGCAGCACTTCGCGAAGCGGAAGGGCGACCGGATGGGACTGCGGGGCGTAGGTGATCGTCGACATCGAATACTCCTTGGATTTCGCGTCCAGTTCGAGGCTGCCTGATCGTGAGGGGGGTCTGACTTACATCCGGGCCGTTGCAAGCCCTGATGATTACAGTGGCGCGACCGCGCCGGAGTTCCACCGGCTTCCGCGCCTCACGAAGATGCAGCGCGAACCATAGCCTCATTTCGGCGCAGCAGGCAAGGCTCGCGTCCGGCTTCGTCAGGGGACGGTGACATCGCGATCCGCCGGCCATTTCATGCGGTAGGCGAGGCGGATTTCCTTGCTGGCGTCGGGGCCGAGGTCGAAGCGCCAGCGCAGCAGGCCGCGCTTGCCGTCGGGGTCTTTTTCGTCGGGCGGCGTGGTCTGCGGCAGCAGTTCGACGACAATCGCGGAGTTTTCCGAAAACGGCGCCTGGTCGGTCACCACGGCGTGGATCGGGAAATCATGCAGATTATGCACGAGCGTCCGGAACTCGCGGGTCTCGACCTTGGTCTGGCCGAACCAGCCGGGCTCGTTTTCCTTGCGCTTGACCGGCGCGCGCGTCACCGTCACGCGCTCGTCCGCGCCGAAGCCGAGATCGCCCGCCTCGTGCGGCGCGACCAGCGCCAGCCGCTCCTGCCCGACAAGGGCGCCGTCGCGATAGATCGCCACCGGGCCGGGCAGCAGGGGCGCCTCCTCGCCATTGACGTAATGCGCCGAGAGAAAGGCGCGCGGATCGAGCGCCGGCGCCATGCGCCATGACAGTTCGGCCTGCGGGCTTTGCGACGACAGCGCGACCGTCCGCGACGAGCCGTCGGCGGCGAGGCTGACCCGGCCCGGGCGCGACGAAGCTCGCCTGATAGGCGTTCGATTCGAGCTGCGCCTGCCGCGTCTCGGCCTTGGCGGCGACCGGCGGCGGCGGGGCGGCGGCGAGCTGCGCGTTTCTGGCGTGCATGGAATCGGCCGCCGCGGCGACGGGAACCGGCGGCTCGAAGAAGGCGATGACCTGCGGGATCACCTCCGGCGCGCTGGCGGCGCCGGTGGCGCGGAAGGCGGCGAGCGTCAGCGCGACATCGGTCCAGTCCTCGCCGGTGGCCTGGGTCACGACCGCGCGCCGCGACAATTCGAGCGTGGGCTTGCCGTCCTTGCCGCCGGTGTCGAGATGGGCTTCGTAGGCGGGAGTCCAGCGCGCGCCGGTGACGCGATAGGCCAGCGCAAGGCGGAACTTGCCGCCCGAGGGCGCCTCGACATCGACCGCGACGTCGCGCGCCGCGCCCCGGGGCGCCGGCGCCGGGCGCGCGGCCTCCAGCGCCTTGATGCGCGCATCGATCTCGTCGCCGGCCGCGCGGGCCTCGCGCAGGTCCTCGCCAGTTTTGGCCATCGCCGCGCCGACGGATTCCCAGGCGGCGCCCCAGTCCTCCGGCTTCAGGCCCTTTTCGCCGATCTTGTCCGGCCCGGTCTGGCTGTAGAGCTGGGTCATCGCCAGTTTCGCCGCCAGCGCGTCGATCTTCACCTGCGCCGTCGCCCGCTCGGCGCGCAGCGCTTTCACTTTCTCGTCCCAGGGGCTTTCGCCCGAGGCCGCCGGCGCCTTGCGCACATCGACCGCGCCGAGCACGAGCCGGGCGTCGCCTTCGCCGCCGACGCGCAGGGTCGCGGGATCGAGCGCGCCGGGCAGGCCGTGGAAAATCAGGCGGCTTTCGCCGGCCGGCAGCTCGATCTCGGCGACGCGGGTGACCAGCGCGGCGTCGGGATAGACCGTCACGGCCTCGATCCGGGAGGCCGCGTCGATTTCGGCGCAGAGCGCGGGCGCGGCGGCGGCGAGGGCGGCGAGCGAGAGAGCGGAGAGCAGGGCAGGGCGCATTTCGGCCTCGAACAGGCAAGCGGGGGCGGGGCCGCATCATGCGGGCCAGATTGCGAATTTTTTTCGGCGGAGTTCGGGCGCTTTTTGCGCAAGCGCGCTTTCCGGGATTGCAAGGCGCTCCCGCTGGACGCAAGCGCAAATCTTGGCCAAGGTCCGCGCCCGTTCCCCTTTTTGAAAGAGCCCGGATTGCGCGCATTTTTCGGTCGGGCCGCCCGAAGCCTCAACGAGCGCGCGGTGCTGCTGCTGGTGCTCACCTCGGCGATGTGGGGCGCCAATGGCGCCGTCAGCCGCGCGGCGGTCGGCGCGGTCGCGCCCATGACCATGGTGGCGCTGCGCTGGCTTTTCGTCTGCGCCGTGCTCCTGCCCATCGTGCGCGGGCCCTTCATCGCGCATCTGCCGGAATTGCGGCGCCACTGGCGCTTCCTCGCGGCCATGGCGCTGAGCGGCTATACCGGCTTCAACGTGCTGTTCTATCTCGCCGGCTACTGGACCAGCGCGGTGAACATCACCTTGTTGCAGGGGTCGATCCCGCCGATGGTCCTCGCCGGCGCGGCCTTGTTCAAGGGCGAGCCCGTCACGCCGCGCCAGGTCGCGGGCATGGGCGTTTCGTTCCTGGGCGTCGGGCTGATCGCGACGCGCGGCGATTTCGCCCATCTCGGCGACCTGTCGTTCAATCTCGGCGACCTGATGATGCTCGCGGCCTGCGCGCTCTATGCCGGCTATACGATCGCGCTGCGCGGGCGCCCGCATCTGCCGCCTCTGGTGTTTTTCGCCGGCATGGCGGTCGCGGCTTTCGCCGCCTCCCTGCCGTTCCTCGCGGCGGAGGTCGCCTCGGGCCATTCCTATTGGCCCACCGGCAAGGGCTTCGCCCTCGTGCTGTTCGTCGCGCTCGCGCCGTCGCTGCTGAGCCAGCTGTTCTTCATGCGGGCGGTGGAGCTGATCGGGCCGGGCCGCGCCGGGATTTTCACCAATCTGACGCCCCTGTTCGGCGCCTTTTTCGCGATTGTTTTGCTCGGCGAGCCGTTTCATCTCTATCATGCCGGCGCCATGGCGCTGGGCCTGTCCGGCATCGCTCTGGCGGAATCGGCCAAACGACAGAAGGTCGCCAACAATGAACCGTCGTGAATTCCTGAGCTGCGCCGCCGCGCTCGCCGCGACCCCGGCGCTGGCGCAAGGCGGCGGGCGATTTCGGCGCCTTTGTCGAAAGCCTGCGCGCCCCGGCCCGGGCGGCGGGCGTCTCCGCCGAAATTTTCAATTCCGTCGCCTCCGGCCTGACGCTCGATTCGTCGCTGGCCGGCAAGCGCGCCGCGCAGGGCGAATTCGTCCGGCCGCTCAAAGCCTATCTCGACGACGCCGCTTCTCCCGCCCGCGCCGCCAAGGGCAAGGCGATGGCCGAGAAATTCGCCGGGCCGCTGCGGCAGATCGCGGCGCAATATGGCGCGCCGCCGGAGATGATCGTCGCGCTCTGGGGCATGGAGAGCGATTACGGCGCCTCGCGCGGCGACCGGGACATCTTGCGCTCGCTCGCCACTCTGGCGTTCCTGCATCCGGACAATCCGGTCTATGGCCAGGAGTTCGTCGCCGGCCTCGTCCTGCTGCAACGGGGGATTTCGCGCGAAAAATTGCGCGGCTCCTGGGCGGGCGCGATGGGCGATCCGCAATTCATGCCCTCGGCTTATCTGAAATATGCCCGCAGCTTCGAGGGCCACGGCTCGCCCGACATCTGGTCGAGCGGGCCGGATTCGCTCGCCTCGATCGCCAATTTCCTGAAAGAATCCGGCTGGCGGCCCGGATTGCCGCCGCTGGTCGAGGCGCGGGTTCCGCCAACCTTCGATTATGCGTCGCTGCGTCAGGATTTCTCCGCCTTCGCCCGCGCCGGACTGACGCCGGAAAGCGGGGCGCTGCCGTCAGGCGGCGAGGCCATGCTGTTCTTCCCGGTCGGGGCGCCCGGTCCCGCCTTCCTGCTCAGCGAGAATTTCTTCGTGCTGAAGGCCTATAATTTCTCGGATTCCTACGCCTTCGCGGCGTCCGTCCTGGCCGACCGCATCGCGGGGCGTCCGGTTTTGCGCGAGAAATGGCCGGCCGAGGCGAATCCGCTCGATCAGGCCGAGCGCGAGGCGATCCAGCGCGGTTTGACCGCGCAAGGTTTCTACGACGGCAAGATCGACGGGCGTTTCGGGCCGGTGACGCGGCTGGCGATCCACGCCTTCCAGCGCAAGGCCGGCGTCGCCAAAGCCGACGGCTATCCGTCGCGGGCGGTGCTGGACGCTGTTGAACGCGCACTAAAAAAGCGCGGCCTGTTCAGCCGCACTTTTTTAGGACCGGGATGGATCGCGCCTTATTCGGCCGCGCGCTTCATCGGGGATAGGTGCAATGGGCGTCATTGGCGAAGGGCGCCTCGACGTCGCTCGACTGCACGAAGGGGATGCGCAGGGTCGACCAGACATCGACCAAAGCCTCGACCAGATGCGCGATATGGGCGTCGCCATGGGCCGGGGTCGGGGTGATGCGCAGGCGTTCCGTTCCGCGCGCGACCGTCGGGTAATTGATCGGCTGGATGTAAATGCCGTGGCGCGCCAGCAGCATGTCGCTGGCCGCCTTGCACAATTGCGCGTCGCCGACCATCAGCGGCACGATATGCGACATGTTGGGCAGGACCGGCAGGCCGGCCTGCATCAGGGCGTGCTTGGTCAGCCAGGCCTGGCGCTGGTGCGCCATGCGCAGTTCGGGACGGCTCTTGGCGATGCGCACCGATTGCGCGGCCGCGGCGCAGACCGCCGGCGGCAAGGCCGTGCTGAAGATGAAGCTGGGGGCGAACGAGCGCACGGCGTCGATGATCGCCGGATTGGCCGCGATATAGCCGCCGATGACGCCGAAGCCCTTGGCGAGCGTGCCCTCGATGACGTCGATGCGGTGCATCTGGCCTTCGCGTTCGGCGACGCCGCCGCCGCGCGCGCCATACATGGCGACCGCGTGGACCTCGTCGATATAGGTCATGGCGTTGTATTTTTCGGCGAGGTCGCAGATCTCCTTGATCGGCGAAATGTCGCCGTCCATCGAATAGAGGCTCTCGAACACGATCAGCTTGGCGCGCTCGAGCGGCTGTTCCGCGAGCAGCTCTTCGAGATGGGCGACGTCGTTGTGGCGCCAGATCTTGCGCTCGGCCGACGAGCGGCGCACGCCCTCGATCATCGAATTGTGGTTGAGCGCGTCGGACAGGATCAGGCAATTGGGCAGCAGGTCGGCGATGGTCGAGATCGCCGCGAGATTGGAAATCCAGCCCGAGGTGAAGACGAGCGCGGCTTCCTTGCCATGGAGGTCGGCGAGTTCGGCTTCGAGCTTCACCAGCGGATGGCTGGTGCCGGAAATGTTGCGGGTGCCGCCGGCGCCGGCGCCGTGCTTCGACGTGGCCGATTTCATCGCCGCGATGACCTCGGGGTTGACGCCCATGCCGAGATAATCGTTCGAGCACCAGATCGTGATGTCCTGCTCGGCGCCGTTTTCGTCGCGCCAGATCGCGTGCGGGAACCGCTCGGCGTTGCGTTCGATATCAGCGAAGACGCGGTAGCGCTGCTCGGTCTTGAGCGTGCCGATCGCGTCGTCGAAAACCTGCCGATAATCCATTTCGCTGTCCTCTGGCCCCCGGGCGCCGCTGTGCGGGCGCTCGTCGCGGCTGAACTTATTCTCAAGCGACGGCCTGCTATACAGGCTTTCTTCCGCTCCGGCGAGTGTCTCTTTGTCGCATTTGCGGCCAAGATGAGAGGCTCGCCCAGTCAGGGCCAACAAACCACAGCGGATGCGGGCCTTCTTTGCGCTGGATCATTTTTGGCGTTTTTTTCAGCATTGGCAAGCGCCGCAGCTTAAGACCTTGGCGCCCCCGACGCGCGAGGACGCCTAAAAAGGCGGCATGCCCGGCGTCACGACCTGAGCCGAAGCTGCAGGAAAAACTAAGAAACGTCGAGCCGCGTCGACCCTCGCGTTTCCAGGAGCGCAATACCATATCTTGTCGATCGAACAAGAAAGGCGGTCTTGGCGTTAAGGGATTTTGGTCGGGCGATGTCGGTTATGTTGCAAGGATTTTTGCGCCGGCTGATCCAGAAGGGGACGCTGGAGGTTCAGCCGTTCAAGGGGGCGGCGTTCGTCATCGGCGACGGCGGTCCGCCGTTCTGCGGCCTCCGGTTCTCGGACTGGCGCGCCGCCTGGGACCTGATGCGCAATCCGGAACTCGCGCTCGGCGAGCTTTACGCCGACGGGCGGGTCGAGCCGACGCGGGGCGACCTGTGCGACCTGCTGGCGCTCGGCGCGCAGAACATCGTCGAGCCCGGCGGCCCGAAGTTCCTGGCCGTGCAGCAGCATCTGCGGCGTTTGCGGCAAGGCTGGGGTCCGGGCGTCGCGCCGCGCCGCGCCCGCGCCAACGCCGCGCATCATTACGACCTCGACGCGCGGCTCTACCGGCTGTTCCTCGACGACGACCTGCAATATTCCTGCGCCTATTTCGAGACGCCCTCCGCCGGGCTCGACGCCGCGCAACAGGCCAAGAAGCGCCATATCGCCGCCAAGCTCGCGATTTCGCCGGGCCAGAAGGTTCTCGACATCGGCTGCGGCTGGGGCGGCATGGCGCTTTATCTCGCGGGCGTCTGCGGCGCCGAAGTCCTCGGGGTGACCTTGTCGCGCGAGCAGCTCAAGATCGCCCGGGACAGGGCGGAGGCGGCAGGGCTGGCGGACAGGGTCAAGTTCGCCCTGCAGGATTATCGCGAGGTCGAGGGCCGCTTCGACCGCATCGTCTCCGTCGGCATGTTCGAACATGTCGGCCCGCAGAACTACGACCTTTATTTCCAGCGCGTCGCCGACCTGCTCACGGAGGACGGCGTGGCGCTGATCCATACCATCGGCCATTTCTCGCCCCCGGCGCCGACCAGTCCCTGGATCCGCAAATATATCTTCCCGGACGGCTATATTCCCTCGCTCGCCGAAATCGCGCCGGCTCTCGCCCGCGCCGGCCTCGTCGTGGCCGATCTGGAGAGCCTGCGCGACCATTACGCGCTGACGCTCGAACATTGGCGCGCGCGCTTCCAGGCGCATCGCGACGAGGCGCGGGCGATCCATGGCGAGCGCTTCTGCCGGATCTGGGAATATTACCTCGCCGCGTCGCAATGCGCCTTCCGTTACCAGGGCTGCGCGGTGCTGCAGTTTCAGCTTGTCAAAAGCTTCGCGGCCTTGCCGATCACGCGGGACTACCTTTTCCGCCGCGAGGCGGACCTGCGCGCCGCCGACGCCTGGCGCGCGCCCTGCGCGAGCGCCTGATCCCTCGCGGGCCGTAACAGGCGGCGGCGAAAAAGCTGACATTCCATCGCATTGTGATAACTAGAGCCCGCGGGCCGTATCGAAAGCCTCCGGTTTTCCGTCCCCGTGACGCGGCTTTTCGCGCAGACGATGTAGAGTTTCTTCGCAATTGCGAAGGGAATCCTCGTCCCCTTTTCGCGACCCTGCAGGATGAAAATCCTCCTTTATGGCTATTCGACTTGAGTATGGAAAAGAAAGAAGTACAATTGACAAGTGTTGTGGCCGACCGGCGCCTCGGGCGTGGGCTGGCGTTAATGTCTCGTGCCTGAGGTGGTGAAGAGTGGAGCATCAGACAACGCGTATTTTAATCGCCGATGATCACCCGCTGGTCCGGGGCGCGTTGCGCCAGGCCGTCGCCAATGCCGTGGCGGGGGCGGATATCGTGGAATGCGGCGCTCTTGAAGACGTGACCAAGGCGCTCGAGGCCAATTCCGAAGTCGATCTGATCCTGCTGGATCTCGCCATGCCGGGCGTTCGCGGCTATTCCGGCCTGATGATGCTTCGCGCGCAATATCCGAGCGCCCCGGTCGTTGTTGTGTCCGGCCGCGAGGAACGCAACGTCATTCGACTCTGCATCGATTTCGGCGCGTCCGGCTTCATCCCGAAAAGCACCGACATGGAAACCATGCAGATGGCGATCCGCTCCGTCCTGGCGGGCGATTTGTGGGCGCCGGCCGACGTCGACCTGAACGGCCCGGTCGATCGCGATACGGCGGACAGCGTCCGGCGGCTCGCCTCGCTGACGCCGCAGCAGGTGCGGGTGCTGATGATGCTGTCGGAAGGCCTGCTCAACAAGCAGATCGCCTATGAGCTTTCGGTGTCCGAGGCTACGGTGAAGGCCCATGTCTCGGCGATTCTGCAGAAGCTCGGGGTCGAGAGCCGCACCCAGGCGGTGATCGCCGCCGCCCGCATCGAGGCGATGAGCGATCTCGCCGCCGGCGCGATCGGCGATTAAATTTCGGCAATCCTCTGGCGCCGGGGCGGGCTCCCCTTATCTCTAGGGCGAAATCAACCCCGCCGGGGCCGCTTGGCCGCATCGGCGCAAGGCCGGTCCCGATCCGGCCGGAAAGGCGCGCGATCGTGATGAAGGATCTGGCCGGCTTTCCGCGCTTTTACGGAATTCTGGGCGTCATTGTGCTCCCGATCGCGCTCGCTGTCGGGAGCGCTCCGGCGCGGGCGGAGGCGCCTGCCGCGCCAACCGATGCGGGCGATTCCGCCAATGGGCGGTTCGCGATGACGCCGGTCGCCGACGGCTTCCTGCGGCTCGACACCCGGACCGGGCAGACATCGCTTTGCACCGTCGTCGTCCGGCCAGGTCCAGTGCCGCGCCGGCGCCGACGAACGCGCCGCGTTGCAGGCCGAGATCGACCGTCTCGCCAGGGAGAACGCCGGGTTGAAAGCGGCTGCGCCGTCGTCCCCCCAGACGGCGCAGGACGAGGAAGACCGCCGATTCGACCGCGCGCTTGACCGCGCCGAGCGTTTCATGCGCCGTATGCTGCAATTGTTCCGCGAGTCCGGCGACAAGCCGCCGCCGTCCAATCTCTGAGTCCCGACGTCCTTCCCCGAGGTTTTTTCATGACCGAACAGAACAGCCCGGCGCGCCACCCGTTCGAGCCCCGCGAGGCGGATCTCGCGGCGGCGAATCGTCCGCCGCCCAGCGAACTGGAGCGTTTCCTCGGCGGCTCGCCGTCGTCGGTGGCGGTGCGGCTGCTGTTCCTGTCGCTGATCGTCGGCTTCTTCCTGGTCGTGTTCGACATCAGGCCGTTCGACGTTCTCGTCGGCCTGCGCAATATCGTCGAACACTTCTGGGCCATGGGGTTCGATGCGATTCGCAGCATTGCCGAATATCTCGTCGCGGGCGCGGCCATCGTGATCCCGGTCTGGC
Source organism: uncultured Alphaproteobacteria bacterium (assembly GCA_963811975.1). Classification (GTDB taxonomy): domain Bacteria; phylum Pseudomonadota; class Alphaproteobacteria; order Rhizobiales; family Beijerinckiaceae; genus Rhodoblastus. Next base: position 150,922 of record CAWETR010000015.1, read on the forward strand.
TGGCGCTGCGCCTGCTGAACATGCGCGGCAAGGCCTGAAACAAGGCCTGAAACGGCGAAAACCGGCGCGCGCCCGCCCGGTTTGTGACGCTCCGGCGGGGCCGGGGCGTCGTTTATTATTTCGGTCATATCGGACTGCTACCGGTGGGCCATGAGCGCTTGCGACCCCACGTTTCCCTGGCGTTGCCGACCCGCCGTCATGCGGCGAGACGGGCGCCTTCGCCCGGCTGCGGACCGCGGCTCTTCCGCGGATGCTTGCCGGAATTCGCATCGAACGCCCGGGGACGCCGCCGCATGAAAATCTGCATCGTCACGGACGCCTGGCGTCCGCAGGTCAATGGCGTCGTCGTCACGATCTCCAACCTGATCGCGGCCGGCGAGCAACTCGGCCATGAATTCGTGGTGATCGGGCCGGAGCAGTTCTTCACCATCGCCGCGCCGTCCTACCCGGAAATCCGCCTCGCGCTGACGAGCCCGAAGGCTGTCGGCGAACGGATTCGCGCGCACCGGCCGGACCATATCCATATCGCCACCGAAGGCCCGCTCGGCGTCGCCGCCAGCTATTGGTGCCCGCGCAACGGCGAAGTGTTCACCACCTCCTATCACACCCGCTTTCCCGAATATGTCGAGGCGCGCTGGCCGATTCCCGCCGCCTGGTCCTATGCCGCGCTGCGAAAGTTCCATTCGGGCAGCGCCGGCCTGATGGTCGCCACCCAGACGCTCGCCGACGATCTCGCCGCGCGCGGCTTCCAGCGCCCGATGCTCTGGCCGCGCGGCGTCGACCAGACCCTGTTCCGGCCGGTCGAGGATGTCCCGGCCGAGCTGGCGCGCCTGCCGCGTCCGTTCTTTCTCTATTGCGGCCGCGTGGCGCCGGAAAAAACCATCGAATCCTTCCTGTCGCTCGACCTGCCGGGGTCGAAGATCGTGGTCGGCGACGGCCCGGCGCGACTTCCGTTGCAGGAACGCTTCCCCGACGCGCATTTCGTCGGCATGAGGACGCGCGCCGAACTCGCGCCCTATTATTCGGCGGCGGATGTTTTCGTCTTCCCCAGCCGCACCGACACATTCGGCAATGTCATGATCGAGGCGCTCGCCTGCGGCGCGCCGATCGCGGCCTTTCCCGTCCCCGGCCCGATCGACGTCGTCACCGATCCGCGCATCGGCGTCCTGAGCGAGGATCTGGGGGCGGCCTGCCTCGGCGCGCTCAAGCTTTCGCGCGAAGACTGCCGCGCCCACGCCGCGCTTTATACCTGGCCGGAAAGCGCGCGCCTGTTCATCGACAATGTTTTTCGCGCGCGCAGCGCCGCGCTGACCCGGCGGGTTTACGCGTAGTCGCCAGCGCAAAGATCATGAGTCCGGCGCGATGATGGAAATTGTCCTTCCATCTCTGAGCTCTTCCGAGACATACCAACTGTCCCATTGGGAAAATTGTTTGAAGACCCTCCTGTATCCCCTGGAGACGAGGATCTGATGTATCTTGTCTTCGGTTGTCTTGTTGGTTTCTACCGAAATTGTCTTGAAACGATGTCTGAAGCTGTAAGAAGACAATATTTCGAACTCGCTTCCTTCGGTGTCGATCGAAAGATAGTCGATCGAGGATGGCGCTTCGTATTTTTCGAGCAGGTCGTCCAATGAAATGGTTTCGACCTGGATGCGCTCGCCCTGACTTCGCGTCAGCGCAAAATGATCGCCGCCAGAAAAATCGGCAATCGCGCTGAGCTCGGGATCGGTGTTGTCGGTCGTTATGAAAGTGACGACTCCGCCGGACGCCGCCGAAACGCATTTGTGCTCGATGCAGGACGTTCTGTTGGCGGCCAGATCGGAATGCCAGAGCGGGTTCGGTTCGGCCAGAATGCCTTTCCAGCCCAGCTTCTTTTCAAGGAGCCACGTATTGCTGTTCCTGAGGCCGTTGGTCGCCCCGAATTCCACGAAATATCCGCCGGTTTTCTCGCCCAGTTCAAAACACACCCATAAGTCCTGCATGATTTGGGATCGGGACCAATCTCTTCTCGCCAGGCAATAAGCGATAAATCGGAGGTCCTCGTTGAGCAGAATGGCGCGCGCCTCTGATCGGTTGATGCGGAAAGCGTTGAACAGGATCTGTTGCGCCGCCATGTTCCGGGCCAGCTTGCTGCAAAGGGCCGCGGCTCCCGACAGGGCAAATTTTCTGGCGTCGACCACAGGAATTCTCCTCGGTCAGTTCAGGCTGAATCGAGCCTAGCCCAGCGCCTGCAAAACTCAAGCGATCAAAAGATCCGCCCCCCGGCGAAGCGCCGGCATTTCCTGCAAAGCCAAATGGGCGTACGCTGCAATCTGCGGAGAGCGGCTCGGTGGGGGAGGAGCCTTGGAAAATCCCGATGCCGTCATCGTCGGCGCCGGCCCGGCGGGCCTCGCCATGGCTGCGAGCCTGAAGCGGCAAGGCCTGGACGCCGTTCTTCTGGACAAGGCCGACAAAATCGGGTCGGTCTGGCGGCGTCATTACGATCGATTGCATTTGCACACGGATCGCAGCCATTCCGGCTTGCCCGGGCTCGCCATGCCAAAGGCCTATGGACGCTATCCCTCGCGCGCGCAATTCGTCGATTATCTCGGGCTCTATGCGGCGCGGTTCAATCTCAAGCCGGTATTCAATTCCGCCGTCACGACGATCAGGCGCGAGGGCGAGTTCTGGCGCGTCGAGGCCGGCGCGCAGGCTTATCGCGCGCCTGTCGCCGTCGTTGCGACCGGCTGGGCGGACTTTCCTTTTTCGCCGTCATGGCCGGGCATGGAAGCGTTCAGGGGCGAGGTCCTGCATTCCAGCGCCTATCGCAATCCGCGACCCTATGCCGGAAAGCGCGTGCTCGTGGTCGGCTTCGGCAATTCGGGCGGCGAAATCGCCCTCGATCTTGCCGAAGCCCGCGTCGACGTCACGCTGTCCGTTCGAGGGCCCGTCAACATCCTGCCGCGCGATCTGCTGGGGCTGCCGGTCCTGACCTGGGCGATCGCGCAGAATCGCCTTCCGCCCACGTCGCCGATTTCATCAATGCGCCCGCGATCCGCCTCGCGATCGGCCCGATCGAGAGCCTCGGCCTGAAGCGCGCCGCCAAGGGACCGCGGCAAATGGTCGAGGAGGACGGTCGCGTGCCCTTGCTCGACGTCGGAACTGTGGCCGCCATCCGCGCGGGCGCGATCAAAGTTCGCGGCGGCATCGACCGCCTCACGGCCGATGGCGTCGTGTTCGAGGACGAAGGCGCCGAAAGGTTCGACGCGCTCCTGCTCGCCACCGGCTTCCGCCCCGACCTGCGCGGGCTGCTGCCCGACGTCAGAGGCGTGCTCGACGCTCAGGGGAAACCGCTCGTGAGCGGCAAGCCGACCGCCGAACCGGGCCTGTTCTTTTGCGGGGCGATCGCTTCTGCGACCGGGCAGTTGCGTGAGATCGGGATCGAAGCGGAGCGAATGGCCGGGATCGTGAAGGGAATGGCGGCGGCCCGCCCGGTCACAGCCAGTCGTTGACGCCGCTGCCGATGGCCGGGCCGATCTGGTGCAGGCGTCGCGACTTCATATGCGCGACCAGCCCTTCCTTGATGCGCGCGACGAGGCCGAGGCCTTCATAGACCAGCGCGGAATAAAGCTGGACGAGCGTCGCGCCGGCTTCGATCTTGGCCCAGGCCGCCTCGGGCGAATCCACGCCGCCGACCCCGACCAGCGGAAACTGGCCTTCGACGCGCACGAAGGTCTGGGCAAGCATGCGCGTGGACAGCGAGAACAGCGGCGCGCCGGAAAGGCCGCCGTTCTCGCGGCGGGCGTCGTCGCGCAAGGAATCCGGCCGGGAAATCGTGGTGTTGGAGACGATCATGCCGTCGACGCCGCGCGTGCGGGCGACGCGCACGACATCGTCGAGATCGCCCAGAGCCACATCCGGCGCGATCTTCAGCAGCACCGGCCGGCGCGGCCCGGCGGCGGCATAGGCGTCGCGGGCGTCGAGCACACGGGCGAGCAGGTCGTCGAGCGCCGCCGCCTGCTGCAGATCGCGCAATCCGGGCGTGTTTGGCGAAGAGACGTTCACCGTGAAGAAGGACGCGACGTCGGCGAAGGCCTCGATCCCGGCGACATAATCGGCAGCGCGGTCGGTCGAATCCTTGTTGGCGCCGATATTGACGCCGACGATCCCGCCCTGGGCCGAACGCGCCAGCAACCGCTCGCGCGCCGCGTCGTGGCCGCCGTTGTTGAAGCCGAAGCGGTTGATGATCTCCGCGATCCTCGTGCAGCCGGAACAGGCGCGGCTTCGGATTGCCGGGCTGCGGGCGCGGCGTCAGCGTGCCGACCTCGGTGAATCCGAAGCCCAGATGCAGCAGCGCGTCGGGGACGCGGGCGTCCTTGTCGAAGCCCGCCGCCATGCCGAGCGGGTTGGGAAAGTCGAGGCCGAACACATTTTGCGCCAGATAATCATGGTCGGCCGGAACGGGCGGCAGCGGCAGGCGCTCCAGCGCGAACACCGTCATCTTGTGCGCGCGCTCGGCGTCGATGGAATGAAGCAGGGGCAGCGCGAGGGAATCGAAAAAACCCATCATTCCATCATTCCGGAAAAATCAAGCGCGCCATCGGCGCGGCGGTGGAGGGGACGCGCGAAACGCGCCAGCGCCGTCGGCAGCGGCGCATAAAGATGCGGGAACAGCGCGCCGCCGCGCGACGGTTCGTAAACGAGCTTGTCGCCGAGATCCGCCTCTTCGACCGCGACGAGAACCAGATCGTTCTGGCCGGCGAAATGGCGGGCGGCGGTCTCCTCGACTTGGGCGGCGGTCGAGAAATGGATGTAGCCGTCGGCGAGATCGATTCCGGCGCCGTCGAAGACGCCGCGCGCGAGCGCCGCGCGCCAGGCGTCCGCTGCGAGGATTTTGTAAATCAGGGCCAAAATGCTGCTCCGGGCGGATTGGCCGATTTACAGCATGTTTTTTGCCCTTCCGCCAGCGGCGCGCAGCGGCTAAAAACAGACCCCTCCGAAAGAACAAAACGGCGGATCGCCCGCCGGGGAATGAAGGAATGACCGAGATCGCGTCCCAGCTCGCCGAATTCGCCCGCCAATCGAACGCCTGGCCGTTCGAGGAGGCGAAAAAGCTCGTGCAGAGGGTGGAGCGCACCGGGCAGAAACAGGTGCTGTTCGAGACCGGCTACGGCCCGTCGGGCCTGCCCCATATCGGCACTTTCGGCGAGGTCGCGCGCACGACCATGGTGCGCCACGCCTTCGAGACGCTGACCGAAGGCCGGATCGCGACGCATCTGCTGGCCTTTTCCGACGATCTCGACGGCTTGCGGAAGGTCCCGGAGAATATTCCCAACAAGGAGCTGGTCGCCGCCCATCTCGGCAAGCCGCTGACCCAGGTGCCCGATCCGTTCGGCGAATATCCGAGCTTCGGCGAGCACAACAACGCCCGGCTGCGCGCCTTTCTCGACGCCTTCGGCTTCGATTACGAATTCGGCTCCGCGACGCATTATTACCAGTCCGGCCGCTTCGACGCGACGCTGCTGAAGATGCTCGCGCGCTATGAGGCGATCCAGGCGATCATGCTGCCCTCGCTGCGCGCCGAGCGCGCGGCGTCCTATGCGCCGTTCCTGCCGATCCATCCGCACACCGGAATCGTCATGCAGGTTCCGCTGGAGGAGATCGACGTCGCGCGCGGACTGGTCGCCTGGCGCGATCCGGATACGGGCGAGCGGTTCGAGACGCCGGTCACCGGCGGCCATTGCAAGCTGCAATGGAAGCCCGACTGGGCGATGCGCTGGTGCGCGCTCGGCGTCGACTACGAAATGGCCGGCAAGGACCTGATCGATTCCGTCAAGCTGTCCGGCGAGATCGCCCGCGCGCTCGATGGCGCGCCGCCGGAAGGCTTCAATTACGAATTGTTCCTCGACGAGAACGGCCAGAAGATTTCCAAGTCGAAGGGCAACGGCCTGACCATCGACGAATGGCTGCGCTACGCCAGCCCGGAAATCGCTGTCGTTCTTCATGTACTGGAAGCCGCGCGAGGCGAAAAAGCTCTATTTCGACGTCATTCCGCGCGCGGTCGATGAATATCTCGCCTTTCTCGACGCCTATCCGCGCCAGGACTGGAAATTGCGGCTCGGCAATCCGGCCTGGCACATCCATGCCGGCGATCCGCCGCCGCCCGAATTCATCGCCCATGGCGGCGAGGCGAAGAAGACCGCGATTTCGTTTGCGATGCTGCTCAACCTGGCGGCGGTCGCCAACAGCGAGGACCCCGCCGTGCTGTGGGGCTTCCTGCGTCGCTATGCGCCCGAGGCGAGCCCGGAACAATATCCGCGTCTCGACCGGATGATCGGCTATGCGGTGATCTATTTCCGCGATTTCGTGCGGCCGAAAAAAGTCTATCGCGCCGCCGACGCGGTGGAGCGCGAGGCGCTCGAGGCGCTGGCCGCGGCGCTCGCGGGCCTGCCGCCAAAACCCGAGCGCCGAGGACGTCCAGACCTTGCTCTATGACGTGGCGCGGCCGATCCCGCGCTACCAGAATTTTGCCGCCAAGGGCGCGACGCCGGAAAAGCCGGGCGTGTCGAACGACTGGTTCGCCATGCTCTATCAGGTGCTGCTGGGCGAGGAGCGCGGCCCGCGCTTCGGCTCGTTCGTGGCGCTTTACGGCGTGGACAACACCCGCGCGTTGATCGCCGACGCGCTGGCGGGCAAGTTCGTCGCGGCCGTCCCGGCCTGATCCCCGCTTTCGGGCGGGGGAAATGGGCGGTCTTGTTCCAGACGAAGGGTTTTCGCGTCCATTGCCATAAGGCCAGCCAGGCGGCGACGGTCTGCAACGCAAGATAGAGCGGCGTCAGCAGCAGCAGCGGCGAGGCCCTGAGACCGCGCCGCTTCATCGCGAGCAAGGCGGGCAGGACGAAAGCCAGCGAGCCGAACATAGCGATGGCGAGGTTGACGCTCGCAAGCGCGAGACGCTCGAATCGTGGGCGGCGCGAGCAATTCGCCGAAAATCAGGTCCCGGGCCAGCCGCAGGCCGTAAAACGGGCCGAACAACGGGCCGGCGAGCAGGCTCGACATCATGCAAAGGCCGCGAAATATCTGCCCGGCGCCGATTTCCGCCAATGGCGACGCGGCGTGCGCAGAAAGACCGACAGGGTCTGCATCCAGCCCTTCATCCAGCGCGACCTCTGGCCCATCCAATTGGCGAATTGCGACGGCGCGTCCTCGAAGGTCGTGGCTTCGATCGTGCCGACCCGGTAGCCGAACCGGGCGATGCGCAGGCCGAGGTCGGCGTCTTCCGTGACGTTCCAGGCGTCCCAGCCGACGATCCGGCGCAGGATATCGGTGCGGAAATGCGGCATTAGGTAGCAGTCACACATTACCCCTACTGGGCGGCGGGTAGCGGTCGAATTATCATTGTCGTCATGAGCGACGAGAACCAGCACGTCATTTCCGGCCTGCTCAAGAAGCGGGGCAAATCTCCTTAAGTCAGTCGGCCGACCTGCGTGAGCAGATGGCGGTCATCGCCGGCGACATCGAGGCGATCGACCGCACGCTCGACGCCTTTGGCTTTAACCGGCGATCTGGAAGGAAAGACTGCCCGCGGTTCCCGAATCAACCTGTTCTATCGGAACGAGCTGCGCCAATTCCTGACCGAGCAGCTTCGCAAGGCACCGAAGCCGATGACGACGCGCGAGTTGGCCGAGGCGATCTGTCAGGTCGAGGGCAAGCAGGCAGCCGATCGGCGATTTCTTGCGGATGTCACCAAGCGGGCGTCGAAGGCATTGCGGGAAATGCGGCGCTTGAAGATTGATCGAGTCCGATGTGGCCGACAGGAATTTTGTCTGGAGTATTCCGTCTACCATTCTTTCGACGCGATCTAAACATATTCACTTAAAAATGAATCTATGCCAGCAACGGCTCAGCATGAAAATCTTCCTTTCAGGCGACTTCGAGCGTCAGACGTCCGATTGAGCTCAACCGCGGGATGGACCTTAATTTCGATGTCGTAGCCGAGGCGGTTCAAGCACTCCATCAGCTTGCGTTCGGACAGATTAGCAAAGTCGCCTCGCATCATACCTGATACTTTCGGTTGCGGAATGCCCATGCGCTGTCCCGCTTCTTCTTGGGTTAGGCCGAGGCGACGCACGGCACGAGTGATTTCAATCACCAGCCCAGACTTGATTTTGAGCCTGTTGGCATCGGGCAAGCCGAGATCGGCAAAAACATTGCCCGAGCTATCTTCGATCTCAATGTGTTCACTCATGTGCTTTGCCATGTCGCAGCTCCTTTGCTTGCGTTTCAGCCACCTTCAGCCTGGCGCGAATGATGTCCATATCCTCTCTCGGTGTGGCTATTCCCCTTTTGCTCTTTTTCTGGAAACAGTGAAGGACAAAAACTGCTTCCGCGAATTTTACGGTGTAGACGGCACGATATGTACCGCCAGTGTCGTCTTCGACGACTTCCAGAACACCAGCTCCACCGAAGCCTTTGAGCGGCTTCGCGGCGTCATGGCGATCTCCACGTTGAGCGAAGTCGAGGGCGTGGCCGAAAAAACTTCCGCACGTCGAGCGGAAGCGCCAACAGATCCTTCTTGCTGTTTCCTATCCAGACGAGCGATTTTTCACTATCGGTCATATTTGATTATACCATAACAGGTATAAACCGCAAACGCTACCGAAGCACAGCCTTCAGCGACTCGATGGATCAGGATCGCTGATTAGGCTTAGCTCGCTCTGTCCCTTTGCCCCTCTTCTGCCAATACGCCATCCACTGTGCCGATGGCGTATGCGTCAGCGCAGCCATTCCCATGAGCAGGAACTGAACGCCGTTATTGATCCGGCGCGTATCTTCGCGCCAGGCCATTTCATGCGCATAGGCCCCAAGATAGGGCCCGGCGATGTGATGATGAATGCCGATCTCCGCCCGGCGCAGGCGTGAAAAATAGCTTTCGGCGTTGTTCGTGCAGGCGTCGCCGTCGCTGTAGCACTCCTCGTGGTTGATCCGCTTGAGATCGAGGCCCTCGTAATAAAGCGGATCCCAGGACCGGGCCTCGTCGGCATGAACCGTGCTGCCTGGCTCTATCCGGACGGAGAGCGTCGGCACGGCGTGATGCTCGTATTTGACGACGAATGGCAGCGATCGGCCGTTGCGCTCGCGCATGATGATGACCACGCGACGCTTTCCGTTCTGGTTCTTTCCGAGCCGGCGGTCGACGCGATTCTCGGCCCAATTCGCCTTTCTGATATGGCCGCCGAAATAGGCGCCATCGACCTCGACGACGCCGGAAGCGGTTCGCTCGGCGGTCTCGGCGCCAAGCGCCTCGCGGATTTTATGCTCCAGGACGTAGGCCGTCTTGTATTGGACCCGAGTTCACGCGACAACTGCAACGCGGGATGTCCCTTTGCGCCGTTGGTGAAGAGGGCGATCGCGAGGAGGATGGTCGCAATCGGCAGCTTTCGATTATGGAAGATCGTGCCGGACGTCACACTGAATTGCTTCGTGCAGGATTTACAGCTGAAGATCCGTCGCGTCTTGTATTCGTAGACGGCCAGGCAGCCACAATGCGGGCAGGCGGCCTCGCCATTCGTTTCAGTCCAGCGGATCCGCTTGAACAGGGCAAACGCCTGGTCGTCGGTCAGTCTCGCGACCTGGATGAGCGACAAACTTCGCGCGGCGGCCGACAGCAGGAAATGCTGTCCTTTGCCGTCATTACGCTGGCGAAACTCCTCCGACTGACCAACCATTGGACCAACGCTCCGATCCGACTGTACCGTAATCGGAACAAACAGAGAACATCAAGCCCAAAGCGGCGATTTCCTTGGAAAAAATGTCAGGCATCGCAAAATCCTTTCCCGTTCGTGCTGGCTTTACCGGCGCGGTATATCGTGATAGTTTTCTCTTGTGGCGAAGCTTTATGCTCTCCTTCAAGAGATGGCGTTTAGTTTTTTGAGCGGATGGCGGGAATTCAACCCGCGTCTTCCAGGTGGTTAGACTGAACGCTTTGTCATTAAGCTACATCCGCATCAGAAGCGGTGTCTGTGTCAGCAGGCACCGCTTTTATTTTACGATGCCTCTTCGTAAATATTCTTAAGCATGACGAACTGCTGGCGGCCGACATCTGTTATTGTCCAGCGGCGTTTCGTGCAAACCGCGAAACCACCGAGACGAAGATTGGCCAACGACCGGTCCGAACCGGATTTTTTACGTCCCGCTGCGATTGACGCCTTGTGGAGCTCGGACGAAGGAACAGGCACGGTCGCCATGGCCAGGACCTTGAGCTGGATGAACTCGAGCGTTGGACGGCGCACCGGCGCCTGATGGTCTGGCTGCGGCGCCTGAATGGCCGTCGGAGCCGGCGCGGCCGCGGTCGGGATATTGGCGACGGGCACGTCGACGGGGGTATCGCCGGCCGCAGCATCGTCGCCATTGCGGCTTTGGTTGCGCCGGCGCTTCTTTCGTCTGGTGTTCGTTCCGGACGATATCCTTGCGAATTTCATCCATGGCGTCTTCGATCTCGAAGAGCGCCGTGCTGATCGTGCGATGCAGATCGCGGACCTTGAAGCCAAGCGTCTCCATGCGCTGGATGACGCCATCCTGCGTTGTCGGCATTGTCGCCTCGTTTGATGAGAGCGAGCCCGGAGGCCCGATGCACCGTGAGCCTGAGCGAGGGCGTGCGATCCGTCAAGCTGCAGTCTTGGCGCCGTAAAACCGCCAGGCCGTTGGCGATAGGCAGGACAATTTCGATGCCGCGTCGGTTTTCGTCACTTTTTCGCAGTGTGGTTTTCGCGCATCAGCGATAAATCGCTGATGCGGCATCGGTTTTTGCTGATGATTTATTTCCGACTCGTTTTCCTGGCGTCACAGAGCGGCAAGTAGGATTTCGATCGTAGGGCTAATTTGCGATCGAGACCGCGGTCGCAATGGTGCTTCGAATTCTTGGTGGGCGAAATCGTCATCGCGTCAATTGCGCGGCGAGTCGACGATGACGACATCCAAAAAAATGTCGTCGCCGCCAACTTTCTTTTGCCTTTACGGAAACCTATCGACGTGAAATTCGAGCGATTTTTGATTATGGGCAATCGCTTCTCAGCACCACCTATTTAAACGAAGTCGTAATATGGATAATCCTACCCGCATCATCGAGTACACAATAAAAGGTTTGAATTTCTGAACGTTCGACGAACGAGCCGTTTTCGAATGTATCAACAAAAAAGCTATATGAACTGGCCAGCCGGCCCCCAAAAGCATTTCCCCATTGTTTTGTTATGTTGAACGTTATCGTTGACCGCGTTTCGATAATTGTGTCTCTACTATTTTCCTTTCGATGAACGGCATAAAGAACGGATCTAGCGATTTCATCGCATGATTTTTGCCCATTATCAGAATTAGCGTCAGAGGCTGAAGCCGGTGATATTTCAATCACCGATAGTAGTAACGCCGTCATGATTGCATATTTCATTTTCAACCTGACAAATACAATTCAATGATGATATTTTTACATAACCGCCATGATCTTGATAACGGGAAAAATCGAAGGCTTAGCAAAAATCGATAGTTTTTCGCCTACGTGTGACTGCTACCTAATGCCGCGGAAATGATTGGAGGTGCCCCCGAGCGGCAAGGGCAGGCCGAGCGCGGCGAGGCCCGGATTGATGACGTCGAACAGGGTCGCGTAGCCGATGGCGAAGAAATAGGGCAGAAACCACCTCGTCGCCATTGTCGATGGCGAGGCGCGCCTGCAGGCAGGCGACGCGCGGGCCGGCTGCGGCGAAATTCTCGGCCGCGATCCGCAATTGGTCAGGCTCGGGCCGGTCCTCGGCGTCGAAAATAGCGAGCAGGCGCCCGCGCGCCAGCGGCAGCGCCACATTGAGCGCGCGGGGCTTGGTGCGCGGAGCGCCCGGCGGGGCGACGACAATCTCGACAAAAGGCGGCGGGCGTGGCGGCGCGCAGCGCCTTCTCGGTTTCCAGTGTCGTCGTGCTCCAGCACGATCTTCACATCGAGCTTGGCGGGCGGGTAGTCCAGCGCGCGCACGGCGTCCAGGAACTGCGCCGCGACTTCCGCCTCGCGATGCATCGGCGCGATGATCGTATAGGTCGGCAGCTCGCGATCGCTTAGTTTCGGGGCGCGCGCCGTGAGACGTCGCCCGGCCCGCCGTGAAGGCGCATAGCCTGATATAGACGCCGCCGAGAAACAGGGCCGAGAGAAACAGCGAGGCGACCGCCAGCAGCGCCGGCGACAGCGCCGCCAGACCGGCCATCACGACGAGGCTGAGCAGGAGGCTGGCGATATTGCTCCAGCGCAATTGCGGCGCATTGGCGCTGAGCCGCGAATCGGCGCGCGAGAGAGCGAAGCTGGCGTCGTCGGACAAGGCGCGTGCGCCCCTTGGCGCGACCAGCGCCGAAAAGATTTTTGGCGCGCAGATCGCGATGCGCTGGCCTTCGCCGGCTCCGAGGCGCGAGAAGCTTTCGCACCTGGCCGCCGCGCGGCGCCATCAGCCAGTCGAAATCCTCGCGCGCGGGATCGGCGCGGGCGACGCTGGCGCGCAGCGCGGCGCGATAATCGAAGCCGGGCGCGAGCGAGGCCGCGCGTTCGACATTGGGGCAGTTCAGGCGCCGGGCGAGCGCGGCATAATAGAAGCCTTCTTCGACCAGCCCCTCGGCGATCAGGATTTCGTCGCCGCCGACGCCTTGATCCTTCGCCCGCCGCGCCGCATGGTCGAGCCTTCGCGGATCGACGCCCGCGCTGGCGAGAAAGGCGATTTCAGGCGGCCAATCGGCCTCGCCGGCAGGTTCAAATCGGCCGCCGCTGCTATATAAAGAACCAGAACTCATGAGCCGATCGGAACGGAACTTGACCAGGCGCGGGCGAGGATCATTTATCCGTCAATTTACGGCCGCGGCCAAGCTGTTTTGGCTAAGCCTTTGGTGGTTTACGGCGTTGCCGCTTGCGAGCCTCTCGGCCTTGGCCGCGCCGCAAGGCGCCGGCGCGCCGCCGCCGGCCTTGTTCGACCCCCAGAACCGCCCCGTGGCGGCCGGCGCCGACGCGCCGAACCAGATCCGCTTCCTCACCGCCGACGATTATCCGCCTTTTGAGTTCCTCGGCGCCGACGGGGCGCTGGCCGGCTTCAACATCGACCTCGCGCGGGCGATCTGCGCCGAACTGAAGGCGAATTGCACGATCCAGCCGCGCCGCTGGGACAATCTGCTCGATGCGCTCGACGCCAAGGAGGGCGACGCCATCGTCGCCTCGCTGCGCGACACGCCAGCGACGCGGACGCGCGTGCGCTTCACCGCGCCCTATTATTTGACGCCGGCGCGTTTCGTCTCGCTCGCCGGGGCGCGGAAGGTCGACGCCCGGCCGGAGGGCCTGAGGCAGGCGAAGATCGGCGTCGAGGCCGGCAGCGCCCATGAGGCCTATCTGAAGACGTTTTTCGCGCGCTCGACCGTGCAGGGCTTTCCCGACCGGGCCGCCTTGATGGCCGCTTTGCGCGACAGGAAGATCGACCTCGCCTTTGGCGACGCGGTCAGCCTTGCGCTGTGGATGAACGATCCGCGCTCCGGCGATTGCTGCGCCTTCCAGGGCGGTCCCTATCTGGAGCCGGCCTTTTTCGGCGAGGGCATCGGCATCGCCGTGCGGCCCGACGAGGAGCCGCTGCGGCACGCGCTCAACGCGGCGTTGCAAAAGCTCGACGAGCGCGGCGTCCTGAGCGAGCTTTACCTGAAATATTTCCCGATCGGCTTTTATTGACGCCCGCGTCGCTCACTCGAAGGCGAAGACGCGGTTCCAGTCCTTTTTCATGCTGATGACGGTCCAGCCCTTTTTCTGCGCCTCGTCGTAGAGGTCCTGGCTGAACGTTCCGATCCTGGTTTCCGGCAGGCCCTGCGCGGGGCCGTAGGCATATTCGCGCTCGGAATTGTCATGCAGCACCAGCATGTTCAGGTGCGCGCCGTCGCCCGCGCCCGTCCATTCCAGCATGTCGCGGTCGCCGACCGAATTGCCGAAAGCCGCATGGGGCCTGCGGCCGATCATCAGATGAATGCCCTCGACCTTGCCCGCGTGGTCGTCGTTGAGGAGCAGCCTGGGCTCCTTGGTCAGGAACGGCGCGCCGTCCTTGTCATGGCCGAGCTTCGTGCCGAGCGCGCTGCCGACGACCTGCTCGGGCGGGACGCCATAGACCCGTTCCGAATAGACGCGCACGAAATCCTGTCCGCCGCCGGTGACGATATAGGTCTTGTAGCCGTGCTGGCGCAGATAGAGCATGGCTTCGAGCATCGGCTGGTAGATCAGTTCGGTATAGGGCCGCTTCCAGCGTGGGTGACGGGCGCTCGCGATCCAGGCCTTCACATCGGCGTTGAATTGCTCGGTCGTGATTCCGGTCAGCGTCGCCACCGCGATTTTTTCCAGATCATGCAGCGTGAGCTTCGCGATCGCCTCGCGATCGCCCGAGAGCACCGTCTTGAACGGTTCGACGTGCTTGAGTTCCGGCTTTTTCGCAACGACGGCGGGAACGCGGTCGAGGCAGAACACGACCTGGGAATAAATCGGATGCTCGACCCAGAGCGTGCCGTCCTGGTCGAACACCGCGATCCGTTCTTCGGGAGGGACATGGGCCGGGCTCGCCTCATCGGTGGTGGCGCGCACGAAATCGATAATCGCCTTTTTCGCCGGGCCGTCGTTCCAGGACGGCAGGACGCCCTGAGGCTTTGCGTCCTGCGCCCGCGCGCCGCCGGAAAGGCCGACGCCGGAAAGCGCGGGCAGGGCGGCCAGCGCGGCGAGGAGCGCCCGGCGGCTCAGTCCGGGAAAGGCCGAATGCGCCGTCATGACAGGTCCCTTTGCGAGCTTTGTTCCCGCCGACTTTAATTCGTCGAGGCGCAAAGGTAAAGCAGTCTTACAGCAGCGGCCGCAGCTCCGCCGCCGCCTGTTCGGGCGGACGTTCGATATTGAACGGGCGTAAAAATTTGCCGTCGCGGTCCATCAGATAGATCAGGGCGCTGTGATCCATCGTGTATTCGCCGTCCTTGCCCGGGGCCTTGCGGGCATAGACGCGATATTCGGCCAGGACTTTCTCGACGGCGGCGCGGTCGCCGGACAGGCCGATGATGCGCGGATCGAAACTGCTGGCATAGTCGCGCATCAGTTGAGGCGTATCGCGCTCGGGATCGACCGTGACGAACGCGACCTTGATCTTCGCATCCGGCCCCAGGGCGCGCAGAACTTCGGAAATCTGGGCCAGCGTCGTCGGGCAGACGTCGGGACAATGGGTGTAGCCGAAGAAGACCAGGAAGGGCGCTCCGCGCAGGTCGGCGTCCGAGACCTTCTGGCCGTCGCCGCTCTCCAGCACGAAAGGGCCGCCGATCGCGACGGGCGCCGGAGCGCCGGGCTTTTCCTGCAACAACAGGCCAAGGCCCAATCCGGACAAAGTGAGAGCGGCCGCGACGCCCGCCACCAGCAGGAGCGTGCGCGCGGGCTTGGGTTGTCGGGCTTGGGTTGAAGCTTGGGTTGGGCGTCGGCCATGATCGTCCTAAAGGCAGGTCCAGGCGGCGTTGAGGGCGTTGACGAAAACCAGCGGCCCATAGACCGCCCAGAGCGCCAGCGCGCCGCCCGACGAGCACGACGGCCAGCCCGCCCGCCAGCCAGAGCCAGATGTTTTCACGCGCCATATCGGAACCCGGAGGTCGTCGCGTCCTTTGCGGGGCGCGATCCTCTAAATGGCGTCGCTCAGACGGGATGTCCAGTTTCCTCCGGCCGCTTGATGCGGAACCAGGCGAGATAGAGCGCCGGCAGGAACAAGCAGCGTCAGGACCGTGCCGACGACGATGCCGCCCATCATGGCATAGGCCATCGGCCCCCAGAAGATTTCGCGCGAGATCGGGATCAGCGCGAGCGTCGCGGCGGCGGCGGTCAGCATGATCGGCCGCATGCGGTGCTGCGTCGCCTCGCGCACCGCGTCCCACGGCGCCGCGCCGTCTTTGCGCAAAGTCTCGATCTGGACGATCAGGATGACCGAATTGCGGATCAGAATGCCGATCAGGGCGAGAATGCCGAGCGTGGCGACGAAGCCCATCGGCGAATGGCTCGGCAGCAGAGCCGCGACCACGCCGATCAGCGCCAGCGGCGCCACCGCGAACACCAGGATCAACCGGCTGAAGCTCTGCAACTGGATCATCAGGATCGTCGCCATGACGAACAGCATCAGCGGCATGACCGCGTTGATCGGGCCCTGCGCCTTTTCGCTTTCCTCGACCGCGCCGCCGACCTCGACCTTGTATTCCGGCGGCAAAGTCTCGGCAAAAGTCTTCACCTGCGGCGCCAGTTCGGTCACCACGGTCGCGGGCTGCACGGCGCCGGTGACGGCGACCTTGATCGTGATCGTCGGCAGGCGCGAGCGCCGCCAGATCGTCGGCTGCTCCAGCCCATAGGTGAAATTGGCCACGGCCGCGAGCGGCACGGACTGGCCGTTCGCCGCCGGCAATTGCAGGTTCTGCAGGGTTTCGACCGAGCCGCGCTCGTTGTCGCGGGCGCGGGCGATGACGTCGACGAGATAGATGTCGTCGCGCACCTGGGTGACGGTCGCGCCATTGACGACGCTGTTGATGGTCGAGGCGATGTCCTGCGACGACACGCCGAGCGTGCGCGCCTTGTCCTGCAGCACATTGACCCGGACCATGCGCGCCGGCTCCATCCAGTCGAAGGTCAGGTCGCCGAGATGGCGGTCCTTGGCGACGATATTGCCGAGCGCCTGGGCGTAATCGCGCACCTTGCCGATGTCCGGCCCGCTGACGCGATATTGCACCGGGCGGCCGACGGGCGGACCGATGTCCATCGGATGCACGAAGGCGTCGGTGCCGGGGAAAGCCTTGCGGAGCCAGTCCTGATAGCTCTTGTGCAGCCGGTCGCGCGCCTCGATGCTCTTGGTCAGGATCACCATCTGGCCGAAGGCGATATTGGCGGGCTGCACGTCGAAGGACAGCACGAAACGCTTGGCGCCTTCGCCGACATAGCTCGACCAGTGATCGACATCCTTGTCGCCGGCGAGCACTTCGCGTTCGAACCGCGCCATCTGGTCGTTGGTGTCCTGGATCGAGGCGTTCTGCGGCAGGTTCCAGTCGATGATGAGTTCGGGCCGGTCGGAGCTCGGGAAGAACTGCTGCTGCACGAAGCCCATGCCGACGATGGACAGCGCGAAGACGGCGAGCGTCGCGCCGATCGTGATCCAGCGATGGCCCATGCAGAAATCGAGCGCGCGGTCGAAGGTCGCGGGCGAACAGGCTTTTGCCCTTTTCGTGATGGCCCTTCATCGTCGCCGGCAGCAGCGTCACGCCGAGCAAGGGCGTGAACAGGACCGCGACGATCCACGAGACCACCAGCGACACCGCGATGACCACGAACAAGGTGAAGGTGAATTCGCCCGCCGCGCTGGTGTTGAGGCCGACCGGGATGAAGCCCGCCACCGTCACCAGCGTGCCGGTCAGCATCGGAAAGGCGGTGCTGGTGTAGACATAGGTCGCGGCGGTGCGCAGGTCGTCGCCGGCCTCCAGCCGCGCCACCATCATTTCCACCGCGATCATGGCGTCGTCGACCAGCAGGCCGAGCGCGATGATGAGCGCGCCGAGCGAGATGCGCTGCAGGGAAATGTCGGTCGTGCGCATGACCAGGAAGGTGATGGCGAGCACCAGCGGAATGGCGATGGCGACCACGAGTCCCGCGCGCCAGCCGAGGCTGATGAAGGAAATGGCCAGAACGATGATGACGGCTTCGAACAATCCGCGCGTAAATCCGGACACCGCCTCGTCGACCACGGCGGGCTGGTCGGAGACGCGATAGACGTCGACGCCGACCGGAAGCTCCGACTTGATCTGCTCGATCTTCTTTTCCAGCGCCGAGCCGAACTCCAGCAGGTTGGAGCCCTGCTTCATGCCGATGGCGAGGCCGATCGCCGGCTCGCCGTTGTAGCGGAACAGTTTTGTCGGCGGATCGACATAGCCGCGATGGATGGTCGCGACGTCGGTCAGCGGGAAGAAGCGGTCGTTGACGCGCAGGTTGATGGCGCGCAGGCTTTCTTCCGAGCTGAACTGCCCGCTGACGCGAATGGCGATGCGCTCCGGCCCGGCCTGGACGAAGCCCGAGGCGGTGACGGCGTTCTGCGCCGCCAGCGTGTTGGTGATGGCCTGGATGTCGAGGCCCAGCGCCGCGATCTGGCGGGTCGAGAATTCGAGATAGATGGCCTCGTCCTGCTCGCCGATCAGATCGACGCGGCCGACATTGGGCACGGTCAGGATGCGCGAGCGCGCGAATTCGACCTGGTCGCGCAATTGCCGCAAGGTCAGGCCGTCGGCGGTGAAGGCGTAGATATTGCCGAACACGTCGCCGAAGCGGTCGTTGAAGAACGGCCCCTGCACGCCCGCGGGAAACTGGCTCTTGATGTCCGCGATCATGTTGCGGACGCGGACCCAGGTCGCCTCGACGTCGCGCGCCCGGGTCGTGGGCAGCAGGTTGACGAAGACGATGGTGTTGCCGGCGGTGGTGATCGAGCGGGTGAAATCGAGCGATTCCAGCTCTTCGAGCTTGCGCTCGATCCGCTCGGTGACCTGCAGGGTGACTTCGTCGGCGGTGGCGCCGGGCCAGTTGGCCTGGATCACCATGGTCTTGATGGTGAAGTTCGGATCTTCCTCGCGGCCGAGATTGACGTAGGAGAACAGGCCCGCCAGCAGGAAGACCAGCATGAAATACCAGATCAGCGAGCGGCGATCGAGCGACCATTGCGACAGGTTGAAACGGCTCACGGGGTCTCGCTCCCATAGATGCGCACGGTTTCGCCTTCCTTGAGGCGGTGGACGCCCGCGGTGACGATCCGCTCGCCGGTCTTGAGGCCGGCGCGCACGATCCAGCGGCCTTCGCCCCGGTCGGGCGCGATCTCGACCTCGCGCAACATCACTTTCGAACTCGCCGGATCGACGACGAAGACGCGCGCCTTGTCGCCGTCGCGCAGCAGGGCGGATTCGGGAATGCGGATGGCCGCGCTCGATCCGCTGGCGAGCCGGGCGAAAATGGTCGCGCCGATGCGGAAGGAGTCCGGCGGGTTGTCCAGCGCGATCTTCACGCGGCGGCTGCGCGTCTCGGAATCCGATTCCGGCGCGATCTCGCGCACCGTTCCGGTCACGGTCGTTTCCGGCTCGATCTGCAGCGAGACGTCGAATTTCTGGCCGATCCACAAGGCGTCGACGACGCTGTCGGTGGCGTCGATCACCGCGTCGCGCCGGGTCGGCTCGGCCAGCGCCACGACCGGCTGGCCGGGCGAAACCGTCTGGCCGACCTCGGCATAGGTGGCGGTGACGATCCCGGAATAATCGGCGGTCAGCAGCGCATAGGAGAGCTGTTCCTTCGCCTTGGCGAGATTGGCCTCGGCCTGCTGCATGTTGGCCTGGGCGGCGGCGCGCTCCTGTTCGACGGTGTCGAAGGCGGCCTGCGACGTGGTCTTCTTTTCGAGCAGGGCGGCCTGGCGCGCCTCGGTCGAGGCGGCGTTGTCATATTGCGCGCGGGCGCTGGCGAGGCTCGCCGTCGCCGAACGCATCGCCATTTCGAGCGAGAGCGGATCGATCGCCGCCAGCGTCTGGCCTTTCTCGACGCGGTCGCCGGCCTTGACCGGGCGCGCGATCATCCGGCCGATGACGCGAAAGCCGAACGGGGTCTGCACCTGCGGCTGGATCGAGCCGGACAGGACCATGTCGAAGGCCGGGGTCGGCGCCACGACCATGGTCATCGCCGGCCGGGGCGGCGGCGGCGCGTCCTGCTTCTTGCCGCAGCCGGCGAGCGCCGCGGCCAAGGCCAGCGGCAGGAGAAGAACCAGTCTGGCCATCACGATTGCTCCGCCCGGGGATCGACGATCTGTCCTTCGCGAAGGAATTTGCCGCCCTCGATCACGACGCTCTCGCCGGGCTTCAGCCCGCCGTCGAGGATGATCCGCTCCTTTTCATAGCGGGCGACGGCGACCGTCCGCAGATGGACGGACTTGTCGGCGGGATCGACCACCCAGATCGCCGGCTTGCCGTCCTTGGCGGTCATGGCCGTCCAGGGCAGCACGAAAACATTGTCGATGCGCGCGCGTCCGGTGCCGGTCACGGCGGCGCCGAGCGGCAGGGCCGGGCCGCTCGGAATCGATCTGGACCTTCACCTGAACCGTCCCGGTCTTGGCGTCCACGACGGGCGAGACTTCGCGCACCTTGCCGAACGTCTTGACGGAGGGGTCGCCGACCAGCGAGAGGTCGATCTGCGGCTTGCTGAGCTTGTGCGAGAAGGCGGATTCGAAAACCGAGAAAACCGCGTCGCGCGGGCCGTCCTGCGCCAGGATGAACGCCATTTGCGCGGCCTGCGCGACCTGCCCGACTTCGATGTTGCGCGCCGTGATCATTCCCGGATGGCCGGCGCGGAGATAGGTGTAGGAGAGGGCGTCCTGCGCCGTGGCGACCTGCGCCTTGGCGACGTCGAGCGAACCGGCGGCGGTGCGCTGCGCGCGCTCGGCGAGATCGTACGCGGCCTGGGTGGCGTAGCCGGCGGCGAGCAGGGATTTCTGCCGCTCGAGCGCGGCGTCGGCCTGGCGCATGGTGGCTTCGGCGCCCGCGAGCCCGGCCTGAGCGGCGCGCAGATCGGCTTCCTGTTCGGTCGGGTCGAGCCGCGCCAGCACGTCGTCCGCGCCGACATGCTGGCCGACATCGGCTTTGCGCTCGATCACGCGCCCGCTGATGCGGAAGGACAGTTCGCTCGGCACCTGGGCCTTGACCGTGCCGGTCAGCGTGATGTCGCTGTCATAGGACTGCGGCTGCGCGGTCTGGACGATCACGGCGAACGGGGGGCGCGGCGCCGGCGCGGCCAATTCGCCGCAGCCGGCGAGCGGCAAGACGGCCAGCAGCAAAGCGGCGAGACGGGGCAGAACCGCCATGAGGAACTCCTTGCGGCCGGGACGGCGAAAATTTTCCGGGCTTTTTGCTGCGAACAGGATTATTATTGACTGACTGGAAAGTCAATAACGATAGCGGGGCCGGAGGGAGAGCTTACCATGAAGCAGCGGGAGCGCCGCAAGGCGCAGCGACCGGGCGAAATTCTCGAAGCCGCCTTCGACGCCTTCGCCGAACGCGGCTTCGCGGCCACCCGCATGGAGGATGTCGCGGCGCGCGCAGGCGTCACCAAGGGGGCGATCTATTTCTATTTCGAGACCAAGGAACGCCTGTTCGAGGAGATGGTCGGCCATTATTCGCAGGAGACCCTGGCGGACGCCGGCGCCAATCTGGCCGCGGCGCAAGGCAGTTGCGCGGAACGGCTGAAGGCCTTCATCGTCTATATGTACGCGCGCTGCGCGCAGGACCGCCGCGGCCGGGAGATGATCCGCTTCATGGTTTCGGACGGGAAGGGTTTCCCCAATCTGGTCGGGCGCCATTACCGCGATTTTTTCGCCCCGGCGATGCGCATGGTTTCGGAACTGCTCGTCGCGGGAGCCGCCAATGGCGAGTTCCGGCCCGAGATTCGCGGCCAACGGCGCGGAAATCGTGGTCGCGCCGTCGGTTTTCCTGTCGCTGATGCGGCTGATTTTCGATGAAAGCCTCGAAATCGACGAGGACGCCTATATCGCCGCGCACATCGATCTGCTGCTCAACGGCCTGCTGACGCCGGCGGCGCGCGAAAACTTGTCTGCCGGAAAGGCTTGCAGCGGCGGCCGCGCCCCGATATAGAACAATTCTTGCCGCTGCTCCCTTCGTCTAGCGGTCTAGGACGTCGCCCTCTCACGGCGAAAACAGGGGTTCGAGTCCCCTAGGGAGCGCCAATAAAATCAAATAGATAGCGTCAGATTTCAGGCTGGTTTCCGGGTCGTACGGAAATTATACGGAAAACATGCCCCTGAATTGGTACGAACGATGGCGGCAAAAAACCTCGACCCGCCCCCAACGATCGCCGATCTCAAAGCCAGCGGGCTGACGGGCACCCACTCTATTATTCGGGTTCGACCGTTGTCGCGGCGATCGACGCGCTCGCCCTGATGCTGACCGGCAAGCGCGACCACTTTTCCCTCAGGGCGCACAGCATCGGAGGATCGAAGCAGGAATAGCCAAAACGGAAAAATCCCTTCGGCTGGAAGCCTCAGAATTCAAGCGCCAGGGACTTTACAAAACTCCGCCAATTTCACGCCCGAAAATTGCCATCGTAGCCGCCATCATAGGCTTCGGGCTGCTTAGGCGCAGCCTCAAAAACCAATCAAAAGGGAGGCGTTATGGCGCAGCTTAACGGCGCGGAGACACTCATAGCCCGCAGAATTCGTCTCCGCAGGGTCCAACGCGGGATCGAATTGAAATCGCTCGCCGCCAGCGTCAAAATTACGGAGGATCGTCTGCGAGCTTTCGAGGCCGGAAGAGAGAGCATAAATGAGAAGTTCTCGCGGAAATCGCCGGCGCGCTAGACGTGTCCTCAGCGTACTTTTATAGTCCCCTTCGAACCAGTTCGGTGCCGAGGCGTCAAACACGGGCGCCCGCGTCTACATAATCCGATGCTGCTGAATTGAAACGCCCACCAGGTAATCCGTGGCGGGCGTTTTTGTTTTCCTCAACTCCTCGGGGGGACGTTGAATTGCTATTAGGGGCGCACAGTCGGTGACAATTGCAAGAACTGCTCGCTATTGATTACCTCGTTATCTCACGGTTTTCTCTGGCACAATGCGCTGGCACGTTTCTCAGCAGTATGGGGGGCACCACAAGCCGGGCCGTGTGTCTAGGTAACAAAAATCCCACGTCGTTCGATAAAACCATTCGCCGGCGCCCGCCCGCTGCGCAGCCAATTCTGCGGGCGTCGCCGGACGGCACTCCCGCCGGACCCAGGCCGGCACTCCCTTGCCAGATGTCGGCCTGTCGGATTTCGACGGAGGGCGCCGGCATTGGCGCTCGTGGATAGCGCGACCGCAAACAATATTGCGAACCCTGCGCACGCGCTTGAGGGCCGGCGCCGCGACACAGACTGCGACTGGGTTTCGCGTGTCATCGACTTTTCCTGCATTTTCACGAGACGACAGGCTTGGCGGAGACTGACGGTAACGGCGACGTTGCCGTCAGCCGGTCGACGGGTGTCCGCGGTCAATACCGGCGGACATGTCGACGGACGGTTCGGCGCGCAGTGCCACGCGTTCCGACGTAGACAGCTTTTTCAATTGTCGGCGCGCCGACGGTCGTTTCCTGCAGCGCGCGGATCGGCATGGCCGCGACGGGCTCGACGAGAACGGCGATGGCGGCAAAGGCGAAAAGCAGCTTCTTCATGACGGGGCCTCCATCAATGTCCGTGCCGCCCGATCACCGGCCGGGTCGACACCGGGCGCCTATGGCCAACCAAAGCGTAAAGCGAGTGGACGGACTTTCCGATTGGCGGTCAAGGCGTCCAAATGGGTGCGCGCGGCCTCATCGATGAAGCTGCTGTAAAGCGACTCCGGTTTGGCCGCGTTAGCAAGAAAAATCGAATTTCCGCTGCTGGCGCAGAGCCGGCGACCAGCCGCCTCTTTGAAGGGCCGCTATCTGCTGTCCGGAGCGTCAACGCCGCCTGGGCGTTATGGTGGAGGCCCGCAGAGAATTGGCAGCTGGGGAGGGAGTGGTCGGACAAAGAGGCCACGTCCATGTTCAAGAACATCATCCAGCAACGAGAGCAGCAGCAAGCGCCCTGGAACAAGGGACGACCCGTCGGCCGGAAGCGCCCTCTCAAGCGCCGCGTCTCCGTCGGCGAACCGAGACTTTAGGCCGCGTCTTGCATGTCCTGCTTCTGGGCGGCTGTTAAATCAAACGCTCGTCGTCGCCGCAAAGAAATGCGTCCTCGCCATACGTCGGCGGCGCTCAGAAAAGTTTCCAATCCATGACGTGACCCGACAACGGCGACCTACGAACCGATCTAACGGATTCTGAGCGCCAGCGGGCCCATTGCGGCCACCGCGCCGAGCGAGGCGAATGCCAGTCCCCAGGCTAGTCCCCTATTGGCCCCGCCGGCCGCATCCAGCACGATGCCGAAAGCCAGCGGTCCGATGAAACCAGCGGAGAAACCTAACACCGAATGAACGGAAAGCGTGGCGCCACGCCGATCCGGGTCCGCCGCCAACACCGCGCCGGTGGTCAGGGCGGCGGAATTGACCTGGATCAACGCGTTGTATAGCAGCATCAGCGCCGCCACCACGCCATAGGGAAAGCCGCTGCAAAATCCGATCACCGTCGCTAGCGCTCCCGAACCCAACATGGCGAAAACGCAAAGTTGGCGACGGCCGAATCGCGCCGCGATGTCGGCTCCGGCGACGCTGGCGACCATGGCCATCAGGGAGCCGATCGTCGCGATGCTGGTGGGCGAGGGTCCTCCGGCTCCCGGTTGCGAGGCCAGCACCCAGCCGAGATAGGCCACCATCCATGAGCGGGCGCCGAACAATTCCCATGCATGGGCCGAATATCCGAACACATAGCCCATGGCGGCACGATTGCGCAGTACCGCGCCGAAATCGAATGGGTTGCTCCTGCGCACAGGCGGAACTGGCTTGACCGCTGGCAGGGCGAAAGCCACCAGCAAAAAAGCCGCCGCCGCCGCCGCCGTCGCCAGTCCGAACGCGACGCGCCAGCCAAAGGAATTAGCCATCACGCCGGTAATGAGGAACGATCCCGATGTCCCCAGCGAGAAGCTGGCGGTGTAAAAGCTGATCCAGCGCGCCTGCCTTGCGCCGGATATACGATCCACCAACGCCTTCAACCCCGGCATATAGGTTCCCGCCAGGCCGACGCCGCCCAGGGTCCTCCATGCGATGGCCGTCCAGAACCCGTCGGCGGTCAGGGTGAAGCCCAGCAACGAAACGGCGGCGAACAGGGCTCCGGTCAGATAGACCTGCTTGGCGTCAATGCGGTCGGTCAGCGCAGTGAGAATGGGCACTGCTACGGTGTAGCCGGCGAAGATCGCGCCTGAAATCCAGCCGGCCTCGGTATTGCTCAGCTGCCATTCGGAGATGAAGTCGGGAAGCAACGCGGGAAAGGAAAATACGCCGATCATGGTCAGCACTTCCGCCGCGCAAAGGCAGAAGACAGTCCTTGCTCCGGTGGATCGGTTGGCGTCGCTGATCATCGCGGCAATAAAAAACGATGCATCGAAATGACTCCGGCCCACAAGGGTCGCTCAAAATGCCACGCGCACAAAAACGAGGCCAGCGTCGATTTCTTGATCGTTGCTGGACGGATGGCCGCTATTCAAACGTACGATAAAAGGCTCCAGCCCAGCTCGAATTCTAGCTTTTGGCGCCGTGCGGGCCTTGCGCAGAGGCCCGCAATTCTGCCCTCAGCGGTCGCTCCTTGAGCGGCGGGAATACGTGCTCGTGACCCGTTCTGGAAATTCGCCGATCGCAGCCCAAAGGTCTCAATAGGGCGGAATGGAGACCTTCGCAGAACTTTTTCGGCAACGGCGCCTTTGCGCGCCAAGAGCTGGAGGACGAAAACGCCAAGTCGTTCGACTCCCGCACTGTTGAAAAAAGCCCAATTTATAGCTGAATTTTTCCGGAGGATTTGATCATCCCTCTTTTCTTTATCCGCGACGACTGGAGGGGGAACCAACAGGGTGAAGATGGAGCTACACGTGAGAAGTTTTTTTGCCGTTTTCCGGCAGGCCGGCATGAACTCAATAATCGGCCTGGCGCTTTTCCCAGCCTGGGCGGGGCGCCGCGGTCGCCCAGTCGCAAGACGCGCCCGCAGCGGCGAGCGACAAAGACGCTAATTCAAATGCCGCCAAAGACCGATTGCCGCCGCTGGCAATCACCGAACAAAGCATTGATCTCGGGGGGCGTGTCATCAATTTCAAGGCCACCGTCGGCGCCATGTTGGTCAGGGATGAGCCATCGGGCGAGCTTTTGGCGGAAGTCGTGACGACGGCTTTCGTCCTGACGGTGGACAACGGCAAGCCGCAGCCGGGAGCCTGTCGACCAATCGTCTTTGCATTCAATGGAGGGCCGGGAGCCGGTTCGGCTTGGCTCGATCTCGGCGCGTTGGGTCCATGGCGGTTGCCGCTGACCGGCGCGGCGCAGGCCCCTTCGGCGTCGCCTCATGTGTCGGACAATCGCGAAAGCTGGCTTGATTTCGCGGATCTCGTCTTCATCGATCCTCCCGGAGCCGGGTTTTCACGCCTCGCGGGTGGCGAAGCGGCGCGTAAAAAATTTTGGTCCGTCGAGGGTGATGTCGAACTGTTGGCCAGCGTTGTGCGACGCTGGCTGCAACAAGCCAAAAAACTCGATTGTCCGAAATTCCTGGTCGGCGAAAGTTACGGCGGCTTTCGCGCGCCGAAAGTCGCGCGCGCACTGCAGGAAAAGGAGAATATCGGCGTCGATGGTCTCATCCTGCTCTCTCCGGCATTGGATTTCAGCTGGATCGAAGGCCGCAACAATCCTTTGCTTGACGCCGCGCGTTTGCCCTCGCTCGCCGCTAGCCATAGCGAGGCGAAAGAACGCTCGGAGATCGCCGGCGCAGAAAGCTATGCTAGCGGCGAATATTTGGCCGATCTGCTGCGCGGGCCGCGCGACGTGGCGGCGCAAGAGCGGATCGCCAGCAAGGTCGCGGAGCTGACCGGGCTGACGCCGGAGCGCGTGCGCCGTTTGCAAGGCCGCATTGGCGCCGGCGACTGGGTTTTTGAGGCTGATCCGAGCGGGCGGTCCATCGCCAGCACCTATGACGGAGCGACGCAGGGTGCCAATGCGACGCCGGGTCGCCGGCCGCGGGAATGGTCCGATCCGGTACTTGACGGACTGCGCGCGCCGCTGGCCGCCGCCATGACGGAGCAGGTCGTCGGGAGCCTGAAATGGCCGGTAGAGGCAAGATACGAGATTTCTCAACGAACGAGTTTCGGACAGCTGGAATTGGGGTTCTGGGCGCCGGACTTTGGAAGCCTTGAGCGACCTGCGCCAGGCCCAGGCTCTCGACCCTCGTCTCAAAATCCTGGTGGTGCAAGGGCTCTACGATCTGGTCACGCCCTATTATGGCAACTGGCTCTTGCTAATTTGACGCCGCCAGTCGGTGGGCCAGATCGCGTCGGCTTCCTTGCTCTTCCCGGCGGCCACATGTTCTATGCCGTCAATTCTTCGCGCGCTGCTTTGCGTGATGCGGCGCGGAATATGATTTCCAGTGATTGAGCTGCGGCGGCCTCTATCTTTTCGAGCAGCTGTCGGTCGGTCCGCGTTGCCTTGAGCTTGGAGCTTGTGCACACACCAAATTAAAGAGTCTCTCTCCTTGACCCGCGCCGCACTGACCGCGGCCCTCGTACTCGCCGGTTCCGCGCTAGCCGGGACTTCCGCTCAAGCCCGAAGTGACGCAAGCGACGATCGCGGCTGTCAAGCGCCGCGGTGTTCCTGTTATATTTCAACTTATGGAAAGGCCACGATGCTGCAATGACGTCCAATCACCCCTACGATCCCATGACGATCGCCAACGCCGTCGAACTCGGACTGACCGGCGCTATTCTCTATTGCCGAAAAAGCCAGCGCGAGGGAGAAATCAGTTTTGACACGCTAACACTGCCGGCAGACACACATATCCCATCTATGGCCCGCGCCAGGCGTTTCGTCTGCTCGGGTTGCGGCAATAGGTCTGTGGTCTCACTGCCGGATTGGCGCGGCTATCGGGCGCCTGGCATGGGACGACTGTAAAGAAAAAACCCCGGCTCGGATACGCCGGCGCCTCTTAGGCTTCCGATCGTTCCGAAGAACGGCGCCGATATCCCCCTTGGGGGTTGGAGGCTGCATTGAACTTGGCGTTCAGTCCGATGCCAACCTCCGTCAGGATGGAAACGCAGAACATCGCGATCAGGGCCTCGACAACGCCATATTTGACGGCACCGAAACAAAACGCGGCAATCAATGCGGTAATCGCGGTATATTCGACTGATATTTTACATGGCCGAACATTGAGGAAGCCGTGATAAATATTTTCCATATTTACCTCCAATAATTTATGGTTTCGTGTCAAACCATACTCACCTTGAATTACGCTAAATACACAATACTTCGCGCCAATCACTGGCAAATTAACCCATTCATTAAATTGTTTAGAACGGATGCGTTTGAAGACGCATCGGTTAACGATGGGTATAACGCTCGACGCTCGAATAGTTACTCCGCTTAACGAAAACGCCCGCCAGTACATCCGTGGCGGGCGTTTCTGTCTTCCTCAGCCCCGCAAGAAGCTGAAGTGACGTCAGCGTGGCGGCTATCCGTGACGTTTTCAAGACTGGCCGCGGCGCATTCCTCAAGGAACTCAAAGGGGAAACGGAGCGCGACAGTCATGAGGCCGGAATTCGATTAAGCGGCGCGGCCCTGGCCTAGTCCGCCTGGGTCGAGTTTATCGCCGAAAATGGCGGCGGCGCTGGGGTCAGACTTAAGGAAGGCCTGCTAAACTGATGCATCCGTCCGGAAAATGGCGGCGGGGCCGGGTGAGGTTCAAGAAATTCGTCATCAATTAGCAAAGGGGTGCGCCACGATGGCGCACGTTCAAACTAGGATACGCCAATGCGCGGAACATCAGAAGAGTCCATGATGTTAGATAGAATTTTGCATTCAAGGGTTCGGCAAGCAAAGAGACTAATGTTAAGCCAATGGTCGTGATATTTTCTATTTGCGCCAATTAGTTGTCTCATTCGCTTTTCACCTTCCTAAACTCTCCACATCCGATGTCGAGTTTCTCGAATTTGTTGCTTGTGGCATCGTCGTGCTGGCGCTGGTTATCGTCCTTGCGATTAAATTCCCGATGGGGCCGGATAGCGGCTCGGACGACGGAACCTACATCGCTCAACTTCAACATTAAGCGGGCATAGTGCGAACTGCACCGGCGCGCTGGTGAACGACAAATTGTCGCTCGCCACTTTCGCGTGCTGGTTCCCCTTGAACGCTTCCGCCCTCGTCTTCGGGTGCAACTGCTCATAGTTGAACTTGCGAGGATGGATAGGCATTTGGACCGATAGATTTCTGACCAGCTTGGACACCCTAATTTGGAATCACCAGGCATTGGCCTCCAGCCGATTTTAGTCGAGTGCACAGCATCGTCGCGCGTTGGCGTGAAATCTCGGACACTCGGACCTGATACCAATAGGTAGGCACTCGGCCGCCGATGCGTCGCGAAACGATCTCCGGGGCTCGCGGTCCCAAAATTGTCGGGAATTTTTGGCGAAGGCTAGCGAATTGCGCAATGGCGATGGATTTTGAATGATCGCCGATCAATTGTAACGCCCAAGGTCCGGGCCGTGGTTTCGGCGCAATGGGCTCAGCCGATTTGGTGCTTATCTGATGTTGCCTAACTGTTGCGGCTCGCAACGCTGTCACTGCGCCATTTCCTGGCGGCGGGGGTTCTGCTTCAATTGAGCCAGCGTCACCGATCTTATCCGAATCCCGCAGTGCAATCCAATCATCCACTTTGCGGCCGGTGATATCATGGACGTAGGCTCTGGTCTCATCTGGCAACTCGCGTGTCCCGGCGAGCCAGTCACGCACTCGACCGGGGCCGGCGTTATAGGCGGCTGCAGCCAGACCAAGATTTCCGAATTGCCCACGCAGTTCGCTTAGCCATCGCCCAGAGTGCTGGATTGAAAGCGACCAGTCGAAAGGGTCTTCCAGGCCGCGCCATTGGGCTGTGGCAGGCATAAATTGTGCGATGCCTCTCGCGCCTGCAGGACTGATAGCTCGCGGATTGAAGCGGCTTTCCCGCCAAATCAGTCGAAGCAGAAATTGGCTTGGCAGCCGATACGTTTGGGCCGTTATGAAAATTTCGTTACAGGCCTTTTTGATCACGCCCGCTCCTTGAGCGAAGTCGATCGTCGCGAGCCTTGTCGTGGTATTTTGACGCGGCGGCTGGATCGGTGCCTCGCCGCAAATGACAGCGGCCGCACCGAAATTAGCGTCCGCCGCAACTGCCTCGCGTTGCTCGATAGAGGCGAGGAAGACCACAAGACTAATCAATAAGATGCGCGGTAGGCCATTTAACAAAGCCATCAAGTTGCCCAAAGCTTGAACGCCGATGGGAAACATGAAACTTCATTTTGCTTAAAATTATCATGTCGCTTGTCAAGGAGATCGTTCGGGGCTTGAAGATTTTCCGCAAGACGGTGCGCAAGGTGCTGCGTTCGGGCGATACGTCGTTCGAATGAGCGTGACGTTCAGCCGCGGCCCAAGATCTTGCTGGCGGTAAATGCGGAGAAGCCGTCGCGCGAACGCCTGACGCTGATCCGCGTCTTCGAGACATTGCGCTATCTCGGTTACGAAGGCGGCTATGACGCCGTTCGGCGCTATGCGAAGGGCTGGAGCCGGGAGCTATCGGCTGTGACGGCGGAAGCTTTCGTGCCGCTGACCTTCGCGCCCCCAGAAGCCTATCAGTTCGACTGGACATGGGCCACGTGACGCTCAAAGTCGCTCACGTCCGCCTCTGCCATAGCCGTATGATGTCCATGCGCGCCTATTCCGCGCGAGACGCAGGAGATGGTGTTCGACGCCCACCATCGGGGCCTCTCAGGGGCTTAAAAAATTTATATCGATATTTCAACAAGATAGGTGTTCGCAATTTTATTCACGGTGGCTCGCCAAAGTCACCACCACTAAAGTCAGTCTGACTGCGCGCCCAATTATTGCGCCCGCGATCAACAAAAAACGCAGCAGCGGCAAAATGCCGCCTTCGGCGAATAGCGGAAGGCTATTCATGAGCGGCCCATCCGGAATTGAGGCCATTGCCAGCCGGCATCCAGCCAAACGGTTTTCGATTTGGGGTCGAAGACGATTGTCCGGAAGAGTCGCAGGAACGACGCCCCGAGCTGGGCCGCCGGCTCAGACATCGCGCCGATGCCTCCGCAACCGTTTGCCTGTTTTAGAATGAGATAGAAATTCCCTGTTCGAACGATCGGCTGCGCCTGATCGGTCTCGATGACGAGGGAATTGTCCATGAGCGCATAAACCGGTCTGGTCTCGCGGCCCTCGCAAGTCGAGACGGTGATTTGGGAAACCTGCCTGAGACGCATTCCGTCCGCGATCAATCGCTC
This sequence comes from uncultured Alphaproteobacteria bacterium, assembly GCA_963811975.1. GTDB lineage: Bacteria > Pseudomonadota > Alphaproteobacteria > Rhizobiales > Beijerinckiaceae > Rhodoblastus. The sequence continues at coordinate 181,931 of CAWETR010000015.1, forward strand.
GTAGAGCGCCTGATTGATATCGACGGAATGGGGGTAAATCGCATCGTCGTAACCCGTATCGATCTGAGCCCAAACTCGAGTCGCGCCCAAACGCAAAAAGACGATCGGGACATTCGGAAGTCTCGCGTCCACCGCGGAGGGGTCTGACGAAAAGAAGTGGTCCTGAGAGATGGGAACGAACCCGCGCGCGCGCATCGTGGCGGGCTGGCAGGGTTGTTCCCCCAGAAACACGGCGCTCTCCGTGATCTGGACGGTCAGCAGGGATAAAAAGTCAGTGCCTATGACGCCGAGTTGCCTGTCGACGGCCTGACAGCGGCAGGTCATAGCGTTTCAGTTCGAAAACGCCATGATCAAAGCCGGGAAGCGAAAGGTTGACGCTTTTCAGCGAGTCGGCCGAGGTTGCGAACACGGCCGCCGAGAGCGAGCTCCTTGTCGCGCCGTAATCCAGAAGAAAATGGCCGGAAACTCCGTCGGCCGTCAGCTCGATATAGGGAGGCGAACCGGGCCGAACGCTATGCAGAACGTAACCAGCGCCTCCGCACAGGGCTTCGCGATCCCAATGTCCAACGCGGCTGGCCGCCACAAGCGCAACGGCCGCCACGACGAAGAGCGCGAGAAAAATCTTCCTGATGATACCCATGTTTCCAAGCGCACGTTTCTTGAACATCCGTTCGTCAATATAGCAATGCAGTCACCGACAACGTCATGATTGTCTTGATTGGGTCAGCCGGCCGAGCTTCATGAGCGGGGCCGTTTCGGGCGCTGCGCAGGCGTTATTATTGAATTTTTGCCATTTTCAAAAGGTGAGATAGCGAGGCCTTGACGCCGCTTTTCGGCCAACCGGAGCCAAAAGCCGTGGAGTAGGGCCGCTCCGGCTCGATTTCGGTTTCCAATTTCGCCCATGGCGCGGTTAAGATCGGCGCCGCGTTGATTGAATTTTCAGCGCGGCGCCGGCTCCCGGCGTCGAAGCCATCGCCAGGTTCCGATCCGCCGGGCGGTTCGGGCTCCATGCTTTTCGCCATTTTCTGCGCGCGGGACATTTCATGCGCGGCCTATCCGGAGTGAACCCATGAAATATGCCTTGTCCACAAAGCTCCTTGCCGAATTTCTCGGAACCTTCCTGCTCGTCTTCGGCGGCTGCGGCAGCGCCGTTCTCGCAGCGGCCTTTCCGCATCTGGGCATCGGCTTCGCCGGCGTGGCCCTGGCGTTCGGCCTGACGGTGCTCACCGGCGTCTATGCGTTCGGCCCAGTGTCCGGCGGCCATTTCAACCCCGCCGTCTCGCTCGGTCTTGCGGTCGCCGGCCGGTTTTCGTGGGGCGAGTTCCTCCCCTATGTCGTCACGCAGGTCGTCGCCGCGATCGTCGCGTCCGCCGTGCTCTATCTGATCGCCTCAGGCGGTCCGGACTTCTCGCTCGCCGGCGGCTTCGCCTCGAACGGCTACGGACCGCACTCACCCGGCGGTTATGACCTTCTGGCCGCCGCCGTCTGTGAAGGCGTCCTGACCGGCTTCTTTCTTCTGGTCATCCTTGGCGCCACCGAAAGCCGCGCTCCCGCCGGCTTCGCGGGCATCGCGATCGGCCTTGCGCTGACCCTGATCCACCTGATCTCAATCCCGGTCACCAATACGTCGGTCAATCCGGCGCGCTCGACCGGTCCGGCCCTGTTCGCCGGCGGCATCGCCTTGCAGCAGCTCTGGCTGTTCTGGGTCGCGCCCTTCGTCGGCGCCGCCATCGCGGGGCTGATCCACAAGACAGCGCTTGCCGAGAAATAATCCGACCGAAAAAAGCCGACCGGCGCGCTGCGGGGCCTCCTGCAGCGCGCCGACCTGATTTGATTTCTGTCTTTTGCGCGAATCCTTTGCATTTTTGAAAAACGCGATTGGCGGTCCTAACCTTCCCTCCGGGCGCCAATGCGCCTATTCTCCGGGCCGCCAGTCCGGGCGATATGCGAGAGGGGACGCGGAATGATTCGCTTCACACTCAACGGCCAGTCGCAGGAGGTCGAATCCGACCCCGAAAAGCCCCTGCTTTGGGTCTTGCGCGACGAACTCGGCCTCGTCGGAACCAAATATGGCTGTGGCCAGGCCTTGTGCGGCGCCTGCACCGTCCATCTCGACGGCGAGCCGACGCGCTCCTGCCAGACGCGCATCGGCGATGTCGCGGGCAAGTCGGTCGTCACCATCGAGGCCGTCAGCGGCGCAGTCGCCGAAGCCGTGCAGAAGAGCTGGATCAAGCTCGACGTTCCGCAATGCGGCTATTGCCAATCCGGCCAGGTCATGGCCGCGATCGGCCTGCTCTCGACCAACAAAAAGCCGAGCGATTCGGAGATCGACGACGCGATGAGCGGCAATCTGTGCCGCTGCGCGACCTATCAGCGCATCCGCGCCGCCGTCCATGAGGCGTCTCGCCTGCTGGGAGCCTGACCGATGCTCAATCTTTCCGCCCCCCAATTCATCCGCGAGGCGCCGGTCTCGCGCCGCCATTTCATGATCGGCGCCACCGCCGTCGGCGCCAGCATGGTGGTCGGCTATTCGGTCGCCGCCGAGGCCGACGCGGGCGGGACCGCGCCCAATCCGTTCGCGGGCTACATCCGGATAGACCCGGACAACAGAGTGACGATCTATTCGGCGCATATGGACATGGGCCAGGGCATCTATCAGGGCGTCGCGACGCTCGCTCAGGAGGAGCTCGACGCCGACTGGTCGAAGCTCGAGGTCGCCGGCGCCTACGGCGATCCCGCGCTCTACGGCAATCTGGCGATGGGCGGCAAATTCCAGCTGACCGGCGGCTCGACCGGAACGGCCTCGTCCTGGCGGCGCTACCGCGTGGCCGGCGCCACCGCCCGCGCCATGCTGATCGCGGCGGCGGCGCGCAAATGGGGCGTCCCGGCGGACGACATTGTCGCCGCGGACGGTATGTTGCGCGCGAAGAGCTCCAATGCGACCGCAAGCTATGGCGAGATGGCGGCGCTCGCCGCGCAGGAGGCCGCGCCCGCCAAAATTGCGCTCAAGGACCCGAAGGACTGGAAATATATCGGCGCGCGAAAACCTGCCGCGTCTGGATTCCGCGCCCAAGTCCACCGGGCGGCAGGACTACACCATCGACGTCAAGCTGCCCGGCCTGCTGACGGCGGTGATGATCCACCCGCCGCTATTCGGCGCCAAGGTGAAGAGTTTCGACGCCGCCAAGGCCAAGGCCATGAAGGGCGTGGCCGACGTGGTGGCGACGCCGCGCGGGATCGCCGTCGTCGCCAGCGGCATGTGGGAGGCGATGAAGGCGCGCGACGCGGTCAGCGTCGAATGGGACGAGACGGGCGCCGAAAAGCGCGGCACGTCCGAGATGTTCGCCGCCTATCGCGCGATGGCCGACAAGGGCGGCGAAAACATCGCCGTCGACAAGGGCGACGCCCTGGGCGCGCTGGGGAAGGCGGCGAAAGTCGTCACCGCGCGCTACGAATTTCCCTATCTCGCCCATGCCGCGCTGGAGCCGATGAACGCGGTCGCGCGGATGAATCCGGACGGGACGCTCGAAGTCTGGGGCGGCCACCAGATGCCCGACCTCTATCAGGCCGTCGCGGCGCAGATCGCCGGAATCACGCCCGACAAGGTGAAGCTGCACGTGATGAAGACGGGCGGCGGCTTCGGCCGGCGCGCCTGTCCCGACGCCGACATCATCGTCGAGGCGGTGTCGACGGCCAAGGCGCTCGGCTGGACGGCGCCGGTGAAGGTGCAATGGACCCGCGAGGACGACATGCGCGCCGGCCGCTATCGCCCGGCCTATGTGCATCAATTGACCGCCGGACCTCGACGCCGACGGCCGGATCGTCGCCTTGCGCGACACGCTGGTCGGGCAGTCCATCATGAAGGGCTCGCCGTTCGAGGCGATGATGGTCAAGAACGGCATTGACGGCACCTCGGTCGAGGGCATGGCCAACCAGCCCTATGCGATCCCGCATTTCCGGCTCGACGTGACGACGACCGACATGAACGTGCCGGTGCTGTGGTGGCGTTCGGTCGGCTCGACCCATACCGCCTATGCGCTGGAGGCGTTCATCGACGAACTGGCGCAGGCCGCCGGCAAGGATCCGGTCGCGTTCCGGCTGGACATGCTGGCCGACAAGCCGCGCCACGCCGCCGTGCTGCGGCTCGCCGCCGACAAGGCCGGCTGGTCCGAGCCGCCGGCCGCCGGCCTGTTCCGGGGCGTGGCCGTGGCGGAATCCTTCGGGACTTACGTGGCGCAGGTCGTGGACATCTCGGTCGACAAATCCGGCGCGCCCAAGGTCGAGCGCGTGGTGTGCGCGGTCGATTGCGGAATCGCCGTCAATCCCGACATGATCCGGGCGCAGATGGAGGGCGGCATCGGCTTCGGCCTCGGCGCGATCCTGAAATCGCGCATCACGCTCGACGGCGGCAAGGTGATCGAGGGCAATTTCGACGGCTATGACGTGCTGCGCCTGAACGAAATGCCCAGGGTCGAGGTCCATATCGTCCAGTCGGCCGAAGATCCCAAGGGCGTCGGCGAGCCGGGCGTGCCGCCGATCGGACCGGCCTTGGCCAACGCCGTCTTCAAGGCGACCGGCAAGAGGATGCGCATCCTGCCGTTCGATCGCGGGGAAACCTGAGTCCGCCGGGTCAAAGACGGGCTCCGCCGCAAAGAAAGTCCAGTCATGTCAAAGTCCAGGCTGTTTTCGCCGTTCGAGGTCGCTGGCCTCAAGCTCGACAATCGCATCATCATCGCTCCGATGTGCCAATATTCGGCCGCCGACGGCTGCATGACGGACTGGCACCACCAGCATTACGGTCAGCTCGCCTTGTCCGGCGCGGGCCTGCTGACGATCGAAGCCACGGCGGTCGCGCCGGAAGGCCGCATCACCTGGCGCGACGTCGGGCTCTATTCCGACGCCAATGAGATTCGCGATGGCGGCTGTGCTCGACAGCATCCGGCGATGGTCGTCGATCCCGGTCGCGGTGCAGCTGGCCCATGCGGGGCGCAAGGCCTCGACCGATCTTCCCTGGCAGGGCGGCGCGCAAATTCCGCCCGAATCGCCGCAGGGCTGGCGAACGGTCGCGCCGTCGGCGCTTGGCATGGCGCCCGGCGACGCGCCGCCGATGGCGTTGAGCCGCGACGATCTCGCGCGCATCCGGGAGGCCTTTGTCGCTGCGGCGCGTCGCGCCGCGCGCCTCGGCGTCGACGCGGTGCAATTGCATGGCGCGCATGGCTATCTGCTGCATCAGTTCCTGTCGCCCCTGTCCAACCGGCGCGACAATTCCTATGGCGGCTCGCTGGAAAACCGCATGCGGTTTCCGCTCGAAGTCTTCGACGCCGTTCGCGCGGCGTTTCCGGCCGGGCGCGCGGTGACGATGCGGGTCTCCGGGACGGACTGGATCGCGGGCGGCTGGTCGATCGAGGACACCTGCGTCTTCGCGCAGGAACTGGAGAAGCGCGGCTGCGCCGCCATTCACGTCTCGAGCGGCGGCCTGGCGGCGGCCGATATTCCCGTGGGGCCGAATTACCAGGTTCCGCTGGCGGCCCGGGTCAAGGCGGCTGTGGCCATGCCGGTCGTCGCGGTCGGGCTGATCACGGATTTCGACCAGGCCGAGGCGATCCTCGCCGCCGGAGACGCCGACCTGATCGCGCTCGCCCGCGCCGTTCTCTACAACCCGCGCTGGCCTTGGCACGCCGCCGCGCATTTCGGCGACAAGGTGCGCGCGCCCAACCAATATCTTCGCTGCCAGCCGCGCGAATTCAAGGATCTGTTCGCGGCGGATCGTGGCGCGATCGACCGGGTTGGTTAAAAAAGAGAGGAGGAGTCGTCCTCCTCCTCTCCGGTTAGAACTTAGCGGTCGCCGCCGTCGATCTTCTTGCCGATCAGGGCGATGGCTTCCTGATAGACGGTCGCGGCGTTCCAGGCCTGGATGGCGGCGAAATTGGGTTCGCCGGGCTGATAGCCGGCGCCCGCGCTCCAGCCGTGGGCCTTGAGGTAATTGGCCGTCGACATCAGCGCGCCAGCCGACAAATCGAGATTGCCGACGCCATATTCCAGCACCGTCTTCGGCATGAACTGGGTCTGGCCGACTTCGCCATGCATCGAGCCGCGCGTGCCGGCGGAGAAAGTGCCGCGATCCACGAGCTTCAGCGCCGCATAGAGCTGGTCGGTGAAGAAGTCCGGACGGCGGCAATCATAAGCGAGCGTGGCGACGGAGGAGAGCATGTTCTGGTTGCCCATGACGCCGCCGAAGCCGGTCTCCATGCCCCAGATCGCGATCAGCGGGCCTGCGGGAACGCCGTAACGCTGCTCGATCTGCGCGAACAATGCGGCGTTGGATTCCTTCAGCTTGCGGCCGCGCGCGACGATGACCGATCCGCCGCGCTTGGCGAGGAACGCGTCGAGCGACAGATGAAAGCTCTTCATGCCGCGATCGGCGTTGATCGTCGGCTGGGCGTAGCTGGTCGACATCAGGGCGGCGATGCCGGTGGGGCCAATTCCGTGCGCCTTGGCCTCCTGGGCAAAGGATTGCTTCCAGGCGTCGAAGCCTGCCGCCGACGTTCCGCATTGCGCGGCGGACGCTTCGCTGGCCGACAAGGCGATTGCGGCGACAGCGCCGACGAACATTGCGATCTTCCTGGCCTTCATACTGCAGGCTCCTGCTGCTTCTAACCGATGGTGGCGGCGCGACGTGGTCGGCACTGTCTCCGCAGACAGGCTTCGGAGACAGGTCGGGGTCGGTTCGCGCCCGCGAAATGCGCCGCATATTCGCAAAATGTCGCCGTGGCGCCTAGCGTGAAAACTTGGGCTTTGTCGCATCGCCCTCAGGGGGCTTTGAACCCGTCCGCGACGGTGGCGAGATTGATCGGAAGCACGCGGATAAATCCGCCGCGCGGGCTGTCGATTTCGGCGATCAGCAGGAAGGCGACCGAAATCGTCGCGGGCACGACGAGCAGGAGAAAGGCGTTGAAACGCTGGCCGCCGAAGCCGAGCAGCCCGCTGCAGGCGGCGGCGATGATCGCCATCAATCCCCAGGCCGCCAACGGGGATGCGGTTGCGCCAGGCGGCGAGGACATAGCCCTGGGCGTTGATCACGTCGTTTGCGCCCGCGACCGCCAAAGCGGTGATCGGCGTGGGTTGCGCGGACGCGGCGTTCCTGACGATTGTCCAGATGTCGGACTGAAGCCGAGCGCCCTCCTGTTCGGCGCGGGCGACGAGGGCGGGATCCTCGACGTCGTAAAAGGTGACGCGGCGTTCGAGATAGGCCTTCAGCGCATCTTTCAGCGCGCTTGCGGCCGGCGCAGGCAACAGGTCCGCGCGGACGAATTCCGTGCCGATGGCGTTGGCTTCGGATTCCTCGAGACCCTTGCGCATGTCGTAGCGATTGACCGACATGGCGAAGCTGAAGCCGACGATGAGGCCGAGCAGCGTCAGGCACGCGCCGAGCACGGATTTGAACTCGTCCTGCTCCTCGCGCCGGAGCGGCCGCCAGATTTTTTGGCAATAAAAGCCCGCCAGCGCGATAAGCCAGAGCCCTGTCAGGGTCAGTATGAAAAGGCCAATGGGGTTGTCGAGGAGCGAAGTCATCATGTCTCCGGGCGCGGCCTGGCGATTTCGCGACGCCCGAGGGGTGGGGAATTCCGAAAGAGAATCGGCATGTTCAACGCATGATGACGAGAGGGGAAAGTTTCGGCAACAGGATGCGGCGTGGTCTCTGTTGTTGCGCAGGCGCCTGAATTTGTCGCACAATCGTCATGCGGATATCGGGAGGAACTGCGATGGGCAAGGACAAGAACAAGAAGAAAAACGCCGAACACGGGATCGAGCCGTCTGTTTCGCCGTCCCAGGCCAAGCTGACGAACAAGGTCTATGAAAAGGAACTCGAGAAGCTTCACGTCGAACTGGTGAAGCTGCAGCAATGGGTCGTGGCCAAGGGCCTCAAGGTCTGCATCGTTTTCGAGGGGCGCGACGGCGCCGGCAAGGGCGGCTGCATCAAGGCGATCTGCGAGCGCGTCAGCCCGCGCGTGTTCCGCGTCGTCGCCCTGCCGGCGCCGACCGAGCGCCAGAAATCGCAGATGTACATCCAGCGCTATATCGAGCATTTCCCGGCGGCGGGCGAGATCGTGATCTTCGACCGCTCCTGGTACAACCGCGCCGGGGTCGAGCGCGTGATGGGCTTCGCGACCGATGCGCAGATCGAGCGCTTTCTGGAACAGGCGCCGAGCTTTGAAAAGTCGATGGTGGAGTCCGGCATCATCCTGCTGAAATATTGGCTGGAGGTCAGCGAAGAGGAGCAGGAGCGTCGTCTTGCAGTCCCGCATCGACGACGGCCGCAAGATCTGGAAGCTGTCGCCGATGGACCTCAAGAGCTTCAGCCGGTGGTATGATTATTCGCGCGCCCGCGACGCCATGTTCGCGGCGACCGATACGCCCTGGGCGCCCTGGTATGTGCTGCGTTCAAACGACAAGAAGCGGGCCCGGCTGAATGTCATCGAGCATTTGCTCAGGCATGTTCCCTATGAGGAGCTGAAGCGCGAAAAAGTGAAGTTGCCCAAGCGCCAGGACGCCGAGGGTTATGTCGAGCCGGACTATCCCTACAAATATGTCACGGAACACGACTGGGGTGCGGAAAAGGCCTAATCCTCCAGCGCCAGCAAGCCGGCGTCGCCGCCAAGCGAGGCGCGGTTTACGCTGAGCGAGGTTTCGCGACAGAAACGCCGGAGATAATCGGGGCCGCCGGCCTTGGGGCCGGTCCCGCTGAGGCCGAAGCCGCCGAACGGCTGGCTGCCGACCACGGCGCCGATCATGTTGCGGTTGACGTAGATATTGCCGGCCGGCGCCTTGCGCGCCAGTTCGGCGATGCGGCGTTCGACGCGGGTGTGAAGGCCGATCGTCAGGCCGTAGCCTGAGGCGGCGATTTCGTCGATCAGCTCCGAAAATTGCGCCGCGCGCCAGCGCGTCACGTGCAAAACCGGTCCGAAGATTTCACGGGTGAGGTCGCGGGGGCGCTCGATTGCCACGATATGCGGGGCGACGAAATGTCCCCGGGCGGGCGCGGCGCCGGCGAACAGGACGCGGCCGTCCGCAGAGCATTGTGCGAGATAGGATTCCAGCGCGGCCTTGGCCTCGGCGTCGATGACGGGGCCGACATGGGTCGCGAGCTCGCGCGGGTCGCCGACACGCAATTCACGCGCGGCGCCGGTCAGCATCCTGAGCGCCGGCTCAAAAATGTCGTCCTGCAAGCAGAGCAGGCGCAGGGCCGAGCAACGCTGGCCGGTAGAGCGGAAGGCCGACGCGAGGACATCGTCGGTCGCTTGCTCCAGCAAGGCGGTGGAATCGACGATCATGGCGTTGATCCCGCCGGTCTCGGCGATCAGCGGGACGATCGGGCCGCCCCGCGCCGCCAGCGCGCGCTGGATCGCCTGCGCGGTCTCGACCGATCCGGTAAAAGCCACGCCTGCCGTGCGCATATCGGACACGAGCGCGGCGCCCAGGGCGCCGTCGCCGGGGGCGCAAATGAGCGCGCCGTCCGGAACGCCCGCCGCATGAAACAGCTTTGTCGCCATTGCGGCGATGTGCGGCGTCTGTTCGGCTGGCTTGGCGACCACGGCATTGCCAACCGCCAGCGCCGCCGCGATCTGGCCCGAAAAAATCGCCAGCGGGAAATTCCACGGGGAGATGCAGACGAAAATCCCGCGCCCGTCACGGCGCAGAATATTGTCCTCGCCGGTAACGCCGGGCAGGCGCGTTTCCGCGCAAAGACTTTTGGTCTCGACGGCGTAAAAGCGGCAGAAATCGGCGGCCTCGCGGACTTCCGCGACCGCGTCGTCCAGCGTCTTGCCGCCCTCGTCCTGCAACAATGCGATCAGCCTTCCGCGCTCCGCTTCAAACAGGTCGGCCGTTCGCAAGAGGCTGTCAGCACGCTGGTCGAGCGCCGTTCCACGCCAGATCGGAAGGGCTTTCCGGGCCTGGTCCAACGCATCCGGCGCAGCTATGGCGCGCGGCTCGACGGTCGGCGCCGCGCCGCGATGCGGTTCGATTTCCGCGAGCAGGCCGGCGAGCGCGGCGGAATCGCCGAATTCGACGCCCATGGAATTTTTCCGTTCCGGCGCGAAAAGATCGCGCGGCAGGCGAAGATGCGCGTGGCGCGCGCGTCCCGAAGCGCGGATCGCGTCGAGCGGATCGACGAGCAATTGGTCGACCGGAACGCCCGGATCGGCGGCTCGGCGCCACGAAAGAGGCGTTGGCGCCATTCTCGATCAGGCGGCGCACCAGATAGGCGAGCAGGTCGCGATGCGGCCCGACCGGCGCATAGACCCGGCAAGCGACGCCGGAACAGGCCCGCAAGGCGTCGTGCAGAGCCTCGCCCATGCCGTGCAGCCGCTGGAATTCGTAATCCGTACGGCTGCCGGCGCGCGCAACGATGGCGGCGGCCGTCAAGGCGTTGTGGGTGGCGAATTGCGGATAGAGATGCGACGCGGCGAACAGGCGGTCCGCGCAGGCGAGCGTGTTGAGGTCGGTCATCGCCTTGCGGGTGAAAACGGGATAATCCGCCAGCCCACGTTCCTGCGCGCGCTTGATCTCGCTGTCCCAATAGGCGCCCTTGACCAGCCGGACCATCAGGCGTCTGCGATAAGTCCGCGCCAGCTCCGCGATATGGTCGACGACCGCGCCGGCGCGTTTCTGATAGGCTTGGACCGCGAGCCCGAAGCCGTCCCAATCGCCCAGCGATGCATCGCCGGCGATGCGGGCGATCAGGTCGAGCGACAGCTCCAGCCGGTCGGCCTCCTCGGCGTCCACCGTCAGGCCGATGTTCCGGTCACGGGCAAGGAGGGCCAGTTCGCGCAGGCGCGGCGCCAGTTCCCGGCGCACCCGTTCGGCCGAGATCGGCTCGTAGCGCGGATGCAACGCCGAGAGCTTGACCGAAATTCCCGGCCTTTGCTCGATCGCCGCTCCGCTCGCCGCCTTGCCGATCGCTGCGATGGCGCCGGCATAGGCGTCGAAATGGCTTTGCGCGTCCTGCGCCGTGCGCGCGCCTTCGCCCAGCATGTCGAAGGAATGAAGCTCGTCCCGACAGGCGGGAGAGGCGGCCCGCGCCAGCGCGGCTTCGATGGTCTCGCCGAACACGAAATGGCCGCCCAGCAGCCGCATCGCCTGTCGCGCGGCGGTGCGCAAGGCCGGGACGCCGATCCGGCGCGCGAGGCCCGCGACGATGGGGCGCGGCGAAAATTCCGCCTCGGCGACGCGCGCCGACAGACCGAGCGCAAAGGCGCAGGCCTGGATCAGCGGCGCGCCGGATTGCGCGGCATGATGTTCGAAATCGCCGGCGGCGAGCTTGTCGGCGAGCAGCAGGTCGGCGGTGGAGTTGTCGGGCGCGCGGACGAGGGCTTCGGCGAGCGCCATGATCGCGAGGCCTTCGCGCGAGGACAGCTTGAACTCGCGCAGGAAATCCTCGACGCCGCCGACGCCCGGAGCGCGGGCGCGGATCGCGCGCAGGAGTTCCGACGCCAGCAGGCGCTCACGTTCGCGCTCGTCCGGGCGCGGCGGCGCGGCGAGCCAGAGCGCGGCGAAGTCCTCATCGGGCGGCGCATAGGTCGCCGAAAAGGTTTCGAGGGGGGCGAGGGATTCCAATTTCATGCGCATCCGCCCGTGGCAGCTGGACGGATCGATGATAGCAAATTCGCGGGAGGACGGGCGCTAAAAGCCCGCCGCCTGCATCGCCTCGTGAATCCGGGTCTGGAACAGGCTGTCGTCGCCCCTTGCCAGCGCCACGACGTTTTTGGCGACCGCCTCGCACAAGGCCTCGACCCAGGGCTTGTCCGACTTGGCGAAATCGCTCAGCACATGGGCGTGGACGAGGGCCTTGTCGCCGGGATGGCCGATGCCGAGCCGCACGCGGCGATAGTCGCCGCCCATATGGGCGGTGATCGAGCGCAGGCCGTTGTGGCCGGCGTCGCCGCCGCCTCGCTTGACCCGCGCCTTGCCGGGGGCGAGATCGAGTTCGTCATGGAACACGACGATGTCGGCGAGCGGGATCTTGTGGAAACGCGCGGCCTCGGCCACGGAGCGCCCGCTCTCGTTCATCCAGGTTTCGGGCTTCAGCAGCAGCGCGCGGTCGGCGCCGACTTTCGCTTCGCTGAGCTCGCCGTGGAATTTCTTGCGGAACGGCGTAGCCTCGCAGGCGCGGGCGATGGCGTCGATCGCCATGAAGCCGATATTGTGCCGGTTGCCGGCATAGCCTTTTCCGGGATTGCCCAAACCGACCAGCAGCAGCATGGAAAGGCTCTTCACAGGGTCTTGAAAAGGAACCGCCCGCCAGAAGTGTGGCGGGCGGCATGATCTCTTGCAGAAGGACGTCTTACTTCTTGCCGCCCTTGGCCGCAGCGGCCGTGGCGGCCGCCGCCGCAGCGGCTTCCGCTTCCGCCGCCGCCGCGCCGCCAGCCGGCGGGGAGATCGTGGCGATGGTGAAGTTCGACCGGTCGACCGGGGTCACGCCCTCGGGCAGCTTCACCGTGCTGATGTGCAGCGAATCGTTGAAGTCGAGGCCGGTGAGGTCGGCGGTGATCGATTCCGGGATGTTGTCGGCCGGAACCAGCAGCTCCACCGTGTGCAGCACGATGTTGACCGAGCCGCCGCGCTTGATGCCGGGGGCGGCTTCATGATTGGTGAAGTGCACCGGCACGCCGACCTTGAGCTTGGAGCCGGGCTTGAGGCGCAGGAAGTCGACATGCATCGGGGTGTCGCGCACCACGTCCAGCTGATAGTCGCGCGGAATGGCGCGCTCGGACTTGCCGTCGATGTCGATTTCGAAAATCGTGGTCAGGAAGTGACCCGCGTAGATCAGCTTGTGAAGGTCGCGGTAGGAAAGCGAAATCGGCTTCGCCGCTTCGCCGCCGCCATAGATGACTGCTGGAATTCTGCCTTCACGACGAACGCTGCGGGCGGCCCCCTTGCCGGTCCCGCTGCGAACCGTGGCGGCGAGCTTCTTGATCTCGGCCATAGTTCAATCCTTTTTGATAGCCGCGCTCACGCCTCCAGGGGTGTCGGAAACGAACGCGAAGCCGGGCTTATAGAGGCGCGGCGGCGGAAAGGCAAGGTTTTGCCGGCCCTGACGGTCAGGCCGGCGTGCTCAATGCGAATGGCGGTGGTGCAGGTCCGGATAGTGCGGATGCGAATGGACCAGCCGCTCGTGCCGGTGCCGGTGGGAGTGCGGCTCGATCACAGCTTCGCCGTCATGGCTGTGCTGGTGGTGCGCGTCATGAACGTGGCTGTGCTCATGCTCCAGCGGCTGGTGTTCATGCGCGTGCTGGTGGCGCTCGGCGAGGTGAAGCCACAGGCCCACGCCCATCAGGGCGCCCGCGACGAGCAAACGGGTCGTCGGCTCTTCATGCAGCAGGACGATGGAGGCGACGCGCTCCGATGAAGGGCGCGAGCGAGAAATAGGCGCCGGTCCGCGCGGTTCCGAGATGCCTCAGGGCGAGGATGAACAGGACCAGGCTGACGCCGATCCCGAACAGGCCGAGCAGCGCCGCCGCGCCGGTCGCCCAAAATCCGGGCGGATGGGCGCCGAGCGCAACAGCGGCGGCGACATTGACCGAACCCGCCGCCAGCCCCTTGATCGCCGCGATCGAGACCGGATCGGCGGCCGACAATTTGCGCGTCAGATTGTTGTCGACGCCCCAGGCGAGGCAGGCGCCGGCGATCAGCAGCGCGCCCCGATCGAGCGCAAGGCCGCTTCCCCCTGCCAAGACAGGATGAACGCCCCGGCGAGAATGGCCCCGGCGCCGGCGAGCAGGCGCGAATCGACATTTTCGCGAAAAACCAGCCAGGCGATGGCCATGGTCATCAGGCTTTCGAGATTGAGCAGCAGGGAGCCGTTCGCCGCGCTGGTCGCGCCCAGTCCCTCCATCAGCAGCAGCGGGCCGAGCACGCCGCCGCAAACGACGACCGCCGCGAGCCAGGGAAAGTCCGCGCGGCGCAGCGGCGCTTCGGGCGCGGGCAGGCCGATCGCGCGGCGGGCGCCATGAAAACCGGCGAGACCGAGACCCGCGCCAAGGTAAAGCACGCCCGCCAGCAACTGCGGATCGAACCGGACGAGCAGTTCCTTGGAGAACGGCGCGGTCAGCCCGAACAGGAGTGCGGAGCCGAGCGCGAGGGGAACGCCGGGCCATAGGTGACGGAACGCGCCGGATCGGGACATGGCCGGATTTTACCACGGTCCCGCCGCGCAGGCGCCAGAGCGCGCTCAGCCCCTGGCGAGCACCCGCGCCAGGATCGCGTCGAGCTTCTTCACGAGCGCCGGGTCCCAGGCGTCGCGCGCCGTGACCAGCGCGTAATCCAGCGCGCGGTCGGAGCCGACCGGGCAGGGCTGATGCTCGGCGGGGAAATCGCGCATCAAGCGGGCGATCAGTTTCGAGGCTTTTTCGGCGTTGGAGCGCACCACGGCGAGAATATCGTGGACCTCGACGGCGGCCATGTCGTCGCGCCAGCAATCGTAATCCGTGACCATCGCGAGCGTGGCGTAGGACATTTCGGCCTCGCGGGCGAGCTTGGCCTCCGGCAGGCCGGTCATGCCGATCACATGATAGCCGGCGGCCTTGTAGCCGAGCGATTCCGCGCGCGAGGAGAATTGCGGCCCCTCCATGCAGACATAGGTCCCGCCCCGGACGATATCGATCTTCTCGGCGTGGGCGGCGGCGACGATGCAGTTCTGCAGCAGCGGCGCGATGGGGTGGGCCATCGAGACATGGGCGACGCAGCCATTGCCGAAGAAGGACGATTGCCGGCTGAAGGTGCGGTCGACGAACTGGTCCACGGCCACGAACAGGCCCGGCGGCAGTTCCTCGCGAAACGAGCCGCAGGCGGAAACCGAAATGACGTCGGTGACGCCGACCCGCTTCAGCGCGTCGATATTGGCGCGGTAATTGATTCCGCAGGGAGACAGGCGATGGCCGCGCCCATGACGCGGCAGGAAAACGGCTTCCGTCCCGCCGATGCGCCCGAAGCGCAAATTGTCCGAGGGCTCGCCCCAGGGCGTCGCCACGGCTTCCTCGCGGACATCCTCGAGCCCCGGCAGGTCATAGACGCCGGAGCCGCCGATAATTCCGAGAAGCGCTTTGGTCATGAGCCGTTTCCTTTGGGGCGTGTCGTTGGGCGGCAAAGTGGCGCAAGCGGCGCCGGCGGGCAAGCCCCCAGTCGGCCATCACCAGCGTCCCTCGATGCGCCAAAAAAAAACCGGACGCTTTCGCGTCCGGCGCCGCCAGCACAAGGCAGGGCGTAGTTTTTTCCACACGGAAACGGCAGGGGAGGACAGCCGCTCCGTTTGTGGAGTGGGTTCTGTATGCAGTATTGTGCGGCGCACAACAATTTCGCAAACCGCGTAGCTGCCATGCGACTAACGCATAGCTTGATTTCCACGGGATTTATCCGCGACGGTCTTGCCCGCCGTCGGCGCGGGCGGCAAAGTCCCGGCCTGCTGCGAGGACCCCATGAGCCTTTTGACTTTCGAGGATTTTCAACCCGGCGAGACCAGGACCTATGGCAATTATCGGCTCGACGAGGCCGAATTGCTGCAGTTTTCCGCGGCTTACGATCCCCAGCCGTTCCATCTCGACGCCGGGGCGGCCAAGGACACGATCCTGGGCGGGCTGGCGGCCTCGGGCTGGCAGGTCTGCTCCTTAGCTGATGCGTATGATGATCGATTCGTGGCTCGGCGAAAGTTCGGTTATCGCCGGAATCGGGATCGAGGATAATCGCTGGCTGGCCCCGGTGCGTCCCGGCGACCGCTTGACCGCGCACACCACGACGCTGGAAAAATCCGATTTGCGCTCCCGGCCCGGCGCGGGAATCGTCAAGGTCCAGACATCCTTGCGCAACCAGGATGGCCGCGAGGTCATGAGCCAGACGATTTCGAACCTGTTCGCGCGAAGGACTCCGCTGGCCGCGCCAGTCGCGGGCGCGCCGCGCGCGCCGAAGACCCCCGACGCGCGCCTCTGGAGCGGATCGACGATCCGGCCGCGGCCATGCCGGACGATTTCGCGCGGGCGCGCGTCGGCGCCTATGCCGAGCTTGGCGAGACTGTGTTCACGGCGGAGCTGATCCGCGATTACGCGCTTCGATACGATCCCGCGCCGTTCCATATCGATGAAGAGGCCGGCAAGGCGCATCTCCTCGGCGCAATGTCGGCGGCGGGGCTGCACACGGCCTCCTGCTGGATGAGGCATTTCATTGCCGCGCGGCGGCGTCTGGCGGGCGGCGAACTGGTCAGCCGCGCGTCTCCGGGCTTCCGCGACATGCTCTGGCGCCGCCCGGTCCTGCTCGGCGACCGCATCGCCTTTTCCACCCAGGTCATCGGCAAGCGCCTGACCTCGAAGCCCGGCCTCGGCCTCATCACCAGCCACAATCGCGGACTTAACCAGCGCGGCGAACTGGCGATCGATTTCGTCGCCTCGGTGTTCGCGCCTGTGGAGACGGCCTGAGCGACCTATCGGGTCACTTCGGAGGCCAGGAGAAATCGTCGGCGCGGCCGGGCTGCGCGGGCGCCGCGCTCGGCATGGCGGGAGCGCCGCTCCGCGGCGGAATCGTCAGCGCGCCGCCGGGCGAAACCGCCGAATTGTTAAGGCTCTCGACTTTTCCGGCGAAGGGTTTTCGGCGGCGCGACGGGCGCGGCGGCTTCAGGCGCGGTGGGCGGCGCCGCTTCGCCAGGCGCGGGCGAACCTGCAGGTGCTCCCCCCGGCGGCGCGGGCGTCGTGGGCGCTTCCGGCGTGGGGCTTGCGGGCGTTGCGGGCGGCTGCAAGGCGGCTTCGAGCAATTTGCGGAGGTCCGGCTCGACGAAATGCGCGGCCTTGCGCGCGCCGACCTTGTTGAAATGGACGCCGTCGGCCGCACGCAGGCGCATGATGATTCCGTTCACATCCGGGCCCGATGCGCGATAGACCGAATTTTCGTCGGAGAAGGCCTCCCAGAGATCGACATAATGAGCGCCCTGCGCCTCGCCATATTGCCGGTCGATGTCGTTGAACACCAGAGCGGCGTCGGAAAGCGATTCGCTGCGCATGATCGGCAGCCCGACCCAGATCAGCGGCACGTTCTTTTCGCGGAAGATCGCGGCGAGCTCCTCGACGCGCTTGGCGTAGATCTCGTTGAACGGCTTGCTCAGCGGCTCGGGGCTGGGCTCGGCGCCGAGGCGCAGCTTCTGGTTGTCGTTGATGCCGATCTGGATCACGACGGCGTCGAAATGCTGCGGCCCGTCGAGCAAAGCCTTGGCCTGCGCGCGCCAGTCGTAGAAATCGTCGCGCACGAGGCCGGTGTCCTGCTTGGCCTTGTTGACGACGGCGACGCGCGGGTCGCCGGCGAAAGCCTCCGCGAGGCCTTGCGCCAGCATGCCGGCCTCGCTGTCGCCGATGACCGCGATGAAGAAGCTCGGCGGTGGCTTTTCCGCGCCAGGGGCGCCGGGAATTGCTCCGCCGGAAGGACCTCCGGGACCGTACGGCGCGGTCGCGACGGGCTTCGGCTTGGGGCGATGGATAGGACGCGGCTTGTAGTCTTCGGGCGGCCTGGCGCGATGCGGGGCGAACAATGAGCCGAAAAAGTCGGAAAACGGATTTTGCGCCGCCGCCGGCGAGGCTGCGCCGGCCACGCACATCAAGGCGAGGCCAAGAATGAGCAGGGATTGGGCGAGCAGGCGCCGAATGAGCGGCGCCGAGCGGCTTGGGCCGGAGCGGAAGGGACGGCGGACGATCGGCATGGCGCGATTCTAGCCGATTTCGCCGGTCCAGGCGAGCGTCAGGCGTTGTCGAGGCGAATTTCGATGTCGGAGGTCGCCGAAAGGATGCGTCCGGTATTGAGGGTCATCGAGGCGAGGCCAAATCCGATCGCCATCAGCAGCGCGAGCCGAAGCAATTGCCGCCATCCGCAAGCGGCCGGGGATTTGCGCCGACGGCGGGGCGCAACGGCGAAGTCCTGGGCGTTGATCGGTTCCTGAATCATCGCGCTCTTCCCACGAAGGCGGGTCGCGCCGGCGCGGGAGACGAAAGATGTCCCGCGCGGCGCGAGGAAACAGGCTAGGCCGCAAGCCTTAACAGACGATTAACCATAAGGCGCCGGCGACCCTTTGCGGCGGCGCTTTTCCTATTCGTCGTCCTTGGAGAACGTATTGGCGCTGAGCACCGTGGCCTTCGCGCCGAAGCCGGTCTTGAGGGCGCGCGGCGGCGTGCTGGCGGCCAGCGCATCGAGTTTGGAGGCGGAGCGCAGCGCGGGCGCGAAGCCGGCGCCGTTCTTCGGCCGGCGCCTGGTTTTGCGGCGCGGGCGTCGCCATTGCCTGCAACGCGGCGCGGTCGAGCCGGGCCGGCGTGATCTGGGCGCTGACGGCCTTGGCGGCGCGCTGGTCCTCGGCCTTGTTCTGCGCGGCGGCGCGCAGCGCCGGCATCGGCGGGCGTGGCGGCGGCAGCGGCACGGCGAAGCTCGCCGGGGCGGCATAGGCGAGGGCCGCCGTTTCGGCAGCCGGAGGGCCGCAGCGCCAGCGAGGAGCCATGCGTGATCACGTCGGGCAAACGGGCGAGCTCCACCGGACGGGTCGGGGGCAGGGGTGCGTCGATCGAGGCGACCAGATTGTCGGGGCGGCGCGGCGGCAGCGGGAGCGCGGCTCGGCTGGGATTGGTCGGCCTCGGCCGCCTGTTGCGGCTCCTCGGGCGCGGCGGACGCGGCGGGCTGGGCCACAGGCGCGGCCTGCGGCTCGGGCCGCTGCGGGGTCTGTGGGCTGCTGCGCCGTGACCGCCTGCCGGCCGGGGCCGGAATTGTCCGGGGCGCCCATATAGGTTTCGCCATGCGGCAGATTGGATTCGGCGCTCGCGACCAGGCGGCGCTGCGGCGCGTGCGACCGTCTCTTCGCTGTCGGCGTCGGGTTGCGCCGAGGCGACGCGGGTCGGCCGCGAGACATGCGCGACCTGCCGGGTCTCCTCCTCGTCCTCCGCCGCCGCCGAAAATCTTGGCGAAGAAGCCGAAAATGCCGCCGCCCTGCGTGGCTTCGGCAATGGTCGCCGCTTCGCCGCCGCGCGCGAGGATTTCGGCGCGGGCCTCCTCGTAGCGCTCCATCGGCTTGCCGTTGGAGGGAATGTGGACGGTCTTGCCGTCGGGGAACAGCCGCGCCAGCTGGTCGTAGCTCATGCGCGGCCAATGGCGGACGCCGCCGACGTCGAGATGGACGAACGGCGTCCCTGCGTTGGGATAATAGCCGACGCCGCCGCGCTGCATGCGCATGCCGATTTCGCGCAGCTTCTCCATCGACAGGCCAGGAATGGTGGTGTCCATCGCCTTGCCGAGCATGTGCTGCGAATGTTCGGCCACCATGCGGGAGCGGCGGCGCAGCATGGCGTTGGTCGAGGGGCAGCGATAGGCGGACATGACGACGATGGGATCGTCGGGGCCCATGCGGTCGGTGGTGCGATAGGCCTCCCACAGCACGTCGAACAGGCGGGGGTCCATGTTGGTCTGGTCGTCGGTGCGCCAGTCGCGCAGGAACCAATTCAGCTTGGAGAGCGTTTCCGCGTCGTAATGGCCGTTGACGCGAAAGGTCGCCGCGATCGAGTCCTTGCGGTGCGCGTGGTAGAGAAAGATGGTGCGGGTGTCGCCGTTGGCGGCGGCGGATTCCAGCGCGTCAGGGGCCAGGACGGCGAAGAGCCCGAGGGCGGCGACGCAGGCGCGTTTGCCGGATGGAGCGGTTTATGCGCGCGAAAGCCTGTCTGGCGGCGGCGAGGCTGGGCAAAGTCAAACGCGCTCCCATCGTGTTTGTCTTGTCGATCGTTCGATCGTTTGTCTTGTCGATCCTGCGGACGCAAACTTAACGGAAAGGGTAACGAAATCGTTTCAGAAATTCGTTGACGCCGGGTTTCCGAGCAGCGTTCGGGAGCCCGTTTAGCTCATCTGTCACGACAAAGCCACATCCGGGCGCAAAATCGTTGCGCCCGCGCTTTTTTGTCGCGTGTGGCAAAATGAACAAAATTCACGGCAATTTCAGGGCAAGATCACGGCGGCGTGATCGCCTCGGGTGAGGCGCCGATGCGGGCCTCAGCCGCCGAGGCCGAGCTGCTCGCGCGCCTTGCGACCATAGCCGTAGATGTCCTCGAAGCGTTGCAGCCGGCCGTACTCGTCCACCGCAAGGGTGAAATAGACGATGTGGATCGGCACGGGGGCGGGCAGCGACACCCGGCGCTCGGTCTTGCCGACCATTTTCCTCAGCCGCTCCTCGGTCCAGCCGCGCTCCGGCCGCAGCAGCGTCTCCGCCAGCTTGAACGGCTGGTCGACGCGCACGCAGCCGTGGCTGTAGGCCCGGCGCGTGGTCGCGAACAGGTTCCGCGTCGGCGTATCGTGCATGTAGACCGCGTAGTCATTGGGGAAGATGAACTTGATCTGGCCCAGCGCGTTGCGCTCGCCCGGCGGCTGGCGGACCGTGAGCCGGCCGTTGACGGTGCGGATCTCGTAGCCCTGCGCCCGCAGCGCGTCGAGCTTCGGCAACATTTCGTTCTTGATGATCGATTGCGGCACGTTCCAGGACGGATTCACGACCAGATATTCGATGCTGTCCGAGAACAGCGGCGTCGGCTTGTCGGGCTTGCCGGTGATGACACGGAACGGTACGGCGAGGTCATTGTCGCGATAGAGCCGCGCGGTGAATTCCGGAATGTTGACCACGACCCTTTCGGCGCCGAGGTCGCGCGGCAGCCAGCGCCAGAACTCCATATTGGTCAGGATGTCGCTTTCGAGATCGGCGTTGCGGCGCGGGCCGACCGCCGAAGGCGCGTCGCTGACGCCGCGCCCGCGCTCGGTGGCGGCGAGCCGCGCCATCGGCTCCGGCGCGGCGCGAACCTCCGCCAGCTTGTCCCGAAGCGCGAGATAGCCCGGATGCTGCGGGTTGTAGGATTGCAAGACCTTGTCGGCGTCGGCGGCCTTCGAGGCCTCGTCCAGCGCCTGCGCCGCGCCGACGACCGGGGGATGCGAGCCGATCAGGCGGGAGATGCGCCCGGTGTCGATTCGGCCGCCGCTGGCCTGGAAGGCATAGGCCGCCACGGCCTCGGACAAAGCGACGTCGCCAAGCGCCATCGAGGCGTCCGGGCCGTGATCGAGCGAATAGACGCGAAAGGCGCGCAGATCCAGGCCGTCCTCGGGCGCCTGCTGCAGGCGCTCGAAGGCGGCGTGGGCGGCCGGCGTCCACTGGCCGTTGGCGATCCACACCGGCGCGTCGCCGCGATTGGCGTAATAAGCGTCCACCGCCCGGCGCAGGGTCCGCATTTGCAGCGTCTGCGCCGCCGCGCCTTCGCGGGCGAGCGCGGCGCGGACGGACTGGTTCATGGCCGGCTTGACCGGGCCGACCGGCTCTCGCGCCGCATTTGAGCGGCTTTTGCGCGACGGGCTGTTGGGGGCTCGCGTCTTGCGCCGGCGGCGCCGGAATGGGCGCGGCCTGGTCGGGAAGGGCTTGGTCGGGAAGGGCCTGGCCCGTCAGGGTCTTTGCGGGCTCCGCGGGGGCCGGCGAAACGTCCCGGGCCGCCCCGTCCGACGGCGTGCCAATGGCGACCTGGCTCGGCGGGGGCGTCGCCGGCCCAGCCGAAGTCGCAACCTCGCCGAGAACAGGGCTGGCCGCGACGAGCGCGGCGACGGCGACCGCCGCCCGGAACCTTGCGGCGGACGAGCCAGGCAAAAACATTCCGAGACCTTTCAAGACGGCGCGATCCGGATTCACATCCGGAGCGTCCGCGCGGCGCGACTCGATTCTTATCAAGTCGAACCAATGGTTAATTTCAATGACCCTGTCGCCGCAAGAAGCGGAAATCGCAATATTTTGACTGTCGCGCCCAAGACACAGCCAGCAGACAGAGCCGGAACGGACACAGCCGGACCGCCGAAGCCGCGATCCGCTCAGGCGGCGTCGGCGCCGTCGCCGGCGATGTTTTCGGCCAGGCCATATTCCTTCATCTTGCGGTAGAGCGTGGAGCGGCCGATGCCGAGCTTGCGCGCCATTTCCGACATCTGGCCGCGATAATGGGCCAGCGCGAAGCGGATCGCCTTTTCCTCCAGCCATTCCAGCCGATGGACGTCGCCGTTCTCGTCGAGCAGCTTGATCGCATTGGGGTCGCGCATCTCGATGCGGACGATCTCGCGCTGCACCTCGCGCTGGCCCACCGGCGGCGGGGCCGGCGGCACGCGGACGTCGAAGCCGTCGACATGGGCGGCGATCTGCGGGAATTCGGCGACGGTCAGTTCGTCGCCGTCGGCCAGCACCACGGCGCGGAACAGGGCGTTTTCGAGCTGGCGGACATTGCCCGGCCAGTCATAGGTCGAGAGCATGGCCATGGCTTCGGCGGTCAGGCCGCGAATCCGCTTGCCCTCCTCGGCGCTGAAACGGGCGAGGAAACGCCGGGCGAGGTCGGGAATGTCGGCGCGGCGCGTCCGCAGCGGCGGGATGGAAATGGGGAAGACGTTGAGCCGGTAATAGAGATCCTCGCGGAAGCGGCCCTGCTTCACCTGTTCGATCAGGTTCTGGTTGGTCGCCGAGATCAGGCGGACGTCGACGCGGACCGGCTTGCGGGCGCCGACCGGGTCGATCTCGCCTTCCTGCAGCGCGCGCAGCAGCTTGACCTGCGTCTCCAGCGGCAGTTCGCCGACCTCGTCGAGGAAAAGCGTGCCGCCGTTGGCCTCGACGAACTTGCCGATATGCTTGTCGGAGGCGCCGGTGAAGGCGCCTTTCTCGTGGCCGAACAGGATGGATTCGACGAGGTTCTGGGGCAGGGCGCCGCAATTGACGGTGACGAACGCCTTGCCGCGGCGCTCGGAGGCGCCCTGGATGGCGCGGGCCATCAATTCCTTGCCGACGCCGGATTCGCCCTCGATCAGCACCGGGATATTGGATTTGGCCGCGCGCTCGCCCAGACGCACGGCGCGCGCCATTTCCTCGCCGCGCGACAGAATGTCGCGGAAGGTCAGATGTGCCGGTCGCCTTGCGGCCGATGCGGCGGATTTCGCCTTCGAGCGCGTCGAATCGCAGGGCGTTCTTGATCGAGATCTGCAGCCGTTCGGCGCCGACCGGCTTGACCACGAAATCCAGCGCGCCGGCGCGCATGGCCGAGATCACGGCCTCGATCGAGCCATGCGCGGTCTGGACGATCACCGGAATCGTGACCTTGAGGTCGCGCATCCGCGCCAGCACGCCCATGCCGTCGAGATCGGGCATGACGAGATCGAGAATCAGCAGATCGATATGGGGCTGGTCGGCGGCCTGCATGCGCGCCAGCGCCGCCTCGCCGCCCTCGACGCATTCCGCCTGATAGCCGAAACGGCGCGCCATGGCTTCGAGAAGCCGGCGCTGGACGGGATCGTCGTCGGCGATCAGAACGGTCGAGGTCATGTGTTGTCTTTCATGAGAGCGGATTCACCGCTGCGCGACATGCTGCGCCATTAGGGTAAATGCGTTATTAACGCGCGCCGCCGCCGGCCTTTTCAGGCCCTTGACGCACGTTCGGGTTGATTGCGGCGGCCCCGCGCCAATATGGTGAGAAGTTGTCCCGCGATTTTCGCAAAGGCCTTGCCCGTCCATGATCGATCGACCCGCGTTTCCCGTCCGCAACAGCGTGTCCTCCGGCGCGGCGCCGGTCGAGGACCTGCCCCGCTGGCGGCTCGATGATCTCTACGAGGGGCTCGACAGCCCGGCGTTCGCGCAGGATCTGAAGCGGGCGGCCCACGAATGCCGGGAATTCGCCGCCTGCTACCGGGGCGCGCTCGCGGGCCTGCTGGCGCAGCCCGACGCGCCGCAAAAGCTGCACGACGCCATCGCGCGCTACGAGGCGATCGACGACCTGATCACGAAAATCATGTCCTTTGCCGGGCTCTCCTACGCGGAAAACACCGTCGATCCCGTCCGGGCGAAATTTTACGGCGACGCGCAGGACAAGATCACCGCCGCCTCGACCGACCTGCTGTTCTTCCAGCTTGAACTGAACCGGCTCGACGACGCCGCTCTGGCCCGGGCGATCGAACAGGCGCCGCTGTCGCATTACCGTCCGTGGATCGAGGACCTGCGCTGCGAAAAGCCGTTCCAGCTCGAGGACCGGATCGAGCAATTGTTCCACGAGAAGGCGGTCACCGGCCATTCCGCCTGGAACCGCCTGTTCGACGAGACCATCGCCTCGCTGCGCTTCGAGATCGACGGCGCCGAAATGACTTTGGAGCCGGCGCTCAACCTGTTCCAGGACCCGGACGAAAAGACCCGCGAAAAGGCGTCCGATGCGGTCTGCGGCGACGCTCAGGGCGAATTTGCGCACCTTCGCGCTGATCTCCAACGTCCTGGCCAAGGACAAGGAAATCTCCGACCAATGGCGCGGCTTCCGGGACGTCGCGCAATCGCGGCACCTGTCCAACCGCGTCGAGCCGGAAGTGGTGGACGCCATGGTCGCGGCGGTGCGCGCGGCCTATCCGCGCCTGTCCCATCGCTATTACAAGCTCAAGGCGCGCTGGTTCGGCAAGGAGCGCCTGCGTCACTGGGACCGCAACGCGCCGCTGCCCGACGCCCCCCGCACGACCTATGACTGGCCGCAGGCGCGCGCGGCCGTGCTCGACGCCTATCGGGGGTTTTCGCCGCGCATGGCGGAGATCGCGCAAAAATTCTTCGACGGCCGCTGGATCGACGCTCCGGTGCGGCCGGGCAAGGCGCCGGGCGCCTTTTCCCATCCGACCACGCCCTCGGTCCATCCCTATGTGCTGCTCAATTACCAGGGCAAGCCGCGCGACGTGATGACGCTGGCGCATGAGCTTGGCCATGGCGTGCATCAGGTGCTGGCCGGCGCCCAACGGCCCGCTGATGGCGCCGACGCCGCTCACGCTCGCCGAAACCGCCTCGGTGTTCGGGGAAATGCTGACCTTTCGCGCGCTGCTGGCCAATGCCAGGGAGCCGCGCGAACGTCGCGCGCTGCTGGCCTCCAAGGTCGAGGACATGCTCAATACGGTGGTGCGCCAGATCGCCTTCTACACGTTCGAGCGCAGGCTGCACGAGGAGCGCCGGCAGGGCGAACTGACCGTCGAGCAGCATCTGCGAGCTGTGGATGGAGGCGCAATCGGAAAGCCTCGGGCCGGCGATCGAACTGATGCCGGGCTACGAGACCTTCTGGGCCTATATCCCGCATTTCATCCATTCGCCGTTCTACGTCTACGCCTATGCGTTCGGGGACTGCCTGGTGAATTCGCTCTATGGCGTCTACCAGAAGGCCGCGCCCGGCTTCGTCGAAAAATATTTCGCGCTGCTTTCGGCGGGCGGCTCGAAACATTACAGCGAATTGCTGGCGCCCTTCGGCCTCGACGCCCGCGATCCCGCGTTCTGGGACATCGGCCTGTCCATGATCGAGGGCCTGATCGACGAGCTGGAAGGCTTGCCGGCCTGAGCGCGAGGGAGCCGCCATGCTGATCGCCGCGCTCGCCTGGCTGGTCTTGTGCTGGCTGCTCGCCGTCGGCGCGCTGGCTTTGTTCAACCTCGTTCTGGTCCGCTTCATCGAGGCGCTGGTTCCGCCGCTCGGCCGTTTCGTCGAGATCGACGGCCTGCGCCTGCATCTGGTCGACAGCGGCGAAAAGCCGGGCCAGAGCGAGCCGCCGCTGGTCTTTCATCCACGGGCTGCTCGGCCAGCTCAATCATTTTTCCTATGCGCTCGCCGCGCGTTTCCCCGAGCGCCGCGTCGTGCTGATCGACCGGCCGGGCTCGGGCTATTCCCAGCACCGCCCGCCCGCAGACGCTCACGGCGCCAGGCCGAGATCGTCGCCCGGCGCCATCGAGCAGCTCGGGCTGCGCACAGCCGGTGATCGTCGGCCATTCGCTTGGCGGCGCCCTGGCGCTCGCGCTCGCGCTCGACCATCGCGAGCAGGTCGGCGGCCTCGCCCTGATCGCGCCGCTGACCCAGACGGTCGCCTCGCCCCCCAAGCCCTTCGCGGTTCTGAGCCAGCGCAGCCGCCTGTCGCTGTGGTTCGGGGCCTGGACGCTCGGCCCGCTCGCGACCTTGCTGCGCTCCCGGGTCGCGCGCGACGAGGTGTTCGCGCCCGATTCCATGCCGTTGCGGTTCTGGAGCGACGGCGGCGGATTGCTCGGCGTCCGGCCTTCGGCGCTGCTTGCCGCGGCCAGCGACATTGCCTCGCAACCCGGCGAGATGCCCGAGATGATGTCGCGCTATGGCTCGCTCGACCTGCCGATCGGCGTGCTGTTCGGCGCCGGCGACCGGCTGCTCGACCCGACGATACAAGGCGCGAAATTTTGCGCCGTCGCGCCGGGCGCGCGGCTGACGGAGATCGCGGGCGGGCATATGCTGCCGGTGACGCATCCCGCCGAGACCGAGGCTTTTATCCGCGGCGTTCTGGCGCGGCGGGATGGCAAGGGAGACTGAAATGGCTTTGAAACGGGTTTTGGCGTCGGCGGCGCTGCTGGCGGCGTCGGTGACAAGCGTCTGCGCGTTCGAGCTGAAAAGCCCGGACATCGCGCCGGGCGGCGGCCCGATCGCCGAAACCTTCGTCTACAACGGCTTCGGCTGCGCGGGCGGCGATCTTTCGCCGGCGCTGGCCTGGAGCAATCCGCCGGCGGGGACCAAAAGCTTCGCCGTCATGGTCCACGATCCCGACGCGCCGACCGGCGGCGCCGGGTTCTGGCACTGGGTCGTCTACAATATCCCGGCCACCGCGACCGGCCTGCCGCAGGGCGTCGGCAAGGACGGCAAGGGCCTGCCGGAGGGCGCGAAGCAGGTCGCGACCGATTTCGGCGTTCCCGGCTATGGCGGCCCCTGTCCGCCCAAGGGCGACAAGCCGCATCATTATCATTTCACGGTCTATGCGATGAAGACGGACAAGCTCGAGCTGCCGCCCCATGCGACGGCCTCGCTCGCCGGCTTCCTGATCAACGCCAACGCCTTGGGCAAGGCCAGCCTGACCGGAACTTACGGGCGCTAAGTCTTTCGGCGTGCTCCGCGCGTATCATCCGGAAGCGCGCCAGTTCGGGATTTGCCATGAAAGACGACGAAGCCAATCGCCTCGGCGCGCGCGCCGCCCGCTATCTCGCGGTCGGCGCGCAGGCCGGGGGCTTCGCCGCGCGTCTGGCGGGGGGCCGGCTGTTCGGCGCGGGGCGCGGAAACGGCGGAACGAGCGACGCCGAGGCGCTCGCTCAGGCGCTCGGCGGCCTCAAGGGACCGCTGATGAAGGCGGCGCAGCTGCTCGCCAATATTCCCGAGGTCATGCCTGCCGATTATGCCGAGGCCCTGACCAGCCTGCAAAGCGAGGCGCCGCCGATGGGCGCGGGCTTCGTCCGCCGCCGCATGAGTTCCGAACTCGGCCCGCACTGGCGCGAAAAATTCGCCGCCTTCGATCTTCATCCCGCCGCCGCCGCCTCTCTCGGCCAGGTGCATCGCGCCCGCACGCTCGAGGGGGCCGATGTCGCCTGCAAGCTGCAATATCCGGACATGGCGTCGGCGGTCGAGGCCGACTTGGCCCAGCTCGAATGGGCGCTGGCGCTGCAAAAGCGCATGGATCCGGCGATCGACGTCAGCGAGGCGGCCGGCGAAATCGCCGAGCGCTTGCGCGAGGAGCTGGACTATTTCCGCGAGGCGAAGCACGCCCGGCTTTACCAGACCATGCTGGCGACCCGCGACGACATTCGCGTGCCCGGCGTGCATGAAGCGCTCTCGACCGGGCGCCTGCTGACGCTCGACTGGCTCGACGGCGAGAAGGTGCTGGCCCTGGTCGGCGCGCCGGAGGACGAGCGCAACACCGTCGCGCGGGCGATTTTCGGCGCCTGGTGGGCGCCGTTCGCCCATTTCGGGATCATCCACGGCGATCCCCATCTCGGCAATTACGCCGTGTTCCGCGACGGCGGGACGCCGGCCGGGATCAACCTGCTCGATTACGGCTGCGTCCGGATCTTCCCGCCGGCCTTCGTCGGCGGCGTGGTCCAGCTCTACCGCGGCCTGTGCGACGGGCGGCGCGACCAGGTCGCCGACGCCTATCGCATCTGGGGCTTCCGCAACCTGAGCAATGACCTGATCGAAATCCTGACCATCTGGGCGCGCTTCATCCTCGGGCCGCTGCTCGACGATCGCGTGCGCACCATCGCCGACGGCATTTCGGCGGGCGCCTACGGGCGGCGGGAGGCTGCCGAAGTGCATCGCCTGCTGCGCGAAAAAGGCCCGGTGACGATCCCGCGCGAATTCGTCTTCATGGACCGCGCCGCCATCGGCCTGGGCGGGGCCTTTCTCCATCTCTCGGCCCGGCTCAATTTCCATCGGCTGTTCGAGGAGGCGCTGGAGAATTTCGACCTCGCCGCGCTCTCGGCGCGGCAGGGCGAGGCGCTGGCTCAGGTGGGTCTCTAAACCCCGGGCTGGCGGGGCGGATTCTTATTTTTGCGCCCGGCCCGGAAAAATTCGGGCGGAAATGCGGCGCCTACCTTATAACAGTTGCCTTGAGCCTGCCCTTTTGGGAAAACAGGCCGGCAAGACGGGCTAAACAAAAACGGGGCCGTCCCCAAGGAGAGGAATATGGCAGCGAACCAAGCGATTGGCGATGGCGCTCTCGAAAGTGTCGAGATGGACTATCCGGCCCATCTGGCCACCTATCACCTGTTCACCTCCCTGATCAAATGGGGCGCGGTGACGGTGATCCTGATCGTCCTGCTGCTGGCCTTCCTCACGCTTTGATCCAATAACAGACGCGCGCCGGAGCCCTTGAAGCCCCGCGCGCCCGACCTTTCAAGACCCGCCCCGGCGGGCCAGTTGGAGTCATTCATGCGCATTGCCGTTCCCGCCGAGACCGACGCTTTCGAAGCGCGCGTCGCGGCGACGCCAGAAACCGTCAAGAAGCTCATCGGCCTCGGCGCCGATGTCGTGGTTCAGGCCGGCGCCGGCACAGGCTCCGGCATCACCGACGCCGAATACGTCAAGGCCGGCGCCATGATCGGCGCCGACGTCTCGTCGACCATGGCCGGCGCCGACGTGGTGCTGGCGGTCCGCCGTCCGTATCCGGCCTCGCTCGCGGGCGTCAATCATGGCGCGGCCATCCTCGCGATCATGGACCCGTTCGGCCATCACGACGCCCTCGCGGGCCTCGCCCACGCCGATGTCCAGACCTTCGCGATGGAGCTGATGCCGCGCATCACCCGCGCGCAGGTGATGGACGTGCTGTCGTCGCAGGCCAATCTCGCCGGCTATCGCGCCGTTCTCGACGCGGCGGCGGAATATGGCCGCGCCATTCCGATGATGATGACCGCGGCGGGCACGGTCCCGGCGGCGAAGATCTTCATCATGGGCGTCGGCGTCGCGGGCCTTCAGGCCATCGCCACGGCGCGCCGCCTCGGCGGCGTCGTCACCGCGACCGACGTGCGTCCGGCCACCAAGGAGCAGGTGGAATCGCTCGGCGCGAAGTTCCTGGCCGTCGAGGACGACGAGTTCAAGCAGGCCCAGACGGCTGGCGGCTACGCCAAGGAAATGTCCAAGGAATACCAGGCCAAGCAGGCGGC
The DNA here is from genome assembly GCA_963811975.1 of uncultured Alphaproteobacteria bacterium. Lineage (GTDB taxonomy): Bacteria > Pseudomonadota > Alphaproteobacteria > Rhizobiales > Beijerinckiaceae > Rhodoblastus. The sequence goes on from CAWETR010000015.1 coordinate 211,434, forward strand.
GCTCACGGCGTCGCATATCGCCAAGCAGGACATCGTCATCACCACCGCGCTCATTCCGGGCCGTCCGGCGCCGAAGCTCATTTCGGCCGACATGGTCGCCTCGATGCGGCCGGGCTCGGTGATCGTCGATCTCGCGGTCGAACGCGGCGGCAATTGCGAACTGGCCCGGCCCGGCGAAATCGTGACGACCGACAACCACGTCAAGATCGTCGGCTGGCTCAATGTCCCCGGCCGTCTCGCCGCCACCGCCTCGCAGCTCTACGCCAAGAACCTGTACGCCTTCCTCGAAACCCTGATCGACAAGGAGAGCAAGACTCTCAAGATCGATCCGGAAGACGAGCTGGTGAAGGCGACCCGGCTCACCGCCGGCGGCTCCATCGTCCATCCCGGTTTCACGGCGGCCTGAGCGCCCATTTCACGGCGGCCCGTGGCCGTCGACCTGCCTTTCGCGGCGGCCCGAGGCCGCCGTCCCGACCCAAGCGGTCCCAACTGATTGAGACAGCCCGAGAGAGGGGCGCATTCCATGGCTACTGACGCACAAACGCTCGTCGACGCCGCCCGGTCCGCGGCGCAGAACGCCCGCGCCGCGGCCGACGCCGCACAGAATTACGCCGACCAGATCGCCGACGCCGCCGGGGCGGCCGCCCATGGCGCGAGCGGCGGCGCGATCGATCCCTTCGTGTTCCGCCTCGCGATCTTCGTGCTCGCGGTGTTCGTCGGCTATTACGTCGTCTGGTCGGTCACCCCGGCGCTGCACACGCCGCTGATGTCGGTCACCAACGCCATTTCCTCGGTCATCGTCGTCGGCGCGCTGCTGTCGGTGGGCGTCGATGCGGCGGGAACCACCGATAGCGGCCCGGCCTGGGCGCATATCTTCGGCTTCATCGCGCTGGTGCTGGCCTCGGTGAACATCTTCGGCGGCTTCCTCGTCACCGAGCGCATGCTCGCCATGTACAAGAAGAAGGGCTGAGGTCCATGAACGTCAATCTCGCGGCCCTTCTCTATCTCGTCTCGGGCGTCCTGTTCATCTTCGCCTTGCGCGGCCTGTCGCATCCGACGACTTCCCGCCAGGGCAACCGCTACGGCATGATCGGCATGGCGATCGCCATCCTGACGACGCTGGCGCTGCGCCCGCCGTCGGGCATGTCGGGCTGGCTGCTGGTCGCCTTCGGCCTGCTGATCGGCGGCGGCTTCGGCGCGGTGCTCGCGCGCCGCATCGAAATGACCAAGATGCCGCAGCTGGTCGCCTTCTTCCACTCGCTCGTCGGCCTCGCCGCCGTGCTGGTGGCGGCCGGCGCCCTGTTCGCGCCGCAGGCCTTCGGCATCGGCGTTCCCGGCGACATCCATCCCGCCAGCCTGATCGAAATGTCGCTCGGCGCGGCGATCGGCGCGCTCACCTTCACCGGCTCGATCATCGCGTTCCTGAAGCTCGACGGCCGCATGTCGGGCAAGCCGATCATGCTGCCGCAGCGTCATGTCATCAATCTGGCGCTCGGAATCGCGCTGGTCCTGCTCATCGCGGCCTTCTTCCTCACGGGCAGCCCGCTGCTGTTCCTGCTGATCGTGCTCGATGTCGCTGGCGCTCGGCGTCCTGCTGATCATCCCGATCGGCGGCGCGGACATGCCGGTCGTGATCTCGATGCTCAATTCCTATTCGGGTTGGGCGGCCGCGGGCATCGGCTTCACCCTGGGCAATCTGGCGCTGATCATCACCGGCGCGCTGGTCGGCTCCTCGGGCGCGATCCTGTCCTACATCATGTGCAAGGGCATGAACCGCTCCTTCATCTCCGTGATCCTCGGCGGCTTCGGCGGCGAGGACGCGGCGGCGGCCGCCGGCGGCAAGGAGACCCGTCCGGTCAAGCAGGGCTCGCCGGACGACGCCGCCTATATCATGCAGAACTCGTCCAAGATCATCATCGTGCCGGGCTACGGCATGGCGGTGGCGCAGGCCCAGCACGCGCTGCGCGAAATGGTCGACCTGCTCAAGGCGGAAGGCGTCGAGGTCAAATACGCCATCCACCCGGTGGCGGGCCGCATGCCCGGCCACATGAACGTGCTGCTGGCGGAAGCCAATGTCCCCTATGACGAAGTGTTCGAGCTGGAGGACATCAATTCCGAATTCGCGCAGGCGGACGTCGCCTTCGTGATCGGCGCCAACGACGTCACCAATCCGGCGGCCAAGACCGACAAGACCTCGGCGATCTACGGCATGCCGATCCTCGACGTCGAAAAGGCCAAGACGGTGATGTTCGTCAAGCGCGGCATGAGCTCGGGCTATGCCGGCGTCGAGAACGAATTGTTCTTCAAGGACAATACGATGATGCTGTTCGGCGACGCCAAGAAGGTGGTCGAGAGCATCATCAAGGCCATCAACCACTAAAAAAAACGCGCTATTCTCAGGCGCAGGGCGCAAGCCGGGGCATCTCCCGACTTGCGCCTTTTTTGTTGGCGCCGAGAAATTTGGCGTGACGCCCTTTATTCGCGGGCGCAGTTCTTGCTAAAAGGCGCCATGTCGTTGCGCGCCCGTTCCCTCTCCCGGCGAATTATCGGCCCGGCCCGCGGCTGAGCGTTTGCGCTCGCCGGCGCGCCGGGATGTTCCGCTTCAAGATGCGCCGATAACGGGCTTCGCCGCCCTTCGCTTGAGAGTTCCCAGCCGATGACCGAGAAGACGGGCCCCGATTATTCCGCCACGCTCTACCTGCCGCGTACCGATTTTCCCATGCGCGCCGGATTGCCCAAGAAGGAGCCGGAGCTGCTGGCCCATTGGGAGCAGACCGGCCTGACGGAGAAAATGCGGCGAGGAGAATGCGGGCAAGCCGAAATTCGTGCTGCACGACGGCCCGCCCTACGCCAATGGCAACATCCATATCGGCCACGCGCTCAACAAGATCCTGAAGGACATCGTCACGCGCTCGCAGCGCATGATGGGCAAGGACGCCAATTACGTGCCGGGCTGGGACTGCCACGGCCTGCCGATCGAATGGAAGATCGAGGAGCAATATCGCGCCAAGGGCCGCAACAAGGACGAGGTGCCGGTCGTCGAGTTCCGCCGCGAATGCCGCGCCTTCGCCGAAGGCTGGCTCGAGGTGCAGCGCGAGGAATTCAAGCGGCTGGGCGTCGCCGGCGACTGGGCCGGGCGCTACGCCACGATGGATTATGCGGCGGAAAGCATCATCGCCCGCGAAATCATGAAATTCGCCGCCAACGGCCTGCTCTATCGCGGCTCCAAGCCGGTGATGTGGTCGGTGGTGGAAAAGACCGCGCTGGCGGAAGCCGAAGTCGAATACGAGGACCACACCTCGCGATTGGGTTTTTGTCGCATTTCCGGTAGAAAGCCGGCCTGACAATCAGCGATCCATACACGTCATTCGACCATGTCCATGGCGAAGTCCAAACGCGAAAGTCGTCATCTGGACGACGACGCCCTGGACCCTGCCCGGCAACCGCGCGATCTCCTTCTCGCACAAGATCGCCTATGGCCTTTACCGCGTGACGGCCGCGCCCGAGGGCAACTGGGCCAAGGCCGGCGACCTTTATGTTCTGGCCGACAAGCTCGCCGAGGGCGTGATGCAATCGGCCAAGGTCGAGGCGTTCGAGCGCGTCCGCGACGTCCCGGCAGCCGAACTCGCCGCCATGACCTGCGCCCATCCGCTGGCGGCGCTGGGCTATGATTTCGACGTGCCCCTGCTCGACGGCGACCATGTCACCGACGACGCCGGCGCCGGCTTCGTCCATACCGCGCCGGGCCACGGCCGCGAGGATTTCGACATCTGGATGGCGTCGAGCCGCCTGCTGCACGAGCGCGGCATCGACCCGCGCATCCCCTATACGGTCGACGCCGACGGCTTTTACACCGACGAGGTCCCCGGCTTCCCCGGCGCCCGCGTCATCGACGACAAGGGGAACAAGGGCGACGCCAACGAGCGGGTCATCAAGGCGCTGGTCGAGGCCGGCGCCCTGCTGGCGCGCGGGCGGCTGAAGCACCAATATCCGCATAGCTGGCGCTCGAAAAAGCCGGTCATCTTCCGCAACACGCCGCAATGGTTCATCGCGATGGACAAGCCTTTCGCCGTCGCGCTCGACGCGACCGCCGCCAAGGGCTTGGGCGCGAGGGCTGGGCGCGGCTCCAACGCCCCGACCCTGCGCGCCATCGCGCTGGAGGAAATCGGCCGGACGAAATGGGTGCCGGCGGCGGGCGAGAACCGCATCACCGGCATGATCGCCAACCGACCGGACTGGGTGGTGTCGCGCCAGCGCGCCTGGGGCGTGCCGATCGCGGTCTTCGTCGAAAAAGGGCGGCCACGACATTCTGGTGGACGACAGGGTCAACGCCCGGATCGTCGACGGCCTTCGCGCAGGAGGGCGCCGACGCCTGGTACGAGGAGGGCGCCGCCGAGCGTTTCCTCGCGCCCGACCATGACCCCGACGATTACGACAAGATCGACGACGTGCTCGACGTCTGGTTCGATTCCGGCTCGACCCACGCCTTCACGCTCGAAGACCCGGTCCATTTCCCGACTCTTGGCCGGCATCCGCCGCCGCCATGACGGCGGCCCGGACGAGGTGATGTATCTCGAAGGCTCGGACCAGCACCGCGGCTGGTTCCATTCGTCGCTGCTGGAAAGCTGCGGCACCCGCGGCCGCGCGCCTTACGATTCCGTGCTGACCCACGGTTTCGTGCTGGACGAGAAGGGCCGCAAGATGTCGAAATCGCTCGGCAATGTCGTCGCGCCGCAGAGCGTCATCAAGGATTCCGGCGCCGACATCCTGCGGCTGTGGGTCGCGGCCTCGGATTATTCCGACGACCTGCGCATCGGCAAGGAAATCCTCGCCACCTTCTCCGAGACCTATCGCAAGCTGCGCAACACGATCCGCTGGATGCTCGGCGCGCTCGCGCATTTCGATCCGTCCGAGGCAGTTGCGCGCGAAAACATGCCGGAACTCGAGCGCTACATCCTGCACCGGCTGGCCGAGATCGACGCGCAGGTGTCGCGAGGCTTACGCCGCCTTCGATTACAAGAAGGTGGTGGCGCTGCTGTCCGCCTTCATGACCGGCGATCTGTCGGCCTTCTATTTCGACATCCGCAAGGACGGGCTCTATTGCGATCCGCCGTCGAGCGTCGCCCGCAAGGCCGCGCTGACCGTGATCGACATCCTCTGCGACGCCTTGCTGAAATGGCTGGCGCCGATCCTGTGCTTCACCGCCGAGGAATCCTGGCTGGCGCTTCCGGCCGGGCGCCGAGCCGTCGGTCCATCTGACGGAATTTCCCAGACGGCCTCGCGGCGCTGGCGCGACGAGCCGCTCGCCGCCAAATGGCGGACGATCCGCCGCATCCGCGCCGTGGTCACCGGCGCGCTGGAAATCGAGCGCGCGCAGAAGGCGATCGGCGCCTCGCTCGAGGCCGATCCGCAGGTCTTCATCGCGGATGAAGCCGTGCGCGCGGCGCTCGACGGCGTCGATTTCGCCGAAGTGTGCATCACCTCGTCCATCGAGATCGTGCGCCGGCGAGCCGCCCGAGGGCGCCTTCACGCTGCCCGAGGCGCCGGGCATCGGCGTCGTCAGCCGCCGCGCTCAAGGCCGCAAATGCGCGCGCTCCTGGCGGATTTCGCCTCTGGTCGGCACGGATGCCGGAATTTCCCGACGTCACGCCGCGCGACGCCCAGGCGTTGCGCGAATTGCGCGCGCTCGGCCGCTGGCCGTGAGCTTTCGCCGCCCCGCCAGGCGCGCCGCCGCCTCATCGGCTTCACGGTGGCGGCTCTGGTGCTGGCGGCGGATCAGGCCAGCAAAATCTGGGCGATCGGCCTGCTCGACGGGCCGGACCGCCCGAGCTTCGCGCTGACGCCCTTTCTCACGCTCGTCATGAGCTGGAACCGGGGCATCGCCTATACCTTGCTGCGCTCGGACGGCGATTTTGGCCGTTTCGCTCTGGCGGGAGTAGCCCTGGCGGCGGTCGGCCTGCTGTCGTTCTGGCTGTGGCGCGCGCGCAGACTCGTCTCGGCGCTGGCGTTCGGCTGCCTGATCGGCGGCGCGCTCGGCAACGCCAGCGACCGGCTGGTTCATGGCGCGGTGGCGGACTTCCTTTATTTCCACACGCCCTTCTCGATGGGGCCGCTGTCGAATTATGTTTTCAACCTCGCGGACGCGGCAATATTTGTCGGCGTCGTCCTGCTGGTGTATGAGGCGTTAACGACCCGGGAGGGCAAGGCCTGACGGGCCGGCCTTGCCGTGCGGTCGCCGCGGCCCCTTCGATGGGCGGCGGACGAGGATCAGAAAGGTTTCGGGATGAGCATGACGCGGACCCATTCGTTTTCGAGCGCGAAATTGACGTGGCGTCTGGCGTCCGGCCTGCTGGTCGCCTGCTGCGTCGCCGTCCCGGCGCTGGCGCAGGAAGCCGCGCCGCAGCCGGAGACCGCCTTCGGACAGCCGATGCCGCGCCAGTATTTTCTCAATCAGCTGACCAATCCCGCGCATGACCCGGCGCCGGGGCAGGGCGGCGCGGCCGGCGCGGGCCAGGCCGGCGGCGGCCAGGCCGGGGCGCAGGCCGCCGAGGAAGAGGGCAACGGCCCCTATCCGAAACATTATCTGTTGAACCGGCTGATGGGCAATTGAGGCGACGCGTTCGTCCTGCCCGGGCGCTCGCGCCCGCCGCGAAATCGCCTTAAATCCGGGGTAGAGGCGATCTTTTACAATCAGGCGAAGGATTTTTGAGGTGAGGATGGCGCGGACAAACCATTGGAAGAACGCCAAGGCCACGCCGCTGCTTGCAGCCGGCTTGATGGCCTGTGCGTCGGTTTTGGTCGCGCCGGAGGCCCGCGCCGACGATTCGCTCTGGGGCAAGGCGATGAATTCCATCGGCCTCGGCGGCGGCGATCAGGCCGCTCCGGCTCGACGCCGCCTGCCGCGCCCGCCGCGCCCGCCGTTGTGGCCCCCAAGCCCGCCGCCTCGGCGCCGAAGCCGACCGCCGCGACGCCGAAGGCGAACGTCCAGCCGCAGCAGCCGAAGCAGGACGCCTCGAACAACGATGCGGTGGTCCATCCGGCCGCCCCGGCCAATGTCGCCCCGCCGGCCGCGCCCGCCGAGGGCGGAAATCTGCTGACCAACTGGTTCGGCTGGGGCCGCGGCGGCGATTCCGCCAGTTCCAGCGGGCCCGCGCCCACGCAGAAGGCGCTTGCGCCCATCGACGTGGTGGCGCCGCCGCCGCCCGCGCCGCCGCGCTCCGCCGAGCCGAGCATGTGGGACAAGATGCTGGGATCGGTCGGCGTCGGCAATGGCGGCGTCTCGATGGATTCCATCAATTACAACGAGCGCCAGAAGCTGGCCGTGCCCAAGGATCGCGTGCTGCCGCAACCGCAGCCGATCAGCGAGACCCCGGCGACCCGCGCGGCCAACAGCGATTATCTCATCAAGCCTCCGGCCGATTACATGGAAAAGGCGAAGGGCGCCGACGGCACGGTGTCCGGCCTGCGCGACGTCGACGCAGCCCAAGGACAAGAAATTCTTCGGGCTGTTCTGACGCTTAAGCGCCGTCCGACGCCGGCGGCGACACGCAAATTTTCCAGGCCGGGGCTGTCGCTCCGGCTTTTGCGTTCTATATTGGGTGGATCGGAACCGGTCAGGACAAGGATTCGCGCAGTGGCCCTATCGAGCAACTCTCCCCAATCAGGCGCGGCGCAGGAGAGCCCGTCGGTCGGGACGGGGGCTGGGCCGGCGCCGCATTCGGGGCCGCGCGTCGATCATTTCAAGCTCGAGAACGGCATGGACGTCGTGGTCATCCCGGACCACCGCGCGCCTGTCGTCACCCATATGGTGTGGTACCGCAACGGCTCGGCGGACGATCCGCGCGGCAAGAGCGGCATCGCGCATTTCCTCGAACATCTGATGTTCAAGGGCACCCAGACCCACCAGCAGGGCGAGTTCTCGCATCTGGTGTCGGAGCTGGGCGGCCAGGAAAACGCCTTCACATCCTATGATTTCACCGCCTATTTCCAGCGCGTCGCCCGCGAGCACCTCGGCGTGATGATGGAGTTCGAGGCCGACCGCATGACCGGCCTGAACCTCACCGACGAGGTGGTGGCGCCCGAGCGCGAGGTGGTGATGGAGGAGCGGCGCATGCGGACCGAGGCGGACCCCGCCGCGCAGCTCGACGAGGCGCTCAACGCCGCGCTGTTCACCCATCATTCCTATGGCGTGCCGATCATCGGCTGGGGCCACGAGATCGAAACGCTCGACCGCAACGACGCGCTCGCCTATTACCGCCGCTTCTACACCCCGGAAAACGCGATCCTCGTCGTCGCCGGCGACATCGAGACGCCCGAAGTCGAAATCCTCGCCCGCCAGACCTACGGCAAGATTCCCGCTCGCGGCGAGGCGCCCGTGCGGCATCGCCCGCGCGAGCCCGAGCCGCGCGCCGAGCGCATCGTCAAGCTGGCCGACGCCAAGGTCGAGCAGCCGCAATTCGAGCGGATCTATCTGGTGCCCTCCGCCCGCACCGCCGAAAAAGGCGAGGCCGAGGCGCTCGACGTGCTCGCCCATCATCTGGGCGGCGGCCAGACCAGCCTGCTGTTCCGCCGGCTGGTGCTCGAACGCAAGATCGCGGTCTCCGCCGGCGCCTATTATTATGCGGATGCGGTGGACGAGAGCCGGTTCTATGTCTACGCGCTGCCGGCCGAAGGCGTGAGCCTCGACGAACTCGAGCGCGGCCTGGACGATGTTCTGGACGAACTGCGCCGCGACGGCGTGAGCCGCGAGGACGTCGACCGCGCGGCGACCCGCCTCGTCGCCGACGCCGTCTACGCCCAGGACAACCAGACCTCGCTGGCGCGCTGGTTCGGCGCGGCGCTGGCCAATGGCGGCACGGTCGAGGACGTGCTGGGCTGGAGCGCGCGGATCGAGGCCGTCACCGTGGACGACGTCGCCAAAGCCGTGAAATGGCTGCAGAAGCGCCGCGCCGTCAGCGGCTTCCTGCTCAAGGACGAAGCCGCCGCGTGACCGTCACAAGAAAGTTTGCATCATGAACGCCCCCGCACAAGCCGTCTCGCGCGCAGAGCGCGTCCAGCATGTCGTCAGCCCGGTGGGATCTCCGCCTGGCTCGTCGAGGATTACGCCGTTCCGCTCGTGGCGATGGAGTTTTCCTTCGCCGGCGGCGCCGCCCAGGACCCGAAGGGCAAGGCGGGCTGCCGGAGCGCTGCTCGCCGCTTTGCTCGACGAGGGCGCGGGCGAGCTTCCGGCCGAAGCCTTTCATCGCGCGCTGGACGATCACGCCATCCGCCTGAGCTTCAGCGCCGAGCGCGACGAATTCTACGGCCATCTGCAGACGCTGCGCGCCACAGCGACAAGGCGTTCGAATTGATGGCGCTGGCGCTGAATGCGCCGCGCTTCGACGCCGAGCCGCTGGAGCGCGTGCGCGGCCAGCTCAACGCCGTGCTCAAGCGCGAATCGCGCGATCCCGATTCCATGGCGGCGCAGGCCTGGCGGCGCGCGGCCTGGCCCAACCATCCCTATGCGCGGTCCTCGCGCGGCGAGATGGGTGAGATCGAGTCCGTGACGCGCGACGACCTCGTTGCCTTCGCGCGCAAAATGCTGGCCCGCGACACGCTGAAGGTCGCGGCGGTCGGGGCCATCGACGCGCCGACGCTGGCGCGCCATCTCGACGCCTTGTTCGCCGGCTTGCCGGAAAAGGCCGCGCTCGCGCCGGTTCCGCAGATCGACGTGCAAGGGCTCGGCCGGCGCATCGTGGTCGATTACGACGTGCCGCAGGCCAATATCCGCTTCGGGCGTCCGGGCATCGCGCGGCGCGACCCGGATTACATTCCCGCCATGGTGGTCAATCACATCCTGGGCGGCGGCGCCTTCACCTCGCGCCTGTGGCAGGAGGTCCGCGAAAAGCGCGGCCTGACCTATTCGGTCTATTCCTCGCTCGCCACCGCCGATCACAGCCCCTGCTTCATCGGCTCGACCTCGACCAAGAACGAGCGCGCGGCGGAAAGCTTGAGCGTGATCGAGGCCGAATTCGTTCGCCTCGCCGCCGAGGGGCCGACCGCCGACGAACTGGAAAAGGCGCAAGAAATACATCGTCGGCTCCTATGCCCTGCGCTTCGACACCTCGACCAAGATCGCCGGCCATCTCCTGCAATTGCAGCGCGAGGGCTTCGGCGCGGATTATCTCGACCGCCGCAATTCCGAGGTCGAGGCCGTCACCCTGGAGGACGCCCGCCGCGTCGCCAAGCGCCTGATCGGCGACGCGAAATTGCTCGTCGCCATCGTCGGCCGGCCGGAGGGGGTGTCGGAGCAATCCGCCGCCTGATTCCATGACGATACGCCGGCTCGATCCCATCCTGGCGGACCGCATCGCCGCCGGCGAAGTGGTCGAGCGTCCCGCGGCGGCCGTGAAGGAGCTGGTCGAGAACGCGCTCGACGCCGGCGCCTCGCGCATCGAGGTGACCATCGCGGGCGGCGGCCAGAAGCTGATCCGCGTCGTCGACGACGGCGCCGGGATGGACGAGGCCGATCTCGTCCTGTGCGTCGAACGCCACGCCACCTCCAAGATTCCCGACGGCGATCTCACCAATATCGCGACGCTCGGCTTTCGCGGCGAGGCGCTGCCCTCGATCGCCTCGGTGGCGCGCGTCGAGATCGCGACCCGCACGGCGGACGCCCCGCACGGCGCTGCGGCTGCGGGTCGAATTCGGCGAGGTGTCGCCGCCTGCGCCGATCGCGATGGGGCAGGGCGCGCGGGTCGAGGTGCGCGACCTGTTCGCCGCGACGCCGGCGCGGCTGAAATTCCTGAAGAGCGAGCGCGCCGAGGCCGCAGGCCGTCGCCGATGTCGTCAAGCGGCTGGCGATGGCCAATCCGCGGCGTGCGCTTTTCGCTCGGCGGCGAGGGGCTCGCCGGGTTCGATCATCAGGCCTGCCCCGCGGGTCGCGGACGGGCTGCTGCGCGCGCCTGACCCAGATTCTGGGCCGCGACTTTCGCGAAAACGCCCTTCCGGTCGACGCCGTGCGCGAGGATTTCCGGCTGCTGGGGCTTTGCGGGCCTGCCGACCTGGCATCGCGCCAACGCGCTGGCGCAATATCGTCTTCGTCAACGGCCGCCCGGTGCGCGACCGCCTGATCGCCGGCGCCATCCGCGCGCGCCTATATGGATTATCTGAGCTCTGACAGGCATCCGACACTCGCCCTGTTCATCGACTGCCCGCCGCGCTGCGTCGACGTGAACGTCCATCCCGCCAAGGCCGAAGTGCGCTTCGCCGATCCCGGCCTCGTGCGCGGCCTCGTCGTCGGCGCGCTCAAGCAAAGCCTCGCCGAAGCCCTGCATCGCGCCACGCCGAGCAACGCCATGGCCGCCGCGCAACGGTTCGCGCAGGCCGCTGCCCGGTTTCGCGCGGGCCGCGCCGCCGCAAAACTGGGACTGGCGCGCCTCGCCCGCCGCGCCGGACCTGCTCGACGCCGCAGGCTTTGCAGAGGCCGCGCCCGCCGCCGACGCGCGGGCGCATGACGTCGCGCCGCGCGAAAGCGATCTCGTCGCTCCGCTCGGCGCCGCGCGGGCGCAGATCCACGAGACCTATATCGTCGCCCAGACCCGCGACGGCCTCGTGCTGGTCGACCAGCACGCCGCCCACGAACGTCTGGTCTATGAGCGGCTCAAGGCGGAGCGGGCCAAAAGCGGCGTGGCGCGACAGGCGCTGCTGTCGCCGCTGGTGGTCGATCTCGATTCCGACGACGCGGCGCGGCTGGTGGAGGCGGCGGACCTGCTCGCCTCGCTGGGGCTCGTGCTCGAACCGTTCGGTCCCGGCGCCGTGGCCGTGCACGAGGCGCCGGCGGCGCTGCGCGCGGCCGACATCGAGCCTTTGGTGCGCGATCTCGCCGTGTTCGCTGGCCGAGGACGGCGCGGCGGCGCCGCTGGAGAAAAAGCTCGACCATGTCCTGGCGACCATGGCCTGCCATCATTCGGTGCGCGTCGGGGCGCCGCCTCGCGCCCGAGGAAATGAACGCGCTGCTGCGCGAGATGGAGCGCACGCCGGGCTCGGGCCAGTGCAACCACGGCCGCCCGACCTATGTCGAGCTGAAGCTTGCCGATATCGAGAAATTGTTCGGGCGGCGGTGACCTTTGCCGCGCGCCGCGCTAGACAGGGCTCCATGAAGGCCTCCCCATGAACAAAAAAGGCTTCCCAATGAAAGCTTCCGAAACGACCGCGCCTGCGGCCACGGCCGAGGCGCGTATCCAGGCGCTCGAAGCCGCGTGCGCCCATCAGGACCGCATGATCGCCGAATTGAGCGACGTCGTCGCCGCGCAATGGAAGCGGATCGACGCGCTCACCCGCGAGGTGCTGCGACTGCGTGACGAGGCGCAGGCGCTGAGCCAGCTCGTCGTCCCGGACAAGCCTCCGCCGCATTATTGAAGGCCGCGACGTAGCGTAATATTCACTTTGTCCTGAATTTTCGGGTCGGTTTTTACGCCGCCGAAACGTTCCCGCCCGAGTCTGTCGTCATCTTTTTTTTGGGACAGGATCTCGGCATGCCGGATGTTTCGACACTTCAGTCCGTCGCAGACTTGCGCGGATCAATCTTCGCCAAGGGCAAGGCGGACCGCGACGATTTCGTCCGCGCGCTCGAATGGAACGGCGAGGATTCGCCGGATTATCGCCAGCTGCTGGCCGATGTCGCCGTGGACCTGTTCATCGACCAGGCCGACCCGCCGCAATATATTTCCATTGAAACCGCCGACTGGCTGATCGCCCGGATCAAGGCGCACACGCTGTCCTATGCGGCGAAAATCCAGCTGTTGAGCGCGCTCATGCAATATGCGGTGAGCCTGCCGTCGTCGCTGTCCTCTTTCCTGCTGGGCGAGGTCGAGGCCGCTGTCGTCGACGGACAGCCGGGCCATCCCGCCGGGCGGCTCGACGCCGCCGACGTCGAGGCGCTGCGCCGCGCGCTCTATGCGGCCGATGACGGCGCCTCGCTGCACGTGACGCGCGCGGAAGCCGAGGTCGCTGTTCCGCATCGCCCATTCCTGCGCCGGCAAGGCGATCGATCCGGGCTTCGACGACTTGTTCGCCAAGGCGGTCGGCAATCATCTGATGGCGATCGCCTTTCGCGGGGCGACGCCGGTGGCCGACAAGCTCGCGCTGGAAAAATTCGAGAATGCGCCGGATGTCCGTCGGCGGCTTCCTGCACGGCATGGTCGGCCTTGCGCTGCCGAGCGAGGAGGATCTGGAAAGCCCGCTCGCGCGCGACGAGGCGATCTGGCGCGCCAAGAACGACGAGGACGCCCGCCTGCGGGCTCAGTCCGAAAAGATCGACCAGGACGAGACGATCTGGCTTTACGCCCATCTCACCCGGCGCGGCGACATGACCTCGGCCGAGCGCCGCCTGCTGGAATTTCTGAAACAGGAGGTCGTCAATCCGCCGGCCGGGCTGGCCGACCTGTTCCGGAAAGCGGGAGTTTGAGGCGTGAGGCGCCGGGCGTGACGGCCTTAGGGTGACTTGGCCGCGATTTGGCGCCATAAAGCGCGGCCCTGTTCTTTCCGAGACCGCGCGCCCATGTCGATTGTCGACTCCCTCCGCAAGCAAATCGTCCCCATTCACCCCGAAGGCTATGTCTTCATCGCGCTTTTCGCCGGCGTCTCGCTGGTCCTGAGCTGGATCTGGTCGCCGCTCGGCTGGATCGGCGCGCTGCTGACGCTGTGGTGCGCCTATTTCTTTCGCGATCCCCCGCGCGTCACCCCGGTGCTCGACGGACTGGTGGTCTCGCCGGCGGACGGTATCGTCTGCTCGATCGGCAATTTCGTCGCCGCCGCCGGAACTCGGCCTCGGAACCGATCCGACGCAGCGCATCTGCGTGTTCATGAACGTGTTCGACTGCCATGTGAACCGCGTCGCCGGTGACCGGCCGCATTTCGCGCATCGCCTACAAGCCGGGCCTGTTCTTCAACGCCGATCTCGACAAGGCCAGCGAGGACAACGAGCGCAACGGCCTCGTCATCGATTCGCCGCTCGGGCGGTTCGGCGTGGTGCAGATCGCGGGCCTGGTGGCCCGGCGCATCGTCTCCTTCGTGCAGGAAGGCCAGAGCCTCGGCGTCGGCGAGCGTTTCGGCCTGATCCGCTTCGGCTCGCGCGTCGACGTCTATCTGCCGCCGGGCGCGCGCGTGCTGGTCGGCGATCGGCTCCAAGGCCGTGGCGGGCGAAACCGTGCTCGCGGATTACCGGGACGCCGGGTCCGAACGTCATTTCAAGGTCGGATGAGATGGCGAACGAACTGCCGCCATCCGTTTCCCGCCCCGCGCAGGCGACCTTCCGCCCGCGCGGGCTTCGCGGACTGCCGTTGCGCTTCGTCGTGCCCAATGTGGTGACGCTGCTGGCGCTGTGCGCCGGCCTGACCGCGATCCGCTTCGCGGTCGAGGCCAAATACGAGACCGCCGTGCTGGCCATTCTGGTCGCGGCCGTGCTCGACGGCGTCGACGGCCGCATCGCGCGGGCGCTCAAAGGCTCCTCGCGCTTCGGCGCGGAACTCGATTCACTGGCGGATTTCATCGATTTCGGCGTCGCGCCGGGCCTGCTGCTGTTCTTCTGGTCGCTGCACGACCTGAAAACCGTGGGCTGGGCGGCGGTGCTGATCTTCGCCATCGCGGCGGCGCTGCGCCTCGCGCGCTTCAACGTGATGATCGACGATCCGAACAAGCCGGCCTGGGCGGGCCGGTTCTTCACCGGCATGCCGGCGCCGGCCGGCGCCATCGTCGTGCTGCTGCCGCTCTATGTGCATCTCTCGTTCGACCTCCCGGAATCGCGCGCGTTGACCCTGGTCGAGGCGCTCTATGTGGTCGGCGTCGCCGGCCTGATGGCGAGCCGCATTCCGCATTTTTCCGGCAAGACCATCGGCCGGGTGCCGCGCGAGGCGTTCGTCTTCGTGCTGTTCGCCGTCGCCGCGCTGCTGGTGCTGCTGGCCTCGTTTCCGTTGCAGATGCTGATTTTCGTCAGCCTCGCCTATCTGGCGATGATTCCCGTCTCGGTGCGCTCCCACCGCCGCCTGACGGAGCAGGACGCCGCGCTCAATAGGCCGAAACGGCGGCGCCGCCGGAAGCCGGCGCGGCCTGAGCGGCGATGCGGATCGCCTATCATCTGCTCGACGTCTTCACCGACCAGCCGCTGGCCGGGAACCCGCTGGCCGTGGTGCTCGACGCCGAGGGCCTCGATGCGGCGCGGATGCAGGCCATCGCCCGCGAATTCAACCTGTCCGAGACGGTTTTCGTCACCGCGCCGCGCGATCCCGTCAACACGGCGCGGCTGCGCATTTTCACCCCGGCGCTGGAGTTGCCCTTCGCCGGCCATCCGACCATCGGCGCCGCCTGCCTGATCGCACGGACGCGCGCGCCGGACATGATCGGGCGCCAGCCGCTGCGGCTGGTGCTGGAAGAGGAGATCGGCCCGGTCGTCTGCGAGGTCGTCCGTTTCCAGGGCGCGTTGCGCGCGCGGTTCATCGCGCCGCAACAGCCCGAATGGCGCGGAGCCTTGAACGATCGCGCGGCCATCGCCGCCGCGCTGGGCCTCGGCGAAGCCGACATCGGTTTTGACGCGCATGAGCCCGTGCTCGCTTCGGCGGGCCTGCCCTTCGCCTTCGTTCCCGTCGGCTCGCTGGCGGCTCTGAACAGGATCACGCCGGATTTCTCGCGCTTCGGCGCGGCCTTCCAGCTCGAGCGCCCGGCGGCCTTCATCTATACGCGCGAGACCGCCGACCCGGCCCATCACGTGCAGGCGCGGGTCTTTGTGCAAAGCCCGTCGAAAGACGGGCGTCTCGCGACCCCCTGTGGCCTCGGCGCCCACGAAGACCCCGCGACGGGGTCGGCCGCCTGCGCCTTCGCCGCGGTCGCCGTGCGTTTCGAGCAGCCCGAGGACGGCGAGCACACCATCGTCATCGAGCAGGGTTTCGCGATGGGGCGTCCGAGCCAGATCGCCTTGACGATGCAGGTCGTCGAAGGCGCTCTGGTCGAGACCAGCGTCGGCGGCGCCTGCGTGACGGTCGGCGAAGGTTTCCTGACGTTCCAGGCGGCGCCTGCGCGTCTCCCCCATGCGGCGCGACCGGGTCCGGGCGCCTGAAAAGGTTGTATGATGATGAGTCCGTTCGCTGTCGCCTTGACCGTCCTCGGCGGCTCCTTCGGCTTTGCCGTCGTCGGGATGGTGCTGCATCGCAAGGTGTCGGACGCTCATCTGGACGATCAATCGCGCGATGTCGTGAAGCTGGTGATGGGCCTGATCGCCACGATGAGCGCGCTGGTGCTGAGCCTGCTCATCTCATCCTCGAGCGCCTCGTATAACCAGCAAGTCGCTCAGCTTCGGACGCTCTCGGCGAACCTCATCCTGCTCGATCGAGCGCTGGATTCCTACGGGCCGGACGCCAATGCGGCGCGCGCCGGTTTGCGGGACTCCGTGCGGCAGACCCATGACCGGATCTGGTCGCCGGACGGCGTGCGGCCCGAGCACCTCAATTCGACGGAAACGCAGAGCTCGGTGAAAGCCAATGTCGAGCAGTTGCAGAGCCTGACGCCCAAGACAGACCTGCAACGGATGATGCAGGGCCGGATCATACAGGAGGCGGAAAGCGTCGGGCGGTCCCGGCTGCTCATGTTCGAAGCGCTCGGCAATTCGATTTCCAGGCCGTTCCTGACGGTGCTGCTCTTCTGGATCTGCATGTTGTTTTTGGGCTTGGGTCTGCTCGCGCGCTTCAACGTCGTCGTGACCGTCGCGCTGCTGGTCGGGTCCATCTCGGTCGCAGGCGCTATTTTCCTGATCCTCGAAATGAGCAATCCCTACGCCGGGCTCATGCAAATGTCGGATCAACCGTTGCTCAACGCGATGGCGGAAATGGACCGCTAGGCTCCGTTCACGGCGTCTTCCTCGGCCGGAACACCAGCTTCTGATAGACGAGGCCGATCCCGATCAGCACCGCGCCGAGCCCGATGAAGGAAAAGGCGCGCTGCGCGCCGACCAGATAAGCGAGGTCGAAGAAAAACACCTTGAGCACGGCCAGCACGATCACCGCCGCCGAGGCGACGCGCGCCTCCAGCGAATGCCGCACCAGCCCATAGGCGAGCAACGCCACGCCCAAAGCCAGCCAGACCGCCGAATAGGCGTAATGTTCGGTCGGGCTGGCCGCTCTGCGTCCAGCCGATCCACAGGCCCTGGAAATGCCGGCGCGTCTCCAGCGTGACATAGAGGAAGACCAGCAGCAGCGCCACGAGCCGCAGCATCCGCAAGAACCACAGCGGCCGGTACGACCGGCACAGGTTCGCCAGCGCGGCGGCGCTCAGCCCCGGCACGGCGTAGCCGAGCAGCAGGCTGTTCAGCCAGCGCCCGCCGATGACCGGCCGCTGGTCAAAAAAGGGATTGGCCCAGAAGGCCAGCGCCAGGCAGGCGATGAGCGTCGAGAGGACGCCGAAGGCCAGCGAGAAGACATTCAGCACCGGGCTGGCGCGGGCGAGATCGAGCCGCGACAGCACCAGCGAAAAGCCCAGGGCGCTGATGGCGTAGAGGCCGTATTCGACGAGGCCCGCATCGTCCACGAACGGATCGCCGCCGTGCAGCGCGTGGCGGATCTGGAAGAACACCAGCAAGGCGGAAAACACCACAGCCAGCGTTTCCGCGATCTGGGTCGCGCGGTCCTCGCCGCCGTTGCGGGCGAGCAGCCGTGCGGCGAGGCCGAAGGACAAAGCCGGGACGCCATAGCCGACCAGCAGCCAGTTGAAGATGGGCCTCGTGCCGAGATCGTCGCCGACGATGCGCGGGTCCCACGCCAGCCGCGCCGCGACGACGAAGCCCATCGCCGCCACCGCGTGGCGCAAGGCGGGGACGGCGAGGCGCGATTCGACAAAGGCCGCGCCGAGCGCCGACAGCGCCAGCGCCACGGTGAGCATGCCGCGATCGAGCGTGAAGGTCAGGCCGAGCGCCAGCGCCGCGAGCGTCGCCGCAGCCATCACGCCGAGCGCGAGGCGGTCGTTGGAGTTTTCGGCGTCGCGCCGCCGGAAGGCGCGCGCGGCGGCGAGAAAGGCGAAGGCGAGGCCGAGCGCGACCAGGCCGAGCGGCGGGCTGTCCTCCATCCAGGTCAGGCGCAGGTAAACGACGCTCAGGATCGCCAGCGGCGCCAGCGCGGCGGTCGCGGCCAGCACCAGCGCCGCGCCTTTCGGGAGATCGATGCGCCGCCACAGGCTGTGGCCGGCAAGGCCCGGCGACCGCCGCCGCGCCAAGCGCGGCGAAAAGCTGGAAACGCTCCGGCAAAGCGGGCGGCGCCTCGATGAGGTCGAAACGGGCGGTTTCACTCGGCCACAGCGCCAGCAGCACGAAGGCGACCACGCCGGCGCCCGCGAGCAGGCCGGGCGCGAGCCGCGGCCGCGCCGCGCCGCTCGCCGCCAGCAGGCCGACGAGCGCCGCCGCGCCGACCAGCCAGACTCCGTCGAACGCGCCGCGATTGGCGCCAATCGACAAGGCAAGGCTCGCGACCAGCGCCAGGCCGAGCGGCCCGGCATGGGCGAGGATGACGCGACGGCGAGGGCTCGGCGTCAAGGCGGCGCGGTCGAGCGCGAAGGCGAAACAGGCCAGGGCCATCTGCACGATGAAATGCAGTTCGGCGGCTTGCGGAAAATCGGGCAGGCGGCCGAAGGTCAGGACGAGGCCCCAGATCGCGGCGCCGACGAGGCCCGAAATCGCGAGCCACGCCCATTGCCGCAAGCGGGCGAGGCCATAGCCCGACGCGGTGACGATGCCGACATAGACCAGCAGCGGCCAGGGGCTCGGCTCGGCGGAATCGATCAGCAGCGGCGCGGCGAGCGCGCCGACGAGGCCGAGGCCCGCGATGGCCGGGCCGTGCCAGTAAGCGGCGAACAGGGTCGCGAGTCCGGCGGCGCCGAGCGCGACGAAGGCGGAGCCCGCGCCGATGAAGCCGTAAAGCGCATAAGCGGCGTAGATCGCGCCGAAGCCGGCGGTGGCGCCGGCGGCGGTCAGCACCGCCGGGGTCGGCGTCGCCTCGCCCGCGCTTCTTTCGCGCCGGCGCAGGAACTCGCCCGCGCCGGCCAAAGCCGCCGACAGCGCCAGCCCGAGCAGGACGCGGGCGGCGGGGCCGAACAGGCCCTGTTCGAAGGCGTAGCGCACCAGCAGCAAGCCGCCGAGCGCCAGCGCGAGGCCGCCGACATAGACCACCCAGCGCGTTCCGATGGCTTCTTCCAGCGAGGCGCGGCGGCGCGGGGGCGGCGGCGCGGGCGCGGGCTGTTCGGGCGGCGGCGGCTGTGTGAGCGGCTCTTGCGGCGGCGCGGTCTGCGCGACGGCTTCGGGTTCGGGCGCGTGGGGCGGCGCCGCATGCGCCGGGGCGCCGGGCGGAAAGGCGCGCAGCGCCTGCAATTCGGCCTGCAGCGCGCGCAAGGTCCGCTCCATGCGGTCCATCCGGCCGCGCGCGTCCAGCGCCAGGAAGAAGCCGAAGGCGCCAAGGAGCGTGAGAAGGCCGCCGAAGAAACTCATGAACCCCCATCCGCGCGGAAGAACTTTGGCGCGATCATCGCCGCCGCCGCTTTCCCCTTCGTTACAAACGCCGGAAAAAGCGGTCGTCAGACCGGCTGCTGCACTTCCGGCCCGTCATTGGCCGACGCGGCCAATCAGGCTTGAGACGGCGAAGAATTCAATCGCGTCAAGTTCGGCTGGCCGCAGCAGCTGCAAAGGCGCGAGGCGCGGTTTCGTCGGGGTTGAGCCAGGCGTCGTAATTTTCCGGCTCGATCACGGCCGGCATGCGGTCGTGGATGGCGACGGTGGCGCCATTGGCCATGGTGGTGACGATGCAGGCGGTGTCGATCTCGCCGCCCGAAGGATCGGCATAGGTTTCCCACAATCCGGCGAAGGCCATCAGCCCGCCGCCGCTCCGGCGCAGCAGGAAGGGCGTTTTTGGCGCGGGTCTTGCCGATTTTGGCGCATTGGCGCGCCATTCATACCAGCAATCGGCGGGCACGAGGCAGCGCCGCCGCCGCAAAGCCGCGCGAAAACTCGGCTTTTCCGCCAGCGTTTCGGCGCGGGCGTTGATGAGAAGCGGGAATTTCTGCGGATCCTTGACGAAGCCGGGCAAAAAACCCCAGCGCGCGAGCTGGAAATGCCGCGAGACGCCTTGCGGCCCGCGCCGCGCCGTGACGATGGCGATGGGCTGGGTCGGCGCGATATTGTAGCGCGGCGGAAAATTGGGCTGCTCCGCATAGCGGAAATGGGCGCGGACGGCTTCGGGCGGCGAGGTGATGGCGAAGCGTCCGCACATGGATTCAACCCTTTTCTCGTTGATCGCTCGCGATCGACAGAATCACGCTCGGCGTCAGCTTCCGTCGCGCACAAAACGCGCCGAGCGCGTGCGCAAGGTCACCAGTTCTTCGGCGGCCGAGGGATGCAGCGCCATGGTGGCGTCGAAATCGGCCTTTTTCGCGCCGAGCTTGAGCGAGATGGCGAGAAGCTGGACCATTTCGCCGGAATCCTCGCCCAGCAGATGCACGCCGAGCACGCGGTCGCTGTCGCCGTCGACCACGATCTTCATGATCACCCGTTCGGCGCCGCCGGTCAGCGTGGCCTTCATCGGGCGAAACGACGTCTGGTAGAGATCGACGCAGCGGAATTTCTGCCGCGCCTCGGCTTCGCTCATGCCGACCGTGCCGATTTCCGGCGTGGTGAAGACGGCGGTCGGGATGAAATCGTAATCGACCGTCTGTTCGCCGCCGCCAAACAGCCGGTCGGCGAGCAAATGGCCCTCGCGAATCGCCACCGGCGTCAGGTTGATGCGATTGGTCACGTCGCCGACCGCATGGACGGAGGGGACATTGGTGGTGGCGCCGGAATCGACCTTGACCGCGCCGGCCATGTCGAGCGCGACGCCGGCCTTTTCCAGCCCCAGCCCTTGCGTATGCGGCGAGCGTCCCGTGGCGACGAGAACCTGGTCGGCCTCGATGGTCTCGCCGTCCGAGAGCGCGACCCGCAAGCCGTCGGTGGTTTTTTCGATCGCCGTCGGCAGCAAACCCGCCCGCAGCGCGATCCCGTCGTGGATCATGGCGTCGCGCAGCCCTTCGCGCAGGGTTTCGTCGAAGCCGCGCAAAATATTGTCGGCGCGGAAAAGCTGCGTCACTTTCGCGCCGAGCCGGGCGAAAATGCAGGCGAATTCCACCGCGATATAGCCGCCGCCGACCACGACCAGACGCCGCGGGAACTGGGGCAGGTCGAAGATCTCGTTCGAGGTGATGGCGTGCTCCAGCCCCGGAAGGGCGGGATGCATCACCGGCGCGCCGCCCGTGGCGACCAGAATATGCCGCGCCCGGATCACGCGTCCGCTGCGCATCAGCCGCACCTCATGGGGGCCGAGGACTTCCGCGCGCTCCTCGAAAACCTCGACGCCCGCCTTGCGCAGATTGGTCTCGTAAATGCCGGAAAGGCGCGAAATCTCGGCTTCCTTGCCGGCGACCAGCTTGCGCCAGTGAAATTCGGGCGCCTGCGGAACCACCCAGCCGAAGGCTTTCGAATCGCTGAAGGCATCGGCGAAGCGCGAGGCGTAGACATAGAGCTTCTTCGGCACGCAGCCGCGAATGACGCAGGTTCCGCCGATGCGGAATTCCTCGGCGATCATGGCTTTCGCGCCGTGGCCCGCCGCGATGCGCGCGGCGCGCACGCCGCCCGAACCGGCGCCGATCACGAAGAGATCGGTCTCGAATTCGCTCATCGGCGCGGTCTCCTGGTTAAAACGGCGCTCAGGCGGCCAGATCGCCGACGACGCGGATGCCGCTGATATCGGCGACGATCACCGCGCTCGCAAGACCGATGAACAGGCCGTGCTCGACCACGCCCGGAATGGCGTTGAGCGCGCGCGCCAGCGCGTCAGGGTCCGGGATCGCGCGGAAGTCGCAATCGAAGATCGGATGGCCGCCGTCGGTGAGATAATCCTCGTCGCCGGCCTTGCGCTGCACCACCGGGCCGTTGCAGCCGCAGGCGCGCGCGGCGTCCTCGATATGGCGGCGCGTCGCGAAGAGGCCGAAACGATCGACCTCCACCGGCAGCTTGAACCTGCCGAGCTGGGCGACTTCCTTGCTGGAATCGGTGATCACCACCATGCGCTTCGAGGCCGCCGCGACGATTTTTTCGCGCAACAGGGCGCCGCCGCCGCCCTTGATCAGGCGCAGGGCGGAATCGAATTCGTCGGCGCCGTCCACGGTCAGGTCGAGCGCCGGCGTCTCGTCGAGCGTCGAGAGCCGCAGGCCCCAGCCTTCGGCCTGGATGCGGGTGCGCTCGGAGGTCGGCACGCAGACCACATCGAGCGCCGTCGCGCGCCATTTCGCCGATGCAATCGACGAAATGGGCGGCGGTCGAGCCGGTGCCAAGGCCAAGCTTCATGCCGGAGCGCACGAGGGCGGCGGCGCGTTCGGCGGCCTGCCGTTTCAGCAATTCGATGGGGGAATGGTCCATGGCGGCCTCCGCAAATTCCAGCCTCCGGCGATAGCCGCATTGGCGGGGAAAGGCAATCGGCCCATCCTTGCAACCCGCTCGCCGAACACCGATCTAGACTAGACGGCGCGGGAGTTTCGCCATGCGAATGACCGGCAACACCATCTTCATCACCGGCGGCGGATCGGGCATCGGCCAGGGCCTCGCCCGGGCCTTTCACGCCCTGGGCAACAAGGTGATCATCGCCGGGCGCCGCAAGGGGCCGCTGCTGGCGATGGCGCAAACCCATCCCGGCATGGATTTCTGCGAAATCGACCTGCGCGATCCGCTCAAGATCGCCGAAGCCGCCGACTGGCTGGTCATGACCCATCCGGGCGTCAATGTCCTGATCAACAACGCCGGGATCATGTCGGGCGACGGGACGGGCGGATTCATGGACGACGACCTGACGCGCGCGCTCGTCGAGACCAACCTGCTCGGCCCGATCCGCCTGACCTCGGCTCTGGTCGAACACCTGAAAACCCAGCCCCATGCGGCGGTGGTCAATGTCACCTCGGGGCTCGCCTTCACGCCGCTGGCCCATTCGGCGGTCTATTCGGCGACCAAGGCGGCGCTGCATTCCTGGACCCTGTCGCTGCGCTTCCGGCTCCAGGGCGAATCGGTGCGCGTGCTGGAGCTGGCGCCGCCCTGGGTGCGCACCGACCTGATCGGCTCCCGCGACGAGCCGCGCGCCATGCCGCTGGATGAGTTCATCGCCGAGGCCATGGAAAAATTCGCGACCGGCGCCGACGAAATTCTGGTGGAGCGGGTCAAGATGATGCGCGCAAATCCGGGACCCGACGAATGGGCTTTTGTCGACCAGTTCAACAGCCGCTCCATTCAATGATCGGGAACCGAAAGCGCTGCGCCGGTTTGTTGCCGCCGAGGACTTGATTTGACCTCGAGCGGCCGGAAGCGGACCGATGGTGATTTCGACGCGCCTGACGGAACAGCTCGGTGTGAAGCATCCGATCATGCTGGCGCCGATGGACCTGATCGCCGATGCGCGGCTGGCGACGGCGGTGAGCCGGGCGGGCGGCTTCGGCATGATCGGCGGCGGCTACGGCGAAGAAGCCTGGCTCAAGACACAATTGGACGGCGTCGGCGAGGAACGTGTCGGAGTCGGCTTCATCACCTGGAGCCTGGCGAAAAATCCCCGCCTGCTCGATCTGGCGCTGGAGCGTCGTCCTCCGGCGATCATGCTGTCGTTCGGCGATGTCCGGCCCTTCGCGGGCAACATCAAGCAAGCGGGCGCAAGCTTGATCTGCCAGGTGCAGACGCTGGGCCATGCGCGGGAAGCGATCGCCTCGGGCGCGGATATTCTGGTCGCCCAGGGCGCCGAAGCCGGGGGCCATGGCGTTTCACGCGGCGCTCTTCCCCTCGTTCCGGCCGTCGTCGACCTCGCTGCTCCACGACGTCCTTGTCGTCGCGGCCGGGGGGATCGCCGACGGGCGCGGCCTGGCCGCCGCATTAATGCTCGGCGCGGAAGGCGTCCTGCTGGGCACGCGTCTTGTCGCCAGTCAGGAAGCCGCCGCGCCTGCGGAGGCGAAGGCGCGGATCGTGCGGGGCGAGGGCGATCGGACGATTCGGGGCCTGATTCTTCGACATCGCCCGAGAAAACATCTGGCCGCGCCCCTTCACGGGCCGGGTGCTGTGCAACAGATTTTCCGACGAATGGGCCGGTCGCGAAGAGGAATTGTTGCGACGGCAGCAGGACGTCGCGGCGCTTTACCGCGAGGCGCGCGCGAAAGGCGATTTCGACGTCGCCGCCGTCATCGCGGGCGAAGCTGTCGATCTCGTTCACGATATTCCGCCGGCCGGCGAGATCATCGAACGAATGGCGCGCCAGGCGGCGGAGCTGCTTGCGGCGGCGCCGTTTCGCATGGACTTGGACGGCGCTTGACGCTCAGCCGAAATAGGCGTCGAGAATCCGCGCATAGATCCGGGTCAGGCCGTCGATGTCGGAGACGGGGACGCGCTCGTCGATCTGGTGCATGGTCTTGCCGACCAGGCCGAATTCCACCACCGGGCCATATTGGGCGATGAAGCGGGCGTCGGAGGTGCCGCCCGAGGTCGAGAAGTCCGGCCGCCGGCCGGTCTCGGCCTCGATGGCCTGCGCCACCTTTTCCGTGAAGTCGTCCGGGCTTGGTGACGAAGGAGACGGCGTTGCAGGGGTCGAAGCTCAGCTCGAACTGGTCCGGCCGGCCGCGCCGTCAACAGCCTGCGGCGGATTTCGGCTTCGAGCGTCTGCGGCGTCCAGCGATCGTTGAAGCGGATGTTGAAGCGCACCCGCGCGGCGCCCGGAATGACATTGGTCGCCTCGTTGCCGATGTCGATCGAGGTGATTTCGAGATTGGAGGCGTCGAACCAGTCCGTGCCGTTGTCGAGCGGTTCGGCCTTGAGCGCGGCGCAGAGCGCCAGCAGATGGGGGACCGGATTGTCGGCGCGCTGCGGATAGGCGACGTGGCCCTGCTTGCCGAGCACCAGCAGCCGCCCGTTGAGCGAGCCGCGCCGGCCGATCTTGATCATGTCGCCGAGATCCTGCGCATTGGTCGGCTCGCCGACGATGCAATGATCGAATTTTTCGCCGCGCGCGGCGAGCCATTGCAGCATCTTCACGGTGCCATTGATGGCCGGGCCTTCCTCGTCGCCGGTGATGAGAAAGCCGATCGAGCCTTTTTTCGGCGCGCCGTGTTTTTCGAGATAAGCGAAGGCGGCGGCGGCGAAGGCGGCGATGCCGCCCTTCATGTCGGCGGCGCCGCGCCCGTAAAGCTCGCCCCCGATGATCTCGCCGGCGAAGGGATCGACGCTCCATTTGGCGGAATCGCCCGGGGGCACGACGTCGGTATGGCCGGCGAACAGCAGGAAGGGCGCGCTGTCGCCGATCCGCGCGTAGAGATTGTCGATATCCGGGGTGCCGGGCTCGGAAAAGGGCAGGCGCTGGGTCTTGAAGCCGGCCACGTCGAGGCGCGCCTGCAGAATGTCGAGCGCGCCGGCGTCGGCCGGCGTCACCGAGGGACGGCGGATCAGGTCGCGGGTGAGGGCCACTCCGGGGCTGGCTTCGGCGTCCAAGTCAAACCTCGCCATGTCAAACCTCGTTCAGTCCGGGCGCAGGCCCAGTTCGTAAAATTGCGCGGCGAAGGCGGCCAGCGCCACGAGCAGCACCAGCCAGGGCGCGAAGGCGGGCATCAGGCCGAACAGATTGGGCTGCGCCCAGAACGCCGCGCCCGCCGCGAAGGCCGCGAGCGGCCAGACGCCAGCCCAGCCGGGGGCGTGTCCCCGGGCGCGAAAACGCTTGGCCGAGAGGTTGTACTGGCTGATCTGGGCCAGCAGAACCAGGGTCGCGTAGAGCAGCAGATAGACGAAGGCGAGGAACGCCTTGAGGTCGAACAGCCCCTGAATCGCGAGATCGCGATGCGTCCACGAGCCCATCGCCGCCCAGACGGCGGCAAGCAGCAGGCAGAGCCCGGTCAGCGCCAATGTCCAGCGCCGCCAGACCGGCGCGGAAATGGTCCCTTCCGAAACCCGGAAGAGGAAGCTGAATTGGGCCAGGTCCATCAGCGACGTTCCATCAGTCGCGCAAAAGCTCGTTGATGCCGGTCTTCGACCGGGTCTGCGCGTCCACCGTCTTGACGATGACGGCGCAATAGGTCGAGGGGCCGGGCTCGCCATTCGGCAGCGGCTTGCCGGGCAGGTTGCCGGAAACCACCACGGAATAAGGCGGAACATAGCCGATATGGACGTTGCCGGTGGCGCGATCGATGATCTTGGTCGAGGCGCCGATATAGACGCCCATCGCCAGCACCGAACCCTCGCCGACGATGACGCCCTCGACGACCTCGGAGCGGGCGCCGATGAAGCAATTGTCCTCGATGATGGTCGGGCCGGCCTGCAGCGGCTCCAGCACGCCGCCGATGCCGACGCCGCCGGACAGATGGACGTTCTTGCCGATCTGGGCGCAGGAGCCGACCGTCGCCCAGGTGTCGACCATGGTTCCGGTGTCCACGAAGGCGCCGAGATTGACGAAGCTCGGCATCAGCACCACGCCGGGCGCGATATAGGCCGAGCGGCGCACGAAGCAGCCGGGCACTGAGCGGAAGCCGGCGAGGGCGTGGTCCTTGGCGCCCCAGCCGTCGAATTTCGAGGGAACCTTGTCAAACCAGGTGGCGCCGTAGGGGCCGCCCGGAATGACATGCATGTCGTTGAGGCGGAACGACAGCAGCACGGCCTTCTTGAGCCATTGATTGACCTGCCAGCTGTCCGGGCCGGTCTTGCCGGGGATTTTTTCCGCCACGCGCGCCTTGCCGGCGTCGAGCAGGTGCAGCGCCGATTCGACCGCCTGGCGCACGTCGCCGGCCGTCTGGGGGGTGATGTTGGCGCGATCCTCGAAGGCGGCGTCGATGATGGTCGCGAGCGCGTGCGGCATGAGCGTTCCCTTGTCTGATTGGTTGCGCTGGTTTCGGGTTTTGCCGCGTCGATGTCAAGGCGGGCCGCCCGGTTACCGGCTGACGCGGCGCAATGGCCGCGTTCAGCGACCGGCCGCTTGACGCAGGACGATGCCCGAGTGCTTCGCCTTGTATTCCGGCTCGACGTGGATGTTGATCAGCGCGCCGGGAAGCTCCTGTTTCAGCGCGTCCTCGATCCGGTCGCAGATGGCGTGGGCCTCGCCGACCGTCATGGTCGGAGGACACGACGAGATGGAAGTCGATGAAAATGGCCTTGCCGGCGTGACGCGTCTTGAGGGCGTGGGCCTCGATCGAGCCATCGGCGCTGCTGGCGATGATCTCCTTGATGCGCGAGAGATCTTCCGCCGGCGCGGCCTCGTCCATCAGCGCGCTGACATTTTCCCTGACCACGCCGCCGCCGCTCCACAGCACGTGCAGGGCGACGAGGGCGGCGAGCGCCGGATCGAGCCGTTCGATCCCGGTCACGACGACCAAAGTGACGCCCGCCAGCACGCCCAGCGACGTCACCACGTCGGCCATCAGATGCTTGCCGTCGGCCTGCAGCGCCGCCGACCGTTGCGCGCGGCCCTGCCGGACCAGAACCCGGCTCCAGAGCGCGTTGAGCAAGGTCGCGGCCGTGCTGATCGCGAGGCCGAGCGCGGGCGCCTCGATCGGATGGGGGGCCAGGAATCCCTCATAGGCCTCGCGCAGGATCGCGAGCGCGGCGAGGATGATGAGCACGCCGACCGCCACGGCCGAAATATATTCGGCCTTGTGGTGGCCGTAGGGATGCTCCTCGTCGGGAGGGCGCGCGGCGACCCGAATCGCGACGATCGCCGCCAGGGCCGTGGCGACGTTGATGATGCTTTCGAGCGCGTCCGAATAGAGCGCCACGCTGCCCGTCAGCAGAAAAGCCGCATATTTCACGGCCAGCACGACAAGGCTCACGGCGAGACTGCCGAGGGCGATCTGGTTGAGACTCATGACCGGGAGTTTCACGGCGTCGAGTTTCACGGCGTCTCCTGCGCTTGGACGCTCGCGGCGCGGGCGTCTTGGGCGGCTCCCCGCCGAGGCGGCTCCAGGGCCGCCTTTTAGCAGCCGCGAAACGACGTGCAAATGACGAACTTGACGTCAGGCCAGGCGTTTCAGAAAGCTCACCAGATCGTCGGTCACGAAATCGACGTGCGGCGGCGTGTCGCCCTGCTGCTCCCACGCTTGTTTTTCCCAGGCTTCGCGATGGTCTTCCGCGCCCGTCCGGGGGCGCACCAGCACGGTCAGCATGCCCGACGAATGGGGCGCTTCGAGGTTGTGGACGATATCCTCGAACATGGCGGCGCGCGCGGGATCGACGGCATGGCGCTCGAAAAAGCGCTGGTAGGTCTGCAGCGCGGGCTTGGGCAGGTAATCGCCGTGCTCGATGGCGAACATGCCCTCGAACAGATGGTCGATGCCGAGTTGCTTCGCGGTGGCGAGCGCGTGGCCGTGCGAGCCGTTGGTGAGAATGAGCTTTCGGCCGGGCAGGGCCTCGATGGCCTTTTCCAGCGCCGGATTGGGGGCGAGCGAGGAGCGGTCGATGTCATGGACGAAATGCAGGAAGTCGCCCGGCGAGACGTCATATTCGCGAATCAGCCCGGCGAGCGTCGTGCCATAGACGCGGTAATAATGCTTCTGCAAGGCCCGCGCGGACTGGCCGTCGAGGCCGAGCAAGGCGATCATATAGGCGGTGATGCGCGCGTCGATGCGCGGCCACAGGTCGCTGTCGGGCGGATAGAGCGTGTTGTCGAGGTCGAACACCCAGGTATCGACCCGGCGGAAATCCGCCAGGTCGCGCGCGCCCTTGTTTTCGGTCCCGGTCACCTTGTGATCAGCGTGCCCGCGCCGTGGTCGGTGAGCAGTTCGATCAGCACGGCGTGGGAGATCTTGCCGTCGAGAATGACCACGCCTTCGACGCCCTGCTCGATGGCGTAGATGCAGGTCTCGACCTTGGGGATCATGCCGCCGGTGATGGTGCCGTCGGCGATCAGCGCCGGGATTTCGCTGATCCGCAACTGCTTGATCAGGTTCTTGTTCTTGTCGAGCACGCCCGGCACGTCGGTGAGCAGAAGCAGGCGCTTGGCCCCGAGCGCCCCGGCGATGGCGCCGGCGAACGTGTCGGCGTTGACGTTGAAGGTTTCGCCTTCCGCGCCCAGCGCCACCGGCGCGAGCACGGGAATCAGCTCGCGGCCGAGAATCTGCTCCAGCACGGTGGCGTCGACCTTGTCGGGCTCGCCGACGAAGCCGAGATCGACGGCCGGCTTGCCGTCCTGCTCGACGCGCTCGACCTTGCGGGCGCGGACCATGTTGCCGTCCTTGCCGCACAGGCCGATGGCGCGGCCGCCCTCGTTGTTGATGTAGCCGACGATCTGCTTGTTGATCGCGCCGGCCAGCACCATTTCGACGACTTCGACGGTCGCCTTGTCGGTCACGCGCAGGCCGTCGGCGAATTCCGACTTGATGCCCAGCTTGGTCAGCATGGCGCCGATCTGCGGGCCGCCGCCGTGGACCACCACCGGATTGACGCCGGATTGTTCGAGCAGGACCATGTCGCGGGCGAAATTGCGCGCGGTCGCCTCGTCGCCCATGGCGTGGCCGCCATATTTCACCACCACGGTCGCTTCGTCGTAATGAAGCATGTGCGGCAGCGCCTGCATCAGGATCCGGGCCTGTTCGACGGCCGCGGCCTGGTCGAGCGGGCGGGAGGTCGGGATTTCGCTCATGAAGGTCGCCTTCTCACTTGGGGGCGGGTCGCTCTGGGGCGGGTCACTAGGGCCGGCGGCCTGTCTAGCCGATTTGGCCGGGCTGGAAAACGGTCCTGTCGCGTTCGAACACCAGCAGCGCGATGGCGGCGCGCAGGTCGGCCAGACCTTCACCCTTGTGGGATGACAGGAAGATGACGTCGGGATGGGCGGCGGGATGCTCGCGCAGGATCGCCTTGGTCGCGGCGATGGTCTTCTCGATCTGGCCCAGCTTGACCTCGTCGCGCTTGGTCAGGACGATCTGGTAGGACAGCGCCGCCTGATCGAGCTTCTTCAGCATGTCGCGGTCGAGATCCTTGATGCCGTGGCGGCCGTCGATCAGCACGAAGACCCGCGCCAGCGTCGCCCGCCCGCGCAAGAAATCCTGCATCAGCCGCGTCCAGTTGGCGATCTTCTCCTTGGAGACGGCGGCATAGCCATAGCCCGGCATGTCGACGAGACGCAGCAGCGGCGCCTCGGGATCGGGGCCGAGGTTGAAGAAGTTGAGCTGCTGGGTGCGCCCCGGCGTATGCGAGGTGCGCGCCAGCGCCTTGCGGCCGGTCAGCGCGTTGAGCAGCGAGGACTTGCCGACATTGGAGCGGCCGGCGAAGGCGATTTCCACCGGCCCCATCGGCGGCAGGCCGTCGATCTTTTCCGCCGCCCAGATGAAGTCGCAGTTCTGCGCGAACAGCTTTCGCCCGATCTCGGCGAAATCCAGCTCATCCGGGGCGTCGGTCATCGAGAGGACTCCTTCGCCGGGCGGCGCGTCACGCCGCCTTGCGCGAGAACACCTTGCGCAGGTTGTCGAACAATTCGACCTTCACGCCGGCCCGTTTCATGATCAGCATCTGCTGGGCGACCGAGAGCGTGTTGTTCCAGGTCCAGTAGATGACGAGGCCGGCCGGGAACGAGCCGAGCATGAAGGTGAAGATCACCGGCATCCAGGCGAACATGGTCTTCTGGACCGGGTCCGTCGGCTCGGGGTTCATCTTCATCTGAACCCACATCGACACGCCCATGATCAGCGGCCAGATGCCGAGATGGAGCAGGTGGCCGATCATCGGCACCTGGGTCGGGTCGAACGGCAGCAGGCCGAACAGGTTGAAGACATTGGTCGGATCGGGCGCGGCAAGATCCTTGATCCAGCCGAAGAAGGGCGCCTGGCGCATTTCGATGGCGACGAACAGCACCTTGTAGAGCGAGAAGAACACCGGGATCTGCAGCATGACCGGCAGGCAGCCGGAGACCGGATTGATCTTCTCTTTCTTGTAGAGCTCCATGATCTCCTGCTGCTGCTTCATCTTGTCGTCGGGATAAAGCTCCTGCAGCTTCTTGATCTTCGGCTGCATCTCCTTCATCCGCGCCATCGACAGGTAGGAGCGGTTGGCCAGCGGGAAGAACAGGCCCTTGACGATCAGGGTGATGATGAGGATGGCGACGCCGAAATTGCCGACGAACTTGTAGATCGTCTCCAGCAGCCAGAACATCGGCCGGGTGATGAAGTGGAAATAGCCCCAGTCGATCAGCATATCGAGTTTCGTGATGCCGAGCGTGTTCTGGTAATAATCCAGAATCTTGGATTCCTTGGCGCCGGCGAAGACGCGGGTGGTCAGGACGGTGGTCTCTCCGGGCGCGAGAACCTTGGCGTCGCCGAAGACGTCGGCCTGGAACTGCGGCTTCACGCCGGGGAACTCGCGAAACCAGCCTTTGTAGTTCTCGGCTGCGTCGGGGATGATCGCCGTCGCCCAATATTTGTCGGTGAAGCCGAGCCAGCCGCCCTGCGCATAGGAATCGACCGGCAGCACCTTGGCGTCGTTGGTTTCCTTGGCGATCGCGGCATAGGTCAGTTCGGTCGAGGGCTGGTCGGCGCCGATCACGCCGATGAAGCCCTCATGCAGCACCGCATAGCCCGAGGTCTTGGGCTGGCCCTGGCGCGTCGCGCTGGAGTTCGGGAACAAGGTGACGGGCGCCTTGCTCCTGTTCTCGATCGTGTCGGCCACGGTGAACATGAAATAGTCGTCCACCGAGACCTTGCGCTTGAAAACGAGGCCATTGCCGTTGTCGAAGGTCAGGGTGACGGGGGTCGCCGGGGTGAGCTTGTCGCTGTCGGCGGTCCACAACGTGTCGGCCGACGGCAGGTTCAGGGTCACGCCATGCGGCGCGACATAGTTGAAATCGACGAAATAGGCGTCCGGCGCGCCCGACGGCGACAGCAGGACGATGTTGGGGCTCTTGGGGTCGGTGGTCTCGCGATAATTGCGCAGCGAGACGTCGTCGAGACGCGCGCCCTTGAGCGCGATCGAGCCGAACAGGTTGGGCGTCTCGAGAGCGATTCGCTTGCTCTCGGCGAGCGCTTCCTCGCGGGTCAGCGGCTGGGCGGCGACGGCCTGGCCCGGTTCGCCGGCGGCGCCGGGGCGGCCGCTGGCTTCGAGCTGGTTGAGCTGGTTCAGCGTCTGGCGGGCCTGCTGAACCTTCGGCGCGCCATAAAAATGGTTCCAGCCGAGGATGACCAGGAGCGACAAGCCCATGGCGATGACGAGATTGCGGGAATCCTGCTGCATGTTCAGAGGTCTTGCTTGCGGTCGGCGGCCGGAACGGCGGGAGGCCGGCTCGCGCCGGCCCGATGGATCTTTTTCAGCGCGCGGGCGAGTTCGCCGCGCAAGTCGTCGAAAGGCGCGCCCAGGGCTTCGCGCCGCGCCGCCAGCACATAATCGCAGCGCGGCTGGAACTGGAAGTCGCCGGCGAGCCGGACGATCTCGCGCAGGCGGCGGCGGATGCGGTTGCGGACGACGGAATTGCCGACTTTCTTGGTGACCGTGAACCCGACGCGGGCCGTCTCGTCGGCGCCCGGCGCGCAATCGCGTTCGCGAGCCTGGAGCACGAAGCTGTGCTGATGCTGGCGCCGCCCCTTGGCGGCTGCGAGGAAGTCGGCGCGCTTCTTGAGGCGGATGACGCCCGGATTGCGGCCACGTAACGTCAAGACGCACGCCGGGGTCGGCGTGCGTGGACAAGGATGGGCCGTCTTCGGGACGGGTCATGGCGATGGCCGGGCGCGCCGGCGCCGCTGCGTCAGGCGGAAAGGCGCTTGCGGCCGCGGGCGCGGCGGGCCGCCACGACCTTGCGGCCGCCGACGGTAGCCATGCGCGAGCGGAAGCCGTGACGGCGCTTGCGCACGAGTTTGGAGGGTTGATAGGTACGCTTCACGGGTCTGCTCCGGGTTGTCCAGGCGCGTCGACAAGGCCGACGCCGCCACATTGGTAAAGGTTCGCGCTGGTCGTTCCTGCTTGTCGTCAGCGGCAAAAAAGACCCCGGCGCGAAGCCGAAAATCGCGAGCGGCCTTATAGAGGCATGGCCTGGGAAAAGTCAACGCGAGGCAAAAGAATTTGGCGCCGCCTTGCATCTTTGCCTATTGCCAAGCCCATCGGGAGCGGCTAAACACCGCGCCACTGTCGTCGGGCCGGTTGGTCCGAGACGTCAGGCGCCCGTAGCTCAGCTGGATAGAGCACTAGACTACGAATCTAGGGGTCAGAGGTTCGAATCCTTTCGGGCGCGCCATTTACGTACAAAACCACGAACATTATCCGCCTGGGTCCGCTGGCCTGCGATGACGGCCGCGAGAGTGGCTTTGTCGCCGACGATCCGGACCTTGTCGTCATCGACCTCGATGTAAGAAATCACCGACCGCAGATAGGCTTTGCGTCCCTGAACGTCGGCCGAGTCGATTTTCTCGCGGACGAGGGCGGAGAAGGCTGCGATCCGCTGGGGGGTGATCGTGGCGCTTGAATGGCTCAAGTCGGCTCCTGAGCCGTCCTCCCTCGGATCAAAGCTCGGGACCAAAATCAGCCAAAGCGATCGCGAGCCTTTCGAGATTGCTGATAGGCCGGATTTTCAAGGCCGCGTTCAATCCGGCCGACGTCGGTCCAGTCAACACCGGCGTCGACCGCCAGTTGCTCCTAGGATATGCTGGCGGCGGCTCCGAGGCGGCGCAAATTCCGGGTGACAGGTGAAATTCCGTCCATGGACGAACGGGACGACTTCGCGGCCTATCAAACCACGGTGTATGCACACCATAATTCAACAGGGAGGTTGCTCTGGTTGTCGTCGAACAATCCGCCAACAACAAGCTGCTGATCGGCGCGCATTGAGTACATCGTCGTCAAACCCTGACGAGCCCGCGTCTACTCTGCGGAAAGGCGTCGACGGGTGCGATCATTGGCCTCCTGTCGCAGACGTACCGCGGGAGAGAAAAATCACCTTTGAGCTTGCCAAGGTTTTTGCTCGGCACGGAAACGGTTTCAGTGACCTCAAAATGCCGCGCCGCGCCATTTTTCCTGCTCAGCTCCAGAGCCTCTTCGAGCTTCCTGAACGAAGCTGAGGCCCATTCCAGAGCCGTTTCGGGATCCCAATTCATGCGCGATCGAAACTCTTTCGACATGGCTTGAGCCAATTTATATTTTTGCACGACAATGGGATCGATACTAAGAATTGTTGCGGACATGGTCAGTCGCGCCTCCGTTCAGTTCGAGACGGCTCGAGAACAGGCTGATCCGACGCTGCTCGCCGCTCGCATTTCTTCGAAGCGAGAGACTTTAACTACCAGCTCCTTCTGTCACCGCATTGTCATATCCAGCAAGAAATGGGCCATACGAATTCCCTCGTTGAGGCGAAGCGCGGGTCGATTCGACGGCCCGGGGGATTGGCGCCGGGACTGGCTCCAACGAACGCAACACCGTCATTTGCCTGGTCAATTCCGATAGACTAGCATCTGCTCAGCCTGATTATTCCGTGGGCAGATTTGCGTGACGAATGCTTTATGCCGAAGTCACTTCGTGGAGGCCGCGCTATGACAGACCGTTCGAAAACGTCGCCGGACAGTAAAGCCGCCGAGAGCCGCCAGATCGAAACGGGCCCCATCGAAGATTTGGCGGGTAAAGCAGCCGCGACCGCATCGACGCTCTACCATGAGGGTCGGCGCATTCCTCGCCAACAATGAAGAAGTGTCGCGGGCCGCCACCGAACTGACTCATTCGGTTCGCCGCAATCCTTTGGCTGCGGTCGGCATCGCCTTTACCGCCGGACTTGTTCTCGCTCTTCTGATCAAGGGTTCATCGGATGTGGGCTCAATTCGTCGGCCTCGCGGATGCAAAGGCCCGCGCCTGGGCGCAAGGCCTCGCCGTTCCGGCGCTGCTGGCCCTACTCTGCGCGATCTTCGCCGTAGTCACGATCGCCGGACTTTTCGGGGCCCTATTCTGGTGGCTCGCCCCATCGCAGGGACATGTCGCCGCGGCTCTTTACGTTGCCGGCCTGGCCTTTGTGCTGGCCATGAGTTTCATGCTGCCGCTCCTATTGCGCAGGCGCCGCAAGGCGTTGCCGCCGCCCGGCGCCTCCATCCCACCCGCGTCGATATTGCCCAACCTCGTGGCCAAAACCCTGCCGCTGCTAACGCCGAAGCAGATCGTGATCGGGTCGGCGCTCGCGGCGCTCGCGCTTGGCCTCGCCGCGATGTCCCGCCCCGCATCGGAGGACAGGCCGTGAACTCCACATCGTCGCCGCTCAACACGCTGCTGATTTGGGTCATTGTCATCGCTGCCCTTTTCGTTGGCCGTGAAGTGATCATTCCGATTGCATTGGCATGCATTCTCAGCTTCATGCTCGCGCCGCCGGTCCGCATGCTGCAAAATCTGCGCGTGCCGCGCGGGCTTGCGGTTGTCGTCGTGGTTCTGCTGGCTTTCGGCGGCATCTTCGCGCTTGGCGGAGTCATGGCGCGGCAGGTGACGCAACTCGCCGCCGAACTTCCTCATTACCAGGAAACCATCAGCGCCAAGATCAAGAGCCTCCGCGGCGCGCAATCCGGCGGAACGCTGCAACACGCCGAGCAGGTTCTCGAAAACCTGGAAAAGGAGCTCAAGACCCAGCAGCAGCAGCAGCCTGCCAGCCCGATGGCGGCGCCCAAACTGGCGCCTGGACGGGGAGCGCCGATCGCCGTTGAGGTCCATGAGCCCCCAATGTCGGCCCGCTGCAAACCCTGAGTAGCCTCATTCAGCCCGCTGCTCGGCCCGCTCGCAACCACGGGCATTATCATCGTCTTC
>CAWETR010000016.1:0-60729 GCA_963811975.1 uncultured Alphaproteobacteria bacterium
AGAAGTGATGTCTATATAATAACGTAACAACAATGAGTTATTTGGTATTTTTGTCTTCTACCTTTTTTAAAGGCAACTGTAAGGGTAACGCTCTGCGCACCTCCCTGGGCGTCGAAGGCCTTGACGTCACCTGTCGCGACTGTCGGCGGTCGGAGCCGGTCGCCTCCGCCGTGATCGCGCTGCCGGATGAAATGCTATCCCCCAAGATCGTGAAGCTTCGCCGTTGCCATCCTTGTTTGACCGAGCAAGGCGTTAGAGAGGATTTAACGGCCCGATGGCCCAGACGAGCCACAGGCCCAAAGCGAGGTGAGGTCCGAAAGGCAGGGGGTCGCGAAGATCAGTGAGGACGCCGTCGCGCAGGGCGATCAGCGCCGCGAGCGCGGCAGAGAGCGTGGCGATGAGCAGGCACGACGGCAAGCCGGCCCAGCCAAGCCAGAGGCCGGCGATAGCGAACAGGCGGGCGTCGCCCTGACCCAGTCCGGGAAAGCCGCGCGCTTTTTCGAAGGTCCAGGCGGCGGCGCGGAACGTCAGCAAGGCGAAAGCCGCGGCGGCCAGACAGCAGAGGGCTTCCTCGATTGGGGAGGTCAGCCGCATCGCGACGCCCGTAACGGCCATGATGGCGATGGGCCCGTCGGGCAGGATGAAATAGCGGGCGTCGATCAGCGCCGCTACGCAAAGACAGAGGAAAAGTACAAGGCTTGGAAGCGCGAACCAGCCGAGGCGCCCCGCATCGCCGGCAAGCCATAGAAATCCGCCGACGAAACTCCACGGCAGCCGGCGAAACGGCCCGGCTCCCCTTGCGCCAGCAGAGGATCGCGAGCGCCTGCGACGAGAGCACGCGGGTTCGCCGAACGCAAACGCGCCCGCCTGACAGCCCTCGCGTTTTTTGAGAAAATGGCGAGGCGCTGGGGACGCGCCTCGCTTTTTTCTATCAGATCAATGCTCATGCTCACCGAAGTGCAGGCCCGGAAGCGCCTTCGTGCCTTCGAGCTTGACGCCCTGCAGCTCCTCAGGATCGACATCAAAGACCTTGAGAATGGTCGGCGCGATCTGGGTCGTCGTCACGACGGCGTTGATCGAGGCCGGAGCCAGGCCCGGATGGGAGACCAGAAGCGCGACATGGGTGTCGTCTTCGTTGAAGCCGCCATGCTCCGCGAGCTTGGAGCCGCCGGTGTAGATCGTGCCGACGCGCGTGACTCCGATGATGTCTGGCGTGCGCGAGTTTTTCTGCGGATCCTGATAGTTCAGGGTCAGCAAAGGCCCGGACAGCCATTCCATGATGCCGGTGTCGCCATAGGCGTTGAGCGCCTTGACGCCGTCGGCAATCTTGGTCCCGCTGTTGTCCTTCAGCCAGATCAGGGCGACGTCGTCGGCGATGTCGAACGCGTAGTTCGAGCCGAGCGGGCCGGCGATGACCGTGCCGTCGTTATAGGTCTTGCGCTTGCTGACGTCGATCGGCGACTGGCCGTGCTTGGCGCTGACGATAACCACGGTCTTGTCGTCGAGGCCGCGCTTTTTCAGTTCCGCGGTCATCTGGCCGATCGAACTGTCGACGAAGGCTATGGCGTTGGCGAGGCCGGCGCTCGGCGTGGCGGCCGGGTCGGAATAGCCGTCGCCCTTGAGCTTCTGGCCGACGCTGACCGACTGGAAGTTCATGCCGAAGATGGCGGGCGTGCCAACGTTCATCTTTCCGGTGTGGTCGAGGCCGGCGATCTCGTTGAGAATCGCCTCGACCTTGAGGCCGTCGTACCATTCCACGCCGTCGATCGTCCCGGTGAAGTCTCCACCCGCCGTGAGCGAAGCCGCCGACGGAACGGGCGCCGTGGATTTCAGACCCGGTTCTTGACCAAGTCTATGTTGGCTGCTTCAGGTCGGAGTTGATCTCCGGCGCGAAGAAATCGTCGATATTGCGGCCGGGGCCGTTGGGCGTCGAGGCGTCAGGACCATTGAGGATGTCATAGGCCGGGTGCTTATCGGCCCAGGCGGTGCGCAGGCCGCGGGCGTGCAGCACGCCGAAGATGGTGTTGACGCGCACGAAATTGTGCGGCCAAAGCGGCTGGCATTTGCCGCCGATCATCTGGCCCGGCAGATTGGCCGGCGAGATCGCGACCGCGCCATTGGCGTTGACGAGACTGCCGGTCACGCCGCCGTCGATGCGCGTCAGGTCGGTGTCGGTGTTTTCCGCATAGGTCGTTTCGGCGCCGGGGCCGGAGGCGCATTCGGCGCGTAGAGCGTGCGGTCGTAGCTGTCGTCATAGAACACGCCGGCCGACTTCGGAGTCGCGCCGGAAACTTGGGCGACCATGCCAGGGAAGGAATCCGACGGCTTGGTGGTGGAGGCGTTGGTGTAGGTCACGCCGGTTTTCGACAGGGCGGCGAGATTCGGGCACGTCTTGTTGGCGACGCAGATTTCGAGGTCGGCGGCGTGGAAACCGTCAATGCTGATCAGCAGGACATGCTTGTCATGGTCTTCATGCGCCGCAGCTGGCGTCAGGCCCGCGAACGGCAAAATGATGGTCGACGCGAATGCAGTCGTGGTCAGAAGCTTTTTCAAAAACGTCATTGGGCAACCCCCCGGTTAACAAAAAATGACGCGGGAAAGGACCACGGCGCGATGACGCCGTCGTGTCATTCGGATGAAACATTTGATTCCGATGATGGCTGCGAATTTTTTGCGCATAGGCGGCGTCACGCCGCGGTCGATGGCGCTGTCGAGCAGAAAGTGATGTTCGTGAAAGTCTGCCGCTTCGCCGCGCTCGTTATCAACGGGCTTGCTCTTGCGGGACCCGGGAGCGTCGCGACGAGCGGCGCGGCGCGCGCGCAGGTCGACATTTCCCCTCAGGCCTTGAACCATTACGCCTATTGCATCGAGCAGGCGACGCAGTTCCACTCTGGTGTTTCCCAACGAACGCGGCGTGACCTATCGCTGCCGCGACGAAGTCGCGGTCGGCTATTTCAACGATCTCGGCCGCCGCCGGCGCCAGTCCGCGGATCGCGTCGCCGACAACGTGACAGGCGTCTATGTACTGCGGCCGATCTGGGGGATCGGATATTGCTGGCACAAGGTCGAGGACGAACTCCGTTTGCCGGTGTCGTTCTGGGGCTGCGACGTTTTCATCGCCTATTGAGAGACGCTGTCTGCGCGGCAGGGTCGTCATCCAGCCATCATAAAACTGGGTTATTTGGCTGTCTCTCCCATCGAAGCACTCTTGGGAGCGCGTCCTTGAAACCCGCTCGCGCCTTCCCTCCGTTCTCTTCGCCGCTGGCTGTCGCTGCGTACCCGCGACGCGCGCGTCGCCGTCGCGCGCAACGGAGCCGGGCGGGATTCACGCTGGTCGAGATGCTGGTGGTTCTGGCGATCATCGGCATGATCGTCGGGCTCGTCGGTCCGCGCGTGCTCAACTATCTTTCGGAATTCGAAGGTCAAGACCGCGCAGATCCAGATGGAGAACATCGCCAGCGCGCTCGACCTGTTTTATCTCGACGCCGGACGTTATCCCACGAACGAGGAAGGCCTCGCCGCGCTCGTGCGGCATCCTTCGGGCCTGTCCGGCCTGGAACGGCCCTTATCTCAAATCCGCCTCGGCCCCCAAGGATCCGTGGGGCCACGATTTCCTTTACCGGTCGCCGGGCCAGAGCGGCCCCTATGATGTCGGTTCGCTGGGACCGGACGGCAAGGAAGGCGGCGATGCGGCCTTGTCGCGGACGGCCAGCGCCAACCGTTGACGCCGGCGATGGTCCCCGATGCGCCTGAGTCGCGGACGCCGGGCGCCGCAAGAAAAGGCTTCGCGCTTCTTGTCGTCATCTGGGGCCTCGGCGCGATCGCCCTTCTCGTGACGTCGTTTCTGACGACCGGACGGCTGCGGCTGCAAACGGCGTTCAATCTCGCCGTCGCCGCGCAGGCGCAGTCGATCGCCGCCGCCGCCGCGGATCTGGCGATCCTGTCGCTGGCGGGCGAGCGAGTCGGTAAGAACGGCGCGTCGCCCGGGCCCCGGAAGCGCGTGTCCACGATGGCGCGCCCCGTTACTGCGCCCTCGAAAACGCCGCCGTGGCCGTCGCCGTCGAAGACGAGAGCGGCAAGGTCGATCTCAACTACGCGTCGGAAGACCTTGCTGCAGGATGTGCTTGTCGGCCTGCTCGGGCTGCCGTCCGGCGCAAGCGGGCGATATCGCGCGCGGCATCGACACTTTCCGCACGCCGCCCGAGAACGACGTGCCGGCGCCGCCGGCGGCGGACGGCAAGCCGTTCGCGCCCAAACGGGCGGCCGTTCCAGACCGCGCTGGAACTCGACCAGGTCGCCGGCGTAGATCGGCGACGTTTCGCGCGCTCAAGCCTTTCGTGACGGTCTATTCGCGCGCCGAGGGCATCGATCCCCATGTCGCGCCGCCGGCTCTTGGTCGCGGCCTTGATCGGGATGCCGCGTCGACGTGTCGCCGCGCTGGCCGCGGCGCCGTTCCCCAATCGGCTCAATCGCGACGATCCGCGTTTTCCCGGCAATTATCGCCAATCCGGCGCGCACGGCGCCTTCCTGATCCACGCGGAGGCCGTTCTCGGCCAACGGGCCGAGCAGCGTGCGGGAAATCATCGTCGAAATGCAGTCGAGCGATGACGCGCCTTATGCCGTGCGCGAAATCTCGCGCGGCGCTCCGCGCTATCTCGGCGCGCTGGGCGCCAGAAAGCCGAGCGCGCCGAATCTCTGCCCCTGCTGAATTTTGACCGGTCACCGATCAAGGATCGCGCGGTCGAAGCTCTGACGGATATCATGCGGCCGCGCTGATGGCGTCGCGCGAAACATCAAGGATCTGACGCTTGTATTCCTCCGTGATGTCCCGCGCCTCGCCGAGCGAACGCACGACATGCGGCGTGATCATGATCAGCAGTTCCGTCTTGGTGATCGTGTCGTTTTGTCCTTGAAAGCGTTGCCGACGATGGGAATGTCGCCGAGCACGGAAGCTGGTTGGCGATTGTCGAGTGATTGTTCTGCATCAGGCCGCCGAGCATGAGGGAATTCGCCATCGTTCACGACGACCTGGGTGTTGACCTTGCGTTGCTGGATCGTCGGCGTCGTCGAGTTCGGCGTCGGTGCCTGGCGCGACATTGGACACTTCCTGAACGAGCTGCAGCATGACGCGCCCGCTCTCACTGATATGGGGCGTGATCGAAAGGATGACGCCCGTGTTCGCGATAGGAGACGGAAGTGAAGGTGTTGCCAAGCGCGGTCGCGCTCTGCAGCGAGGTCACGGGAACCTCGTCGCCGACCTGGAGCACCGCCTGATGGTTGTCGAGCACGGTCAGCGAAGGCGTGGAAATGATATTGACATTGGTGATGGCGTTGAGGGCGTTCAGCGTCACCTGGGCGCTGGCCGTTCGCAAGGCGTAGGAGAAGCCCGGGAAAACCGCCGCCACGTTCGCGCCGAGCAGGTTGTTGCCGATAAGGTCGTTATATGGCGTCGGCTTATTCGCCGGCCGGCCGTTCGAAAGCGCCGCGGAGGACTTGCCATGCTGAAAAAACCATTCGACGCCGAACTGCAGACTGTCGTTGATCGTCACCTCCGCGATCGTGGCCTCGATGAAGACCTGGTTCGGCAGGACGTCCAGCGTCTCGATCACGCGAAGGATGCGGCGATAATCGTCGGGCGTGGCCATGACGACCAAGGACGTTCTTGGATTCGTCGGCGGCGAGGCGGAAGCGGCTGTCCTCGCCAAGCGCGACCGCCGCGCGCCGCCAGAGGACGAGCCGCTGTCCGGAGCGCCGCTCCGGGGCCGCCTTCGCCTCGGAATTTCG
Organism: uncultured Alphaproteobacteria bacterium; assembly: GCA_963811975.1. Taxonomy (GTDB): domain Bacteria; phylum Pseudomonadota; class Alphaproteobacteria; order Rhizobiales; family Beijerinckiaceae; genus Rhodoblastus. The sequence goes on from CAWETR010000016.1 coordinate 5,785, forward strand.
GCCGCGGCGCTCCAGTCCGGTGGTGGACATCGTCCCGTTGGACGAAATGCCGCCGATGGGATTGGTCGGCGGATTGCCGTTCTGCCCGACAAAGCCGGCATTCGCGGAAGCGAGCGTCGTCTGCCCCTGCCGCGGCGAAACACTGAGCCGGATTTGCCACACTGGCGTCGGAGCCGAACATGGAGGACAAGACCTGCAGCAATTCCTTCGCGGGGCGGTTCTGGACGCGATAGGTGTAAAGCTGTTTTTCCTGCCTTGCGCGCGGGCGTCGAGACGCGGATCCACCCGGGCCCGTTCGAGATGTAGCGCGGCTGCGACGAGATCACCAGAATTGCCGGAAAGCCTCTTGTTGCCGATGAACTGGACCATGCCGTTCATCGGCCCTTCCTTCTCCGAGCCGAAGACCGAGCGAATGTCGTCGGCGAGCGATTGGCGTCGGAAGTCTTCACCGGCACGAGCGCGAAGGACATGCCGCGCATCGTGTCGACGTCGAACAAAGCTATGGCGTCGCGGAGCTCGCGATTTCCTGCGGCGTTCCGGTCAGCGTGAGGGCGTGGCGCGAGTCGTCGGCGCGGACAATGCCGCCTTTGGCGGCGATCGGATCCAGCACGCGTTTCATCTCGGAGGCCGAAACATAGCGCAAATGCAAACGTCGAACCGACGCCCAGCGCCCAGTCCCGACGAACCGTGTCGGGTGGCGGCCGCGATGTCGCCGCCCGAGGTTGCCGCGGCCTCGGCGGGCACGATTTTATACACGCGCCGGAACGAACAACGGCGGCGCCGGAAACCCGCAGGGCCGACTGGAACAGGTCGAGCGCTTCGCGTTTGGAAACCGGATGGAGGTATGCGCGGTCACTTTGCCGTCGAGCTTGGGATCGACGACATAATCGCGCCCTCGATGTCGCCCAGGACGATCTTGGCCGCCTCCGAGATCGGCAGGTTGACCAGATTAAGGGTCACGCCGTCGTCGCCCGCGGGCTGGCTCTGGCGGTCGTGCGTGCGCGCCCGTGCCGACGAGGCGGCCGGTGCCTTCGGCCAGAATGGTAGGGCCGCCGTCGGATCGGGCAAGGGCGACGCCGTCGCGCGGCTTTGGCGCTGCGGCGTCGGAATGGCTCGGGGACGCTTTCTGCGGCGGCTCGACGCTCCATTCAGCGACAAAGTTTTTTTCCGTCGGCTGGCAGGCGCAGACGCCCAGAGCCGTGACGAACGTGATCATTTTGAGAAGCTTGGAACGCACATCGTACCCGCATGTCACCTGATGCCAACCATCCCTATCAGCGCGATGTAACAGTATTGTCACGCGAACTGCGCAGGTTGATCCTCGCCGAAAACTACTTGCCGCCGGCCCTCGGCGCCGCTACGCGCGGCAGCCCAGGACATCGAATTGGGCTTCGATTTCCGGCTCCTTGTCGGTCGCAGCGCCCCAGAACATCGACTGGCTGCGCAGGTCGGCGTCCGAGATGAAAAGCAACGGCGCGTCGCCTTCAAGATTGCGGGCGAGCGCATGGACCGCGGCGAGCGAACCCGTGACTTCGAGCCGAGCGCCAAGCAGCGACGCGCCCTGAATCGTTTTGGAGGGCAGCATTTGCAGGGAGCGCACGGCGACCTTGGCGTCGTCCGCCGCGGCCTTCAACCGCGCCTGCAGATTGGCGGCGACGATCCCGTCATTCTCGCCGGGAATGAATTCGCCGTGCGCATTCCCCGCGGCCACCTGTTTGGCATAGGCCTGGATCGCGCTCGCCTGGGCGACGACCGCTTCGTAGCGCGCCAGCGTCGCGCGCCGTTCCGAGAGCAAGTCGTCGCCGGCGGCGATGGCGTCGCGCAGCGGTTGGGCGACCATGAAATACAGGGCCGCGAGGATCAGGGCGTTGACCGCCCAGAACGGGGCGCCCGGCAGGTGAGGGCCGGTGGCTGACGGCGGCCTCGTCGCAGAGCGGCGGAGCAGCGCGCGCCAGTTCATCGCCGCGTTTCCGCATTGGACGGAGGGTCGTTCGAGGCCGCGCCGCCCCCCGCAACCGGGACCGGCGCGCGCGCCTTGAGCCGAAGCGAAAAGCTTTCCCGTTTTTCTTTCGGGTCGGAGGTGATGGGGGCGGTCAAGGTCGCTTCCGTGAAAAATTTCGATTGGTCGAACAGCAGCGGCAGGCCGACGGCGGATTCTGCGAAGCCGGCCAGTTCGACGCTGCGCTCGCCGCTCTTGGATTCGCTCAGGTGGAAGTCGGTGAGATAGGCGCTGTCGGGAGTGATCCGCGAGATTTCCTCCCACAGATCGGCCAATGGCGTGTTGAGCCGCCGCGTCTCGCGCAGGATCGCAAGCAGCCGGCTTTCCTTGGTCGCGGCGTCGGCAATCTGGCGGACGTGCGCCGCGCGGGCCGACATGTCCGCGATCCGGGCGTCAAGCTCCGCAGCCTCGCTGCTCTGGCGCCAGAACGTCGCGCCGAGACCCGCAGCCACGAACAGCGCCGCCAGCGCGGTCATCGCCAGAACGGCGCGCCGAAATCGTCGATCCGTCTCCTCGCCGGCATTGAGGATATCGTCGGCGGTTGAAGCGAACCGGGAGAAAACTTGGCGCGGATGGCGGCGAGATCGCCCAATGCGAGGCCGCAGGGTTCAGCGCGGGCGCGATCAGGTCGCGCCGCAGCAGGGCCATCCGACGCGCGCCTTTCCCTTGGCGCACTGTTGGGGCGCGACATGCTGGGCCAGCAGGACTTCGTCGCGGCGAAACGGCGTCCGGCGTTCGATCTCGGCGCTGAGCATTTGCGGCAGATGGCCGAGCGCGGCGACAGGCGCCTCGAACTGCCGCGTCAGAAAGCTGGATTCGGGCATTTCGAGGACGATGGCGAGCGATTTCCGCGACAGCCCGCGGCGGGCGAGCGCCGCGTCGAGCGAAGTTCCGGCGATTTCGGCGCCCGCAATGCGGATATCCGGCGCGCCAGCCTCCGCCGCGAGGATTAGTTCGGAGGAGCCAGCCGTCACGACCGCTTCACGCGCGCCGCGCCCCAGCAACCAGACCAGCGCCGAAGGCGGCAGCATGGCGCGGCACTGGTCGCGCTCCCAGGCGCAGAAGCGCAGGACTGCGGCCTTCAGCGAATTCAGGTTTATGTCGCGCTGCATGATGCCGCCGGTCGCCGCCATGATCCGTTCCTGCTCATCCTTGCGAAAGACCGCGCCGCTAACCCGGCGGCGCGTCGGGTCAGCGCGAGGCGCGCCAATTCGAACTGGGTTTGGCGCCCTGCTGGAAGATCGCCAGGCGAAGCTGCACTTCCTCGACGAAGCGATGGTAGCCCTTGATCGACGGCGGCGTGACGGGCGCCAGGCTCGTCGCCTGCAGCGCGAGCGCGCCATAGGGCGAAATCATGGCTTTTCCGACGCGTCCAGGCCGGGGCGCGACGTATGCCACGACGCCGACGCCGGCGCCCCGCGGCGGAGGAGGATCGGGGGCGCGCAGCATGTCTCGCGGCGTTTCGACCGCGAGCATCGGAAGGGCGACGTCGCCCTTCGGCGAGCGGACGATTTCGACGCCCAGCGCGGTGGGCAGGTAGCCCTCCGCCGTTTTGTCGCAGAGTTTGAACTGCAGCAGGCATTCGATCTTGTCGGCGAATTTGGGCGCGCGCTCATGGAGCAGAATGTCCACCCGCTCGAAGGCGCTGGCGCAATCCTGCGCTGAAAACTGGCCCGAAATCGCGCAGGCGTGACGCGACGCGAAAAAATAGGATTTCCCGGCGACGGCGGGCGCCGGCGGCAGGTAAAGTTTCGCAGCAACCGCCAGCGTTCCGGGTGTCATGAATGTCATAAAACAAATACAAAATCGTAATCGCATTGTCACAATGCGCTTAACGACCAGTAAGGTATTTCGCTCTGCATCAACCGAACTTGCACAGAAGCTCAACATCGTGACAAACCGGCGCCTTTATTGGAAAAAATGTATTTAACATTGCCTTTCGTTTTGAGGCAAGATCGATTATTCAACGTGGTCGAAGCAGGAAGCGCTAGAGATGGCAGGTCAGTTGGTCGCGTCGGCGCGTCTCGCCGAATTCGCCGAGGAATTCGGGGCTTTTCTGCTCCAGCGCGAGGCGCTGGACGAACTGGCCCTGCAAAGATCGCTGCGCGCGGCGCGCCAGAGCGGCGAGCGTTTTGATCGTGTGCTGATTAAACTCGGGCTGGCGCCGGAAGCGGAGCTTTGCACCTATCTGGCGGGTTTTCTCGATCTCCGGGAATTCAAGCCGGCGGATGCGCCGCTCGAAGCTGTCCTGACCGATCTTGCGCCAGAAAAATTCCTGCGCGCCAACGGGATGATCCCCTTGGCTGTCCATGATGGCCGGCTCAGCGTCGCCGTTTTTGATCCCTTCGACGACGAGGCCCGCGAAGCTCTGGCTTACGCAACCGGGCTTGGAAATCGAACGCCGCCTCGCCAAGCCCGGCCTTGTTCGAAAAGACCTGGTCGGCGTTTATGGCGCGGGCAGGGAGGCGCCGGCGCGCTGGACGCCGACCAGCGGGCGCTGGAAGCGAGCGAGTTCGACCTCCAGCGTCTGCGCGACATCGCCAATGAGGCGCCGGTGGTGCGGCGGGTCAACCAGATCGTGGCCGACGCGATCGAGGCGCGCGCCTCGGACATCCATATCGAGCCGACGCCGGAGGGGTCCAGGTCCGCTATCGCATCGACGGCGCGCTGCGCACGACGGATGCTGCCGCCCGGGCTGAAGGCGGCGGTCGCCTCGCGCATCAAGATCATGGCGCGGCTCGACATCGCCGAGCGCCGGCTGCCGCAGGACGGCCGCATCAAGCTCGCGGTGCGCGGCGTCGATATCGACTTCCGCGTCTCGACGCTGCCGACCGTGCATGGCGAGAGCATCGTGCTGCGCATCCTCGACCGCAGCCGGATCGCGCTGGATTTCGACGCGCTCGGCTTCGAGCCGACAACCATATCCGCCTTGCGCGACGTCATGCGCCTGCCCAACGGCATCGTCCTGGTGACGGGGCCGACCGGCAGCGGCAAGACGACGACGCTCTACACCGCCCTGCGCGAGCTCAACGCGGCCCGACGTCAAGATCTTCACCGTCGAGGACCCGATCGAATATCAGCTCGCCGGCATCAACCAGGTCCAGGTGCAGCCGGAGATCGGCCTGGACTTTCCGGCGACGCTTGCGCGCGATCCTGCGCCAGGATCCCGACATCATCATGATCGGCGAAATCCGCGACGCCGAGACCGCGCAGATCGCGATCCAGGCCTCGCTGACCGGCCATCTGGTGTTTTCGACCCTGCACACCAACAGCGCGGCCGCCTCGATCACCCGCCTGATCGACATGGGGGTCGAGCGCTATCTGATCGCCTCGACGGTCAAGGCGGTGCTGGCGCAGCGCCTGGTGCGCGCCTGTGCCCGCTTGCGCCGCGCCGCTGAGGCGCGCGAGCAATGGCGCGACCAGCTTTCGTCGGAAATCCCGCCGCGGGCCGGAACGGCTGATGCAGCCCAAGGGCTGCGCGCAATGCCGCAACCTGGGCTATTCCGGCCGCTCCACCATCGCCGAACTGCTGGTGATGAACGACCGAATGCAGCGGCTCGTTTGCCAGAACGTATCGGATACGCGAACTGGAGGAGACGGCGCGCGAGAGCGGCATGACGACCATGTATCAATGCGGCATGGCCAAGGCCTGGCGCGGCGAAACCAGCGTCGACGAAGTCCTGCGCGTCACCCGGATGGGCTAGCCGATGGCGAGCTTTCCCTACCGCGCCTATTCCGACGCCGGCGACCTTCGCGAGGGGGAGGTCGAGGCGGCGTCGCGCCAAGGCGCGGAAGAGGCGGTCTGGCGGCTCGGGCTCACGCCGTTCGAATGGCGGGAGGGAAGCGCGCCCGGCAGGAGCGGCGTTTCTTTCTCTCGGGGAATTCAACCGAGCGCGGCGCGGCTCGCCGCTTTCACCCGCGAATTCGCCATGCTCGAACAGGCGGACATTCCGCTCGACCAGAGCCTGCGGCTGCTGGCGGCGCAAAACGCATCGCCCGCCTTGCGCGGAATCGCTGACGAGATCTTGAAGCAGGTCGTCGACGGCGCCTCCCTGTCGCAGGCGCTGGCGGCGCGCCCCGAGGCGTTCGGCCCGAATATGTGCAGGTCGTGCGCGAAGGCGAAAGCGTCGGCCGGGTCGGCGAGGCCTTGACCGAACTTGCCGACATGCTGGAGCGCCGACAGGAATTGCGCGGGCGCATCCAGAGCGCGCTGGTTTATCCGGCCGTTGCTCATCGTGATGGCCATCGGCTCGACGGCGGTGGTGCTCGGCGACGCTCGTTCCCAATATCGCGCCGATCTTCGCCGACAACGGCAAGCCCATGTCCGGCGGGCCTGCAATTCATCCTCGATCTCGAGGCGCATGGCGGCGAGATTGCTGGTCGCGCTGGCGCTTGCTCATCGCGCTCGCCGCGGTGCGGATTCGGATGGTTGCGGCGCGTCCGGCGTGGCGCTCGGCCGCGGATCGGGCCTTGCTGCGTCTGCCGGTCGCTCGGCGGCCTGCTGCAAAAGCTCGCGGCCGCGCGTTTCGCGCGGTCGCTCGGCTCCATGCTGAAAGCGGGCGCGCCCATGCTGCAGGCCCTCGAAAGCGCGCGCCTGTCGGTCGGCAATCAATATCTCCGCGGGCGGTTCGCTCAGGCCATCGAAGAGGTGCGCGGCGGCGCGCGGCTGAGCGCGACGCTTCGCGACATCGAATTTTTCCCCCCGCGGCGGCCCAAATGGTCGCTATCGGCGAGGAAACCGGACAGACCTCGGCCATGCTGTTGCGCCTCGCCGCCAATGTTCGAACGTGAGACCCAGACCGCGATCGAGCGCGTCATGGGCCTGCTGACGCCGTCTGTTGACCGTGACCATCGCAGCGTCGTCGGCGGATTGATCCTGACGGTCATGGACGCTGTCCTCGGCATCAACGACCTGGCGATGAAATGAAGTCGCTGGTCCGGACGAAAAGGGCGGCGCGGCGGGCTTCACCATGCTGGAAATGCTCGTCGCGCTCGCGGTTCGTCGCCATGGCCGGGCGCTCTGGCCTCGCAATTGCTGCGGACCCCGGTCGCCACGGCTGCGCCTCGAATCCTCGGCGCGCGCGATTTGCGGCGACCTTGCGCGCCGACGCGTTCGCGCGCCATCGCGCCAACGCGCCCGGCGATGGTCGTGACCTTCGACCTCGACGCCAAGACCTATTCGTCCCCGGTCGGCGTCCTCGGGCGCCTGCCAGCGAAATTGCGCTGCGGCTGAATGTCGCCCATGACGAGGCGGCGCGGCAACGCCGGCGGCGATCCGTTTTTTTCCCGATGGCGGCTCGACCGGTGGCGACATCTCTGGGACTTGGGCGCCTCGCGCGCCGAAATCTCCGTCAACTGGCTCACGGAGGAACGACATGCGCCTGGTCTCGACGCGGCGTCGCGGCTTCACCCTGATCGAAGCGCTGGCGGCCTTCGCCATCTTGGCCCTGGCGCTCGGCCAGTTGCTGCGCTCGGTCAGCGCGGGCGCGGAAAATGAACAACGGGCCGATTACCTGCTGGGGGCCGTCGCCGACGGCCGGTCGCATCTCGCCGGAGCTCGGCTTTCCCTTCCCTCGAGCCGGGTGAAACGTCTGGGCGTTACGACGACGGCCTGCCCTGGACCCTGAACGTCGCCCGCGACCGGGCGATCGAACTCGGCGGCGGCGCTCCGCTCCGGTGATCGCCTATCGCCTGCGCCTCGAAGTCGGCTCGGCGCGGCGTCCGCGCACGGCGCCTGACCCTAGTCGCCGAAAAATTGACCGTCCCGGAAACCGAGGGGCCCGACGAAATGAAGGTCCGCCGCGGGACGGCTTCACTCTTCTGGAACTGCTGATTGCGCTGAGCCTGGTCTCCATGATGGTCGCCGCCTTAATGGGCGGGCTGCGGATCGGGACGCGCGCCTGGGAGAGCGGCCGAACGAGCGCTTCGCTCGACGAAGGCGAAATCGCGGCGCGCGCCATCGCTGAGACAGATCGAGCGGACCTTCCCCGCGAGCGTTCGCCGCGTGAACGCGCCGCCGGTATGGCGTTTGACGGCGGAACCAAATCGCTGCCGTTTTGTGGCCTTGAGCGAGGGAGAGGCCCAATGGGGCGGATTGATCACGACCGAGATCGGCGCGACGGGCGAGCGGCGGTGCTAGCTGAACGCGTGGACACGCGTGTTCCGGGAGAGGAGTTCGACTCCGGCCGCGAAGCGATGCGCGCGACGTCGCTCATCGAAAATCTGGCCTATGTGCGGTTGTCCTATTTCGGCGCCGCCGGAGGCCATCGCAACGTCCGCAATGGCGTGACGATTGGCGCAAGGTCGCGGTGCTGCCGCGCCTTGTTTCCGTGCGCATCGGGCTGCAGCCGTTCCGGCGGCGTGCTGGAGACGTCCGCCACGGTCGCGTTGCCACAGCGATAGCGCGCCGCGCGAAGCGCAAGAGCTCTGTCGCGAGCCTGTCAGAAATTTGCGTCAAGATTGCGCGATCCAGCGCGAGGCTTTGGGATCGACAGGGACACAAGGCCGGTCGGCGCATGCCGAATGAACAGGTTGAAGATCATCGTTCTTGCGGGTCTGGCTGGTCGTGAACCTGGCCGCGGCGCTGTTCGCCTGGCGCAGTATCGACGCGGCGCGGAGCCTCGGCATCCTTCCCGCGCGCACCGCGCCGATGATCGTCCCGGCTGCGGTCGCCGACGCGCCTGTCGCAGCGAGCGGCGACGACCATGAGACGCTGGCGCGGCCCTTGTTCGTGAAATCGCGCCGCCCGTCGCTGACTTCGGCGCGATCGGCGAGCGAGGCCGGCGTCGCGCCGCCGCCGGCCGGCGCTGAAACTGCATGCAGGTCATCGGCTTCGGCGTTCGTGTCGCGGGCCTTTGTCAATCGGCCGCCGATACCGAGGGCAAATGGTTTCGGATCGGCGAGAGTTTCGAGAACTGGACCGTCGATTCGATGCGGCCAGGACATTGCTCTGCGCCAGGAGGTGGATCTCCTCCGCATTGGGCTCGATTATGACGGCGTTTCCGCGCCCGCGGGCCTGCGCCTTCGCCTGCGCCGCCGCCCAAGCGGAAACGGCGGCGACGCGCCGCCAGCGAAGGTCGTCGCGCCCGACGCTTTCGCGGCGATGAGGGACGCCAAGCGCGGCGGCCATTGAAGCCCTCTAGCAGGTGTTGAAAATCGGGCTTTTCCACGGCTTTTCGTGTCATGCGCGCTTCATTAAAAACTCATTATAGCATCATCGCGCGATGACATGGTGCGCTCGCAATTCTGCACCCCCTCCGCCCTTGGCACCGGGAGACATCGATGCAAAAGCGCCTTCGCAATCTCGAACGATTGAAAAACAAATTCTGTTCATTCGTCGCCCTCGGGGCCGTCATGGCCAACGCCATCGCGCCGAAGCTCTCGCTTACGCCGCCGAGCCGGGATACGGCCAGGCCCGCACGCCGATCAAGCATGTCATCGTGATCATCGGCGAAAACCGCACCTTCGACCACATTTTCGCGACCTACAAGCCGGTCCACAAGGACGAAAAGGTCCTGAACCTGCTCTCCAAGGGCATCGTCAAGGAAGACGGAACGCCCGGCCTGCATTACGGCAAGGCGCCAGCAGTTCCAGGCGACCGACACCACGACCTATCAGAGCGCCCCGACCAAGACCGGTCCCTATTCCGTGCTGCCGCCCGGCGGTGACGGGCGGCCCGACCTGGCCTTATTTCTGCGAGGCCGTCGGCGTCGCCGCCAAGTCCTGCGTGACGCCCGCCAATCTCGCGCTGGCCAAGAGCATCGAAACCGCCCTCGCGGACGATTATTACCAATATCTGCTGACCGGCGGCACGGGCCAGGCCAGCGACGTTCCCGATACGCGCGTGAGTTATGCGGGCAAGGACGCCAGCCATCTGCCGAATGGCCCGTATCAGTTGACCAACGCCAACTATCCCTATGACGCCTATGCGGCCAGCCCGGTGCACCGCTTCTTCCAGATGTGGCAGCAGCTCGATTGCTCGCGCCGACGCGGCGAAGAAGCAGCACGATTTCGGCTGCCGCAGCGATCTTTTCCCCTGGGTCGAGACCACGATCGGCGCCGGCTCGAACGGCGCGGCCCAGCCGTCGCCCTTCACGGCGACTCGACCGGCGAAGGCTCGACGTCGATGGGCTTCTTCAACGTCCTCAACGGCGACGCGCCCTATCTGAAGCACCTCGCCGACACCTATACGATGAGCGACAATTATCCATCAGGGCGTCAACGGCGGCACCGGCGCCAACCACGTCATGCTCGGCTATGCCGACGCGATCTGGTTCTCCGACGGCGCGGGGCAAGCCGCTCGTTCCGCCGAACAACAAGGTCGATCCGGCAGGCGCCCGGCACGACCGCTGTCGCGGCGGCTCGGCGCTCGCGCGAAATCGAAAACCCGAACCCGCAGCCCGGCACGAACAATTACTACATCCAGGACGGCTATGGCGGCGGCTCGGGCTCGTCCGACGCGCGGCTTCGCCCAAGCGCCAATTACGGCGGCGGCTCCTATGTCAATTGCGCCGATCGACGACGCAGCCGGGCGTCGCGCCCGATGCTGCAACTATCTCGGAGCGCTGCCGCAGCCCGGTCGCCCGCGCGGTGCGAAACAGGGCCATTATTATCTGCTCAACAATTACAATCCCGGGCTATTTCGGCGACGGCTCCAACGCCTACACCGACACCAACCCGAGCAATTACGTGTTCACCATTCCGCCGACCAGCGTCCGTCACATCGGCGATGAGCTGAACGACAACGACATCTCGCTGGGCCTATTACGGCGACCAGTTCGACCGCTATCTGAACGACAAGTACCAGCTGAATGGAACACCAACGACGCAGTACTGCAACATCTGCAACTGGGCGCAATATTCGACCTCGATCATGACCGACGCCGAGCAGCGCGCCGCTCATCTGAAGGACACCACGGATCTCTACGCCGCGCATCGAAGAGCGGCGACCTGCCGGCGGTTGTCCTACGTCAAGCCGAGCGGCTTCGTCGACGGCCATCCGGCCTCTTCGAAGCTCAATCTGTTCGAAGGCTTCGTGAAGAAGATCGTCGACGAGGTGAAGGCCAATCCCGACGCTGTGGGACGACACCGCGATCTTCGTCACCTTCGACGAAGGCGGCGGCTATTGGGACTCGGGCTATGTTCAGCCGGTCGACTTCTTCGGCGACGGCACCCGCATTCCGATGATCGTCGTGTCGAAATATACGACGGGCGGCCACATCAACCACACCTATACCGACCACGCCTCGATGGTGAAGTTCATCGAAGCCAACTGGGGCCTGCCGCCGATCACCAATCGCAGCCGCGACAACCTGCCGAACCCGCGCGCCGGGAAGCAAATCCCTACATCCCGGTCAATTCGCCGGCGATCGGCGACATGATGGACATGTTCCAGTTTCATCATGAGCAAGACGACTGACGCTAAGCCGCTCGCCCGGACCGGCTCAACAAAAACAAATGTGCGCCTCGCTGAAAAAGCGAGGCGCATTTTTTTGGAACATGGATTTTCAGGGAAGGGCAGGGAGGCGATCGCTACGCAAATGCAATGAGATTTCGATGAACTTCAGGCTCGACGCGACGTAGTGCTTTCGTGACGGAAATATGTATAGTATATTAAATACGCGATCAAAATAAATTGAAACCGCACAAGCCTCAGCTTTATTGCGAGTTACAAAAATTAAAAGTAGTTCTTGATTGTGCGAATGTATTACATGCGCATCGTCATATGACGTTCCGTGACAAAATGACACAAATGACGTCTGACGAAGTAGGCCGGAGATGCAATCCATGGACCTGCCATCAATCAGCCGCCGCTCCTGACGGAACGGCTCCGAAAAAGTGCGACATTGGAGGAAATCATGCGCAAGCAATTGCTTTTCGTGAGTGCAGCCGCGACCCTTTTTGCAACCGGCGCCGTTGCGGATTCCCCGTCTTCTTCGTCTTGCCCGAAAGTCTCCGTCAGCCTGAAATCGGCGCTGCAAAGCGCGATCGCGCAGGCGCATGGCCAGCTGGGCCTTGGATTGAACATGTGGGCGACGATTGTCGCTCCCGATGGGCGCGTCTGCCAGGTCGCCTATTCAAGCGATAGCGCCATCCAAGGGCAGTGGCTCGCCAGCCGGCTGATTTCCGCGCAAAAATCCTTTACTGCGGCGACCCTGAGCCTCCAGGCGACATCGAATTCCGGTTCCGGAACGACTTTCGCGAACGGCAAACTCGCCCTTTCCACTGCGAATCTTTATTCCGCCGTGCAGCCCGGCGGCAGCCTGTTTGGCCTTCAGGAAAGCAATCCGGTTTTCGCCCCTGGCGCTTACGGAGATACGATAGCCACCGGTTCCAGTGGTCCGAGCTATGCCTCGTACAACCAGGGTGAACAGAACCTGGCGACCTATTCCGGCCCGATCACGACCTCTACCTATGGGACTGACCGGGACCCGATGATCGGGCAGGTGATCGGGGGCATCAATGTCTTCGGCGGCGGACTCGCGCTCTACGCCAATGGCGACGTCAAGGTCGGCGGTCTCGGCGTCAGCGGCGACACCTCCTGCACGGATCATCTCATCGCCTGGAATTTGCGTCACAATCTCGGGCTGGACCATCTCGGTTCGATCGGCGGCGTCTCCGGCGACGCGGCGCATCCTGACAACATCGTCTTCGACATAACGAACGGCGTGAGCGCCGGCGGGTATGGCCAGCCGACCTGCGGCGGCGCGAGCAACAGCGTTGCGACGAATATCGCCAGGAGCCTTCCAAACGTCACGCCTTGACGGGCGCTGAAAACCGGTTCGACGGCGGAGGAGCGCGACAGTTCGCTCCTTCGCCATTTCCGACGACGGGCAGGGGACGCGCCTCGGGCGCGGACTGATTGGCGAACGCTCCGCGGGAGCGGCGGCGCGCGCGGGCAGGATGGTCCTTGAACTCTTGGAACTCTTGCGATTCGCGGCGTCAATTGCTGCTCGAAACAGGCCGCGCCACCCAAGGCTCGGCGGCGAATTAAAAAAAAAGATATTCCGTCAATCAATGGCCCGCTCCGGCAGCCGCCGACCCTGTTCTCCAATCGTCTTTAGCAGCCCGACGCTCGCGCCGGAGAGCCTGTCGTGGAACGACGAATCGTTGATCAGCGGCTGTGTCGAAAGCGGCGTCTTGCCAAATATAACTTTAATGAAAACGTCAATAAACTGACGCCTCACAAAGGCAAGGTCCCCCCGTAATTTCAGCAGGAGGGACAGATGTCTTTCGCAAGGTTTCTCAAGAGCACGAGCGCGCTGATTGGCGCCGTGGCGATTTTTTCGAGCAGCACCGTTTCCTTTGCGCAGGAGCGTTTGAATTCGGACGAAGGGCACTATTGGGGCCAGGGCAACCTGCGCGATCATGACGAAGACGAAACGCTTTCCCTCAACGAAAAAATCGACCTGATCCGCCGCAAGGTGAAATATGTTTTCGTGATCTTCCACGAGAATGAATCGTTCGACCATTATTTCGGCACGTTCCCCGGCGCCAACGGTCTGTTTACCGCGCCGCAGGGCGCCACGCCGGCCAAGGCGACGCCGAGCTTCGTGCAGAAGTACCTCGACACCTCGCTGAAGACGCAGACGGTCTCCCCCTTCCTGATGCCCCAGGCGGTCCAGACCGCGGGCGGCCAGATCGTGCCGATCTATCCCGCCGACCTGATTTCGGTCGATCACAGCCACCAGGGCATGGCGAACGGCATGCATGTCGACGCGACGAGCGGCATTGCGGCGAACGACCGCTACGCGATGAACCAGGAAGGCCTGACCACCGACGCCTCCGGCAATATCGTGACCAAGACGGGCGTGGCGCCCACGGCGATCTCGCTCGCCCAGAAGCAGAAGGCCGAGACCGACCTCAGCCATATCGATTGCGACACCATCCCGTTCATGTGGGGCTGGGCGAAGAATTTCGTGCTGTTCGACAATTTCCGCCAGACAATCGTCGGCCCGTCGACCCCGAACGCGATCGCCATCATCGCGGGTCAATCCGGCGAGACCCAATGGGCGCTGCACAATGGCGAAGGCCCGACGACGACCTATGCGAATTCGTCGTTCCAGAACGTGCTCGGCGCCTCCTATGCCGCGACCATGCTGCCGGCCGCCGGCGACACCAACGCCTTCGTTCCGATCGTCGCCGATCCGGGTCCGTTCCCGGGTTCGAACCTGGACAAGAATGCGGTCAAGCCGCCTTACAATTTCGACGAGAACGCGGCCAACCCGGCCCTGAACCTCACCTTCGCCAGCTTGCCGCTCTCCTTCATGGGGCGCGACATCAACAAGGTCATCGCGGACGATCCGAATCCCGCTGGCGGACTTGCTGGACGTCCAGGACGACATCAAGACCATCGCGTCTCGCGATCAGGCGGTCAACTGGGGCTGGTTCCAGCAGGGCTTCAACGCCAATGACACGTCCGATCCTTACGAGCCGCAAAACACCGCGACCCCGAATCCGACCAATAATCCCGGTCTGAACACGGGTTACGTCCTGCACCACAACGGCCCGCAATATTTCGGCTATCTCGCGGACAATCCGAAGGTGCTGGACAACAACCTGCACGGCGCCAAGGACTTCTTCGACGCGGTGGAAGGCCGGAAGCTGCCGCGCGACGGCGGCGTGTTCTATCTGCGCGGCGGCTACAACAACAACGACGGTCTGGTGCCGGTCGATCCGACGCCGGGCATCCAGCATGCGTTCCTCGGCAACGACGATCATCCGGCCTATTCGGATCAGCAGATCTCCGAGGCGTTCGCCGCCAAGGCGATCAACGACATTGCCAACAGCCCCTACTGGCCTGAGAGCGTGATCATCATCACCTACGACGAGACCGACGGGTTCTACGATCATGTTTCGCCGGAAAAGCGCAGCACCTTCGGCGACGGCTCGCCGCTGGCGGCGGGGCCGCGCATCCCGACGATCCTGATCTCGCCCTATGCCAAGACCGGCAAGATCTCGCACCGCTACAGCGAGCATGGCTCGGTGATCAAGTTCATCGACGCGCTTTACGGTCTCGTGCCGCTCGCCTCGCTTCCCGATGAAAAGCGCGGCCGCGATTTGGGCCTCAAGAATCTGGGGCAGGCGAATCTCGGTCCTTCGGATGACCCGTCCAACGACGTCGGCGATCTGACGGAAGCGTTCGACTACGCCATCCTGCGGGGCGAAAAGCGTCCGGTCTCCGCCAGCGCCGCCGCCATCCCGGCCGCGACCATCAAGAGCCTGCCCCACCTGGCCAAGGCGAATTTTTCGCCGAACGGCTACACCAATGGCGCCTGCGAAGCGATCGGCATCCTGCCGACCGACTTCCCGTCCTGGAAGGCCTACAAGGCTGGACAGCCGATCGATCCCTATCCGGTCGACGTCAATCCGCGTCCGACCCAGTCGCCCGGCACGCCGACCGCCGGAAACTGGACTCCTTGATCGGCGGCCCGCTCGAGGCTTTGGCCTCGGGCTCTTGATGTCTGCCAGAAGAGGTGGAGGCGCTGGCCTCCACCTCTTTCCTGTGAGACTTGGTAGGGCTTGCAAATGCTTCGTGTGATTCTGCTCCTGCTCGCCGGCGCGCTGCTGGCGCACCCTGTGGTCGCCCACGCCCAGACTTTAGAGGCGATCCGCGCCGCCCATCACATGGAATGCGGCGTCGTCGCGGGCTCCGACGATTGGAACGGCGAGGACATCCATGGAAATCTGTCGGCCCTGGAAACCGAGGTTTGCCGCGCGGTCGCTGTCGCGATCCTTGGCGACGCGAGCCAGCTTGACAATCCAGGCCTTTCCGGCCGAGCCCGAGGCGTTGAACGCGCTGAAATCGGGCTCGATCCAGCTTGCGATTGGTATTTCGCCTTCAGCGTCAACAGCTGCGCAATTCGGCGTTGGCTTCGGGCCTCCGGTTTTCTACAATTCCACACGGCTGATGGTCTCGAAGCTTAGCGGCATCAAGGATCTGGCTGACCTTCGCGACAAGCTGATCTGTGCGATTGACATGAGCCCGCCCGAACGCACGCTTCACGATGAAATGGGCGCGAAAGGTATTCCTTACGGTCTCATGTCTCACTCCGAGCAAGGCGAAATGGATGCGGCCGTGGCCGTTCGCCGATGTGAGGCAGGCGCGGCCATGGAGTCGCGGCTTGTCCATTCGCGCGCCAACTTCCATGCGCGGACCAGCGATTTCGTATTCTTACCCGAACGGTTCGGGCTGAACCCGATTGTCCCGGCCTATCGCTATGGCGATCAGAAGTTCGGGCTGGTGGTCGATTGGGCGGTCAGCGCACTGATCGAGGCGGAAGCGTTGGGAATATCGCAGGCCAATGTGGCGTCGGCTGCGCAACGCGACGACATGCGTGTGGAGCAATTGCTTGGACGCGATTTCGCGACGGCCCAGGCGTTGGGTCTGCCGCACGATTGGGCGGCCAATGTGATTGCCGCCACCGGGAATTATGGCGAAATCTTCCAACGTACGACCGGCGGACCTTACCAACTTGATCGCGGTCTGAATGCGCTTTGGACCGAAGGCGGCCTCATGCGTCCGCTGCCGATGAGGTAATGAGGACGAGTTGCGGCAGTGCGCGCGCGTGTGCTGCTCCGGAAACCGCTCCATCTCCGCCAAGGCCCGGAGGCTTGGGTGGAGCTGGCCGCGCGCGCTTGGCATCAATTCTTCATCGATCCTGATTATCTCTGCGAGCGGGCTCTTGGTCATTCACCGAAATCGTTAACGCCGGGTTCACCCTTTTGACCCCTTTTGGACCGGTCCGAAATTGATCTCAATCACCGCTCCCGTCACAGTCTGGTCTTATTCGACCGACTGCCTTTTGTCGGTTTTGTTAGTTCGTCGGGTAAGGGGTTTCTCGGATGCTGGGCCGTAGCCGCCTAGGCCTCGGTGCGACTGCGCTAGTCGAAATAGAACCTCGGTTCCCCCAGCGCTTTCGCCGTGATAGCATTTCCTGACAGAGGTCTTAGATGCCAATTTCCGAAACATCAGAATGGCGTCGATCTTACTGGCCGTAGGCATTTTGGGCGTGCCATCTGGGGCGGCTATCGCCGATGCTCTTGACGGACGGGTGCTGGGCGGCGGCAAGCCGGTCGCAAATTCGACGGTGACACTCTGGTCGGCCAGCTCCGGCGCGCCGCAGCAGATCGCGCAGGCCCAGACCGACGCCGATGGACGTTTCGCGTTCAATTCGGCGGGCGACGTGTGGGTGATGAACAATTGGCAGAACTCCGACAGCTGTTTCCTCGACCGCAGCAAGGACGAAGCGCTGTCGACCCATTGCGGCGGCAATGGCGTCACGGTCTTCTTCGGCATGGCCAAGCCGGTACGCACGCCGCTGGTTGGACCGCCGCGCGCGCCGTGATCCACGATCCGCGCATCACTGGCGATCGACAATCGAATCCAGCAAGGCCTTGATCGTCAGCGCCTTCGCCATGGGATAAGTCCTTGTCATTGGCGACCGCTCCGCCCTAAACTCCAAATACATCGATCCTGTTGCCTCGCAAGCCTACGAGGTAACAAAATATGTGTCCTTTTGTGTCTGCCAATGTCCGATTAAATCCCAATATTTTCAAGATCTTACATTGAAATCAATATAATACTGTCTTGCCATGTCTGGCGCTGTCTGGCGATTAAAGCTGGTGCGCAATCAGGAGAAATAATGCAGACGCTCAGCAATATCTTCTGGCTGGGGACCAAGGAGCTGCGCAGCTTCTTCCGCGACTGGGTGCTGCTCGGGCTGGTGATCTATTCCTTCTCGCTGGCGATCATCGCGCAGGCGCAGAGCAACGCGCAGGAATTGCACAACGCCTCGTTCGCTTACGTGGACGAAGACCATTCCGAGCTCTCGGGCCGACTGGCGCGGGCCTTCCTGCCGCCCTATTTCCTGACCGCCGTCCCGGTGGGCCAGGGCGACATCGACCGCCTGATGAACACCGGAACCTATACGTTCATTCTCGACATCCCTCCCAATTTCGAGCGCGACCTGCTTGGTGGGCGGCGGCCGGTGCTCCAGCTCAATGTCGACGCCACGGCGTCGATGCAGGCGGGCATCGGCTCCGGCTACGCGCAGCAGATCCTCACCGACGAGATCGCCAAATTCCTGACCCGCCAGGACCAGCCGGCGCCCGCCCTCGTCGGGCAGACGGTGCGGATCGCCTTCAATCCCAACCTGGTCACGGCGTGGTTCTCCAGCGTGATGGGCATCATCAGCTCCGTCACCATGCTGGCGATCATCCTGGCCGGCGCGGCGGTGGTGCGCGAACGCGAGCATGGCACGGTCGAGCATCTGCTGGTCATGCCGGTGACGCCGTTCGAGATCGCCATGGCCAAGATCTGGGCCAACAGCCTCATCATCGCCGGCGCGGTTTGGCTGTCGCTGATCTTCGTGGTCGAGCGCCTGCTCGCCATTCCCATCGAAGGCTCGATCCCGCTGTTCATGTGCGGCGTCGCGCTCTACCTGTTCTTCGCAACCTCCATCGGGATTTTTCTCGCGACCATCGCGCGGACCATGCCGCAACTCGGCCTGCTCTATCTGCTGGTCGCGGTGCCGCTGAACCTGCTGTCGGGCGGCAACACGCCGCTGGAATCCATGCCGCCCTTCTTGCGCACCATCATGCAGGCGTCGCCCTCGACCCATTTCGTCGCCATCGCCCAGGCGATCCTTTATCGCGGCGCCGGATTCGACATCGTCTGGCCGCGGTTCGTGGCGATGGCGGCGATCGGCGGCGTGTTTCTGGCGCTCGGGCTGTGGCGCTTCCGCAGCGTGTCGTCGGCGCAATCCGGCTGAGCGGGCTGGCCCGAACCTTGCTTAAAGATGAGGCAGACATTTCGAGGACACACGATGCCGCTCTATTCCTTCCACTGCGCCGAATGCGACAAGGATTCCGAACTGCTGATGGGTTTCGACGATCTTGCGGTGTGTCCCGCCTGCGGCAGCCAGAAGATGGAGCGCCTCGCGTCTCGCGTCGCGCCGGATTTCAAGCTGAAGGCCAAGGCCAAGATCTGGCGGGCGGCGGCGGAGCGCGAGGGCCATACCAGCAATTTCAGCAAGGAAGAGCGCAAGGTCAAATGAGGGCGCCAGGTTTGCGCCGGGGAAAATTGTCATGAAAAAAAAGCTCACCGCCGCCCGTTAACCGAGCGGAAAATTGAGGCCGCGATCGGCGGCGCGATAGGCCCGAAAACCCGGCCTAGTGCGCCGGGACCCTAATGCGCCGGGGCCTTCGCGCCGTTGTGGTGGGCGACGATCGCATCGGCCGATTTGCCGACGATTTCGGCGAGATGATCGAACTTCTGGGTGAAGAAGCCGACGCCCGCCGTCGCCGAGCGCAGTTCGACGATGAGCCCGTCGGTTTCCAATTCCGGCATCAGGGTGTTGACCACGTCCCAGCCTTCCCAGCCGGGCCGTGCGTCATAGCCGAGGATCTGGCCGCGACGCCCGGACACGATCGCGGTGACGCGCGACAGCGCCTCGCTCGGCGCGATGATCTCGACATGGAGGATCGGCTCCAGCAGGACCGGATTGGCCTTCGCCAGCGCCTCGGACACGCCGATGCGCGCGGCGGTGCGGAACGCCATGTCGGAGGAATCGACCGAGTGGTAGGAGCCGTCGGTGAGGGTCACGCCGACGTCCACCACCGGAAAGCCGAGCGGGCCCTTTTCCAGCGCGTCCTTGCAGCCTTCCTCGATGGCGCCGAAATAATTGCGCGGAACGGCGCCGCCATGGACGGTTTCGTTGAAGGCGAAGCCGTCGCCACGGGGCAGGGGCGCCACGTCGAGCGCCACGTCGCCGAACTGGCCATGGCCGCCGGATTGCTTCTTGTGGCGACCGCGCACCGAAACGGCATGGCGGATCGTCTCGCGATAGCCGACGCCCGGCTTGTGGGTCTCGACGCTGACGCCGAACCGCGCCGCGAGACGCTCCAGCGCGACGCGCAAATGCATCTCGCCCTGGCCGAACAGCTTGAGTTCGCCGGCTTCCTGATCCTGCACGAACAGCAGCGAGGGATCTTCGTCGATCAGCTTGGCCATGGCGGCGGCGAGGCGCACCTCGTCCTTGCGGTCTTTCACGCTCAAGGCAATGCAATGGGCCGGCTGCGGCGGCGCGACGGGCGTAGCCGCGGCGGCGGGCGCGCCGTTCTTGGCGTCCCCGAACGTGTCCCCCGTCGCGACATGGTCGAGACGGCCGAAGGCCGCGCAATCGCCGTCCTCGATCCGCGCCTGTTTCGAGCCGGACAGGCCCATCAGCCGCGACACGCCCGAGATGCGGTCCTCGCCCCGGGCGCTCTTGACCTGGGCGCCGTCCGCGAACGCGCCGCGCAGCACGCGGGCGAAGCTGAGCTTGCCGCCATGGGCGGTGTGGATGGTCTTGATGGCGTGGGCGAGGGCGGGGCCCTCGGCGGCGACGCCGAGGCGGGCGCGCAGTTCCGTGATGCCGGGCGCCTCGTGGCGCAGGGCCTTGAGCAGGCGGGTGACGCCGTGTCCGGCCTCGGCCGAGCCGATCAGCACCGGCGCGACGATGCCTTCGCGCAGGTCGCGGGTGAGGTCGTCGAAGATCTGGTCGCGCGGCGGCTCGATGTCGGCGATCAGCTCTTCCATCAGCGCGTCGTCGTAATCGGCGAGGCGCTCGAGCATGGTGTAGCGCGCCTCCTTCTCGCGCGGCATTTCGCCGGCGGGGACGTCGACGACCTCGGAGGGCGCGTGTTCGCGATAGACGAAGGCGCGCTCCAGCGCGAGATCGATGAAGCCGGTGACGATGCCGTTCTGCCAGAGCGGGATCTGGCGCAGCAGCAGCGGCGTGCGTGGAGGCCGGCTGCAGCATGGCGAGCGTCTCGCGGATGCGCATCGCGGCCTGGTCGATCTTGTTGAGGAACAGGATGCGCGGCACGCCGAGCTCTTCCAGTTCGCGCAGGATCATGCGCAGCGCCGGCAGCTTGCGCTCGTCCGCCTCGCAGACGACGATCGCGGCGTCGCAGAGCGGCAGCACGTTGCGCGCCTCATGCGCGAATTCGATCGAGCCGGGCAGGTCGACGAAGGTGTAGCGATCGCCCAGGTAATCGACGGAAGCGATATTGGCTTCGACGCTGGCGGCGTGGGCGCGCGCCTCGGCGCTGCTGTCGCCGACCGAGGAGCCGTCGCGCACCGATCCCTGCCGCGACAGGGAACCGGCGCGGGTGAGAATGCATTCGAGCAGGGTGGTCTTGCCGCTCTGGAACGGACCGACGAGGGCGATCAGTCGCGGCCCGGTGACGCGCTTGTCGGCTTGACGGGTTTCGCTCATGGCTCGCTCCTTGTCTGCCGGGCTGCGCTCAAGGCATGGGTCAAGCCGGCGTGTCGCAAATATTTCACGTGGCGAACCAAAAGCCAACGATTTTGCAGCGACAGATCGGCGCAGGCGTCGAGGATGCGGGGAGGAAAATCTCTATCGCTATAAAATAAATCAATTGACCAATTAGGTAGAAATTACATATTTGCTCCATAAAGAGGGCGGCGGCGGTCATGCAGATCGAACAATTCATTCATCTCCCCTACACCGTCGCCGGCTTCGCGGTCGGCGGACTGGTCGGGCTGACCGGCGTCGGCGGCGGATCGCTGATGACGCCGCTGCTGGTGCTGCTGTTCGGCATTCACCCGGCGACGGCGGTCGGCACCGACCTGCTTTACGCGGGGATCACGAAATTCAGCGGCTGCGCCGTGCATCACCGCAAGGGCTCGATCGACTGGTCGGTCGTCCGCCGGCTCGCGGCGGGCAGCGTTCCCGCCGCGCTCGCAACATTGGCGCTGCTGGCCCATTGGGGCGCGCAATCCGGGCGCTCGAGCGCGGCGATTTCGGTCATTCTCGGCTATGCCTTGTTCCTGACCGCGATTGTCGCTGCTGTTTCGTCCCTGGCTGGTCACCCGGACACAGCCTGCTTTCGCGAAATTGTCCGAGAGGCAGATCCTGACGCTGACCGTGTTGCTCGGACTGGTCCTGGGCGTTCTCGTCACGATCTCGTCGGTCGGGGCCGGCGCCATCGGCGTGACGGTCCTGCTGATGCTCTATCCGCAAATGTCGACGCTGCGCATCGTCGGGTCTGACATCGCCCATGCCGTGCCGCTGACGCTCATCGCCGGCGCCGGCCATTGGGCGATGGGCTCGGTCGACTGGCCGATGCTGGTCTCGCTGCTGCTGGGCTCGATCCCCGGCATCATGATCGCCAGCCATTTCGCGCCGCTTGTGCCCGACCGCGCCCTGCGCGCGCTGCTCGCCTTCGCGCTGGTGCTCGCCGGCGCCAAGCTGGCCTTCTAGGCTGCCCCAGGCTTTCCAAATTAGAAGAATTCCAAACTGTCGGATTCCGGTTGAGGCAATGGGTCGCGCCGCCCTATAGCTGATTGTCATGCGGGCCGTATAAATTGACGTCGGCGCAAATCGACGGGGGCGTTTATGTTTTTCAGGAAGGCAATCGGGGCGAGGCGGGCGGCGTTGGCCGCCTTGGTTTTCGCTCCCGGCGCGGCTCTGGTCTCCCTGCCGGGGGCCGCCTGGGCCGACGAGGGCGGCGCGAGCTTCTGGGTGCCGGGTTCGTTCGGCAGCATGGCGGCCGTTCCGGGTTCGGCGGGCTGGTCGGTCACGACCTGGTTCTATACCGCGAGCACGAGTTCGAACGCGACCGGACGCCTTCGTCAACGGCGGCTCGTACGGAACCATTCCCGCCAATGTCTTCGCGATCCCCTACGCCAAGCAATATAACGACACGCCCTCGGGCTATATCGTGCCGACCTATGCGTTCAAGGATCCGATCCTCGGCGGACAGCTGTCGCTCGCCGTCACGGCGCAGGTGACCCAGTCCGTCTCGTCGATCAGCGGCAAATGGACCGGTTTTGCAAACACGCCCAATGGCGCCCAGCCCTTCGCGGCCTATGGGAGTTCCGGCGATTCGATCTCCGGGCCTCGGCGACCTCGCTCCCGACGCGACGATGAAATGGGCCTTCGGCGTCCATTATTTCACCGCTTACGTCACCGCCAACGTCCCCATCGGACAGTTCAGCGGATCGCGCCTGGCGAATATCGGCATCGGCCATTGGGCGGTCGACGCCGGCGGCGGCTACACCTATTTCGATCCGAAAACGGGCTACGAGTTTTCCGGCGTGCTCGGCTTCACCTACAATTTCATCAATCCGACGACGCAATACCAGGACGGCGTCGACATGCATTTCGACTGGGCCGCGTCCTATACGTTCAACGACAAGATTTCGGCGGGCGTGGTGGGCTATGTCTTCCGGCAGACTCAGCTGCGACACCGGGTCTGGCGCCACCGATGGCTGCAACGAGTCGCAGGTCTTCGGCGTTGGCCCGCAGGTGACCTACAATTTCCCGGTCAATGACTGGCAGGGCTCCCTGAACCTCAAGGCCTACAAGGAATTCTGGGCGCAGAATCGTCCTGACGGCTACAACGTCTGGCTGACGCTCGCCATCTCGCCGCCCGCGCCGCCGAGCTGACCGGTCGCGGCGTCAGCGTCGCGCGTCGAAGACGCGCTCCTCGAGCAGGTATTTCAGGCCGCGATCCCAGGATTGATCGGTGTTGCCGCGAATATCGACGCTGCCGCCCCGCAGGGTCTCGCCGGTGGCGACGTCCTCGATGCGGACATTGAGATTCAGGATCAGATTGCTGACCTTCTGCGCCCAGGCCACCACGGCGACCTGCGCCCCGGCCTGTTTCGCCAGTTCGATCTCGCAGCCGTTGCAGTCGTGAATGTCCTTGACGCCGTCGATCTGCTTGCGGATCGACGCGAGGTCCACCAGGCGATACTGGCCGGATTTTTCCAGCGCCTGTTTCAGCCCGTCGGTCATGTGCTGGATCCGCGCGGTTTCCTCGGGCGAGGTCGGCAGCGGCGAGGCGTTGACGAAAACCGCGTCGAACACGGCGGCGGGTTTTGCCTCCTCCGCAGAGGCGGCGTTCGCCGCGCCGAGGAAGACAGCGACCGTGAGAACCGGCGTCAGGATGGATCGTATGCGCATGAAAGCTCCGGCGTGAGGCTGGGCAGGGCGTCGGCAGACTAGCACGGCGCTGGCGCGGTTCGAAGGGCGCAAAAACTCCGCCCTCTCCCGAAAGGGGTGAGGGCGGAGCGTCCTTTGCGCGCGTTTCCGGGTCAGGCCGGTTTCGCGCAGCTCTTAATGCGGCAGCTTGTCGGCCAGAATTTCCATGCGCTGGATTTCCGGCGTGTTGACGAAAAGCTGGGGCGCCTTGGCCATCAATTGTTCGGCGACCTTGCCATGCAGATGGGCCTCGCGGCCCCGCTCGTTGGCGAAGGCGTCGAAAATGCCGAAGGTTCGCGGCCCCATCTTGATGGCGAACCATGCGGTCGTGTCGGGCTCGGACTCGACGATGCGCCGGGCGCCGGACAGGAACGCAGCGACTTCCTGCTCCTTGCCGGGCTTGGCTTCCAGTTGGACGTAAAGCGCCAGTTGGGTCATGTGCCCCTCCTGAGTTCATCCTCGCCCCCCAAGGCGGCGGATGATGAGCGGCGACCTGTTGCGGCGCAACCCAATTTGGCGCGGCTCGCGAAAAGTTGTTCCCTCGTTCGGCGCGGATTGCGCTTAGGCTGACGGTCTCATTGACGGGCGCTCCCGCGTCCGACCATAAATCAGGCGGAAACACCATCCGGGAGGGCGTCATGGTCGCCGCGCCGCTGGACAGGGCAGGGCTCCTGGCAAGGAGCGACCTCGCGGGGCGAGCGCGCGTCGTTTCGCTGGCCCGGCGCGGCGCCCGAACGGAGGCGCGCCTTCGCTTCGTGGAGATCGTCAGGGACGACCGGCCCCGCCTGCTGCGCTGGCTCCGCCGAACCGCCGTCGTTCGCCTGCGGTCGGGAAACGTGCGGACGCTCGGCGAATGGACCGATTCCGGCGCCTATCCGCCGGGCAGGATCGTCACGACGCATCTCGCCTGGAATGCGGAAGCGAAGGCCTATGAAACCGTGTGGTGGAACGCCGTCTGGCCGGAGACGCCGGCTCCCGCCTTCCAGCGCGTCGCCCCGCTGCCTGCTCCGCCGCCCGACGAGCAGCGCGCGATGGCCGAATCGTCCGATCTGGTCGCCGTCGCGCGCGTGACGCGCGTCGAGCGGGAGACGCCGTGGCATCCCCTGATGGCCGAATTGCGCCTGAAGCGGATCGTGAAAGCCTGCGATCGCGGTCCGCCTTTGGCGGAAGGCGCGATCTGTCGGGTTCGCGTGCGCGAACATGGCCCCTGGCCGGACAGGGATCAGTTCCGGGCGGGGGAGGACGTGATCGCCAACCTCGACTGGAACCCCTACGGCTTCGGCTTTCTCGTCACGACCAGCGCCAAAGCCGTCTGGACCGCCGAGGGCGCATGAGCAAACACCCGGCGCAGATGACAGGATCCGAACGCCGGCAAAGTCTCTGGCAGGACAATTGCTTGCCGGGTTTCGACAAGAGGCCGCTCCGCCATGGTTGAGAAAACGCCGCCGCCACCCCTGCCGGTTTTCGCGCAAACCCACCCGGCGCTCGGAATTCTGCGTCACGCCGCGCTGCTGGCGGAGGCCGATGGCGCGCCCGACGACGAAGAACTCGACATGCTGTTCGCGCAGGCCGACGCGGGCTTCCTGCTCGATACCGCGCCCGGCGAGATCTGGCCGGAGCTTGGCGCGGGGGCTGATGGGCCGCGCGCCCTCCAGAATGCTCGAGCAACCTGCGGGAATGCGGCGCCCTGGAACAGGTGTTGCCCGAGGTCGAGGCCTTGTTCGGCGTGCCGATGCTCTCGGACGAGCCGGCCGAGGTCGATCTTGGCGATCATGTCCTCAAGTCGCTCGACGAGGCGGCCCGCGCCGGCGCCGGCCTCGAGGTTCGTTTCGCGCTGCTGGCGATGCATGTCGGCAAGGCGGATTCGCCCAGGGAGCATCTGCCGGTCCATTACAAGCATGTTGAGCGCGCGCTGCCGCGCATCGAGGCCATCGCCGCGCGCTTCCAGGCGCCAGGCGAATGCCGCGAACTGGCGCTGCTTGCTCTGGCGGAATGCGAACGCGTGCATCGCGTGTCAAAAATGCGCGCCGGTCCCGTGGCGCTGATGCTGGAGCGGCTCGGAGCCTTCGACGCGCCCGGGCAATTCGCGCGGATTCTCGAGGTTTGCGCCTGCGATTATCGCGCGTTTCCCCGGCGCGCGGGCCAGCCCTATCCCAAGGCGGCGCTGCTGCAGATCGCGCTGGACGCCTGCGCGGGCATCCCCGCCGGCTCTGCGGACGAATTGCAGGAGGCCCGCGCCCTCGCGATTGCGCGGGCGTTCCATTCGCAGCGATGGAACGACGAGGACGAGTGACGTCAGGCTTCCTTTGGCGCGGCGTCGGCCGTCTCCGGCGGGCGCCGGTTGCGCCGGCTGCTTCTTCGCCTTGCGTGATTCCTCGAAGCGCTGCAGCACCGCGAAGAAGGACGGCACGAACAGCACGGCGAGGCAGGTCGAGGCGATCATGCCGCTGAACACGCTGATGCCGAGCGAGCGCCGCGCATTGGCGCCCGCGCCGGTCGCGAGCACCAGCGGCAAGCACGCCGAGGATGAAGGCGAACGAGGTCATCAGGATCGGCCGGAAGCCGGACGCGCGAGGCCTCGGTCGCGGCATCGAGCGATGGACATGCCCTTGAACAGCCGGTTTTCGCGCGCGACCTCGACGATCAGGATGCCGTTTTTCGCGGACAGCGCGATCAGCAGCATCAGGCCGATCTGGGTATAGAGGTTGTTGGCGGCGCCGAGGCCGTCAGCGCGACGACGGGGCCGAGCAGGGCGAGCGGCACGGCGGACAGCACCGCCAGCGGCAGGATCCAGCTTTCATATTGGCCGGCGAGCACCAGATAGACCAGCAGGATCGACAAGCCGAAGACGTAATAGAGCTGATTGCCGGTGATCTTCTCCTGATAGGACATGGCCGTCCATTCGAACGTGACGTCGGAGGCAGCACGCGTCTGGCGATGGCTTCCATCGCGTCGAGCGCCTGGCCGGAGCTGAAGCCGCGCGCCGGTCCGAACCGACGATGGTCGACGACGGATAGAGATTGTAGAGCGTGTCGAGCGCGGGGGCGACGGCTTCGCCGAGATGCGCCACCGCGCCGATCGGCACCATATTGCCGTCCTGGCTGCGGACATAGAGGTTCAGCAGGTCGTCCGGGCTTGCAGGCGGAATTGGGAATCCGCCTGGACATAGACCTGCAGCGACTGGCCGAACTTGTTGAACTGGTTGACATAGGTCGAGCCGACATAATCAGTCAGGGTCGAGAACACGTCGCCGACGGAGACGCGCAATTCCTGCGCGCGGTCGCGGTCGACGGTCAGGGTCACGCGCGGCGCGTCGTTGCGGAACGTCGTGAGGACATTGCTGACGCGAGGGCTCCTTCGCCGCCTCGGCGACGATCTGGTTGGTCAGCTCGCCGAGCTTCTGGTAGTCGGTGCTGCCGCCGAGCAGTTCGAGCTGCATCTGGAAGCCGCCGGCGTTGCCGATGCCCTGGATCGCGGGCGGCGGCAGCACGCGCGCCTGCGCCGTCGGGCAGTTTGAGCGAGCGCGCCGAAAGGCGCTTGTAGATCGAGATCAGGTCCTGGTCCTTGGCCTTGAGGCGCTCGTCGAAGGGCTTGAGCATGACCCAGGCGGCGCCGGCGTTGAACAGGTCGGCGCTGTTGTCGAGCAGCGACATGCCGGTCGATGCTGATGACGCGATCGACGCCGGGAATTTCCAGCGCGGCGATGTCGGCTGTTTTCTTGAAGCGGCTTCGCTGGTGCGGCCCATCGAGGCGCCTTCGGGCAATTGCAGCGCGACCATCAGATAGCCCTGGTCGTCGATCGGGATGAAGGCGGTCGGGATGCGCGCCAGGCCCCAGAAGCCGAGCGCCGGAGACGATCAGGGCGAGGATCACCATCAGCCCGCTGCGATGGACCATGCTGCCGATGAAACCGGTGTAGCCGCGCTCCATCGGGTCGTAGATCGTTGTTGAAGGCGCGGAAGAAGACATTGCGTTTTTCCGGCGGGACGGCCGGTGCGCAGCCAGAGCGCGCATTGCGTCGGCTTGAGGGTCGCGGCGTTGACCGCGCAGATAGAGCGGTCACGGCGATCACCAGCGCGAATTGCGCGAACATGTTGCCGGTGAGGCCGGGAACGAAGGCGGCGGGCAGGAACACCGACATCAGGACCAGAGTGATGCCGATGATC
This sequence comes from uncultured Alphaproteobacteria bacterium, assembly GCA_963811975.1. Lineage (GTDB taxonomy): Bacteria > Pseudomonadota > Alphaproteobacteria > Rhizobiales > Beijerinckiaceae > Rhodoblastus. The sequence goes on from CAWETR010000016.1 coordinate 33,945, forward strand.
GGGCCGAACAATTCGTCCATCGCCTTGATCGCGGCGTCGTGGCCGGAGAGGCCCTGTTCGATGTATTTGGTCACGCCTTCGACGATGACGATGGCGTCGTCGACCACGATGCCGATCGCCAGCACGATGCCGAACAGGGTCGAGAGGTTGACGGTATAGCCGAGCGCCGCCATGCCCGCGAAGGCGCCGATGATCGTGACGGGGACGGTGGTCGCCGGGACCAGCGTGGCGCGGAAATTCTGCAGGAAGACCAGGATCACGATCAGGACGAGGATGCCGGCCTCGTAGAGCGTGCGATAGACCTCGGAGATCGAGTCCTGGACGAAGATCGTCGTGTCGTAGGGCACGGCGTATCGCAGGCCCTCGGGAAAGCGCTTGGACATCTGGTCCATCAGCGCCTTGACTTCGACTTGCCGACCTGCAGCGAGTTGGAATCGGGCGTCTGGTAGATGGCGATGCCGGCGGCCGGCTTGCCGTCGACGCGGAAATCCTGCGAATAGGTCTGCGAGCCCAGCTCGATCCGCGCGACGTCGCTCAGATGGATCAGGCGGCCGCCCTGGGCGGTCTGGTCCTTGATGACGATGCTGGCGAATTCCTCGGGCTGGTCCAGGCGCGACTTGACGTCGATCGTATATTGGAACTCGACGTCCTTGGGCGCGGGCGGCGTGCCGGTCTGGCCGGCGGCGATGTTCTGGTTCTGCTGGCGGATGGCGCAGGATGACGTCGGACGGATCCAGGCCGAAGCACTGCAGCTTGCCGGGATCCATCCAGATGCGCATGGAGTATTCGCCGGCGCCGATGACCTTGACGCTGCCGACGCCCGGCAGGCGGGCGAGCGCGTCGACGACGTTGATCGTCGCGTAATTGCTCAGGAAGAGCGCGTCATATTTGTCGTCGGGCGAATGCAGCGTCACGAACTGCAGGATCGCGGTGTTCTTCTTCTGGACGCTCACGCCCTGCGCCTGGACCGGCTCGGGCAGCGAGGCCAGGGCGAGCTGGACGCGGTTCTGGACCAGCACCTGGTCGATGTTCGGATCGGTGCCGATCTCGAAGGTGACGGTCAGCGTATAGGTGCCGTCCGGCGCGCTGGTCGACTGCATGTAGAGCATGCTTGTCGACGCCGTTGACCTGGTTTTCGATCGGCAGCGCGACGGTGTTGAGCACGGTCTGGGCGCTGGCGCCGGCATAGCTCGCCGTCACCTGGACGGTGGGCGGGACGACGTTGGGATATTCGGAAACGGGCAGGCGGTAGAGCGACACCGCGCCGATGACGACGAGCACGATGGCCAGCACATTGGCCAGCACCGGATGCTCGATGAAGAATTTGGACATCATCGGCTTCGATCCCTGTTGCTTTTCAATGCGCGGCGGTGGTCATCTTGGGCGTGACCGTCATGCCGGGCGACGCGCGCCAGAGTTCGCCGACGACGACCCGGTCGGTGCGGTCGAGCCCGCTGGTGATTTCCTGCGCGGAGCCGACGGTCTGGCCGAGCTGCACATAGCGCTTCTCGATGACATTGCTGGAATTGACCACGAGCACAAGCGCCCGCCCTGGTCTTCCTGCAAGCGACTGCTGGGGAACGAGCAGGGCGTTCTTGACGACGCGGCCCATCGGCAGGCGGACCTTGACGAAGACGCCGGGCAGCAGCGTGCGGTCCGGATTGGGAACCAGGCCGCGCAGATAAAGCGTGCCGGTGGCGGCGTCGATCGCCGGGGCGACATATTGCAGCGTCCCCTTGTGCGGGAACCCGGTTTCGTCCGACAGCGCGGCCTCGATCGGAACCTTGTGCAATTGCTCGAGCGTCAGGCGGCGCTGGTCGAGGTTGGCGCGGATGTCGAGCGCCTGCTGCGAGCTGATGTTGGCGACGACATAGATCGGGTCGAGCTGGGTGATCTGCGCGAGCACCGCCGCTCTGGGCCGTGCCGCCGACCAGATTGCCGATGTCGATCAGATGCTTGCCCATCTGGCCGTCGAAGGGCGCGCGCACTTCGGTATAGCCGAGATTGAGCTCGGCGATCGCGACCTGCGCTTCGGGCCGCCTGAATATTGGCTTCGGCGGTCTGCTGCTCGAAGACCCAGTGATCGACCTCGACCTGCGACGTCGCGTGCTGCTTCAGCAAGGCGGTGTAGCGCCCGACTTCCAGCTTGGCGTGGTCGCGGGCGACCGTGGCGGCCTGGAGCTGGGCCTGCGCCTGCTGCAATTGCGCCTTGTACTGGTCCTGCTGGATGATGAACAGCAGGTCGCCCTTCTTGACGATCGCGCCGTCCTCGAAATGGATCTGCTCCAGATAGCCGGGCACGCGCGCGACCAGCTTGACCTGGTTCACCGCCTCGGCGTTGCCGACGACTCCAGCACGTCGCTGACGCGACTGGCCTTCGGCAGCATCACCGGGAATGGCCGGCGGCGCGGATTGCGCCTCGGTCTGGGCGAGGACAGCCGAAGACAAGGTCGGCGGGCGCGAGCGCGCGAGAAAGCAGCGCCACGGCGACCGTCGCGCGCGTCGCGGAAAGAGCTGGAACGAATGCTTGTCATGGCGATCACCATTGCGGCGGCCTCACAGTCGGTCCGAGGTCAGACGGGCCGGGAAGCCCGGGCGTCGCCGGCGGCTGCTGGCCGGCGGGCGGGAGCAATTCGCCCCAATTGGTGCGCGCGCGCATCTCGTCGCGGACGGAATCCGGGACGAATTCCTTGCCCCACCGGATCTGCCAGCCGCCGCCCATCGCGCGGTAGGCCGTGGTGAGGCTGACCGAGACATTGCCCTCGGCCGCCGCGAGATCGCTCTGCGCCTGATAGAGATTCTGCTCGGCGGTCAGCACCGTGGTGAAGTCGCGCGTGCCGAGCTGGTACTGGGCGATCGCCACGGTGAGGGCGTTGCTGGCCGCCTCGACGCTTTTCCGCAGAAAGGCGACCTGTTGGCGGCCCTGGACATAGCCGCTGAGTCCGTCCTCGACTTCGCGCTGCGCGCCAAGCACGGTGTTTTTGTAATTGATGAGCAGCGCCTGCAGTTCGGCGTCCTGCGCGCGAACATTGTTGGTGATCTGCCCGTAATTGAGGATCGGCCAGCTGAAGGAGGGGCCGAACGCGAAGGAAATGCTGGGCGCCGTGAACAGCTTGTTGAGGCTGCTGCCATTGGTCGAGCTGGCCACGGTGCCGAGCACGCCGCCGAGGGAGAAGGCGGGATAGAGATCGGCTTCGGCCATGCCGACCTGCGCGCTTTGCGCGACGGCCTTCAGTTCGGCGGCGCGCACGTCCGGACGGCGGCGCAGCAGTTCCGCCGGAATGCCCACAGCGACGGTCGGGGGCGGCGAGGGGATGCCGCGCGAATGGTTGAGCAGCCCGTCGATTGTCTCCGGCGGCTCGCCGAGCAGGACGCGCAAGGCGTTCTCCTGCTTCTGCATCTGCGCCGTATATTGTGGAATCGCGGCTTCGGTCTGGGCAAGAACGTTTTGGGCCTGGAAGACGTCGAGCTCGGAGGTCGCGCCGCCCTTGAAACGGTCGCGGGCGATGGCCAGCGCCTCCTTCTGCTTGACCACATTCTTCTGGGCGATGGCGATCTGCGCCTGTGCGGTCCGAATGGCGATATAGTCGCTGGCGACGTCCCCGATCAGAGAGACCAGCACATCGTCGTAGGAGGCGATGGAGGCGAGATAGGTCGCGTCGGCGGATTCGACGCCATGCCGGAACTTGCCCCACAAGTCGATTTCCCAGGCGACCTGGCCGCCGAGATTGACGTGCCAGAAGTTCTTGGCGAGCACATTATTGGGGTTGGTCGACGGATCGGTGCGCGACGGCTGGATATAGTCCGAATTGCCGTTGAGCTGCTGGGCCTGCGGATAGACCTCGCCGATCGCCTGGCCGAGGACCGCCCGCGCCTTGAGAACGCGCGCGCCGGCCTCCATCAGGGTCAGGTTCTGATCGTAGGCGATGGCGACCAGACGGTTCAGATTCGGGTCGCGGAAGGCCGTCCACCAGTCGCGGTAATCCTGCCGGCTGGTCTTGATCGCGGGCGCATTGGCCTCGCGCCATGCAGAACCGACGGCGGCCTCGGGCTTGACGAAGTTCGGGCCGACGGAACAGCCGCCGAGGGCCAACAGGCCGGGCGCCAGCAAAGCGAGCGCCGACAGGCCGGAGATCCGCCGCGGCTGACGCGACCCGCCGGCCAAGCGGCGCGAGGGCCGGGACATGCCGCGATCTTGGTTCATCAAACGTCCAGTCCCCGGGCTCTTAATCGCGCGTCAATCATTTCGCATTTTAATCATTGCGAATCCTGCGAAAGGCTAGGGGCCGCTGATGTGACGATCAAGCGGATGCGCGCCATTGCGCCGATTTCTCCCTCGACGTGGCATAAGCGCAACAGCCTGTAAAATCCCCATTCTGGCAATAAGTTAGCGCCGCGCCCCATCGGGGGGCGCGGCGCGTTGGTTGTTGCCGCAAGGGCGGGTCAGGCCAGATAGTCGTGCACGACCTTGCCGAGATCGAGCGTCAGGTCGGCGAGGATGTGGACGGCGGAAACCACCTCCAGCACCGGCAATTCGGCGACCGGCGCCAAGGCGTGGGGGAACAGGCTCAGCGCCGCCGGCCCGGTCCAGGCGCCCTTCAGGTCGATGTCGATCAGGGAATATTCGACGATCTCGCAGATGCGCGGCGTGCCGTCGACATGCGGGATGATCTTCAGCAGAAAGTTCGGCGCCTCCAACGACGCCTTCACCGCCTTCAGATCGGCCTGCTTGTGCTTGTAGCCCATCGTGCCGACGGCGACCGGAACCGGGCCGTAATGCAGGATGCCGAGCAAAGTGTCGGTCTCGACCTTCAGGCTCGGCTTGGCGAGCTTCTTCGGAAAGCCCCACAATTCGCGCCCGCCCGCGATCGGCGGATGGTCGTTGAGGAACATGCAATGGGTGTAGCCGCCCTTGCGACCCTCGAAGGTCACCGGAATGACCTGTCCGGTCTCGGTGTAATCGCCGAAGCCGGTGGAATCCGGCATGCGGATGAATTCGTATTTGACGATCGGCTCATCGATCTGCAGCGGCTCGGGGACGACCGCGCGCAGCTTTTCGGGATCGGTGCGATAGGTGATGATGAGATATTCGCGATTGACGAAACGATAGGGCCCGATCGGATAGGCCGGGCTCGTCAAGGGCATGGCGAAAGCGTTTTTGCGGACGTCGGCTTCCTTCATGGAATGCTCCTGTTGAAAAAGATCGGCGTCAGCTGTCGCGGGAGAAATCGAACACGCGAAAGCCTTCGCGATTGTGCGGGCGTTGCAGCACTTCGGGATGGGACAGGGCCTTGCGTCCGGCGATATAGCCGGCGCTCCAATGCTCTTCCATGGTGCGGCGCGAGAACTCGTAATCCTTCGCCGTGCCCTCGTAATTCTTCGCGTGATAGATGAGGTGCACGATGTTGTAGACGGATTCGTCGGCTTCCTTGGCGAGAAACGCGACCTCAGGCAGCGCGCGAACATCTTCCGGCAAGTGTTCGTAAACCTGACGGAAAATGCGGCGCAGGCGCTGCGCGTTGAGAACCTGGTGCGTCGCCTCGCGGGTCCGGCTGGAGAACATGATGTCCTTCTGCCGCACCTCGGCTTCCGAAAGGTCGCGCGGCAGTTCGCCGGTGGCGCTCCACAGGTCGACCTGGAACGTGAGAGTGTCCTTGCGCGGACGCGAATCGAGCACCCATTGCAGCGGCGTGTTGGAGACGATGCCGCCGTCCCAGTAATATTCGCCGTCGATTTCGGTGGCCGGAAAGCCCGGCGGCAGCGAGCCGCTCGCCATGATGTGGCGGAAGTCGATGCGATGGGTGGTGGTGTCGAAATAGGTGAAATTGCCGTTGCGGACATTGACCGCGCCGACGCTGAGGCGCGATTCGCCGGAATTGAGCCGGTCGAAATCGACCAGCCGCTCCAGCGTCTCCTTGAGCGGCGCGACGTCGTAATGGCTGAGTTGCGCCGGGCTGGGAGCGGGCCAGACGACCGGCGAGGGAACGCGCGGGCGGAAGAAGCCGGGCGCGCCCAGCGCCGCGATGCCGAAGGCGCGGAACTGGTTGAGCGCGCGGTGAACCGTCTCGTTGAGATGCTTGATGCTCGGATTGTAGGGCGTGCCGAACGCGCCGAGCGGCGGCTTGCTCACCGTCTCCCAGAATTCGCGCAGCTTCTCGACCCTTTTTTCCGGCGCATTGCCTGCGATCAGCGCCGAATTGACGGCTCCGATCGAAATGCCGGAGACCCAGTCGGGATGAACATTGGCTTCCGCGAGCGCCTGATAGACGCCGCCCTGGTAGGAGCCGAGCGCGCCGCCGCCTTGCAGGACCAGTGCAACGGATTTGAACGGCGTGGCGGAGGCGTCGCGTCCGGCGCGTCGCGCTAAATCGTCGGTCATGGGAGTCCTTGTCGATGGTCTGAGTCGGCCCAGAACGTCGCCCGGAACGGTTTTCGAGGCAAGCCGCAAATTGCGGCGCGTCAGGGTGACTCAGATGGGTGACGCGCGTGTTGCGCGGCGGATTCGCGACGGGATGGAATTCGACGCCCGTGTTTTCGAAGATCCGGACGTGCGGCTCCCTTATGCGATGGTGGGACAAATCCTCGACCGTTGCGCGCGGCTGACCGGGTGCGAGCATTTCGGCCATGCTGCTCGGCGCCATGCTCATGATCCACGCGATCCTGGGCCTGGCCGGGGCGTTCAATGCAGCATTCGCTCGACGCTTGGCGGCGGCGCTGTCGGGCTTCCGATCAAATTGCAGCAGATGAATTCGCATGCGGCGCCTGCGGTCTATCTGCGGCGTTTCGAACGATTCCTTCGTCATCGGCTACGGCGATGCTATGATCGCCACGCCGTCGGCCATGAGCAGATCTACCCCCTGAGCATGGCCTTGGCCTTCAATACAGTTCGCGCCTTGACCGGCGGCGCCGTCGCGCCGGTGGAAGTCTCATTTCGCCATGCGGCCGCCCAATGGGCGATCGTCAAGTCGGCGCAGCAGCTCGGCCACATCGTCGGCATGACCGGCGACGGCGTCAATGACGCGCCGGCGCTGAAACAGGCCGATGTCGGCATCGCCGTCTCGCGGCGCCACCGAGGCCGCGCGGGCGGCGGCGGGGCTGATCCTGACCGCGCCTGGCCTTTCGGTCATCATTCGCGGCATCGAGGAGGCGCGCAAGACCTTCGAGCGCATGATGGGCTACGCCTATTACCGCGTGGCGATGACCGTCAGCATTCATGTTCTTCATCGTGATGATCATGGTGTTCTATTCGATGCCGGTCCTCACCCCGGTCATGGTCATCCTGCAGGCGCTGCTCGACGACGTGCCGGTCATGCTGATCGCCTTCGACAACGCCCGGATCAGTCCGACGCCGTCGAAATGGGACATGCGGAAGGTGATGATCATCAGTTCGATCCTCGCTTTGATCGGCGTGGTGCAAAGCGCCGGCCTGCTGCGCTATCTGCATCACGAACTGCCACGTTAGTTCGGGGTCTGGGGTCTAAGACGTCGCCATTCATGTCACGGTGCGTGATCGGGGCCGACGCTGCTGTTCTCCGACCGGCGGGCGCAAAACGGTTCGAATTCCGGCCAATCCATCGGATCAATCGAATCCGGGCGCTGTCTCGGCCTGGCGCGCCGCCTTGGCGCGAAAATCGAGGGCGTGAGTTGGAGGCCGCCTCGCGGCCTTCATGGCGTCGCCGATCTCCTGGGAGTTGATCGGCAAGATCTGGCTCTACAATCTCTGCTGGCTGCTCGTGATCGACCTCGCCAAGATCGCCATCTTCCGGCAGTTCGAGGAAGGCGAGGCCGGCGGCTCGCGCTGGAGCCATGTCCACCGGGCGCTCGATCCCTTCGGCGGCCGGCTTGGCAAGGTGCGCTGAAAGCGACGATAACAGGGGACGCGGGAAAACGGCGCAGGGAGCGGCGGGCGAATCATGGGCTTGAACATCTGGGCTGTTGCAGGGGCGCTTGTTTCAGGGGCTCCTGCCGCTCAAGCCGCGCGAGGCGCTGAAGGACGCGGTGGCGGGCCTGACGCTCGCCTCGATGAACGTGCCGCAGGTGCTCGGCTATACGCGCATCGCCGGCACGCCCGTCGTCACCGGCCTCTATACGGTGCTGCTGCCGCTGGTCGGCTTCGCTTTGTTCGGCTCGTCGCGGCATCTCGTCGTGGCTGCGGATTCCGCGACCGCCGCGATTTTCTCCAGCGCGCTGTCGCGCATGGCGCCGATCGCCAGCGAAAAATACATGGCGCTGGTCGGCATGCTGACCCTGCTGACCGCCGGGCTGCTGGTGCTGGCGCGGATTTTCAAGCTGGGTTTTCTCGCGGATTTCCTGTCGCGCACGGCGCTGGTCGGCTTTCTCACCGGCGTCGGCGTGCAGGTCGGCGTGGCCATGCTGCCCGACATGCTGGGCCTTCAGGTCGAGTCCCATCGCACCTTGGGCCAGCTGTGGGAGGTGCTGCGCGGCCTGCAAAATCTCGATCCGTTCGCGCTCGGGCTCTCGGTTCTGGTGGTCGCGGCCATCCTGCTCGGCAAGCGGTTCGCGCGGCATTTCCCGATGGCGATGGTCGTCGTCCTCGGCATGATCGCGGCCAGCGCCGCGTTCGATTTCGCCGGTCATGGCGTGGCGGTGATCGGCCCGGTTCCCGGCGGCCTGCCGTCCCTGCGCTGGCCCGCCGTCAGCTGGGCGGAGACGCTGGCGCTGCTGCCGGTCGCCGCCTCCTGCTTCGTGATGATCATCGCCCAGAGCGCCGCGACCTCGCGCGTCTATGCCCTGCGGCATAACGAACGCGTCGACGAGAACGCCGACATCCTCGGGCTGGCGGCGGCCAACGCCGGGGCGGCGCTCACCGGCGCCTTCGTCGTCAACGGCAGTCCGACCCAGACCGCGATGGCCGACAACGCCGGCGCCCGCAGCCAGTTCGCGCAGCTGGTGTTCGCGGCGATCGTCGTCGTCGTGCTGGTCGCGCTGACCGGGCCGCTCCAGTATCTGCCGCATTGCGTGCTGGCGAGCGTGGTTTTCACCATCGCCGTCGGCATGGTCGACGTGAAGGGGCTCAAGGCCATTCTGGCCGAGAGTGCGGGCGAATTCCGGCTCGCTCTGTTCGCCGCCGCCGCCGTGCCGTGCATCGGGGTCGAACAGGGCATCCTGCTGGCGATCGTGCTGTCGCTGGTGGGCCACGTCCGCCATTCCTACCGGCCGCATATTTCGATGCTGGCGCCGGATTCGTCGGGCCGCTGGGGGCCGGTCGCGGCTCAGGCCGGTCTTGAAACGGCGCCGGGCCTGATCGTCTATCGCTTCGGGGCCGACCTGTTCTACGCCAATGTCGATCGCTTCGCCGACGAGGCGCGCGACCTGATCGCCGCCGCGCCGGCTCCCGTGCGCCATTTCGTGGTCGACGCCGGCACGATCACCGATATTGATTTTTCCGCCGGGCGCACCGTGCACGATCTGGTTTCGGAGCTGAAGGAAAAGGGGATCGACGTCGTCATGGGCCGCGTCAGCGCAAATCTGCGCGAAGATCTCGAACGGCACGGCATCGCCGACGCGCTCGGCGCCGGCAAAATCTTCAAGACCCTGCATGAGGCGCTTGGAGGCGGCGGGCGTCGACGTGACGTCCGCACGCCGCATCGACGCCGCTCGGCGCGGCCTGACAATCAGGTCAGCGCGCCGATCACCGCGCCGCCCATCAGCGAAGCCAATGTGCCGGAAACGAGCGCGCGGAAGCCGAGCGCGACGATGTCGTGCTTGCGCTCGGGCGCCATCGAACACAACCCGCCGACCAGAATGCCGACCGAGCCGAAATTGGCGAAGCCGCACAAGGCGTAAAGCAGGATGAGCCGCGAGCGCGGGCTCAGCGCGCTGTCGGGCGTCGCGGCGAGATCGACATAGGCGATGAATTCGTTGAGCACGGTTTTCGTGCCCAGCAGCCGCGCCGCCGCGTCGAGGTCGGGCGACTCGATTCCAATGACAAAAGCCAGCGGGCGAAACAGCCAGGAGAACAGCCGTTGCAGGCTGAGCGGCTCGCCCCAGAGATCGGGCAGCGCGCCGAGCATGGAATTGACCAGCGCCACCAGGGCGATCAGCACGATCAGATGCGCCAGCACATTGGCGAGAATGATCACTCCGTCGCTGGTTCCGCGCGCAAGAGCCTCCAGCGCGTTGCGGGGCGGGTCCTCGATGACGATGGCCGCGTCGCCCTCCGCGACCGGCGCGAAAGGAATGAGGATCGCGGCGACGGCGATGGCCGCGGGCGCCGAGATCAGCGCGGCGGTCAGCACATGGCCGAAGGCTTCGGGAATCGCCGCGCCGAGGATGTGGCCGTAGATCACCATGACCGACCCGGCAATGCCGGCCATTCCGGCGCTCATCAGCGCGAAAATCTCGCCGCGCTGCATCCGCGCCAGATAGGGCCGGATCAGGATCGGCGATTCGACCATGCCGACGAAGAAGTTCACCGCCGCGCCGGCGCCGAGCGCGCCGCCGATGCCGACCGAACGGCGCAGCACGAAAGCCATCGCGCCGACGATCTTCTGCATGATCCCCCAATGGAACAGCAAGGCGGAGAGCGCGCAGATGACCAGGATCAGCGGAAAGACATGGAAGGCGAACACGAGCGGCGAGCCCTTGCCGCTCGGCTCGAAGGGCAAGGGCGCGCCGCCGAGATAGCCGAACACGAAGCTCGTTCCCGCCTCCGTGGCCTTGTCGAGCGTGCCGACGGCGCGGGCGAGCGTCGCCATGAAGGCGCTCGCCGGCGGAAACTTCAGCAGCAGGACGGCGAGCGCTACCTGCAATCCGACGCCGGCCAGCACAACGCGCCACGGAATGGCGCGGCGGTTCTCGCTGAGCACAAAGGCGAGCGAGAGCAGGCAGGCGAGGCCGAACAATCCACGGAGCACATTCATCGCGCGACTTTCATGGGAACAGCGGCGGCGGGTTCAGACGGCGGCAATCGAGCGAGGCCGCCATCGCCCCGAACACCACCACCGCCCAGGGCGGGGTTTTCCAGACCGTTAGCAAGAGGAAGGCCACGACCGCGAGGGCGAAATCGGCGCCGGAGAAAATCGCGCCGGTCCAGACCGGGTGATAGAGCGCGGCCAGCAGCAGGCCGACCACGGCGGCGTTGACGCCCTTGAGCGCGCCTTGCGCCCGGGGGCGGGCGCGCAGGGCGCTCCAGAACGGCAGCACGGCGATCACCAGCAGGCAGGACGGCAGATAGATCGCGATGAGGCAGAGCAGGGCGCCGGCGACGCCGTTCGGCGGCTCGATCATGGCGGCGCCGAGGAAGGCGGCGAAGGAGAACAGGGGGCCGGGGACCGCCTGCGCGGCGCCATAGCCGGCGAGAAAGGCGTCGTTGCTGACCCAGCCCGGCGGCACGACCGCCTGCTGCAGCAGCGGCAGCACGACATGGCCGCCGCCGAACACCAGCGCTCCGGCGCGATAGAAGGCGTCGAACAGGTCAATGGCGCGGCTGTTCGTCGCTTGCGCCAGGACTGGAAGGCCGAACAGCAGGACTAAAAAGGCCAGCCCCGCGGCCAGCGCGCCGCGCGGCGCGTCGATTTTCACGGCGGTTTGCGGCGCGGCCGGCTCGCTGAGCCAGAACAAGCCGAACAGGCCGCCAGCGACAATCGCAGCGATCTGTCCGGCCGACGAGGGAAAGGCCAGCGCCAGCGCCGCCGCGCATGCCGCCAGCGAGGCGCGCGGGCGGTCGGGACACAGGTTTTTCGCCATCATCCATACCGCTTGCGCGACGACGGCGACGGCGACGATCTTCAAACCATGCAGCCAGGGCCGTTGCCCCAGATCGCCCATCGCCGACAGGCCGTAGGCGAACGCGATCAGCGCCAAAGCGGAGGGCAGGGTGAAGCCCAGCCACGCCGCGAAGCCGCCGCACAGCCCGGCGCGACGCAGGCCGAGGGCGAAGCCAACCTGGCTGCTGGCGGGGCCTGGCAGGAACTGGCACAAAGCGACGAGATCGGCATAGGCCGCATCGTCGATCCAGCGGCGCTTTTCCACCAGTTCGGCGCGAAAATAGGACAGGTGTGCGACCGGGCCGCCGAAACTGGTCAGGCCCAGACGCAGAAAGGCCCAGAAAACCTCGAGGCAGGCGGCGCTTTCTTTCATTCAGGGCGAATCCCGGCGGGTTGGCCGCGATCATGGCGCCGCCGGCGCGACCCGGCAAATCTCGCTTGGGCATTGACGCAAGCCATTGCGTGCGGCCCCGCCCGGGGCGAGACTGCCTTCATGCGCAATCTCGATCTCGGCAAGGTCTACCAGAAGCTCGAACCCGGTCCCGTCGTTCTGCTGACGACGGCGGATGCGGGGCGCGCCAATGTCATGGCGATGTCCTGGCACATGATGGTCGAATTCAATCCGCCGCTGATCGCCTGCGTGGTGAGCGAGGGCGATCATTCCTTTCGCGCGCTCACCCGGACCGGCGAATGCGTCATCGCCATTCCGCCAGCCGACCTCGCCGAGACGGTGGTCGCCATCGGCAATTGCTCGGGACGCGACGTCGACAAGTTCGCGCGCTTCGGCCTGAAGGACCAGGAGGGCGAAGGAAGTCGAGGCGCCGCTGATCGAGGACTGTCTCGTCAACATCGAGTGCCGGGTGCTGGATCGCCAACTCGTCGCGCGCTACAACCTGTTCATCCTCGAAGCGGTCAAGGCGTGGATCGACCCGAAGCGCGCCAAGGACCCGACGCTGCACCATTGCGGCTACGGCCGTTTCCGGATCGACGGCGACGAATTGCGCGTGCGGTCCGCCAAGCCCTGAGCCGAAATTCCGGATTGATATCCAAGCCTTTTCAAGGAGCCCAAAATGAAAGTGTTTCGCCTTTCGCCTCTCGACGCCGACGATCCGTCCTGGAAATATTCCGTCGAGAAAAGCCACGTCTGGGCGGGCGCGCTCACGCCCGCCGACGCGCGCGACCTCGTCGCCGCCAAGACCGGCTTTTTCAAATTGATGACGCCGGGCGCGGTTTCGCCATGGAAGGACGAGCGCGTCACCTCCTGCGCCGAGGAGCCGACCATGAATTATCCGGGCGCCGGCGAGGTCATCCGCGAAGACGGCAGCAGGGTCGAACACTGAACAAAAAAGCCGCCGGCGGATCGGCCGGCGGCTGATGGTTTTGGCGCGCTGGCCTCAGGCCACGTTGTGCAGTCCGGCGTCGACATAGATCGTGTCGCCGGTCATGCCCGAGGCGGCGCCGCCGACGAGGAAGGCGACGACGCGGCCGACTTCGGCGATATCGACCAGGCGATGGCCGGGGCTGCGCTTCACGGCCGAGTTCGATCAGTTCGTCGAATTCGGCGATGCCGCTGGCGGCGCGGGTTTTCAGCGGACCGGGCGAGACGGCGTAGACGCGGATGTTCTTGTCGCCGAGTTCGGCGGCGAGATAGCGGGTGGTCGCCTGCAGGGCGGATTTGACCGGTCCCATCATGTTGTAATGGTTCACGACCTTGTCGGCGCCGTAATAGCTCATCGTCATCAGCGCGCCGCCCTGTTTCATCAGGGGCTCGGCCAGCCGCGCCATTTCGATGAAGGAATAGCAGGACACGTGCATCGCCTGCAAAAACCCTTCCAGCGAGCAGTCGACGACGCGACCATGCAGATCCTTGCGCGGGGCGAAGGCGATGGAGTGGATCACGAAATCGAGCTGGCCCCATTCGGCGGCGATGCGCTCGAACACGCTTTCCATCTGGCCGGGCTTTTCGACGTCGAGCGGCAGCAGCAGGCTCGCCTCGATCTGCTCGGCGAGCGGCTGCACGAAGGGCTTGGCCTTCTCGTTGAGATAGGTCAGCGCCAGTTCCGCGCCGAAGCCGCGCAATTTGGCGGCGCAGCCAAAAGCGATGGAATGCTCGTTGCTGACGCCGACGATGAGCCCGCGCTTGCCCTTGAGCATTTCGCCGATCTTGAGGTCCGGGTCCCACACTTTCGGCAAGGGATCGATCTTGAGGGCCTGTTCGCGCATGAGTCGCTCCTGATATGGACCGCCGCCCGGAAGGGCCGGGTGGCGCGTTGGAAATTCAGTTCGCGGAATAGGAGAAGAATCCGCGCCCGGACTTGCGGCCGAGATAGCCGGCGTCGCACATCTGCTTCAGCAATGGACTGGGGCGGAATTTCGGATCGTTGAAGCCCTGGTAGAGGGTCTCCATCACGTCGAGCACGATGTCGAGGCCGATAAGATCGCCGAGCGACAGCGGGCCCATCGGATGGGCGGCGCCGAGCTTCATCATGGCGTCGACGTCCTCGGGCGTGGCGACGCCTTCATAGACGCAATTGACCGCCTCGTTGATCATCGGGATCAGCACGCGATTGACCACGAAGCCATAGGAGTCCTTGGAGACGCGGGCGTCCTTGCCGATGGCGCCGACGAGAGCGGCGATGGCGTCGCAGGTCGCGTCGCTGGTCTGGATCGCGCGGATGATCTCGACCAGCGGCATCATCGGCACGGGGTTGAAGAAATGCATGCCGATGACGCGCGACGGGATCTTCGATGTCGCCGCGATTTTCGTGAGCGAAATCGACGAGGTGTTGGAGGCGAGGATGGCGTCGGCGCGGCAGACCCGGTCGAGTTCGGACATGATCGCCTTCTTGACCTCGAACTTTTCGACCACGGCTTCGACGACGAGATCGCAATCGTGGAAATCCTCGACCGCCAGCGTGGTCTTGATGCGGGCGAGGGCGGCGTCGGAATCGGCGGCGGCGAGCTTGTTCTTCGAGACGAGGCGGCCGAGGCTGTTCTGGACGACCGACCGGGCGTGATCGAGCGCGCCCTGGGCGACGTCGCGCAGCACGACGTCGAAGCCGGACGCCGCAAAGGCCTGGGCGATTCCCGAGCCCATCGTGCCCGCGCCGACGACACCGATTTTCTGGATTTTCAAAGTCATGGGAGCCTCTTTCGCCGAGGCGCGACGCTTCGGGGCAAAAGCCCGCAATGAAGCGCGCGACCAGGAAGGACCGGCGCCAATCGCAAGTCCGTGGCGGCCGGGGAACACCCCGGCCTCAGGACCTTATATTCGGCAAATTACGCAATGACGACAGCGGCGCGCCGCTTTTAATCGCCGAGCGCCATTTCCGGCACATAGTCCGGAAGGGTCAGTTTCGCGCTGGTGGCGGCGACGATCTCGTTGACTTCGACGCCCGGCGCGCGTTCCCGCAGGATCAGGCCGGCGTCGGTGGGCTCGATCACCGCCAGATCGGTGACGATGAGCGTCACGCGGCGGGTCGAGGTCAGCGGCAGCGTGCATTTTGGCACGATCTTCGGCCGGCCCTTGGCGGTGTGCTGCATGCCGACGATGACGCGGCGGGCGCCGGAGACGAGATCCATCGCGCCGCCCATGCCGGGAACCATGCGTCCCGGCACGACCCAGTTGGCGAGATGGCCCTCTTCGTCGACTTCGAGGCCGCCAAGCACGGTGGCGTCGAGATGGCCGCCACGGATCAGGCCGAAGGACAGCGTGCTGTCCACGGTCGCGGCGCCCGGCACGGCGGAGACGAAGCCGCCGCCGGCGTCGGTGAGGTCCTCGTCCTCCATGCCTTCCGGCGGCCGCGAGCCCATGCCGACGATACCGTTTTCGGACTGGAACAGGATGCCGGACCCGTGGGGAATATAGCGCGAGACGCCGGTGGGGAGCCCGATGCCGAGATTGACCAGGGTGCCCGAGTGCAATTCGCGCGCGACGCGGCGCTGGATGATTTCTTCCGGGCTCATGCGGCGCCTCTCAGGATGATGTAATCGACCAGGACGCCGGAAGTGGCGACGTGGTCCGGCGGGATGACGCCGACCGGCGAGATTTCGCGCGGCTCGACGATGACCGTTTCGCCCGCCATCGCCATCACGGGATTGAAGTTGGTCGCGGTGAGCTGATAGGTCAGATTGCCGGAATAATCGGCGCGATCGGCGTGAATCAGCGCGAAATCCGCCTTCAGCGGCGGCGCATAGAGCCATTCTTCGCCGTCGATCTCGATGACCTTCTGGTTCTTGGCCGCCAGCGTGCCGAGGCCGGTCTTGGTCAGCACGCCGCCGAGGCCGAAGCCGCCCGCGCGGATGCGCTCGGCCAAGGTGCCCTGCGGCACGAGATCGACCGCGATGGAGCCGTCGATCATGCCCTTCTGGGTCTCGGGGTTGAGGCCGATATGGGAGACGATGGCGCGCGAGACGGCGCCGGCGCGAATCAGCCGGCCGATGCCGTAATCGGGCTTGGCGGTGTCATTGGCGATGATTGTGAGATTTTTGCGCCCGAGTTCGACAAGGGCGTCGATGATGCGGTGGGGGCTGCCGACGCCCATAAAACCGCCGATCATCAGCACGGCCCCGTCGGGAATCATCTCGGCGGCCTGCTGCGGCGTAACGCCTTTTTTCATCGGCCGGTTTCCTCTTGGCTGGCGCTCCCGCCGGGCGGCGCAGGGCGAATCAGGGAGGCGGCGAGCGCGATCGCCGCCTTGTCCACGGGCGAATTTATGCGTCCTTTTCGACAGGAACATGAATTCGACTTTCGGCGATCTCCACCGCCGATGCGGGTCACGTTTCGCGCATAACAGGCAAAGACACAATAATACCCGTATAGGTTGAGCTCTTGTTTACCGAACGACTGTAATTTCGTCCGGCGTACGGCCCCGGGTCGTGCGGAGAAAAGGCGGTCTGATCGGCATTTTCTCTGGCGGCGCTGGCGCCACGCGGCGTCTCGACCTTTGAGATCGAGGATCGGGGCGCCTGGTTTTGACGGGTCTGCAGGTCGAGGATTGCGCGTTGACGTTTGCCCGGGCCCAAGCGCGTATATCGGTCGAAGCCGGAGCGAATGCGGCGCCGCGCGCGACCGCCGAACCGATTCGCGCGACCGAATCGCGGAAGCGATGGGGCCTTCTTCCTCGACGCGGCGCCGGCCCTGACCCTCGGCGGCGCCCTGCTGGCCTGCAATTTCGGCCTTCTGACCAATGCCGCGGCCTGGGCGCTGATCGCCGCGGCGGCGGTCAAGATTGCGGTTCACAGCCTTGGGAGCCGGTTCGCCGGCGGAGCAGGGAAGAAGACGGTTCCCGACGCCGCTTATGGACTCGCCGCCGCGCTCATGGCGGCCGCGCTGGGATTTGTCTGCCTTTCGGCCTTCCTGGCCGCGACGCCGGCGAGCATCCGGACGGCCGCGGTGATTTCGACGATCGGCTATGTCGTGCTTGCGGCGGAGCGGGAGGCGGCGCGTCCGCGCATCGCATTTTTGCAGGCCGTCTGCGCGCTGGGCCTGTTCGCGGTCGGTCTCGCGCTGACCTGGGACAATTACGCGCCCATCGCCCTCGCGTCGACGCTGAGTATCGCGTTCGCGCTGTTCATGGCGACGCGGCGGCGTTCGCATGGGATCGTGCGGACCCGGGAAGCGGAGCGGCGATTTACCGCGGCGCTCAACAGCATGAATCATTGCGTCGGCATGTTCGATTCCAGCGGGCGGCTGATCGCCGGAAACAGCCAGTTCCTCAGGATGTTCCGGCTGTCGGAATCCGCCGCCGCGGAAGCGCCGGCGGACGATCTGCTGCGGAAAAAACTCGGGCTCCGGCTCAAGGATCCCTCGCAGGTTGAGGCGCTCTGCGAGGCGGTTCAATCGGTCGCGAAAGGGCAGCACGCGCGAGCGGCGTCGACCGTCGAACTCGCCGATGCGCGCTTCATGGAATTCGTGTTCCAGTCGACGCCGGAAGGCTTTTCGCTGCTGATCGAGGACGTCACGGCGCGCAGAGCCTCGGATCTGCGCATCGAGCGAATGGCCCGGATCGACGATCTCACCGGACTCTTCAACCGCACCAGCTTCCGCGAGGAGCTGCAGCGCGCGACGGCCGCGGAAGGCGCGCCGCCATTCGCCGTGATGATGATCGACCTCGACCGCTTCAAGCATGTCAACGATTTGCTCGGGCACCCGGTCGGCGACAAATTGCTGCAAAGGGTGGCGAAACGCATGCAGGAGATGGCTGAAGCGGGCGACATGGTCGCCCGTCTCGGCGGCGACGAATTCGTCTTCCTGCGCTTCAGCGAGCGCGAGGACGTCGCCGCTTTCGCCGCCCGCGCGGTCGAGACCTTAAGCGAACCCTATCATGTCGGCGGGGCGAAACTGATGATCGGCGCCTCGATCGGAATCGCCATGGCGCCCGACGACAGCGACGACGCCAACGAGCTGCTGAAATCGGCCGATATGGCGCTTTACGCCGCGAAGGACGCCGGTCGCGGCGCCTATCGCTTCTTTTCCGCGTCGATGGCCGAGAATGCGCGGCGCAAGCAGGAAATCGAACACGATCTGCGGATCGGCATCGGCCGCAACGAACTGGAAGTCCATTACCAGCCCATCATCAGCCTGACGCGACGGCGCATTTCCGGTTGCGAAGCGTTGGTGCGATGGCGCCATCCCACGCGCGGCCTGATTTCGCCTGGTCATTTCATGCCGATTGCGGAAGAATCAGGCCTGGTGGTTTCGCTCGGGGAATGGGTGTTGCGCCAGGCCTGTGTCGACGCCAAGGGCTGGCCGCACGACGTGCGGCTCGCGGTGAATTTCTCGGCCGTCCAGTTCGCGCGCAGCAATGTCGCCGACATCGTGCGACGCGTGTTGAAGGAAACCAAGTTTCCCGCGTCGCGACTGGAGATGGAGATCACCGAATCCGTGCTGATGCACGATGCCGACGCCGTTCTCTCGACCATCGACGAATTGCGCGACCTAGGGATGACCGTCGCCCTCGACGATTTCGGCGCGGGTTATTCGTCGCTGGCCTATCTGAGCCGGTTCCGTCCGAACAAGGTGAAGATCGATCAGTGCTTCGTGCGGGACATGGCCAAGAACGGCACGGCGCTGGCGATCATCAAGGCGGTCAAGGCGATCGTCCAGGAACTAGAGATCGAAATGCTGGTCGAAGGGGTCGAGACCATGCAGCAGTTCGAAATCCTGCTCGCCAACGGCGCCGACGAGGCGCAGGGCTTTCTGTTCAGCAAGCCGCGCCCTGCGCGAGAGATCGCGCGCTTCGTCGCGGACCCGGCGCAATTGGTGCGCGGGCGAAAATTGATCACGGAAAAATCGGCGCCCTGGGTCAAGATCTGCGAGCGCGTCAATCCGGCGGTGGCGCGCAGCGTCAATTGAAAGGCGACGAGCGTTGACGGAGAGGCGCGCGGGATGGGTTCCCGCGCGCCTGGATGCGATGATTACGGGGCGGGGACGACGCGGTAATAGAGACCGTTGGCCCCATAGGCCGGCTGCAGCCAGCCCGCGCCGCAGCTGTAATAGACCTGCCCGACGATGTAATTGTAGGAGCAGCCTGCCGGAAGGTAGCCATAGGTCGCGCCCACCGGCCAGCCATAGGACGCCGCTCGCGACCGCCGCTCCAGCAACAGCCGCGCCTGCGACCGCCGCCGCGCCCCAGCCGGCCGCGCCGCAGCCCGCGCAATAGGCGCCATAGCTGTTGACCACCACCGGCTGATGGTAATAGGCGCCATAGCCGCCAGTGTGGTAGACGCCGGCGCCGTCTACTGCCGTGCCGTGATAATAGCCCCCGTAATCGCTGGCGTGCACCGCGCCGTTGGGGCCGACCGCCGTGCCATGCCAATAGCCACCCGCGTCGCTCACATGGGCCGCGCCGTTGGGGCCCGCCACCGTGGCGTGGTCAAAGCCGCCCGCGTCGCCACCATGGAAGCCGCCGCCGCCCCAATCGCCGCCGCCATGAAAGCCGCCGCCGCCAAAACCGCCGCCGCGAAAGAAGGCGTTGGCCGGTTGCAGCGAGACCGCCAGCGCCAGCGCGGCCGCAGTCGCAATGATCGATTTTTTCATCGCAAGAACTCCTGTGCCTGTTGGTTCCGGGGGATCACTTCTTGTCCGTTTCGGGCGGCTTGGGGCCGCCAGGGGGTGCGAACTGGATCCGCTTGGCCTTGGCCGCCTTTTCGGAGGCGAAGGCGGTCGCCTCGGCCTTCTCGCCCAGCTTCCAGTTGGAAAACTCGGTCTGGTAGAGCGCATGCGCCGGCTCATGGGCATAGACCACCGCGATCTTGCGCGGCAGGTGGTCTTCGGCGCCGAGCCAGATCTGGCCTGCCGCGTCATCTCCGGCGATGGCGATCATCTCCGTCTTCACGCCGCCGACGGCGATGGACTGTCCGACGTAGAAGGCCGATTTGAGGTTTTTCGACAAGTCGGCATAGGGATCGGACGAGAGGACGTCGGCAAAGGGGAAGTAGATCGCCGCCTTCTCCCACACCTCGTCGAGCAATTTGTCGATCGTCGGCGGCGCGTCGGCGACGGCGACCAGTTCCGCCGAGGGAATATAGGCCATCATGGCCTTGCCGTCATAGTAGAACTCGTCGGGCGTGCCGTCGCCGAGCGTGATGACGCGCAATTTGTCCGGGCGCTGCATCATCACCTGGCTGACCGAGCTGTAGAACAGCGGTTGGCCGTTGGCGGCGGCTTTCTCGTAGGTCGAGACCGCGTTGAACGAGACATCCTGCGCGCGCGCGAGCGCAGCGCTCGTCGCCTTGAGCAGTTCGACGGCCTTCGGTTCGATTGCAGGCGCCTTCGGCGCCATCGCGGCCATGGGAGGCGGCGCGTCTTCGGCCAACGCCGCCGGGGCGACGAGCCCTATCATCAGGCCCAGGCAAAGGCCTCGTGTCAGCTTTTTCGACATTTTCGGGATGCTCCCTTCATTCGGCGGTCAAGTTAAAAACAGACCGGTCCGCCTCAAAAGAATCCGGATGGAATCACACGCTTGAAACAGGCCTGAGACTTAGCACTTCGCAACCTTGCGCGACAGTTGAGCTCGCCTGCCCGAGGGCCGGATTTGCGGGCGCTTTCATGACGGGAGGACGCCGCGCGAATACGGATAACGCTGGATTGCGCGTCGGACGATCGCGGTTCGCGAAGCGACTGCGGCGTAACGGTGAATTTGGGGTCGCCGCGCGCGCTCCGCCTAGGAAACGTGCGAGTCACCCCGCGGCAAGGGCGATCTGGCATCTGGTCGATTCCCGCACGGGCTTCGCTCTGGCCAGCGGAGCGCGCCCGGCATGAAGCGTCCTCAGAACGAATAGCTGACCGCCAGCTGAGGGCCGAGCATAGTCGACTGGAAGCGGAAGCTGCCGCCGCGATCGTTCGATTTTTGATAATCGACGTAGAGCGCGCGGAAGCCCAGGGTCGCCTTGATCGACTGGCTCCAATTGTAGCCGAGCGCGCCGAATGTCTGCCAGGTCGCGCTCTTGTCGGCGCCGCCGATGTCCGCCTCGCCGGTCAGGAACCATTTGGCGCTGAGGTCGTAGCGCCCGGTCAGGCCGATGATCGGATCCGCCCAAATCTCGGACTGCATGCCGCCCAGCCCGAGACCGGGCAGGGCGGTGTTCAGATCGAGCGCCGTAGCCACATTGGTCAGGCGAAAGCCGACAATGCCATAGAGCTTCAGATCGGGGGCTTGAACGGGAAGCCGCACGCCGCCGAAGCCGGTCAGGAACGTCTCCTCAATATGCAGGCTGGCGCTCAAGCCGCCATAATCGCCCAACACCGTGTTCGACGCGCGCAAATGTCCGCCAACCGACAAGGCCGCCCAGTAAAGATCGGCGCCGACGATAAAATTATCATTATAACCGATGACGCTGATCGGAACCACGCCATTGAGCTTTTCGAGAATCTTGAAGAAGCCCACGTTGGATTCGACGGTGGGGAACCGGCCGACGCCGACATTGGCGATCAGACTTGGCGTCCAGCCGTTGATGACAGCTTCGAATTGCCAGCCGTTCGGCGCCGCAGCCTCTACCGGAACGGGCGCCTCCTTGATCGAGGGAAGGTCGGCCGCGAAGGACGCCCCGGGCGAAATCAAGCCGAAGGCCAGTAAAGCCGCGCTGCTCAAGATGATTTTCCGCACGCGGCGTCTCCCGGTTCAAATTTTGGTGGTTGTTTGGCGACAGTATTACAAGATAAGCAAAGGATTAAAACGCCGCCTGAGAGCGCGACGCCAAATTCTCCCGGCCGTTGCATATTTACGACAAGGGCGGCGGCGCCATCGCGCCGCCGCTTCAGTGGGTCGTTGCCGCACTCCGGCGGGGATCAGTTGGCGTCCTGCGCCGCCTTTTCGGCTTCCATCAGCTTCTTCTTGTCGTCGTCGGTCAGGACCGGCGGCGTCGACCGCGATGGTCAGCTTGTCGATCTTGCCGGTGAAGGCGAAGGGAACCTGATAGTCGGGGTCGTCGACCGGCGTGCCGGTGTCCGAGCCGATGTCGAAGGTTTCGTCCCAGGGCAGGGTCAGCGGGATGGTGCGCTCCAGCGTCTGGGTCGCGACGACCTTGCCATCCACCGAGAACGTGCCCGTGCCGGAGCGTCCGATGCCGCTGATGTTGTTGAAGGCCAGCGTCGCGAAGCCGAGCCCGTCATATTTGAAGTCGTAGACGAGCGTGTGCTTGCCGGGCGCGAGCGCGTCGGGCGCCTGCCACTTCACCCGCTTGAGGTCGAGCAGGTTCCAGGTGAAGACCGGCTTGCCCTTGAGCAGATAAAGGCCATAGCCGCCGAACCGTCCGCCCTGGGTGACGATCACGCCTTCGCCGCCGCCCTCGGGGACGTCGATGTCGGCGGTGATCGTGTAGGAGGTGTTGAGCAGGCTCGGCGCGGTCGACGTGGGGATGCCGTTCACCGGATCGCCGCTATAGGTGAAGACCTTTCGGCCCGCGATCAGGCTGGGGCGCGGCAACCACCAGACGCGTCGCGGCCGAGGCGTCGAGCGGCAGCACCTGATGTTTGGCGAATTCGGCGAACATCAGGTCGGTCATCTCCTTACTTTGGCCGGGTTCTGCGCCGCGACGTCGGTATATTGCGTCCAGTCGTGGCGCACGTCGTACAGTTCGAACTTGAAGGCGGTGGCCGGATCGAGGATCGCCTTGCCGAGCAGCTCCCACGGCGGACGCATCGGAACCGCGCTGAGCATCCAGCCGTCGTTATAGAGGCCCTGCACGCCCATCATTTCGAAATACTGGGTGTTGTGCGGCGTCGGCGCGTCGGCGTTGGCCTTGTCGAAGGTGTAGGCCATGCTGACGCCTTCGATCGGCTTCTGGGCGATGCCGTCGACCATGACGGGGGCGGGGATGCCGGTGGCTTCCAGAATGGTCGGCACGATGTCGATCACATGGTGGAACTGCCAGCGGATGCCGCCCTTGTCCTTGATCCGGGCCGGCCAGGAGATCGCCATGCCCTGCCGCGTGCCGCCGAAGAACGACGGAACCTGCTTCGTCCACTTGTAAGGCGTATCGAAGGCCCAGGCCCACGGCACCGCCATGTGGTTGTAGGCGATCTGGGTGCCCCAGGCGTCGTAGAACTTCATCTGCGTCGGCGACCGGCAGTTCGACGCCGTTGAACTGCAGCACCTCGCTCGGCGTGCCCTTGGGCGAGCCTTCGGCGGAGGCGCCGTTGTCGCCGCTGATGTAGATGATCAGCGTATTGTCGAGCTTGCCCATGTCCTCGACCGCCTGGATCACGCGGCCGATCTCGTGGTCGGTATAGGCGAGATAGGCGGCATAGACGTCGGCCTGGCGGATGAAGAGCTTCTTTTCCTCGTCGGTCGTCTTTTCCCAGCGCTGCAGCAGGTCGTCGGGCCATGGCGTCAGTTTGGCGTCCTGCGGGATCACGCCGAGCTTCTTCTGGTTGGCGAAGATCGTGTCGCGCAGGGCGTTCCACCCCTTGTCGAACAGGTGCATGTCGCTGATTTTCTCGACCCATTCCGGCGTCGGATGGTGCGGCGCATGGGTGCCGCCGGGGACGTAATAGACGAAGAACGGCAGCGTCGGGTCGATGTCGTTCAGCTGGTTCATCCAGTGGATGGCGTCGTCGGCCATCGCCGTGGTCAGGTTCCACTTCCCCTGCTGCCCGACATAGGGATAGATCGCCGTGGTGTTGCGGAAGAGGTTGGGCTCCCACTGGCTGGCGTCGCCGCCGACGAAACCGTAGAAATATTCAAAGCCCATGCCGTTCGGCCACTGGTCGAACGGCCCGGCTTGGCTCGTCGGTATAGGTCGGCGTGTTGTGGTCCTTGCCGAACCACGAGGTGCGATAGCCGTTCTCCAGCAGGATGCGGCCGATGGTGGCGTTGTCCCTGCCGATGACGCTGTTGTAGCCGGGGAAGCCGGTCGACTGCCTCAGAGACGACGCCGAAGCCGACCGAATGATGGTTGCGGCCGGTGATCAGCGCGGCGCGGGTCGGCGAGCATAGCGAGGTCGAGTGGAAATTGGTGTAGCGCAGGCCGTCATTGGCGATGCGATCGAGCGCGGGAGTCGGGATGACGCCGCCGAAGGTCGAGGGCGCGGCGAAGCCGACGTCGTCGGTCATGATCAGCAGGATGTTCGGCGCGCCCTTCGGCGGCACGACGCGCGCCGGCCAGCCGGGCTTGGACTGCGCCGCGTTCAGTTCGATCTGCGCCGTTGAACGGCTGGGGCGGCGGCGGCAGGTAGCGGCCGTCGATCGTCGTGGTCGCGTCGGGCGAACCCGGCGTCCCGTTGATCTGCTGCGCCTGGGCTGCGCCTTCGGTCAGGCCGAAGGCCAGAACCAGCGCGAAACCGAGGCCCGCGAGCGTCGTCACCTTTTGTCGCGACGGATTTTTATCGGTCCTTGTTGGAACGCGAGCCATGGCGTCCTCCCAAAAAATTGAATCAAAAACTCATCGGGATCGCGTGGCGGGAGAAATCCACACCCCGGATGCTGCGGCGGAAAACTATCAGGCTGGGGGCTGCTGTCATTAGCATTCTCATGGTAAAATTGATTATTCAGCATCCGATCTGTTTGTCGCGGATTTGTGACGACTTGGGCGAACTTGATCGGGAAAACGCGGCAAGCTGCGAACGGGGCAAGGATCGGGCAGGGACTGATGGTCGCGACGATCAAGGTGCGAAATATTTACGCGGAGAAGGACGTTCTGAAGCCTGCGGAGTCGATCGAGCGAAGGACGCTCGTCGGCGTCGGAGGCTAGAACTCGATTTCGACCGGGAGAATGTCATCCTTTACGCGGAGCCGCGCGCTGACGATGAGCGCCCGGCTGCGAAATGCGACGATTTCGGATTTCGCGTCGGTATGCACTCGGAGGCATCTGCCATGGGGCTGACAGACCTGTATCTTTCAAGCGCTGACCGAGGGCGAGGCGCTGCAACATTGTCGTCGCTAACTATGGCGGATTTTCCAGGCCGCGCAATGGCAGCTAACTATGTCGTCACGGCTCAAGCGCACCGGCGAACAAATGCGACGAGACGGCCATCGCGTGGAATGCCTGAGTCGGACGCCTCCGCCATGTGGCTTTGCGCGCGGCCGGTCCGCCGTTCCGGCGATTTTTCGGCGCGCCGGTGGAATTCGGCAGGACCTCGGCGGCCCGGCTTTTGCGACGCTTCGTTTGAGCCGGGCGTGGCCACGCGAATCCAAGACATTGATATAGCCGCGTTAACGCGTAAGCCTTATCGCGATTGAAAGTCAGAGCCGTCCGAGGCGCAGGTGGCGGCGGCCCGCGCCGCCCGCGCGATGGGGATCAGCGAACATTTTCTTGTCAAGAGCATGGCCGACGGCAAACACGAGGTTCAGCGATCTCGCGAAGGAGGTTAAATACGAGCTCGCGCGCCAGATGCTCGCTTCCGGCAAGGAAATGCGCGCCATCGCGGGCGAACTGGGCTTTGCCGACGTCAGCGTCTTCAACCGCGCTTTCGTGAAATGGTCGGGCCAGACGCCGGGCCGTTGGCGGGCGAGGTTCCGGGCGCCCGACGCCGCCGATTGACCGGGCCGCGGCCATTGTCGCGTTTGGCTCCAACCGTTCGAAATGCGTCGGGTGTGCGACGGGACCTTCGCAAGGCGCTATGTAATGCCGTTATATAGCATCGCGTGCAAAGAGCGTGGTGTGGCGGCTTGGCCTATGTATTGCATCTACATGATGAACGCATTGAGAGTCGCCCATGTCCCGAGCCCGTCAAAACCTGTGGTCGTTCCAAAGCCGTCGCCTCGCCGTCGTCCTGGGAACGAATGAGATCGCCTCGGCTGTCGCCGTCTCGCTGCTCAAGGCGGGTTATGCGACCGTCATGAGTCACGATCCTTATCCGCCGGTCATTCGCCGGGGCATGGCGTTCCACGACGCCCTGTTCGACGATTACGTCGAGATCAGCGGCATCGTCGGGCGTCGCGCCGAAGACCTGCTGGAAATCGCGTCGGTGACCTCGTTGAAGAAGAGCGTCGCGGTGACGCCGCTTTCCCTCACCGATCTCCTCGCCTTGCGCATGGCCGATGTGCTGGTCGACGCGCGCATGCAGAAACACCGGATCACGCCGGATTTTCGCGGCCTCGCGCGGATCACGGTCGGGCTGGGGCCGAAATTCGTCGTCGCCGAAAATTGCGACATCGCCGTCGAGACCCGCCCCGCGCGGACCGGCGACGTCGTCGAGGCCGGGGCGACCGAGGACGCCGACGGCGTGTCGCGCCTGCTCGGCGGCGTTGGCCGCGAGCGTTTCGCCTATTCCGAACGCGCGGGCACCTGGCGCACGCCGGTCGATATCGGCATGTGGGTTCCCAAGGGCTTTCTGGTCGGACGCCACGAGGACCGCCGGTTTCGCGCCGCTGGACGGCTATGTTCGCGGCGTGGCGCGCGATTCCGCCTTTGCTCCGGCGGGCGTGAAGCTGCTTGAAATCGATCCGCGCGGTCGGGGCGAAGGATGGAAGGACGTGGACCAGCGCTGCCGCCTGATCGCCTCCGCGACCTTGAAAGCGGTCAAGCTCGAGGCAGCCCGGCGCGAAGCCAGGCTGGAGTCCGCGCTGGCGGAAGGCTGACCAAAGCGCCGCGAGGCTCAATATTCCCATTGC
>CAWETR010000017.1:0-135091 GCA_963811975.1 uncultured Alphaproteobacteria bacterium
GGACGCAGGTCTCATCCTCCGTCGCCGCCGGCGTGCGAGTGTGCCGTGCTGACACGCCATTCTTGTGAGCGTAGCTGGCGCCGATAAATCGGCTTATGCTCGCGTCGCGCGAGGCGACGCGTCGGATTGAGTTTGAGCGCGGCCGGTTACAGCAGCTCGCTCACTTCGGGGCGTCTCCGATCTCCGCCTGCTGGCCCTTGGCGATCGATCCCATCCTGTTTTCCCGCGTTGGCGACTCCGCGCCCAATGCCTTGAATTTCGTCCGGAACGCCGCCTTTGTACTCAACAGGATCGAGGCGAGCCGCGCCGCTGCAACATTGGCCTTTCGCGACGTCGGCTTATCGACCGAGCGCCGTTTCGGACCACCGGAGGTCGGAGAAATCATCGAAGCCGCCACAAAGCGAGAAGCGGAACTTTCCGCATTCGCGGCGTACGTCACCTTTCTCGCCAACCTGGCAAGCCGAGCATCCCAGAAATTCTCACCAAGATTGCTGAACACTAACGGGTCGCAGAGGAGCGAGCGCGGCAGCGGGCCAAACCCCGGAGAGAGGGATGGCTGTATCGCCTTCCTGCTCAACGAACTGCGCGCGGCCGGAAAGAAGCTTTGGGGTCAAAATTCCGACGTGGCCAAAACTGCACTCGCCGCCTTTGCGGCAGAATGCAATTCCAATCATTGAGCGCGCTTCGAGGCTCCGTGGGCTATCAGTGCCCGTCGTCTGAGTTGAAGACTTGGGCCCGATCGCATTGCCCCAAGTTCTGTTTCACCTCGTCGATAGGGCCGGATACAGTTTCTCGGAACTGTGGTCCTTGTCGTCCGGATCCAAAATGACTTTTGTCGATACGATCAACACCCTTTCGAAATTTCCGTCCTTGTCGATCTCCAGCGTCGTCCATTTGTCCTTGATCAGCGATTTTGATTTTGATTTTGACATGATCCCCTCCCGAATTTTTATTGATTTTAGCACGGGAGCGACGACAAGCAGGTGTCGGAAAGAGGTGCGGTCGGCACCGGCATGAGCTGTGGTCTCGGAAGGGAGCGAGAAGCCATGCTGGCAGAAATCCAAGCCAACACGCGCGATCCTTCTATCGATTTTTTCAATCAATAAATGCTGTTTTGATCTATTTTATCTATCAGTCGTAGCCTTGCCCGATAGGCCGCCTGCCCTGACAAAAAAAGCCCGGCCAGTACGGAAGCTACAAGTCGGGCCGGGCTAGTCCGCCGGCCAAGGCAGCGGCAACCGGCGCCTTCCGAGATTATTTCTACGCACGTTCTGGCGCAAAGGATCGCCAGGTCGTCGTCGAAAGCGAACGTGCCCTTCCTTTCACGCTCGCTCCGATGATCTCGGGGGGCCGGCGCGGATGTCCGCCGGCCCCATTTTTTTATTTGATGTCGTGTGAGGGCTGGTCCAACTGCGGCTTCCGGCCATAGGCCGAAGGTCTGGTTCAGGACGGAAAACGGAGCCGAGATGCGACTGCGATGGAAATCCTTACAGTCTCCGGAGCCGATCTTTGACATATTCAACTCATGCGAAGTGGAAGTCAGACGAATGAAGACCATTCAGTGGCGTGTGCTTGAGTGTCAGGGTGTCGCCGGCCAAGGAGATAACCGTGTCATTGCCCAGCTGCGCGGCATGTGAGAGCACACTGGCGAAGTTGGCGAACTGGCTCGAACTGAACTCGAACTGGTCGCTGATGCCATTATCCGCGATCACGGAGTGGCCGAAACCAGCCTTGAAATCGAAGGTGTCGATCGAGCCATTGCCGACGAAGACGTCGTTACCCCCGGTGCTCGTCATGACGTCGCTGCCGGGCGTACCGAGAATCGCCGCGCCCGAACTCGTTGCGACGACCTGGCCGGAATGGTTGACCTCCTGCGCCGTGAAGGTGTGGACCGTGTCCGACACGGCGCCTGTGGAGAAGTGCCAGACGCCAGTGGAAGAGGCCGTCGCGGCGCCGATCTGGGTCGTCCCGTCATAAAGCTTGACCTGGCTGTAGGCGTCGGCCGTGCCGTTGATCGTGGCGACGTGGCTCGAATTCTCCGAAAGACCGGTGAACTCGATCGGCGCGTGCGAGGACGAACCCGTCGTCGTGGATGCACCCGTCGTCGTGGTTGAACCGGTCGTGGACGAACTCGTCGTCGTGGTTGTGGCGCCGATCACCGGGTCGAGCGCGTGGGAAGGAGCGCTCACATTGCCGGCCGCATCGGTCGCCGTCGCGGTTAGGGCCTGGGCCCCACTTGCCAGCGCGGACGTGGTCACGCTCCAGCTACCGCTCGAGTTCGTCACGCCCGTCCCGACCGCCGTGGCGCCGTCATAAACAGTGACCGTGCTGTTGGCTTCGGCCGTTCCCGACAGCAGCACATGGTTGGTGCTGACAATCGAATCGGTCGTCAGAACCGGGGCTGCTGGCGCCACCGTGTCGACGGTCACGGTGTCCGCGGCGGACGCCGCGCTGGTATGGCCGGAACTGTCGGTCGCCGTCGCCGTCAAAACGTGCTTGCCGTCGGCGAGCGCAGAAGTCGCGTACGTCCAGGCGCCGGTGGAGCTGTGTGGCCTCAAAACGGGGCTTTTGGAGCGGACGTCTCCCGCCTGGACTTCGCAGCGAGCTTCTTGTCCAGCGCGACCAGCGCGAAGCCCGAAAGCGTGAAGCCGATGCCAATGATGAGGCAATTGGCGAGAACCTGGCCCAAGCCGAGCCGGGGGACATCGTAGAAAGGATAGGGATATTTGCCATCCACCGCGGCGCGAGCGAACACATAGGCGGCATAGGCGATCGTAACCGTCGTCCAGAGCAGCGGCGCGCGCCAGCTCAGGCCGCCACGCGGCGCGCAGGTAAGCCAGTATAGGAGCGCCAACAGCGGCGTCACATAATGGAGAAGTGCGTTGGCGACGCTGTCCCAGCCGGTCTCCGGCGCCTGATCGCGCAGCATCACGAGATAGACGACGCCGACGAGCTGGGTGAAGAGGATGGCTCCGTTCAATACAATCGGCGGGATCGGCGAAAAGACCGCTCGGGCGAAGACGACGACGATCAGGGCGTTGGCCATGATGGTGAAAAATCGCAGCAACACCCAAAGCGCGACCCATAGACCCGGAGTGTAGCCGAGCTGAAGGCCGAACTGGATCGCCAGGCCGAACAATGCGGCAAGAGCCAGCAGTGCCGCCAGCAAGGTCGAAAGGCGCCCGGCCGCCCCAGTCGAATTCCGCAGGGATGCTTCAAGGCGCACTCGTTTTTTACCTGTACTGGCCCGGGAGGTTATAAAAAACATAGTCCGCGGCGACGCCGGGCGGCACGGGAACGATCTTCTTGAAGGCGCCGTCCCCCATCACGTCATGCAGGTCATCCAGGGCAGATGCAAATCCTTGATTCATCCGCGCGATGAAACGAGGCTTGTCAATGCGGCCGTTCGAGTAGGCGTCATATAGCGCAACTCGCTTATAGTACAGTGATTGATAAACATCCTCAATGTCTGATTTAAACTTGTCGTACTGCGCGCCCAGGGCGGGCTTCAGAAATCGTTCCATATCTGCATTGAGTATTTCCCACTCGCCATTCAGCCCCCCGGAAATTCGCGCGACGACTTCGTGGACTGTCTCGTCCAGTATGCGGCCCGGGAACTGGCGATTAACGGCGAAGGCCGCATCCTCGACCCTTTTTATCAAAGCGTCCTGTCCAAGTCCGTAGCTGCCGAAAATTGGCGTTGCGATCTCGTTGCCGAATGCGTTTCTGACATCAATATTGGCAGGAAGCAAAATCCTGTTTGCACATTGATTGCAAATGCCAGTCACCCCGTAATCAATGCCCGCGTGAAAGTCTTCCCTGCCGGCGATTTCCTTCGCCCATGCAAAGTCGCCCCTGCCCTGCGCGACCAAGCGCGCATTGCCGGGTTCCTCGGATTGCTTGCGTCCAAAACACCCGTACTCGTCACCGTTCGACACCGCGACGGCCGTGTGATCCAACGGCCAATCGCCGATCGAAGGTATCGGATGCCATGTCGTCCGCATTGCGTATGCGGAAAATACTGCGGTATTTTCCGCCCTGGCTTCCGACTGATGAAAGGCCGCAACGCTGGCGACGAGAAGCAAATTCACGTGTCTACGCGTCAGCATGGCAATCTCCCGCTAATACTTTTGGAAGCTGCAGACGTTCAGAATTTGGCGAACTTCTCGCCGCGCTCGAAGCTGACTGCGAGGGCGCCAAAAAAGTCCCTTCCGCCGTCGCCTGCAGCGGCTCTTCCGGTTCCTTTCATTAGACTAGCGGACGACTCAGGCCATCGAATGACGGAGCAGCAGATCATTTGGGACAGTCGCCGCAGAGTTTGCGCTCGTGGCGCAAGGCGCTTCGTGGAACTGTGGTCATCGTCGTTCGGATCCAAAACGACTTTTGTCGATACGATCAACACCCTTTCGAAATTTCCGTCCTTGTCGATCTCCAGCGTCGTCCATTTGTCCTTGATCAACGATTTTGATTTTGATTTTGACATGGTCCCCTCCGTACTATTTTTATTGATTTTAGCACGAGAGCGACGACAAGCAGGTGTCGGAAAGAGGTGCAGTCGCACCAGCCCTGAGCAGGTCCGGAAGTGAGTGAGAAGCCACGCTGGCAGAAACCATACCCAGCGCGCGCGATGCTTATATCGATTTATCCATCAAAAAAGAGGGATCGGGCGGCGATCTTGTTTTATGGGGGCTGCAACAATGAGCGTCTATTCCCTGGCCGGGTTCGCCGCGAAGCTGTTGATGATCGAAGCCGACATGAACATGGTCACGCCGGCGATCTTGGCGACAGTTTTAGGTCTGCTGTCGGCTCAAGGACGAAACCGCTTCGCGGTAGCAGCGGCGAGGTTCGTGGGGGCGGAATAGCTGATGCGCGGAGGCTGACCTGTCTCAAAATCATGGGGTTCAACCCCATGCGAGACAGGAGCTTTCGCGATGATCGACAAGCCCAACAGCCCGTTGCGCCAGCGCATGATCGAGGACATGACGTCGCGCCGCTTCAAGGAGAAGGTTCAGAAGGATTATCTCCGCCACGTGCGGAACTTCGCGGTCTTTCTCGGCCGTTCGCCGGACACCGCCACGGCTGAGGACGTTCGGCTCTTTCAGCTGCATATGGCCAAGCAGCAGATCGGCGCGCCGACCATCAACGCCGCCGTCGCCGCGCTGCGGTTCTTCTTCAACGTCACGCTCGAACGGCCGGAACTCGCCCGCCATCTCGCTGGCGTGCATAAGCCGCGCCGGGCGCCGGTGGTGCTGAGCCAGGAGGAGATGGCTCGCCTGCTCGAAGCCGCGCCCGGCCTGAAGTACAAGGCCGCGTTCGGCGTCGCTTATGGCGCGGGCTTGCGCGTCTCCGAGGTCGTCGCCCTGAAGGTGTCCGACATCGACAGCAAGCGCATGACGCTGCGGGTCGAACAGGGCAAGGGCCAGCGCGACCGCTATGTCATGCTGTCGCCGCAACTGCTGGAATGGCTGCGCGACTGGTGGCGCGCGGCGCGGCCGCAGGCCTGGCTGTTTCCCGGACAGAACCCGGTCAACCCGATGTCGGCGCGCCAGTTGAGCCGCGTCGTGCGCGAAACGGCGCGGGCGGCCGGCATCGCCAAGCGCGTGTCGCCCCACACCCTGCGGCACAGCTTCGCCACCCATCTGCTCGAACAGAACGTCGACATCCGCGTGATCCAGGTCCTGCTCGGCCACGCCAAGCTGGAGACGACGGCGCTCTACACCCGCGTCGCCGTCAACACGATCCGCGACGTCGCCAGCCCGCTGGAAAGCCTGAGCGCCAACCTGGCCGGGCGCCGCCGCCCGCCTGACGCGCGCCGCATGCCGCGGCCTCATCTTGAGGTCGCCGACATTTTCCACGCCCATGGCGCGGACTGGCGCAAGGCCAACGCCGGCCATGTCAGCCTCGCCCAATTGAAGGTGATGTCGGCGATCGAACACTGCCGCACCTGCCGCGCTCGGCGGTCATGTCGAGCGCTGCGAGGACTGCGCGCACACGCGCATCGCCTACAACTCCTGCCGCAACCGCCATTGCCCGAAGTGTCAGGCCGCCGCCGCCCGACAATGGCTGGAGGACCGCGAAGCCGACCTGCTGCCGGTTGCCTATTTCCACGTCGTCTTCACCGTGCCGGCGGCGATCGCGGCGATCGCGTTCCAGAACAAGGCCGCCGTCTACGACCTGCTGTTCAAGACGGCGGCCGAGACGCTGACGACCATCGCCGCCGATCCCAAGCATCTCGGCGCCCGCATCGGCCTCACCGCCGTGCTGCACACCTGGGGATCGGCGCTGACCCATCATCCCCATGTCCACATCATCGTTCCCGGCGGCGGCCTGTCGCCGGACGGATCGCGCTGGATCGCCTGCAAGCCAGGCTTCTTCCTGTCGGTGCGCGTGCTCTCGCGCCTGTTCCGCCGGCTGTTCCTCGAAGGTCTCGCCGCGCTTCACGCCGCCGGCCGCCTGGCCTTCTTCGGCGATCTCGCAGCCCTCGCCGACAGCAAGGCGTTCGCCGCCGCCCTCGCGCCCCTGCGTCGCTCCGAATGGGTCGTTTACGCCAAGCGCCCCTTCGCCGGGCCGAAGGCTGTGCTCGCCTATCTGTCGCGCTACACCCACCGCGTCGCCATCTCGAACTCCCGGCTCGTCGCGCTCGACGACGAGGGCGTCACCTTCAAATGGAAAGATTACCGGATCAAGAAGCGGCGACCGGCTCAAGACCATGACGCTCGACGGCGCCGAGTTCATCCGCCGGTTCCTCATGCACGTGCTGCCGAGCGGCTTCCACCGCATCCGCCATTACGGCCTGTTCGCCAGCGCCGTGCGCGCCTGCAACATCGAGCGCGTCCGCGCGTTGCTGGCGGTCGCCGAGGCCTCGCCGCAGCAACAGCCCAAGACCGGATGGCGGCGCCGACCCCGTTGACGGCGCGCATAAATGCCCCTGTTGCGGCGGTCGGATGATCATCATCGAAACGTTCGAAGGCGTGCGCCCCGCGCGACCGGCCTCGCCCTGTCGGATCAGGATCGACACCTCATGACCATCATGACGCCGCTCTTCGCTTCCCAGTTCTGCTCGCCTTCGCCGCCGCCTTCGTCCTGGCGCTGGCGTGTTGTGTCCGCGGCCCTTTCCCGAACCCGTTTCAACAGCCCAAAGCCCGATAAAACACACGCGCGGCTCCGCCGAACAGCTTCCTCGTCGCGCCGCCAAGCGTCAGATCCCGGCGCCGGCGCTCGAAACAGAGACCGGCCTGCGCTGACCGCCGCCTTCAAATCCCCATAGCCGGCCCCGCTGCAAACGCAGCCTTTCCTGCCCGCGGTTTCCTCCTAGAGAGGCTTTCGAACGCCGGCCCCTGCGCTGGACCGTTCACTCGTGTTGGGGCCGGCGTCCGAAACCCATCATCGAAGGCGTCTTTCAGGCTTTTCTCGCAATGGCCGGTGCAACCTCGTCAGCGGACTTTCCCGGCTTCGGCGACGCGTATTCGTGAACCTGAGCGGCCGGTCGCCAACCATACAAAGCGCCGTCGTTGCCGCAACGACCTGGCTGCTGTGATTTATTTCACTTCACTTGGACCCGGCTCGATTATGCTATTTTGGTAGAATGGGTGTCACCGGGCGCACGGTTCACATCAGATGAAGCAGCGGATACAATTCTGCACCGCGCATGACGGAATACGAATAGCCTTTGCCAAGGCCGGCGATGGTTCGCCGTTGGTTCGGACGGCAAATTGGTTTACCCATCTCGAACTCGATTGGGATAGCGCAATTTGGCGCCACTGGTTTGAGGCGCTTGCCGAAGGCCATACGCTCATTCGTTATGACCCGCGCGGCTCGGGCCTGTCGGACCGCAACGTCGATAATTTCGGCCTTGACGCATGGATCAGCGATCTCGAAGCAGTGGTCAACGCCGCAGGTCTTCGGCGTTTTCCACTGATAGGACTCTGCCAGGGAGGCGTCGTTGCTGCCGCCTATGCAGCCCGCTATCCCGACCGTGTCAGCCGACTTATCCTTTATGATAGCTATCTGGCTGGCGCTTACGCCAGTGGCGTCGATGAAGGCTCGCAGAAGCAGGCGCATGCGCTGTCGCAGATGATCGAGTTCGGTTGGGGTCGCGACGCTGGAGCGTTTCGCGAGGTCTTTGCCAATTTGCTGCTTCCTGATGCGACCAGGGAACAGCTCCGCTGGATCGGCGAACTTCAGCGGCGCAGCGCGTCAGCACCGAACGCCAAAAAGCTGTGGGACGCGTTCAACAGCTTCGACATTCGCGCCGAGGTTAGCAAACTGAAAACTCCGACCCTTGTTTTCCACGTCAAAGGCGATGCGATGGTGCCGTTCGAGGCAGGGCGCCGGCTTGCCGCAGCTATCCCAAATGCGCGCTTTGTCCCGCTAGAAGGCAAGAACCATATCCTGTTGGCCAATGAGAAGGCTTGGCAGACTTTTCGCAGCGAAATGAACAATTTTCTCAAGGCTGACGAACCCGCTGAAACGCCTTCGCAAGACAAACTGGACGCATTGAGCGCCCGGGAGAGAGAGATTCTTGACGCCATCGCGCGGGGAATGGTCAATGCCGAGATCGCCGGAATGGCGGGTATTTCCGAGAAAACAGTACGCAATCACATCACCACGATTTTTGCCAAGCTTGCGGTTGAGCACCGCTCTCAGGCGATCGTTCTCGCGCGCAAGGCAGGTCTCGGCCGGGACTGATTGCCCCGCCGACTGGGACCAGCGCCCCACAATTACGCCTTTTTCCGAAGAAAAAGGCGTTACGAACGGGGCTTGCGCCTCAATACTTCGATGGACGTCGGATGCATCCTTTCAGAATCAAATCTGAAAGGTCAGCACCATGAACACCCCAACAACAGGAATTGCCAAGCAGCGGCAGGACCCGCTGCGCGAGCGATATCGCACGGCTCCAAAAGAAGCCTGGATCGTCGACGGCGCCGGAACCATAGCCAATGGCGCGGAAGATCCGTTCCATTGCGCAGTCGCGCCCGGACAAGGATATGGCGAGTCACTGGCAAATCGGCATTCATCGCGCGGTCGGCGGCTATCATGATCATCCCAACCCCGGCGATCTCCTGTGTGCGGCGCTCGCTTCCTGTCTCCACTCGACAATTCGAATCATTGCCGACCGGCTCGAGATTTCGATTGCTCGTCTTGAAGTGAGCGCGCGGGCTGGAGTTGACGTCCGCGGCACCCTGCTCGTAGATCGCGAAGTTCCGGTGGGGTTCCAGAAAATGACCTGCGAGGTCCGCGTGGAAACAGCCATGAATGTGCCTGTGGAAAAGATGAAGCTGCTGCTCGCAGCAGCCGAACACAGCTGCATCGTCTTCCAGACGCTTCGTAGCGGCGTGCAGGTGCAGACGCAATTCGATGAAACCCAATCGCTCGCCGATCTGGCCGTGCAATAACCACAGCTTGATCCTTAAGCGAAGCCCAAACAAAGGAGACAGGGCAATGCCACAGATCGATGTCCATCTGATCAAGGGCGTATTCAACGCCGAGCAAAAAAAGCAGATTATCCAAAAGTTGACTGATGCCATGGTTTCGGTCGAAGGCGAAAACATGCGCGGCGTGACATGGGTGAAAATTTTCGAGGTTAACAGCGGTGAGTGGGGCATTGGCGGCCAACCGCTGACGACCGAAGCCGTAAAAGAATTGGCCGCAGGTCGACGGGTAGCGTGACACGTGTGCGTTGGCAGCTATCGCCGGCAGCGTATTCCTGCTGGCGATAGCTAAGATTTTGATAGCGGGCGATGCAGTGATTGAACAAACGATGTCCGCTGTTGAGGCATCCTTTCCAGTGCGACCGGTGTTGTCGCTGGACCGGTCCTTCGCGCTGTTCCCGCTTCCCGCCGCCGATTTAAGACTTATCGTCGTTGCGTGAGCGGAGTTGCCTGTCGACTTAAAGCGGATTTCTACTGAGCGACCCACGCGCCGGAAAACCGGCCTTTGCGACCGAAGGCCCGCACGCAAGCTTGATTTTATTGCGACAAAATCATGACCCATCCTCCAGCAAAAGAATGAAGGGGGGGCGGCCCTGACCCAGATTGTCTTCCCGAGTCAGATCAACGTCGATTTCCGCGAGACGGCACGCGGCCTCGGCGCGACGATCGCATTCCCCGCGGACGCCGTTATCTTTCGCGAGGGCGACACTCCCGACCACATGTATATTGTGCTCGAAGGCGTCATCGACGTGACCCATCGCGGTAAAGTCATCGAGTTGATCGGCCCGGGCGACGCGCTCGGCATCGTCAGCCTGCTCGACAGCAAGCCGCGCACTGCGACCGCTGTGGTCACCCAAGACGCGAAACTGGCGCTGATCGACCGCAAGAATTTCCGCTACATGATCGAAGCGGTGCCGCATTTCGCCTGGTACGTCATGGCGGAACTGGTCGACCGCCTGCGCGCGACCAATGCGGCGCTCAACGGATAAGGCTTTCGCCAGGAAAATTCGCGTTATTTGTAAGCCTGAGGCGTCCAAGCAAGCGCGTGAAGACGACATTCGGGCTCAGTAATAAAATTCGGCAGATTGCATCTGGCGACGCATCGATAAAGCTTGCGCCAGTGAAAGAACCGTGAGACCGCGAAATCGTTATCGACTGTGCGCACCTTGAAATCAATTCAGCGTCCTGCCGAGGGGCCGAGGGAAATCGGAAGCGCCCGCCGCGGATGTACTGGCGGGCGTTTTGTTATTTGGACGCTTGGCCGTATCGAGCCTTAGATGCGTCGCGAAAAACACAAATTGGCATGCCATTTCATATGCGTTCGAAAGGAACGACATTGGGGATCTGTTATGAAAGTCGTTCTCTTCCTTTGCACAGGGAACTACTATAGAAGCCGCTTTGCAGAAGAGTTGTTCAACTTTCTGGCTCCTAGAAAATGTCCCGGATGGATCGCTGCATCGCGGGGAATTGCCGTGGACCTTGGCAGCAACAACATTGGTCCGATCGCCGCGCAGACGGTAACGGCGCTTCAACGACGAGGCGTCCATTTGGATCGTCAATTCGTCAGAATGCCGATTCAGCTCAAACTCGCTGACCTGAACGATGCAGATCACATCGTAGGGCTAAAATATGCTGAGCACTTTCCTCTTATGAAGAACCGGTTCCATTCGTGGCTTACGATCAACGACATCGATCGAATGGAATATTGGGATGTCCACGATATTGACTTGATGACGCCGGAACTAGCGCTTCCTCTCATTGAGGAACGACTCGAAGATTTAGTGACGCGGCTCCGCCGAATCACGGGTGATTTCAATTAGCTCAGCAAAGCCACCCATGATTGCGGGCGGGTTAGTCCCAATCTTTCGGGCGGTTGATCAGGATAAAGTCGGTGATATCGAAATGCTCGGCCACATGCGCTGCCGCCACCTCAGACAACCGATCGACCAGCTTTTTTTTGTATTTGTCGCTTTCTGGATCGAGCTCCAGGGTGGTCAGTACGACGAGCACATGACGCTCTGAGCCGTCTTGCGATATCATCGGCCAGACTTTGGCCTTTTTGGCGAGGGGATGAGAAAAGCTCATAACGGCCTCTACGTTCCACGACGCGAAGCCCGTATCAAAAAACGTTCAGCTTCACAAGTTCGTCAGACGGTGCAATCCGATCTAATCAATTTCTCAAATCGAAATTCTCTTGAAACACCCGCGCTACATCGACCGCCTCTTTCAGTTCCGTTTCGCGAATATTGGGGCCGGCCTCGAGCACGTTCCATGTCCAACCTTCTAGACCGGAATACGGGCCGATTTTAACGAAGTCCAGATGGTTTAGACCCAGATGGCCTTGCAGCGCCATCAGGCAAAGCTCCTCCAGTTCCGTTTTCGTGCGCAGCTGACGCTGAACCATTGCGCTTTCCTCCCGCAGTCGCACGCGAAAATAGGCCCACGCCCCAAGTTTAAAAAAATGGAAGCGCCTGAGGCATAGTCCACGATTTTCTATTTTTGACCGAACTGCCGACGCGTAAGTAAGTTAACAACATATTACGATTTTATGAGCCCTCTATGTCAAGCGGAGCCGCGAGTTCATAAAAAAAATTCTAACGTGGGCGTTCCGGGACGCGCAGCGGCGACTTCCCGGCACCCCGACAGTTTCCTCCACCCGTCCGTCACATTCCGCCCGCGTCTGGCGCATTCATGCCGCGCCAATCCGGCGTCAAGACCGCGTTCGTCGAACCGCACCCCTCGAACCTGAAGCACCTCATCTTCGCGATGTTCGGAAAGAGCGTTTCATCGGGCAGCGCCACGACGTCGAAGGACACCGGGTCAGCCCGCCTGCAATCGCGGCACAGAGCATAGACGCCCTCGACGCCCATGGCCTTTAGGTGGGCGATGGCGGGCGGGTTCGGGCCTTGCTGGCATTGAACCTCAAGGGGTGACCGCAATCGGGGCGCAAAGCCGCCGTCGGACTGGCTCGCGCGAACAAAACTGGACGGTTCTATCAACCGCCACTTGATGCCGGAATTCGCCGGCCAGAGCGGTGAACAGCCGATTCGGCGCTGGCTACGCTGGCGCCGCGGCGGTGTTGCGCAATACGAGCAGCCGTTTGATGTTGTAGCCGATCTTGGTCGTTGCGATAAAATGCGCGCCGGATGCAGTCAGGCGGCATCTGTCCGCAAGGACATCGCAATGTGGATGGCAAAATCAGCGTCTGACGCCGCCCTCCGCCTCAATGCGCCTCGTCCCAATTTCGGCGCCGCGCGCCTCGACCTGCAGCGGCACCGGAGCTGCACGGCGGGATGCGGCGCCTGGTCCATCACCTTGCGCACCACCTCGATCGTCGCCTCGACTTCCTCGTCCGGCGCCTCGAACACGAGTTCGTCATGCACCTGCAGCAGCATCTGCGCGCGAGAGCCCGGCCTGCGTCGAGCGCCGCGTCCATCCGCACCATGGCGCGGCGGATGATGTCGGCGGCGGAGCCCTGGATCGGCGCGTTGATCGCCGCGCGCTCGTTGAAGGCGCGCTCCGACGGGTTCGACGACGTTGATGCGCGGATAATGGCATTTGCGGCCGAAGATGGTCGTCACATAGCCCTGCTCGCGCGCGCGTTTCTTGGTCGCGTCCATATAGGCGCGGATGCCGGGAAAGCGCTCGAAATATTGCTTGATGTAGGCGCCCGCCTCCTCGCGCGGGATGCCGAGCTGATTGGCGAGGCCGAAAGCCGAAATGCCGTAGATGATGCCGAAATTGATCGCCTTGGCACGGCGGCGGACTTCGCCGGGCATGCCCTCGACCGGCACGCCGAACATTTCCGACGCCGTCATCGCGTGAATGTCGAGCCCGTCGGCGAAGGCCTGCCGCAATTGCGGAATGTCGGCGATATGCGCGAGCAGGCGCAGTTCGATCTGCGAATAATCGGCCGAGATCAGCTTGTGGCCGGGCGTGCGCGACGAAAGCCGTGCGGATCTTGCGGCCCGCTTCGTTGCGCACCGGAATGTTCTGCAGATTGGGTTCGGACGACGAGAGCCGGCCGGTCGTCGTCGCCGCCAGCGCAAAGGAAGTATGCACGCGGTCCGTCGTGGGATTGACGATAGCCGCGGCAGGGCGTCGGTATAGGTCGATTTCAGTTTCTGCAACTGCCGCCAGTCGAGAATGCGGGCGGCGAAGGCGTTGCCCTGTTCGGCGAGATCGTCGAGCACGCCCGCCGAGGTCGACCAGGCGCCGGTCGCGGTCTTCTTGCCGCCGGGCAGGCCCATCTTGCCGAAGAGAATGTCGCCCAATTGCTTCGGCGAACCGAGATTGAAGCGTCTCGCCGGCGAGTTCGTAGATCTCGGCCTCGAGCCGCGCCATGCCCTGCGCGAATTCGCCCGACAGCCGCGACAGGATGTCGCGGTCGATGGCGATGCCGCGCCGCTCCATGCGCGCCAGCGCCTCGACCATCGGCCGCTCCAGCGTCTCGTAGACGCGTCGTCATGTTTTCGGCGGCGAGGCGCGGCTTCAGCACGCGCCACAGTCGCAGCGTCACATCGGCATCCTCGGCCGAATATTCCGTCGCCTTGTCGATCGGCACGCGGGCAAAGCCGATGAAGCTCTTGCCCGGAGCCGGCGACCTCGCCGAACTGCGATCGGCTTGTGGCCGAGATGTTTCGCGACAACTCGTCCATGCCGTGACCGTTCGGCCGGCGTCGAGCACATAGGAGAGCAGCATAGTGTCCTCGATCGGCGCGATTTCGATGCCGTGCTGGGCGAAGACGAGCCAGTCGAATTTCATGTTCTTGCGCGATCTTCAGAACGCCCGGGCGCTTCGAGCAGCGGCTTCAGCCGCGCGAGCACGTCGCCGCCGGCAATTGGCCCGGGCAGGCATCGCCGCCGCCGAAGAGATCGCCGCGCCTTCGCCGCGTGGCCCAGCGGAATATAGACGCCGTGCCCGGCGCCACGCAGAGCGAAACGCCGACGAGATCGGCCTGCATCGGATCGAGCGAGGAGGTCTCGGTGTCGACTGCGATGACGCCGGCCTCGAAGGCGCCGCGTTGATCCAGCTCTGCGAGCTCTTCGAGCGTCGAGATCGCTGCGATAGGCGGCTGCGATCGCACCGGCGCCGACGAGCGGCCTCCGCCGCGCGCCTTGGCGAGCGCCGCGCGCCGCGGCCTCGACGGCGCGTCGGCGCCGCTGCGCTGCGCCGGCGCGGCCTCCGCTCGGCTCGCCTCGCGCGGCGACCTCGCCGTTGCGACCGCGCCAGCCGCCGGGGCCGACAAAGGCGGGATCGGGCTCGATCGCGTCGGCGTCGACGCCATAGATCTCGGCGCGCGGCGCGTGATCGTCGTGAATTCCATCGCCTTGAGAAAGGCGACGAGCGTCTTCCCCTCCGGCGCGGCAGGCCGAGATCGTCGAGCGGCGTCTCGACCGTGACATCGTCGACGAGCGTCGACGAGCTGGTTCGATAATCGCACGAGTCTCGACGATCTCCGGGGTCGGTCAGCGTCTCGCGGCGCTTGGGCTGCTTGATCTCGCCGGCGCGGGCCAGCAGCGTGTCGAGATCGCCATATTCGTTGATCAGCTGCGCCGCGGTCTTGACGCCGATGCCGCGCGCGCCAGGCACGTTGTCGGTCGAATTGCCGGCGAGCGCCTGAACGTCGACGACTTTTTCCGGCGGCGACGCCGAAATAGGCGACGCACCTCGTCGCGGCCGATCCGGCGCTCCTCGCGGTCGCCGGAGGCCGGATCGTACATCGCGACGCCGGGCTCGATGAGCTGCATCAGATCCTTGTCGGCGGAAATGATCAGCACATCCGCGCCGCCCGCCCGCGCCTGCCTGGCATAGGTCGCGATGAGATCGTCGGCCTCGTAGATGTCCTGCTCGACCGGCATGAGGCCGAAGGCGCGCACCGCCGCGCGCATCAGCGGAAATTGCGGAACGAGATCTTCGGGCGGCTCGGAGCGGTTGGCCTTGTAGGGCGGGTAGAGCTCCTTGCGGAACGAATTCTCGGTCTTGTCGAAAATGATCGCGAGATGCGTCGGCTTGATGCCGGCGGCGCCCTCGCGCACGAATTGGAAGAGCTTGGTGCAGAACAGCCGCACGGCGCCGGTCGGCAGCCGGTCGGAGCGGTAATTGTATTTCTGGTCCTGCCGGATCGACTGAAAATAGGCGCGAAAGACGAAGGACGAACCGTCGACCAGAAAAACGTGGTCGCCGGGAGCGAGGGGACGGGAAGTGTCGGTCATGCGCTTTCTGTATCAGAGAGGCCGGAAGAGCGGGATGGAAAACATTTACACGCCAGGACAAACGCCCTCCAAGGGAAAGGGCGGCCCGAAGCGAGCAAATTTGCTTTGCCCGCGGGCGAGCCATCGGCTAAACAGGGCGAGAAGCACCCGTAGCTCAGCTGGATAGAGCGCTGCCCTCCGAAGGCAGAGGCCACAGGTTCGAAATCCTTTCGGGTGCGCCAACGTTTTCAATAACTGACGAGCA
Source organism: uncultured Alphaproteobacteria bacterium (assembly GCA_963811975.1). Classification (GTDB taxonomy): domain Bacteria; phylum Pseudomonadota; class Alphaproteobacteria; order Rhizobiales; family Beijerinckiaceae; genus Rhodoblastus. Next base: position 15,892 of record CAWETR010000017.1, read on the forward strand.
TTCCGCATTGCGGCTAAATTGGCTAGCTACCACACAGCCACCAGCAGCACCGTGCTTTGCCCCCGCCGTCCTTGATTTTCATTCGCGCGACGCACGGAGATTTTTTCGTCACCGCGTGAGAGGTTTATCCATGGCTCACCGCAGGCGCATCCCTTCGGCGCCCTGCGGGGCGCGCGAATGGAGCCATGCTATTTAAGGTCTGGCTTGGGCTTGCTGCCTACCAGAACACGCGGGTCTTTACCTGGAAGGGTAACGCTCTCATTGAGATGGACAGTAATTCCGGCATCTTGCAACGCTTCTACCAACAACAACCTGTTGCCGCCCTCATCTTTGACCACAATCACCCCAACATTCGCCGAATCTGCAAGACCCGGTGAAGCTTCGACGGTGGGGTGTAATCCAACTCTCCTCACGGGCGAAAACGCCACTCGCGGCGCGGGACTTGGCGGACTCTTGCAGTCGTCGCTTTCGCGACGCTCGAATCGGTCGATGAGGAACGCTGAAAGCCCAGGACGCGTTTGGCGCGGAAAGCCGGCCGCGCCGGCGCCTCACCAGATGGAAATGAACGCCAGGAAGATCGGATAGCCCAGCCCGATTCCCAGCAACGCGCCCGCGAGGACGTCGCTCGGATAATGATGGGCGGTCGCGATCCGGGACCAGGCCAGTCCGAGGAACATCAAGACGGCGGGAATCGCAGCGGCCGGCCAGAGCATGACGATCGGCGTCAGCACCGCCGCCAGGGTCATGGCGTGACCGCTGGGGAAGGAATGTTCGTCGAGCGTCGCCAGCAGGGACGACAACTCCGGATCGACCTTGAACGGCCGGCGTCGCCGATAGCGTCGCTTGATCAGCGGATAGAGACTATGCGTCACCCCGGCGTTGACGCCAGCGCAGAGGATGACCTTGTATCCGGACAGGCCCCAGTGGGCGAAAACCGCGGCCGCCAGCAGGATGTAGATCCAGCCGTTGCCGAGCTTGCTGATGCCGATGGCGCACAATCGCCCTGCGCGCGAGCGCGCGGTGCGCGACAGGATCCGGACGGCTTCCAGATCGGCCTCCTGGAGAGTCTCGATCCAGCGGGCGGGTCCGCGGACCAGGCCGGCCATGTCGGTCTGGCCGATCTGGCCGGGCGGCGCTTCCGACAAAGCGGGATTCGCAGCGTCCGGCGGCTGGCGCCCCATCGACCCATAGCCGCCCGCCTTCGCGCCCGTCCGTAAGGGCGGCGGCGTGGGGATTCGGCTCTGAACTGTCGATTTCCGTGTCATCAGGGGCGAAGCATAGGCGCAATTGTGGTCCAAATATAGCACCGATAGCAAAGCCGGGCGCCGCTCGCTCGTGGCGCGCGGTCGCGAACCCGCTGCCCGCCCGGGCCTCCGGGCGACCAAATTCCGGCGCGCCAAAAATCTGTGAATGACGCTGGCAAGGATCGATTGTCCGCGAGCGGAGATGCTACCACCGGCTCGGCGCCGGCGATTTGCCGAATCGTCGCGCGGGCGAAAGGCGCCTTGGGAAGCGGATGGGAACACATATCGACATCGGGGTGACGGGCGCGGGCGCCCCGGCCTGCATCGACCTTGAGGAATTGCTCGCGACCCGCCTGCTGGTGCAGGGCAATTCCGGGTCGGGAAAATCGCACCTGCTGCGCCGCCTGCTCGAACAGAGCGCCCGACTCGTCCAGCAGATCGTCATCGATCCCGAAGGCGATTTCGTCTCGCTGGCCGAGCATTACGGCCATCTGACGCTCGACGCCGCCGAATGCGAGCGCGAACTGCCCGCCATCGCCGCGCGAGTCCGGCGCCATCGCGCCTCGGTCGTGCTCAATCTCGAGGGGCTGGAAGTCGACGGCCAGTTGCGCTGCGCCGCGCAATTTCTCAACGCTCTGTTCGAAGCCGACCGCGACCTGTGGTTTCCCGCGCTGGTGGTGGTGGACGAGGCCCAGTTGTTCGCCCCGGCCGCCGCCGCCGACGCTTCGGACGAAGCCCGCCGCATGAGCCTCGTCGCCATGACCAATCTGATGTGCCGGGGCCGCAAGCGCGGGCTCGCGGGAATCATCGCCACGCAGCGGCTGGCGAAACTGGCCAAGAACGTCGCCGCCGAAGCCTCCAATTTCCTGATGGGCCGCACCTTTCTCGACATCGACATGGCCCGCGCCGCCGATCTTCTCGGCATGGAGCGCCGGCAGGCCGAGGCTTTTCGCGACCTCGAGCGCGGCGCCTTCATCGGCCTTGGCCCCGCGATCGCGCGGCGGCCGTCGGCCATGCGCATCGGCCCGGTCGAAACGGCGGATCGCAGCGGCGCGCCCAAGCTGCTGCCCCTGCCCCATGGCCGACAAGGCCAGGACGTGCAGGATCTGATCTTTGCGCCCAACGACGCCGAACAAATCGAATTGTTTCGCTCGCCAGCGCCGCGATCCGCTCCGGCGCAGGACATTTTCGCGCGGATCGAACAGGCGGCGGCGCCCCAGTTCGTCGCCGCGCCGCCGCCCGAACGCACCGACGAGGAACGCGAGGCGGAAGTCGACGCCATCCTGCGCCAGATGCTGGCCGAGCCGCGTTTCGCCTTCCAGCCCGCCGCGGCGCTGCATCAGGATTTTCTGGTGCGCTGGCGCATACGCCGGCTGGGCGCCGGCGCCCCCGACCTCGCGGCCTTCCGTCGCCGCGCCACGATCATGCGCGCCCGCCTGGCCTATCCGGACGACGCCGACGAGGACGCCTGGAGCCGCGCCATCGACCTCGTCCAGCGGGCGCCCGACGATTTGCAGGGCGTGTTTCTGCTGCTGAGCCGCGCGGCGGTCACCGGGCAGGCCTGTCCGCCCGACGAGGAGATCGCGCAATTCTTCGGCAGCCATTCGCCCGGCCGCGCCCGGCGGATGCTCGATCAGCTCGAAAAAACGGGAGCGATCGTCGCCCGCACCGATTTCCGGCAATCCCGCATCATCGCCTTTCCCGAACTCGGCGTCGAAACGGCGTCGCGACGCGACGCGGAAGCGTCCTGACAATTCAGGTCGCGACGAGGTCGGCCGAACTCACGTCGCCGTCGGTGATGTAATGGTTGACCCGCGCGGTCTGGAGTTTCTCGCCCTGCTCGAGCCGGGTGACCGCTCCGATCACCTGGTGTTTCGCCAATTCCGCCACGATGAAGTCGCGTTCGGCATTGGCGTCGGCATCGGTCGCATGCGTGATCTGGAACGTGAGTTCGGTCAGCGAAAATCCGGTGTCCCGCGTTCCGGCGCCGACCCAGAGAACGCGGTCCTCGTCTGGCGGACGGTCGGCGTTGAGCCAGAAAGCGGCTGTTCCGACGGTCTCTTCGGCGTGAACGAGCGGCAGAGCCCAGAACCGGATGTGATGGCGCTTGCGCGGACTGTCGCCGATCGGCTCCTGGAAGCCGATGTCCTGGCCCCGGCCGAACAGATAAAGCGTGCTGAACGGGGCCTTCGGATAGGGCGAGTTGAACACGAAGGCGCGAACCATGCGCCATGAGCTCGCCATCCCCAGACGGTCGGCCTCCGTCCAGCCGGCGGTGGCGAAGGCGGAGCGGAGCTGGCCCAGCGTGCCGGTCAGCACAAGATTGACCGGGTCGCCGGGCAGGCCGTCGCCGGTCGTGGTGAAACTCGGCACATGCCGGCGCTGCAGGATTTTCAGCCCCATCCGGACGGCCTGGGGCAGGACGCCATAGGCGGCGACGGCGTAAGTGACGCCAAGCGCCAGGATCCACGGCAGCCGGTTGTCGGCGAATTCGAACACGACGAACACGATCAGCCAGACGCTCGCCACCCCGAGCGCGAAGATCAGCAGGCGCTGGAAAAATCGCTTGAGCAGTCTCACGATCGAACCTCGGGAATGGCGGCGACGGGCTGGCAGGATCATACCAAGGGGCATTGAAAATGACCCTTGGTATCCGCGCCGACCGGCGCGGCGGCTGACGCGCCGGGCACCTCAATCGCCGACGTATTGGCGGTTGAGGTCAGGGTGTTAGCGTCCGCCGGGCGTCGACGCCAATTTCGCGGCGAGCGATTCGTTTTCGCCCTCGAGCGTCTCGATGCGCCGCAGCAGCCCGTCACGGTCGAGTTTCGTCCAGACTTCGCCGGCGAGCCTCCCGAGTTCGGCGAGAGCCGCGCGCTCGTCGTCGTTGAGATTGGCGCCGGAGGCATGGGGCCCGTAGAGCGCGACGGCAAAGCTTTCGAAACGATTGGCGATCGGAACCGCGAAAACCGGCCGGGCCAGACCGCCGGGCAGATTGGCGCGCTCAGCGACGTCGGCTGACGATCTCGAACGGGCGAGGCGCGGACAGGTTTCCCATCCCTTCCTCCGGCCGCAGCGTCCCGGCGCAAGGCTCGTCCCAGCCGGACGCGCCGGCGCTGCGCCGGAACACATCGCCATCCCTGCGGAAAACGGCGGCGGAGGCGAGGTCCAGAATTGCGGCGGCCTCGCCGGCGAGCCGGGTTTCGATCGCGGCGAAATCCGGCGCCTGCAGAATGCGCTGGCTCAGGTCGTCGCGCACGCGGGCGACGGATCGATGGAAGAAGCGGTCGGCGTGGTGGGTCGCGAGCTCGTGCAGGCGCGAGATGACGAAGACGACGAACGTCGCGATCACCAGCCAGACCCAGCCCGGCAGCTCCAGGCTCTCGCGCGCGCCTTCGCTGAGATGCTCGTATTGGTGATGCAGGAACAGCGCGGGCGCGCTCAGCAGCAGGCTGAGGATCGTCGCCCGGCGCAGCGGAATCGTCACATTGACGACCACGGGCCGCCGCACCGCCTCGAAAACGAACAGGCACAGCACGCCGTTGATCAGGCGGACGAGATCCCAGAATCCGTCGGGAGCAGGCGCGCTTCCCCAGAGCTGGTCGAGCAATGTCGTCTGCTGGCCGAGATCGGCGATGGTGAGCGAGGGCAAGCCGATCAGGCAGCCCCAGATCACCCAGCGCAGGCGCTGGTAGTCCAGCGGCGCCTGCTCGCCGCGCCGCGCAAGCAGCAGCGCGAGGGCGGCGGCGGCGACCGCGAAGCCGCTGAACGTGCCCGCGCGCATCAGCGACTCGGCGGGATAGCCGAACACATTGATGTTGGAGAGCGCCAGCAGCAGCGCGAGCAAGACCGCGACCACCGGCAGGGCGCGCTCAAGCGGACGCCAGCGCGGCGTGATCCGGTCCTGCGGCGCGCGCAGGGCGAACAGAAGGAAGCCGGCGAAACCGGCGCCTTCGGCCAGGTCCCCGGCGATATTCTGCGCCAGCAGCAGGGCGGGCCGGTGTTGCAGCAGCGCATAATATTGGAACGACTGGCCCGGATTGAACCAGATGATGTAAAGGAAAAACCCCCAGGTCATCGGTCCGGGCCGCGTCCAGACCAGCCAGGCCGCCGCAAGGATGACGAGAATCGCGGCGATCTGGTCGAGCGGCAGCACCGCCGTCACCCACCAGGAGAAAGGCCGGGTCGCCGCGACAAGTTCGACTTCGCGCGCCGGCTTTTCCGCGGTCGCCGCCAGCGCCAGTTCGGCATGGCGGCCGGCGCTGGCCAGCGGCGCTTTCCCCAGCACCGCGAGAGCGGTCGCGCAGCGGAGCGTATCGACCGGGATACAGCGCATCCTGGCGAGGTCGAGCCGGTCTCCCGGGCGGACGCCCGCCTGCCAGGCCGGAGAGTCCGTCTCGTCGGAGAACGGCCCCCGCACATCGGTGACAAGGCCGTCGCCATCGACAAGCAGGCCGAAGGAGCCGAGCGGATGGACGAGGCGATAGAAATCGGGGACGACCATCGCCAGCGACCAGAGCGTCAGCAGGACGAGAAGCAAACGCCCCCGGAAGCGCCGCACACCCCCGATCAGACTGAACCGCCCCATGCCGACTCCCCAAAGCGCCCGCCGTCGCCGCCTGTCAGGTTGGGCGAATCGCGCGAGCCGTTCAAGTCGCGCGCGCGGCGCTTTCGCGCAAAAAATGGCGACCGCGCCGGATTCAGCCCGGCTGCCTGATCGCGGCGCAAGGCAGGCCCAGCTCATAACGCGCCCACATCGCGCGGAAAAGCCCTTCCAGATGGCCGGTATAGGACAGGACGTCGAACAGCGGCGCATCGTGATGATTGCCCGCGAGTTTTCGGCGCACGAGTTCGAGCCGATCCGGGTCCGCGGGCGAGCGCGAAGGCGAGACCGAAATAATCGTCCTCATCCTCGACGATCAGTTCGGGCAGGCCGACCGCGCGCAACAGGCTGCCGGCGACGCGCGAGGGGAACGTCGGGCCAGGCCGCGTGACCATCGGCACGCCGGCCCACAAGGCGTCGCTGGCGGTGGTGTGGGCGCCGTAGGGCGCGGTGTCGAGCACGAGATCGGCGAGCTGAAGCCGCGCAAGATGGTCGTCCTGCCCGGCGTCGGGGGCGAACACCAGCCGATGCGCGCCAATTCCGCGCTGAAGCGCCTCGTTGCGAAGATTGCCTTCCGCCTCGCGCGAAGCGAGCAGCCAGAGCACGCTGCCCGGCACGGAATCGAGCAAGCGGCACCAGACGTCGAACACATCGGGCGTGAATTTGAAGGCCTGGTTGAAGCAGCAGAACACGAAGCCCGCATCCGGCAGGCCGACCGAGGCGCGGCTCGGCGCGGGGCCGATTTCCCGCCCGCGGCCGCGCGGCTGATAGGAATTCGGCAGTTCCGCGAAACATTCTGAATAGTTTTCGGCGCTGGCGGCCGGCGTCACGAAGGAATCGGTGATGATGTAGTCGCAGAGCTCGGGGCCGAGCGTGCCCGGATAGCCGAGAAAATTGACCTGGATCGGCGCCGGACGGAACGCGAGGATCGACGTGCGCGAGTTCTGCGTATAGCCCTTGAGGTCGATCAGGATGTCGATGCCGTCGGCATGGATCGCCTGCGCTGCCGCCGAATCGGAGAGCGCGCCGATGTCGGTGAAGCGATCGACCGCCCCCACGATCCGCTTGCGCAGGGCGCCGCCGTCATCGGCGCCGTAGGAATAAAGATGCACCTCGAACAGCGAGCGGTCGTGCGCCTCCAGCGTTTCGATCAGTAGCAGCGCGGTCGCGTGTTCCTGGAAATCGTTGGAGAGATAGGCGAGCCTGATTTTTGCGCGCGTGGATCGCGAGAAAGCAAAGCAGAGCCTCGCGCGCTCCTCCGCGGCCCCCGCCAGCCGGTCGCGCATCCAGGCTTCCGAACATTGTTGCTGCTCGCCCGCGGTCACGCCCGGCTCCGACAGGAGCACGAAGGGCGGCATCGGCGCGGCGGCGCCGTCGGCGAGACGCGCCCGCGCAAAAACCTGGCGCGTGGAAAAATCGTCCCATTCGCACATGCGCCGGGTTCGAACGAAGGATCGCATGACGCCTTTCCGACGGGGAACCCGTCGTCCTGGGCCGAAGCCGAGAAATGTCGGCTTTCGCGCAAGGACGCGCTCACGCAGCAAGTTCCAAGCCACAGGCGCGGCGGCGGCCTGTTCAGGCGGTGAGGCCCAACAGAATATCCGCGTACCACGCGCAGTTCAGCCCCAGCGCCTCGTCAAGCTCGGTATCGCGGGCGACGTCGAAGCGCGTGGAGTGGACGCCGATCAGCAGCCACGGCGGATCGAGCGACGCCGCGCGGCCTTTTCTGGCCGGTTTTGCCGCGCGCGTCACGACCGGCGAGCCGCTGGCGCCGCGATGGGTTCGCACGTCGGTCAGGAAAAAGCCCTGCCCCTGGAAGCGAAGCCCGAACGAGGACGCGATCACGCCCCCGCGCACCACCGGCATGTGATGCCAGGTGTCATGGAACCCCAGCGGAAATCCGACCACGAGGATGGAAGCGCCGGTCTCGATCTTTTCGGACCCGCTCGGCAGATGGGCGGGCGTGAAGGCGCGGAAGATCGTGGGCTCCGGCAGCGCCGCGCCATCGATCTCGATGACGGCGACGTCGATCTCGCCGGACGCATCGGCGCCCTGCCGCCACGCTGGCTCCGAGTCGTGATAGAGCGGCATCGAAAAGCCGGTCGATTTCGCGAGATCGGAGGCGTCGACGTGGAGTTCGATCTGGATTCGGTCGGGAAAATGCCCGCTCGCCTCGTCGATGAGGACATGCCGGCTTGTCACGAGGAACAGGCGGTCGTCGCGCCGGAAGAAAAAGCCGCTCGCGCCGGTGAGAATCTGGCCCTGCCGGAATGTCGAAAGCCGCGCCGACGTGAGCAGCAGGGGCTCGACCGACCATCTGGTCATGCTGGCTCCCGGGTCTGCCGCCTCCGCGGGATCGCCGGGGCGGTTTTCTTGCCCGGCGATCGGGTTCGGCTCACTTCTGGACGGGGAACAGGCGCGATTCGGTGGTGACGCGCTCGTAATTCTCTCGCTCGCTCTTGATCCGGTATTGCGGCCCCGAGCCGCCATCCGGCAGATGCCCCGTGACCTTGAACGATGGCTGCTCGGCGCCGCCGTTCATCACGACGAACGCTCCAATCGAGAATTTGTGGCTGCGCGCCGGGGTTGGGCGAAACGTCGCGCTCGAGGCCGGTTTCCTTGGATTGTCGCTCATGCGTCGTCATCCTTCCCCAAATTGAGCCCGCATGTGCTGCGGGCGGCAAGCTTCTGAACGAAATCGCAACTTGGCGGCGCCCGCCTCGAAAAAGAGAGCGCAAACAAAAAGCCCTGAGCGTCGCCCAGGGCTTCGAGATCTCGCGGCGCATCGCGCCATGCCATCCGTGACCAGCGAAGCTAGTGCGATCAACTCCCTCGCCGGACGGCTGCCTTGTCAGAGGGCTTTGAGCTGGCCAGCCGACGACTTGCCGCTCCGGCGGTCGACAGCGATTTCATAGCTGATCTTCTGGCCTTCATTAAGGCCGGGAAGACCCGCCTGCTCGACTGCGCTGATGTGGACGAAAACGTCCGCGCCGCCATCATCGGGCTGAATGAAGCCGTAGCCCTTTTGCCCATTGAACCATTTCACAGTGCCGGTCGCCACGATCGACTCTCCTTGAAGCGTGCAAACAACTCACAATTGCTGTGAAGTCCTGAATCATCGAGATCTTATGGAGGCGTCAGCTGCGCTATTCGCGCGAAGTCAGATCGTCGGCCGAAAAGTTCGATGCCGGTAAGCTAGGGGCTCCCGGCCGTGAACACAAGTCCTCCAGCCTTCTTTTCCAATGAAGCTGGGGCGAAGCCTTGCCGGCGCGCCCCCCGGATCGCGCCTATCGGGCGGTGTCGACAAGGACGATCTCGCTGTCCTCGATCGCCGTGACATGGATCGCGTCGATCTCGCCGATCGCGGCGCCGTCGCGCGCGGCGACGCGAAGGCCGTCGATTTCGATGGCTCCCGTCGCCGGAACCAGATAGGCGCGCCGGTCCGCTCCCAGAAGATATTCGGCGCTTTCGCCGGCTTTCAGCGTCGCCGCCACGACCCGCGCGTCGGCGCGGATCGGCAGGGCGTCGTCTTCCGCAGCGCCCGAGGCGAGCGTCACGAAAGCGCCGGCGCGCTCGCCTTTCGGAAACGGCCGCGTTCCCCAGCGCGGGGCCTCGCCGGCCCGCGTCGGCAATATCCAGATCTGGAAAATCTGGGTCGCCTGGTCCTCGAGATTGGCCTCGGAATGCACGATGCCCGAGCCCGCGGACATCACCTGCACATCGCCCGCTTCCGTCCGGCCCCTGTTGCCGAGGTTGTCCTCGTGGGTGATCGCGCCCTTCCGCACATAGGTGATGATTTCCATGTTGCGGTGCGGATGCGGCGGAAAGCCGGAGTTCGGCTGGATGGTGTCGTCGTTCCAGACGCGCAAGGCGCCCCAGCCCATGCGGGCGGGATCGTGGTAATTGGCGAACGAAAAATGGTGCTTGGCGTCGAGCCAGCCGTGGTTTTCGCCGCCTAGTCCGTTGAACGGACGCAGTTCGATCATATCGTCCTCCTTGTTGCGGCCCGCTCGCGCAAAGGCTGGCGTGGGCCTGTCATGACGGCAATATAGTGATTTTGATCTTTTCCGTTCAGTGAGGATAAAATGAGCGTTTCCATTCGATAAAGTCGAAATGTCAGAGCCCGGCGTCCCCACCTTCGACCAGCTCAAGATCTTCCTGACCGTCGTCGAGACGGGCAGTTTTGCTGCGGCCGGGCGCGGCTCAATCGCGCGACCTCGGTCATCAGCTATGGCGTGGCCAATCTGGAGGCGCAGCTCGGCGTCGAATTGTTCGACCGCCAATCGACCCGCCGCCCGCGCCTGACCGACGCCGGCCGCGCGGTGCTGGCGGAAACGGGCCATATCGCCGAGGGCGTTGACGCCCTGCGCGCAAAGGTGAAGGGCATGTCGGCGGGGCTGGAGCCGGAGGTCCGCCTCGCCGTCGACGTCATGGTTCCCTCGCGGCGGCTTTCCGAACTGCTGCGGGCGTTCAGCGAGAAATTTCCCACCGTCGCGCTCAGGCTGTCCGTCGAAGCTCTGGGCGCGGTGGCCGGCCTCGTGCTGGAGCGCCGCGCGGCGCTGGGGATCAGCGGCCCGCTGGCGGCGGAGCGCGCGGAACTCGAGCGGATCAGGATCGGCTCCGTCGAACTGGCCCCGGTCGCAGCGCCCAGCCACCCGCTGGCGCGACTGGAGAGACTCCCGCCCGGCGCCGGGCGCGACCATGTCCAGCTAGTGCTGACCGACCGCTCCACGCTCTCCGAGGGCCGCGATTTCGGCGTGGTCAGCGGGCGCACCTGGCGGCTCGCCGATCTCGGCGCCAAGCACGCCTTGCTGCGCGAGGGCATCGGCTGGGGCAACATGCCGCTCGAAATGGTGGAGGCCGATCTCGCCTCCGGAAAGCTGGTCCGGCTCGACATGCCGGACGATCCGGGCGGAATCATTCCGCTTTCCGCGATCTATCGCCGCGATGCGCCGCCGGGCCCGGCGGCGTCCTGGCTGCTGCAGCAATTCGGCGCCTGCGGCGCGCGCGACAAGGACGCCCTGCGGATCGCCGACCTGTAGGTGCTGCCGTCTTTTCAACTTTATCGAACCTGCTGTTGCAGATTATTCGGCTGTTCTGGCAAACGCCCTGCTGGCAGTGTGCGGCCGATCGAAATCGGGGCCTCGGCCCCGCGCTCAATTCGCAGCCAAAGGACACCTCGTCATGAACCTTCTTCATGTGGATTCCAGCATTCTCGGCGAAGGCTCGGTCAGCCGCCAGCTCTCGACCGATATTGTCGCCGCCGAACAGCGCCGCCAGCCCGGCCTGTCGGTGACCTACCGCGACCTCGCCGTCGCGCCGGTCGGCCATCTGTCCGGCGCGCATCTCGCGGCCTTCCAGGGCGCGGCGCCGGAAACGCCGGAGCTCGCGCGCGACCTCGCCGCCGGCCAGGCGGCGCTGGAGGAGTTTCTGGCGGCCGACATCATCGTCGTCGGAGCGCCCATGTATAATTTCTCGGTCCCGAGCCAGCTCAAGGCGTGGATCGACCGCCTCGCCGTCGCCGGCAAGACCTTCCGCTACAGCGAAAACGGACCGGTCGGCCTCGCCGGCGGCAAGAAGGTGATCGTCGCGTCGTCGCGCGGCGGCTTTTACGGACCGGGAACGCCCGTCGAGTCGCTCGACCATCAGGAGAATTATCTGCGCGGCGTGTTCGGCTTTTTCGGCATCACCGACGTCAGCTTCATCCGGGCCGAGGGCGTGGCGCTGGGCGGGGAGCAGCGCGCCAAGGCGATTGAAACGGCCCGGGACGAAATCGCCCGCCTCGCCGCTTGATGTCGTTTTTCCCTGACCGCGACCCGTCGCGGTCTAGGCTCATGAATGAGCCTGGGTTTTTCATAGAATTCGACAAGTGCGCCGCCGCGAAAAATCACGCGCCGCGGCGCGCCAGCAACTCGCCGCGGCCCATGCGGCGCAGGACGCGCGCGACGCGCAGATCCTCCTCGCGCATTTCCTTGATCGTCTCCGCCGTGGCGCGCATGTGGTAGCTGGCCGCCTCGGCGGCTTCCTCGGGCTTGCGCGCCACGATCGCCTCGCCGATCGCCAGATGCTGCGCCAGCAGATGGTCGCGAAAACCCTGGTGCGTATAGAGCTGGTTGCGGTTGTAGAACACGCCCTGACGCAGCATGTCGCAGAAGGCGCGCATGATGTGCAGCAGCACGATATTGTGCGACGCCTCGTAAATCAGCATGTGCAGGTCGGCGTCGGCCTCGGCCTCGGCGGTCGGGTCTTCGAGCTTGTGCGCGGCCTTCATCTTCTCGAGGCATTTCTCGATCGCCTCGATCTCGTAATCGGTCGCGCGCAGCGCCGCCAGCCGCGCCGCCTCGCCTTCGATCAGGCCGCGATATTCCAGATAATCGATCAGCGCCTGCTCGTTCGACTGCAGCATGGCGGCGAGCGGCTCGGTCAGCGGCGCCATGAATTTTGCGACGAACGTGCCGGATTTGGTCGTCTCGAGCAGTCCGCGCTGCTGCAGGTTTTCCAGCGCCTCGCGCAGGCAGGGGCGCGAAATCTCGAACTTTTCCGCCAGTTCCCGCTCGGACGCCAGCCTTTCGCCCGGACGCAGGGCGCCTTCCAGGATCAATTGCTCGAGATGCTCGGCGATGGATTCCGAGAGCTTCGGATTACGAACCGGTTCCATGTCTGGTTTCCTGAATTGTCCAGCGAGATTATCACCCCATAATTTTTTGTCCAAGACCCCTTGATGGCTGAAAACTTTTCCAGTAATGAAAATTGGTAAAGTTTTATGACCACGCGACGACGGCGATCAGGCGACAAGACCAACCCGTCCGTATCTCGCGCTGGCCATAGGCTCTGGGAGGAACCATGTTCGCACAACTTTTGACGCCGGTCGGCGATAGCCTCGGCTTGTCCTTCGTCGCGGCGATTTTGCCGATCCTGACGGTTTTGATCCTGCTCGGCGTGTTGCGCCGCCCGGCCTGGCAGGCCTCGCTCGCCGGCCTCGTCGTCGGCCTTGTTGTCGCGATCCTCGGCTGGCGAATGCCGGCCGGCCTCGCCTTCGATTCCGTGTTCAACGGCGCGGTTTTCGCGCTGTGGCCGGTGATGTGGATCGTCGTCAACGCGCTGCTGCTCTACAATGTCGCGGTCAAGTCGGGCCGTTTCGAAGCCTTTCGCGCCTGGGTCATCGAGCATCTGCCCAATGACCGGCGCGTGATCCTGGTGGTCATCGGCTTCTGCTTCGGCGCGCTGCTCGAAGGCGTCGCGGGCTTCGGCACGCCGGTCGCCATCACCTCGTCGCTGCTGATCCTGTGCGGCTTCCCGGCGCTCGAAGCTCTGGTCTTCGTGCTGATCTTCAACACCGCGCCGGTGGCCTTCGGCGCGCTCGGCGTGCCGGTGACGGTGCTCGGCGCGGTGACCGGACTGCCGGCGCAGGCGCTCGGCGCGATGATCGGGCGGCAATTGCCGGTGCTGGCTTTGCTGCTGCCGTTCTATGTCATGGCCGTTTACGGCGGCTGGCGCTCGGTGCGGGCGCTCTGGCCGGTCCTGCTGGTCGCGGGCGGCAGTTTCGCCGCTTCGCAATTCATCTCGTCGAACTTCCTCGATTACGCGCTGACCGACGTGCTGTCCTCGCTCGGCTCGCTGATCTGCACCATCCTGTTCCTGCAGGTCTGGCGTCCGGCGCCCGACCCGGAATTCGCGGTCTCGGCGGCCGCGCTGGCGGAAGAGAGCAAGTCCGGCGGTTGCGCCCTGGCAGGGCTGGCTGCCCTGGCTGATCGTCTCGGGCGTGGTCATCGCCTGGACCCATCTCGGCTGGGCGGCCGTCGGCCAGTCCAAGGTGCAATGGCCGGGCCTGCACAACGCGATTTCCATCACGCTCTACAACGCCAAGCCCTATGCCGCGGTCTGGGCGTTCCAGCCGCTCGGCACGCGGCACGGCGATCCTGGTGGCGACGCTGCTCACCGCGCTGGCGGTGCGGATCGCGCCGCGCGATTTCCTCGGCTGCATCGGCGCCACGTTGCGCCAGATCCGGCTCGCGGTCGTCACCGTGATGCTGATCATCGGCCTCGCCTATCTGATGAATTATTCGGGCATGGCCTATACGCTCGGCCACGCCGTCGCATCGACCGGCAAGCTGTTCGTGCTGCTCTCGCCCTTCCTGGGCTGGATCGCGGTGATGCTCTCGGGCAGCGACACCTCGGGCAACGCGCTGTTCGGCAATCTGCAGGTGGTGGCGGCGCGCCAGCTCGACCTCAATCCCGTGCTGTTCGCCGCGACCAATTCGTCCGGCGGCGTGATGGGCAAGATGGTCTCGCCGCAGAACATCGCGACCGGCGTGTCGGTGACCAATCTCAAGAACCAGGAAGGCGAGGTCTTCGCGCGGACCTTCACGCACAGCATCGTGTTGACGATTGCGCTGGCGGCTCTTGTCGCCTTCCAGCAATTCGTGATCCCATGGGTCATTCCGGTCGTCGGCAATCCCTGAGCCGCGCGGGCGCCGGCCAAGGCCGGCGCCCTTTCGACCCAAGCAGCGAGCCAAGCAAGAAAATTCGGGAGGCGCCCATGCTGCATCAAACGCTGGCCGGCGGGCTTGCGCCGGAATTCGAGAAGATCCTGCCGCGAGAGCGCGTCTTCGCCGATCCGCTGCGCCGCCTCGCCTATGGGACGGACGCGAGCTTCTACCGGCTGACGCCGCAGGTCGTCGTCGTCGCGGAGGACGAGGCCGAGATCCTTGCGATTCTGGCGACCTGCCGCAGGCTCGGCGCGCCCGTGACCTTCCGCGCCGCCGGCACGTCGCTGTCCGGGCAGGCGGTGACGGATTCGGTGCTGGTCGTGCTCGGCGAGGGTTTTGGCGGTTTCGCCTATGACGAAAAGGCGCAGGTGGCGCGGCTCGGCCCCTCGATCGTCGGCGGCGAAGCCAACCGCCGCCTCGCGCCGTTCGGCCGCAAGATCGGCCCCGATCCGGCCTCGATCGCCACCGCGAAGATCGGCGGCATCGCCGCCAACAACGCCTCCGGCATGTGCTGCGGCGTCGGCGCAGAATTCCTATCATACGCTCGCGAGCCTGCGCCTCGCGCTGGCCGACGGCGTCTGCGTCGACACCGCCGATTCCGCCAGCGTCGCGGCGTTCCGGCAATCGCATGCGCCGCTGCTCGACGGCCTCGCCGCGCTCTCGGCGGAGATCAAGGCCGACGAGCCCGTCGCCGCCCGCATAAAGGAGAAATTCCGGCTCAAGAACACCACCGGCTATGCGATCAACGCTTTGGTCGATTTCGACGATCCGGTCGAGATTCTCGCCCATCTGATGATCGGCTCGGAAGGCACGCTCGGCTTCCTGTCGCGCGTCGATTACCGCACCGTGCCCGAATATAGGGACAAGGCCTCGGCCCTGGTCGTGTTCGCCGATCTCGCCGCCGCCTGCCGCGCCGTCAGCGCGCTCAAAAGCGCGCCGGTGGACGCGGTGGAGCTGCTCGACCGCGCCTCGCTCGAAAGCGTCAAGCACAAGAAGGGCATGCCGGTCGATGTCGACGGCGCTCGGGCCGGAAGCCGCGGCGCTGCTGATCGAGGCGCGCGCCGCCAATGCCGACGATTTGCGCGAGCGGCTGGCGACGATCGCCGCAACCATCGACACGGCGACCACCCTCAATGGCGTGAATTTCACCTCGGACCCCGTCGAATCCGGCCGGCTCTGGGACATCCGCAAGGGGACGTTCCCGGCGGTCGGCGGCAAGAGGCCGCCGGGCACCACGGTGATCATCGAGGACGTCGCCTTTCCCGTCGCGCGGCTGGCCGAGGCGACCGGCGACCTGCGCGCCCTGCTCGACGCCCACGGCTACAACGAGGCGATCATTTTCGGCCATGCGCTCGAAGGCAATCTGCATTTCGTGTTCGCGCAGGGTTTCGAATCCGAACAGGAAATCGCCCGCTACGGCGCCTTCATGGAGGCGGTGGCCGAGCTGGTCGTCGGCAAATATGACGGCTCGCTCAAGGCCGAGCACGGCACCGGGCGCAACATGGCGCCCTTCGTCGAGCGCGAATGGGGCGCCGTCGCCACGACGGCGATGCGGCGGATCAAGGCGCTGCTCGATCCGGAAAACCTGCTCAATCCCGGCGTGCTGCTCAATGACGATTCCAAAATTCACCTGAAGAATCTGAAACCCATGCCGGCGATCTCGCCGCTGGTCGATTCCTGCATCGAATGCGGCTTCTGCGAGCCGCAATGTCCCTCGAAAGGCCTGACCCTGTCGCCGCGCCAGCGCATCACGGCGGCGCGCGAAATGCGCCGCCTGCGCTGCGACGATCCGAACGCCCCGCAACTCGCCGAAATGGCGAAGGCCTATGATTATGCCGGCGACGCCACCTGCGCCGGCTGCTCGTTGTGCTCGACCGTCTGCCCGCTCGAAATCGACACCGGCGCCTATATCCGCTCGCTGCGCGCCGAGCGGCGCGGCGATCTGGCGAAGGCCGTCGCGGGCGGAATTGCGGGCCATTTCGCCCTGACCCTTGGCGCAACCCGCGTGCGGTCTCGCCGCCACGGATTTCGCGCGTCGCGTTGCTGGCGAAACGGTTGTGCAAAAGGCCTCGGCGGCCGCCCATGCCGCACTTGGCCTGCCGCGCGTTTCGCCGGCCATGCCCCGCGCCGCCTGGCCGGAGGCCCAGCCCGCGGCCAACGCCGCCCTGCGGCCGGTGCTGTTCTTCCCCTCCTGCGCCAGCCGCGCCATGGGCCCGGCGCCCGGCGACGACAGCCCTGCTTTGCTGGACGTCGCCGCGAAAGTGTTCGCCCGCGCCGGCTATCGCCTCGTCCTGCCGGACGGGCTCGACGAACTTGTGCTGCGGCCAGCCTTTCGCCTCGAAAGGCTTTCCGGACATCGCCAAGGCGAAGGCGGAAGAGCTCGCGAAAAGCCTGTCGTCGGATGACAGCGCCATTCCGCTGGTGTTCGACACCTCGCCCTGCGCGACGCGCATGCAGGCCTTCGCGGGGCCGCGCTTCCGTCCGGTCGATCTGGTCGCGTTCCTGCGCGACGAGATCGCGCCCAAACTGGCCTTGAAGCGCCTGCCCGAAACCATCGCCGTCCATGTCACCTGCTCGCTGCGCAAGGCGGGGCTGGCCTCGGCGCTGATCGACGTCGCCAGCGCCTGCGCGGAAAAGGTGATCGCGCCGCCCGGCGTCACCTGCTGCGGCTTTGCCGGCGACAAGGGCTTTTCGCAGCCGGAGCTGAACGACCACGCCCTGCGCCATTTGAAGGAAAGCCTGCCGGACGAATGCCACGAGGGCTATTCCTCCAGCCGGACCTGCGAGATCGGGCTCGCCGCCCATTCCGGCCGGCGCTACCGGTCGATCCTGCATCTGGTCGACGCCGCGTCCGCGCGCTGAGGGGCCGAGGTCAACAGCAGAAAAGCCAGCGCCGATTCGCACGCCTGCTCGACCTTCAGGGCGAGCAGATGGTCGGCGCGGGTGCGTCCGAGATTGACCGCGGCGATCGGCGCGCCGCGGCTGGCCGCGCGTTCGGCGAAGCGGAAGCCGGAATAGACCATCAGCGACGAGCCCACGACCAGAACCGCGTCGGCGCGGTCCAGCGCCTCGATCGCCGTCTCGACGCGGTCGCGCGGCACGTTCTCGCCGTAAAACACCACGTCCGGCTTCAGCACGCCGCCGCAGCGGCACGCCGGAACCGAGAAGGCGGCGAAGTCCACCCCTTCGAGATCGGAATCGCCGTCCGGCGCATCGCCGGCCTTCAGCCGGCTCCAATCCGGGTTCAGGCGTTCGAGTTGGTCCTGCAGATCGGCGCGCGGGGTACGGCGCTCGCAGGCCATGCAGCGGACGAGGTCGAGCCTGCCGTGAAGATCGAGCACCGCTTCGCTGCCGGCGGCCTGATGCAGGCGGTCGACATTCTGGGTCACGAGCAGCGCGCTCTTGCCCATCGCCTCCAGCCGGGCCAAGGCGCGATGGGCGTCGTTGGGCGCCGCGTGGCGAAAACGCCGCCAGCCGAGAAAGCTGCGCGCCCAATAGCGCCGCCGCGTCAGCTCCGCGCCCATGAAGGCCTGGAACGTCACCGGCTGGTTGCGCTTCCAGTTCCCGGCGGCGTCGCGGTAATCGGGAATGCCGGACGGCGTGCTGCAGCCCGCGCCCGTCAGGATGAACAGGCGGCGGCGCCCTTCAATGAAGCTCCGAAGTTCGCGTTGGTGCGACAAGGCCGGTCCTTCGTAAGCAAGCCGCGGAGACGTTAGAGCGTTCACCGTCCGGCGTGAAGCTTCCCGCCGCTTGTACGGTTTGCGCCGCCTCGCGGATCGGTTCCCTGCGCGCCGTTTGCCATATCTGGAGTTTCGGCTTGCGACGGCGCGTCGCGCAAGGTTTCCTCGCCTTTCCATATTGTGAGGGAGGTCTACATGCGAATCGCGATAGCGGCGGCGCTTTTGGCGATGGCGGCGGGCGCGGCGCCGGCGCGCGCGGACGGGGACGCGCTTGCGGGCGAATGGCGGATCGAACAGATCGCGGGCGTCGGCGCCTTCGACGCCGCCAAGACCTCGTTCGAACTGCTCCCCAACGGCCGGATGGCCTCGACCGTCGGCTGCAACCGCATGATCGGCGAGCCGAAAATCCATGGCGACAGAATCGCCTTCGGGGCCGTGGCGGCCACGCGCATGGCCTGCCCGCCGCCGCTCGACGAACTGGAGCGCAAATATTCCGCCGCGCTGGAATCCGCGCGAACCTATCGGGTCGAAGGCGCGAAACTGGTTCTTGCCGACGCCAAGGGCGCGCCCGTCGTCGTCTTCCGCCGTCCGGACTGACGCGCGCCGCCATTAAAACGATCGCACGGCGTCGGTCTTGACCCGCGACGGCGCATCGGGCAAGCGATCGCCTGACGAAATCGCACGCAAACGGGAAACAGCGGCATGACGGCTCAGATCGCTCCACAGGAATTCGCGGCCCGGCTGGTTTCCGTCGCGGACGCGACGGAAAGCATGCTCGACACGCTGCTCCAGCCGCATCTCCTGCCCGGCGAAAAGACCCGGCCCGAGCGCCTGCTCGAAGCCATGCGCTACGGTTCGCTGGGCGGCGGCAAGAGGCTGCGGCCCTTTCTCGTGGTGGAGACCGCGCGCCTGTTCGGAATCGAGGGCGACGGCGTGTTGCGCGCGGCCTGCGCGCTGGAGATGATCCATTGCTATTCGCTGATCCATGACGATCTGCCGGCCATGGACGACGACGATCTGCGCCGTGGCCGCCCGACCTGCCACAAGGCCTTCGACGAGGCCACCGCCATTCTGGCCGGCGACGGTCTGCTGACCTACGCCTTCGACGTCATCGCCGACACGCCGACCCATCCCGACCCGGCCGTTCGCGCCGACCTGACCTTGATGCTCGCCCGCGCGTCCGGGCTCGGCGGCATGGTCGGCGGACAGGCGCTCGATCTCGAGGCCGAGGCCAGCAAGACGCCGCACACCCGCGAATTCGTCGCCCTGATGCAATCGATGAAGACCGGCGCGCTGCTGCTGTTCGCGGTCGAGGCCGGCGCCCGCATCGGCGGCGCCGACGCCCGTCAGCGCGCGGCCCTGAGCCGTTATGGCGCCGCGCTCGGCGCCGCCTTCCAGGTCGCCGACGACATTCTCGACGCCGAGGGCGACGAACAGGCTCTGGGCAAGCGCGCCGGCAAGGACGCCGACCGCAACAAGGCGACGCTGGTCGCCGCGCTGGGGATCGAGGAGGCGCGCAAGCGCCGCGACGCCTTGGCGCAGGAGGCCATCCAGGCGCTGGACGACGGCGGCTTCGGCGATGCGGGCGCGATCCTCGCGGAGGCCGCGCGTTTCACCGTCGCGCGAAAGTCCTGATCATGCCCCAGAGCGGCGGCAAGCGCCTGCCCAAGCGACTGCCCAAGCCCTTGCGGATCATGTCCGCGCGACCGCGTCTGCTGCTCTGCGGACTGCTCGGGCTCGCGATCTGGTTCGTTCTGCCGGCGGAGTGGCGCGGCGTCACGCGCGGACTGGTCGGCTGGAACGTGGCGATCTGGACCTATCTGGTCGCGGCCGGCGTGATGATCGTTCGCTCCGAACATCGCGACATCCATCGCCGCGCCGCCTTGCAGGACGAGGGCCGCTACGCGATTCTCGTCCTTGCCGCTTTGGCCTCGACCATTTCGTTCGGCGCGATTTTCGCGCAGCTCTCCACGGTCAAGGACACGCCGCACCCGATCAAGGACTACCACATCGCCCTGGCGGTCGCGACGATCCTCGGGTCATGGCTTTTCGTGCACATGACCTTCGCGCTGCATTACGCGCATGAGTTTTTCCGGATCGCCAAGCCGGATGCGGCCGGCAAATGGAACGGCGGCATCGATTTTCCCGGCGTGACTTGCCCGGATTATTTCGATTTCCTGTATTTTTCCTATGTGATCGGGGTCGCCTGCGCGACGGCCGACGCCAATATCACCGGCAGCGCCTTGCGGCGGCTGGCGACCGTCCATTGCATCCTGGCGTTTTTCTACAACAACGCCGTGCTGGCGATGACGATCAATATCGGCGCGGGCTTTATCGGCGGCTGAGGGCCGACGCCCTCATTCCGCCGCCGCGTTGGCGTCCGTCTTGCCGCCAAAGCGACGGGCGACGTAATCCTCGACGATCTTCTCGAATTCCCGGGCGATGCCGTCGCCGCGCAGGGTCATGGCCTTCTTGCCGTCGATGAAGATCGGCGCCGCCGGGGTTTCGCCGGTGCCGGGCAGCGAAATGCCGATATCGGCATGTTTCGATTCGCCCGGCCCGTTCACGATGCAGCCCATCACCGCGACATTGAGCGTCTCGACGCCCGGATAGACCTTGCGCCATTCCGGCATGCGCTCGCGGATCATGCCCTGGATGTCGCGCGCCAGTTCCTGGAACACGGTGCTGGTGGTGCGTCCGCAGCCCGGACAGGCGGCGACCAGCGGGACGAAGGTCCGAAAGCCCATGGTCTGCAGGATTTCCTGCGCCACCTGGACTTCGAGCGTGCGGTCGCCGTTCGGCTCCGGGGTCAGCGACACGCGGATCGTGTCGCCAATGCCTTCCTGCAACAGGATGCCCAGGGCGGCGGAGGAGGCGACGATGCCCTTGGAGCCCATGCCGGCCTCGGTCAGGCCGAGATGCAGCGCGTAATCGGAGCGCCGCGCCACCATGCGATAGACCGAAATCAGGTCCTGCACGCCGGACACCTTGGCCGACAGGATGATGCGGTCGCGCTTCAGGCCGATTTCCTCGGCGCGCGCGGCGGACAGCAGGGCGGAGCGCGTCATCGCCTCGCGCATCACCGCGCGGGCGTCGACCGGTTGCGCCGCCTTGGCGTTCTCGTCCATCAGCTCGGTCAGCATTTCCTGGTCGAGCGAGCCCCAATTGGCCCCGATGCGCACGGCCTTGTCGTGCTTGATCGCCAGCTCGACGATCTCGCCGAACTGCTTGTCCTTCTTGTCCTTGAAGCCGACATTGCCCGGATTGATGCGATATTTCGCCAGAGCCTCGGCGCAGGCCGGATGGTCGGCCAGCAATTTGTGGCCGATATAGTGAAAATCCCCGACCAGCGGGACGAAAACGCCCATCGCGTCGAGCTTTTCACGGATGTTCGGCACCGCCGCGGCGGCCTCGTCGCGGTCCACCGTGATGCGCACCAGCTCCGAGCCGGCCTGCGCCAGCGCCGCGACCTGTTTCACCGTCGATTCGATATCGGCCGTATCGGTATTGGTCATGCTCTGCACGACGACCGGCGCGCCGCCGCCGACCACGACCGCGCCAGGACCCGAGCCGACCCGCACGGCCACGCCGTGGCGGCGCATCAAGGGCTCGGCCGGGATTTCGGTTTCGCAAAGCGGCGGGAAATGTTGTTCAGCCATGTCATGAAGGCCCAGGATCGACGAATTTCCGGCTTCTATACCATTGCTTCCGTTATGAGGCGAATTTTGTCGCGCAAACGGATTTAGGCGAATTTCGCGGCTGCAATTTTTATCGCGCCAATTATAGTCGCCGCGAAGCTCGAAAACCCGCTTCACACCCCATTCGTGCGCTTCCGCACCAAGGAGCCGACCATGTCGCTTGCCGCCAAGACCGCTGTCGTCACGGGATCCACCTCGGGCATCGGCCTCGCCATCGCCCGCGCCTTCGCCAAGGAAGGCTGCAACATCCTCATCAACGGCTTCGGCGACGCCGCCGCCATTGAAACCGAGCGCGCCTCGATCGAAAAGGATTTCGGCGTCAAGGCGATCTATGACGGCGCCGACATGTCCAAGCCCGAGGAAATCGAGGCCATGATCGCCCATGCCGAAAAGACCTTCGGTTCGGTCGATATTCTCGTCAACAACGCCGGCATCCAGTTCGTTTCGCCGATCGAGGATTTCCCGACCGAGAAGTGGAACCAGATCATCGCGATCAACCTGTCCTCGGCGTTCCATGCCATCCACGCCGCCATTCCGGGCATGAAGGCCCGCAAATGGGGCCGCATCATCAACACCGCCTCGGCCCATTCGCTGGTCGCCTCGCCGTTCAAGTCGGCCTATGTCTCGGCCAAGCACGGCATCGCCGGCCTGACCAAGACCGCCGCGCTGGAGCTCGCGACCTTCGGCGTCACGGTGAATTGCATCTCCCCCGGCTATGTCTGGACGCCCCTCGTCGAGAAGCAGATTCCCGACACGATGAAGGCCCGCAACATGACCAAGGAGCAGGTCATCAACGACGTGCTGCTCGCCGCCCAGCCGACCAAGCAGTTCGTCACGGTCGATCAGGTCGCCGCGCTCGCGGTGTTCCTGTCCTCCGATGCGGCCTCGCAGATCACCGGCGCCAATATTTCCATGGACGGCGGCTGGACCGCGGCCTGACCTGACCGCGCCCCGATCGCCCAGAGGACTGAAATGACGCAAGCCGACGCCCCGAAGCCGTCCAAAATGGTCAATCTGGCGCTTCAGGGCGGCGGCGCTCACGGCGCCTTCACCTGGGGCGTGCTCGACCGCCTGCTCGAAGACGGCCGCCTCGTCTTCGACGGCCTGAGCGGCACCAGCGCCGGGGCCATGAACGCCGTCAGCCTGGCGGAGGGCATGCGCAAGGGCGGCGCGAAGGGCGCGCGCGAACACCTCGCGAAATTCTGGCGCGCGGCCAGTCTCGACGGCGGCCTTGCGCCGGTGCAGCGCGATGTCGTCGAAGGCATGGTGAATTTCTGGAACGCCACGCCGATCGCCACCATTTTCCAGCAGGCGGCGGGCATGCTGTCGCCTGCGGAGATGAACCCGCTCAACATCAATCCGCTGCGCAACGTTCTCGCCGCGCAGGTCGATTTCGCCGCTTTGCGCGCCAGCGATCACCTGAAACTCTTCATTGCCGCGACCAATGTCGAAACGGGCAAGGTGCGGGTGTTCCACCGCCCGGAGCTGACGCATCGACATGGTCATGGCCTCGGCCTGCCTGCCGACGATTTTCCGCGCGGTGGAGATCGACGGGGTTCCCTATTGGGACGGCGGCTACATGGGCAATCCCGTGCTGTTTCCGTTCTTTTACGAGACCGAAACGACCGACGTCGTCCTCATCCAGATCAATCCGATCGCGCGCAAGGGCACGCCGACGACGGTCTCGGAAATCCTGGGGCGGATCGACGAAATCACCTTCAACGCGTCGCTGCTGCAGGAGTTTCGCGCCATCGATTTCGTCGCGCGGCTGAAGGCCGAGGGGCGCCTCGAAGGCACCAATTACAAGAGCATCCGCCTGCATGTCATCGAAGCGCAGGACGAGCTCAACAAATTCGGCGCCGCCAGCAAAGTGCGCTCGGATTATGATTTCTTCGTGCAATTGCGCGATATCGGCCGCAAGGCGGCGCAGAAATTCCTCGACTCGCATTTCGACAGCATCGGCGTGCGCGCGACGCTGAACGTGCAGAAAGCCCTGAGCGCCGATGCATCAGGCTGCTGACAAGGCCTTGTGAAAAAGCGCCGCCCTCCCGCCCTTTGCGGCGCAAGCCTTGACGCGAGAAAGAACGGCGCTAACACCATTTCGCTCACTCGCGCCGGATCACGGCATAAATCATGCTCCCAATGGCGACCTCCGCCGGACCCTGTCATGCCGCCGAACCCGAATTTCCTCCTGAGCATCGATCCGCAGCAGCCGCCCGAAGCCCTGGCCGGCGCCGTCGTGGCCATCGGCAATTTCGACGGCGTGCATCGCGGCCACCGCGCCGTCATCGCGCGGGCGCAGGCTCTGGCGCGGCGGCTCGGCAAGCCTTGCGCCGTCCTGACCTTCGAGCCGCATCCGTCGGATTATTTCGGCGGCGCCGGCACGATCTTCCGCCTGACCAGCCGCGACGCCAAGGCGCATCGCATGGCGGAGCTTGGCCTCGACGGCATGTTCGTCCTCACCTTCGACGCGGCTCTGGCGGGGCTCGACGCCGAGAGCTTCCTGCGCGACGTGCTGGCGCGGCGGCTCGGCGCCGGCGCCGTGGTCGTCGGCTATGATTTCCATTTCGGCGCGCGGCGCTCGGGCACGCCCGCCTTCCTGCGCGAGGCCGGGCCGAAACTGGGCATCGAGGTCGAAATTGTCGAAAAGGTCGTGGCCGACGAGGAGGGCTCGCTCGACGCGGTGTCCTCGACGGCCACGCGCGAGGCCCTGCAATGCGGCGACGTCCGCGCCGCGGCGGCCTTGCTCGGGCATTACTGGTCGCTGACCGGCCGCGTCATTCACGGCGCCAAGCTGGGCCGCCAGCTGGGATATCCCACCGCCAATCTCGCCGTCGACCCGTCCTGCCGCCTGCGCCACGCCATCTACGCCGTCGAAATCGCGCTCGATGGAAGCCGGCTTGATGGGAGCCGTCTCAAGGGCGTCGCCAGCTTCGGCCGCCGCCCCACGGTGGATAATGGACCGCCGCTGCTCGAAGTTTTTATTTTCGATTTCGCCGAGGACCTTTACGGTCGCGACATCGAAGTGTTCTTCGTCGCGTTCCTGCGAGGGGAGCAAAAGTTCGAGTCCCTCGATGCGCTGGTCGCGCAGATCCGCCGCGACGAGGAACAGGCGCGCAAAATCCTGGGCGCCTGATGTCCCGCTTCGCCATCCGATGCTGGCCGGCGCGGACATTTTCAACGCCCATTGCTGTTGTAATCTCGCAAATTCGCGCCGGCGCCGATTCGCCGGCCCACCCTGAGACGAGGAAGATATGAGACTTCTTGGCCTGGCGGTCGCGATCTTCGGCATTCTGTCCGCAATCGTCGGCTATGAATTCTCGGACCCGACGCTCGACCTGCTGGCGGTGGCGAGCTTCATCGCCGCTTATTGCTGCTACTCGCAGCGGCCCGGTGTCGCCCTTCCTGAAAATCTTCCTCGCGTTGTTTTCGGTCGAGACCATCATTTTCGGCCTCGCCAATTTCGCCGCCCATTTCGGGGCGTGGCCCGCCGCGCTCGAGGAGGCGAAAATCCCGCCGACGCTCCCGCTGACGGTCGCTCTGTTCGCCATCATCGTCTTCGCCGTCTCCCACATCCCGGTGGTGCGTTCGCTGACCCGCATCGCCGACCGCTATTTCCGCGCCGACGACGCAACCACCTCCGGCGTCGGGCCGCTGCGCTTCGGGACCATCGAGCGCCGCCTCGCCACCGGCATGGTGGTGTTTCTCGTCGTGCTGAACCAGGCGCAGGTCGCGATCACCGTGCGGCTGAACTTCTTCAACCGGGATTTCTTCAACGCGATCCAGGAGAAGAACGGCCCCGAGTTCTGGCGCATGCTGCTGTGGGTGTTCACGCCGTGGGCCTTCATCTATGTCGGCAGCCTCGTGATCGAATATGTCGTCAGCTCCTATCTGGTGATCCGCTGGCGGCGCTGGCTGACGCAGTTCTACATTTCGCACTGGCTCGGCAGCCACGCCCATTACCGGATGTCGCTCAGCGGCGGCCCGGCGGACAACCCTGACCAGCGTATCTCGGAAGACGTGGCGCGATTTATCGACGGCGGCGGCGAAGGCGGGGCCTTCGGCTATGGCGTCTATAACTACTCGATCATGCTGATCTCGACCCTGTCGTCGCTGGTCTCCTTCGCCATCCTGCTGTGGAGCCTCTCGGCGAATTTCACCTTCCCCGGCACCAATTTCACCTTCCCCGGCCTGTTGTTCTGGGTCGCCCTGATCTACGCCGCGACCGGAACCCTCTTCACCCACCTGATCGGCCGGCCGCTGGTGCGCATCATGTTCGGGCGCCAGAAGGTCGAGGCCGATTTCCGCTTCTCGCTGGCGCGCCTGCGCGAATACAGCGAGCAGGTCGCGCTGCTGAACGGCGAAAAGGCCGAGGCGAGCGCGCTGCGCGCCAAGTTCGGCGCGCTGATCGCCAATTACCTGCAAATGATCAACCAGCGGAAGAAACTGACCGCCTTCACCGGGTTCTACGGCCAGATCAGCCCGATCATTCCCTATGTCTTCGCGGCGCCGTTCTATTTCGCCAACAAGATCAACCTCGGCGTGATGACGCAGACGGCGCAGGCCTTCGGGCAGGTCGAAGGCGCGCTGAACTTCTTCGTCACCTATTATTCCTCGTTGGCCGGCTTCCGCGCGGTGCTCGACCGTCTGACCTCCTTCGACGCCGCGATCGAGGCGGCGCAGACCGAACAGGGCTTTTCGGTCGAAGCCGGCGCCGCCGCGCCGGCGATGCGCGACGCCGCCGTCGCCCTGCCCAATGGCGTGACGCTGCTGAAGGGCGTGGACTTCGCCTTGACGCCGGGCCGCAACCTGCTGGTCAACGGCCCCTCCGGCGCGGGCAAATCCACCTTGTTCCGCGCCTTGACCGGGGTCTGGCCGTTCGGCGCCGGCGCGGTGGCGGTTCCCGCGGCCGGCAAGATGCTGCTGCTGCCGCAGAAGCCCTATATCCCGATCGGGCCGCTGCGCGACGCCGTGATCTATCCCGCCGAGCCGGGCCGCTTTGACGACAAGCTGATCGCCGCAGCGCTGATCGACGCCCGCCTGCCGCAACTCGCCGACAAGCTCGACATCGCCGACAATTGGTCGCAGCGGCTTTCGGGCGGCGAGCAGCAGCGTCTGGCGATCGCCCGCGCCCTGCTGGCGCGCCCCGACTGGCTGCTGCTCGACGAAGCCACGGCGGCGCTCGACGAGGAGACCGAAGCGGCGATCTACAAGATGCTGGCGGAACGCATGCCGCAGACCACCCTGGTCTCGATCGGCCATCGCGCCACGTTGGCCGCGTTCCATGCGGACAAGGCGCGCGTTCAGGACGGCAGCGTGGTCTTCGCCGGCGGGGCCTGAAACCGGGCTCCCAGGCGCGCCTGGGAGCCCGGTTAGGCGCGACTGCGCCGCCGAGCTGATGCGAGGGGCTCCCGGATCGCGACTTGTCGTGATCCGGGAAAAAACGACGTGACAGCTTCAGCGCGCAAAAGCCAGCAGCGGGACGCCGGCGAGCGCGTGCAGCCAGAGCAAGGTCGCGGCCCAGAGCGCAAAGCCCACCAGCACGGCGGCGGCGTCCGCGGCCCAGCTGCGCGCGACGGGACGCGCCGGACTGGCGCGGCGCGTGACGGATAACCGGTCATAGATCGAGAAGACCAGGAAAGAGCCGAACAGCAGAAGCGCGAGCAGATCGCCATTGGCGATGAGATGCGCGAGCGCCCAGAGCGTCACGCCGGCCAGCATCGGGTGACGCGCCCAGTCGCGGATATGGGAGGGCGTATAGGCGCTGACGATCAGCACGAAGGCCGGGAGCATCAAGGCGAAGGTCAGATGCCGCGTCCACAGCGGCGGAGCCCAGAGCTGGACGTCGGCCTCGCTGCCGCGCGCGGCGGAGACGCCGAACACGATCAGGGCGAGGCCAAGAGCCGAAACCAGCGAAAAGCCGAGCTTGTACCCGTTCTCGCCAAGCCGCCCGACCAGCGACGCCCGAACCTCCCCGACGGTCGGGACCAGATGGGCGGTGAAAAACAGGATCAGGCCGAAAATCAGGACTGCCATGGCAATTCCTCCGTGCCGGCCGCCGCATCATGGCGCCGCCGGGGCGACTGTTTCATTGGGGCGTCGGCGGCGCGGGGGCGGGCTTGGCGCGGCCTGTCTGACAGGTTTCTTGGGCTTGTCGGGCTTTGCCGCCCCTTGCCCGCTCGCCAGACGCGCCTGCAGGCTGAAATCCCGCGCTTCGGTCAGGCGCAGGGCGCAGAACCCGACAGCCTCCTCGCGATCGTAATCGCGGCAAATCTGGGCGCGCTCGGAGGAAAAGCCGGCCTGCTCCTTGATCGCGGCCTCCGCCGCCGGCTTGTCCTTCTTGTATTTGGACAGCAGGGTGCGGAAATGCGCCCGGACGGCGTTTTCGAGGCCGCCGCGCTCCTTTTCGATCGACTTGATCTGGGCGTCGGAAAAGCTGCCTCCCGCCGGCCCCCACAGCCCCGAGGGATCGGCGCGGCAATCGGCTTGCGGAAAGGAACAGGCGCCGTTCGGGCTGCGCGCCCGCAGCGCGCCGTTGAGGACATCGAATTGCAGCGGGCAGGCGGAGGAGTCGAGCTCGAACCGCTGCACGCCGTCGGGAGCGCCGAGCGGCTTCAAACGGATCGGCCCTTCGGCCCCCATCGACACCTCGCAGGATTGGTTGGGCCGGGAAATCTTGCCGCCGGAAACGGTAAGCTGCGAGACGCGCAGATCCGTGCCCGATTTCTCGACCTGGAGCGAGCCTCGCGCGCCCGCAAGGCTGAACGGCTTGTCCACGATCGAATCGAGGCTCGGGGGTTTGGCGGCGGAGAAATGGCCGGAATATCCGCCTCCCGCCTTCGGCGGCCCCGCCTGGGGCGACGGGCGGCGCGAGGGATTGCCCGGCGGGAGTCGGCGCGCCGACGGCGCCCGGCAATTGCATTTGTGCGCGCGATGGCGCCGTCGCGAAAATCAGGACGAAGGCGGTAGTCAGGACAATCAGGCGCATGGGCTGGTGATCTCGGCAGGGCGCTGGCATCTTAACCCGGCCGCGCCCAAGTCCCAAGCCGCGAAAGTCCCAAGCCGCGAAAGCGCCAGCGCGAAGTTGCGCCCCGCCGAAACAGGCGGGGCGACAAGGACGATCAGGTCAGGAGCGACCCGTCAATATTTGGCGAGGATCGGCTCGCCGCCGCCGAAGCGATAGACCAGGCCGAACGAGAACAGCCACGGGTCGAACTCGACGTGCTGGTAGACCCGGACCGGAAGCGGGCCGACGCCGGGAATGTTCACGCCATTGGCGTAGGCCTGGACGTAATTGAAGCTCTTCTTGACGTCGAGGCTCAATCCCCAATTGCGGTCGAGCATGTAGTCCAAGCCGCCCTGCGCCACGAACCCGACCGAATCGCCGACATGGACGTCGTTCAGGAAGGCGTTTTTGTTGCTGAACGAGAAGCCGGGCGCGACGCCCGCGCCCAGATAGGGACGCAGCGGGCCGAAATTGTCGAAATGGTAAACGACCGTGATTGGAATGAGCGCCGGCATGATCTGCGCGAGGACTGTGCCGTCCGTCAGGACCGGATTGGCCGGATTGAAGCCTCTGGTCTTGTCCTTGACATAGAGCGGAATGCCCGCGGAAACATCGATCGAAATATTATGGGTCACGAAAATGCCGGCCTCGAAGCCCAGCGTCGCGATATCGGTGATGGTCGCGCCGACGCCCGCGGGAAGGGCCGTCGGGATCCCGTGCTGCAGGGCCGTCGGATCCTGCGCCCAGAGGTGGGACGAGCTGGTGTTCAGGCCATAGAGGAAGCCGAGCTTGACGAAATAGGGTTGGAAACTTTCGATGACGACCGGGGCCGGCGGCGCCTCCTTGATGCTGGGAAGATCGGCGGCCTGCGCGGTCGCCGCGACGCAGGCAAATCCCAGGGCGCCCGCGATTCGCAGCAGCCCGTTCGAAGTGTTCGCGTTCATGAAGTCCTCCACCTTTTATTTGGTATCGTTTATATTGGAACGATTTCGGACACGCTCTGCCGCCGGGAGCCTTTTGTCAATTCGCCGCGGCGCGATTGGGAAAACCGGATCCACCGAATCAACTTGCGGACAATACTGATAGCTAACTGTTATTATTGGCTTTTGATTTCCAGACGCCAGACCGATTTGCGCCATCGTCGCGAAATAGCGGCCGCCCGTTGCAAATTTGACACGACGACGCCCGCCATCCCGCAAGCGCCCGCCTGGCTTGCGGCTAAAAAACGCCGCCCCTATATGAAGCGCGCTCTTGCAAGCGGGCGCCCTCATCCCAATGTGATCGGAAGTCGGGAACCGGGCGAGGCAATCTCCGCCCAATGCCGGACCGCTTCGGGGTCTGGCGGTTCTGCGTAGAAAGGAACAAATTCTCATGGCTAAAGTCATTGGCATCGATCTCGGCACCACGAATTCCTGCGTCGCCGTGATGGAAGGCTCTACTCCCAAGGTTATCGAAAACGCCGAAGGCGCCCGCACCACGCCCTCGATCGTCGCTTTCACCGACGACGGCGAACGCCTTACCGGCCAGCCGGCCAAGCGCCAGGCGGTCACCAATCCCGAAAAGACCTTTTTCGCGATCAAGCGCCTGATCGGGCGCACCTTCGCCGATCCGATGACCCAGAAGGACATCGGCCTCGTCCCCTACAAGATCGTCAAGGCGGGCAACGGCGACGCGTGGGTCGCGGCGGACGGCAAGCAATATTCGCCGTCGCAGATCTCGGCCTTCATCCTGCAGAAGATGAAGGAAACCGCGGAAGCCTATCTCGGCCAGCAGGTCACCCAGGCGGTCATCACCGTTCCGGCCTATTTCAACGACGCCCAGCGCCAGGCCACCAAGGACGCCGGCAAGATCGCCGGTCTCGAAGTGCTGCGCATCATCAACGAGCCGACGGCGGCCGCGCTCGCCTATGGCCTCGACAAGAAGGGCGCCGGCACGATCGCGGTCTATGACCTCGGCGGCGGCACCTTCGACGTGTCGATCCTCGAAATCGGCGACGGCGTCTTCGAAGTGAAGTCGACCAACGGCGACACCTTCCTCGGCGGCGAAGACTTCGACATGCGCCTGGTCGAATATCTCGCGGACGAGTTCAAGAAGGATGCCGGCATCGACCTCAAGAAGGACAAGCTGGCCCTCCAGCGCCTGAAGGAGGCCGCCGAAAAGGCCAAGATCGAACTGTCCTCGGCGACCCAGACCGACATCAACCTGCCCTATATCACCGCCGACGCCTCGGGCCCGAAACATCTGACCCTGAAGCTGACCCGCGCGAAATACGAGGCTCTGGTCGACGATCTGATCCAGCGCACCATCGAGCCCTGCCGCAAGGCGCTCAAGGACGCCGGCCTCTCCGCCGGCGAGATCAACGAAGTGGTGCTGGTCGGCGGCATGACCCGCATGCCGAAGGTCCAGGAGATCGTGAAGCAGTTCTTCGGCAAGGAGCCCCACAAGGGCGTCAACCCGGACGAAGTGGTCGCCATCGGCGCCGCTGTCCAGGCCGGCGTGCTGCAGGGCGACGTGAAGGACGTGCTGCTGCTCGACGTGACCCCGCTGTCGCTCGGCATCGAGACGCTCGGCGGCGTCTTCACCCGCCTGATCGACCGCAACACCACGATCCCGACCAAGAAGAGCCAGGTGTTCTCGACCGCCGAGGATTCCCAGACGGCCGTCACCATCCGCGTCTTCCAGGGCGAGCGTGAAATGGCGGCGGACAACAAGCTGCTCGGCCAGTTCGACCTCGTCGGCATTCCGCCGGCGCCGCGCGGCGTGCCGCAGATCGAGGTGATCTTCGACATCGACGCCAACGGCATCGTCTCGGTGACCGCCAAGGACAAGGCCACGAGCAAGGAGCAGCAGATCCGCAT
The DNA here is from genome assembly GCA_963811975.1 of uncultured Alphaproteobacteria bacterium. Lineage (GTDB taxonomy): Bacteria > Pseudomonadota > Alphaproteobacteria > Rhizobiales > Beijerinckiaceae > Rhodoblastus. Next base: position 47,467 of record CAWETR010000017.1, read on the forward strand.
CCAGGCTTCGGGCGGCCTCTCGGAAGCCGACATCGACAAGATGGTCAAGGACGCCGAGGCCCACGCCGCCGACGACAAGAAGCGCCGCGAACTGGTCGACGCCCGCAATCAGGGCGAGGCCATGATCCATTCGGCGGAAAAATCGCTGAAGGAATTCGGCGACAAGGTCGCGGAAGCCGACAAGAGCGCGATCGAGGCGGCCATCGCCAGCCTCAAGACCGCCCTCGAAGGCGAGGACGTCGAGGCCATCAACGCTCGCGCCAACGAACTGGCGCAGGCTTCGATGAAACTCGGCGAAGCAATGTACAAGGCGGAACAGGCTACGGGCGGCGCTGGCGCCGCGGGTGGCGGCCACGGCGCCGGCGAGGACGTGATCGACGCCGACTTCAAGGAAGTCAAGGACGACAAGAAGGACGCCTGACCTTCAGGCTTCCGTCCTTCGGGCGACGAAAACCATGCGAAACGACCGGGGCGCCAGCGCCCCGGTCGCTGCGGCAAGCGGTCGCGCGGCGGCTGAAAAAAGGGTTGCGTCAACAGGATGTAACGTCTAGCTCGTGAGGCGACCGCGCTCATTTCCTTTCACCGATTGAACGATCCGGATGGCGTCATCGATGGCCAAACGCTGCTATTATGAAATTCTCGGCGTTTCCCGCACCTGCACCGAAGTTGAGCTGAAGGGCGCCTTCCGCAAGCAGGCGATGCAGCTGCATCCCGACAAGAACCCCGGCGACAAGGACGCGGAGGCCCGGTTCAAGGACGTCAACGAGGCCTATCAGGTCCTGTCCGACGAGCAGAAGCGCGCCGCCTACGACCGGTTCGGCCACGCCGCCTTCGAGCACGGCAACGGCGCCAGCGCGGGCGGCTTCGGCATGGGCGAGGGTTTCGCCGCCTCGATGGCCGATATTTTCGACGATCTGTTCGGCGACGTGATGGGCGGACGGCGCGGACGCTCCTCGGGCCGCGAGCGCGGCGCGGACCTGCGCTACAATATGGAAATCACCCTGGAGGAGGCTTTTCGCGGCAAGACGGCCTCGCTGAAAATCCCGACCTCCGTCACCTGCGACCTGTGCGCCGGCTCGGGCGCCAAGTCCGGCTCCAAGCCCAAGACCTGCTCGACCTGCGGCGGCGCTGGCCGCGTGCGCGCGCAGCAGGGCTTCTTCTCGATCGAGCGCGCCTGTCCCTCCTGCCACGGGCGCGGCGAAGTCATCGACAATCCCTGCCCCAATTGCTCCGGCGCCGGCCGCGTCACCCGCGAGCGTTCGCTCTCGGTCAATATTCCGGCCGGCATCGAGGACGGCACCCGCATCCGCCTGACCGGCGAGGGCGAGGCCGGCCTGCGCGGCGGCCCGGCGGGCGACCTGTACATCTTCCTGTCGGTCAAGCCGCATCCCTTCTTCCAGCGCGAGGGCGCCGACCTGCATTGCCGGGCGCCGATCACCATGGTTCAGGCGGCGCTGGGCGGCGAGATCAAGGTGCGCGGCGTCGACGGAACCGAGATCAAGGTCAAGGTCGACGAGGGAACGCAGTCGGGCCGCCAGTTCAAGATCAAGAATCGCGGCATGCCGGTCCTGCGCTCGCGCGATTTCGGCGATCTCTACATCCAGGCCAATGTCGAGACGCCGCAGAACCTGACCAAGCGGCAGAAGGAAATTCTGGCGGAATTCGAAAACGAGTCGACCAACCGGACTCACCCCGAATCCACCGGCTTTTTCGCGAAAATGAAAGACTTTTTCGATCTGACCTGAGGCAACGCGCGCGGCGTTTCCTTGACGCTTTCACATTTGTGAGCGAATTTGATTGTCCCGGTCGGTCCCAAGGCCATTGAAAAAAGGGCAAGGGCTAAATTGAGCGCGCAAAGACGTCTGGCCAAACTGCAGTCCAAGCCAAAAAATCTGATCGACCTGCGCCTGAGCGACGAGGCCCGCTTCATCCGCTCGTGGCTGGAAAATCCCTTGCTCGCGGGCGCCATCACGCCCTCGGGACGCTTCCTCGCGCGCGCCATGGCGCATTGCGTCGATCCTGCCGCCGAAGGCCCGATCGTCGAGCTCGGCCCCGGAACCGGGCCGGTCACCCAGGCGCTGCTGGCGCGGGGCGTCGATCCCGCGCGGCTGGTGCTGGTCGAGTTCGAACCGTCCTTCTGCCATCTGCTGGCGCAGAAATTCCCCGGCGTGAAGGTCGTGCGCGGCGACGCCTACCGGCTCGCCGACAGTCTCGCCGGCGCCCTGGACGCGCCGCCCGCCGCCGTCGTCTCCAGCCTGCCGCTGCTCACCAAGCCGGAAACCGCGCGCGTCGCCCTGCTCCGGCAGGCCTTCGACCTCATGGGGCCGGCGGGGCGCTTCATCCAGTTCACCTATGGCGTGAAATCGCCGATCCCGACCCATCTCGCGGCGAGCCTGCATTTCAAGGCGCAGAGCCTCGCGCCGATCTGGCTCAACCTGCCCCCCGCGCGCATCTTCGTCTATCGTCACGCCGAGTGTCCCCATGCGTTCGAGCCGCCGCCGGACGTGATCGACAAGCTGGTGCGCCAGTCGCGCCAGTTCGGGCGCGAAATCCGCGACGAGCTGGAAGAGGCCCGCGCGCGCCTCATCATGAAGGGCGGCAAATCCCCGATCGAGTCGAAGTCGCGCCGTTTCTGAACTTCGCGGTCGCGCCGGGAAATTTTCGCCCTTATAAGGCGCCTGATTTCCTCAAGCGACGGAACCCGTCATGTCCGGAACGACCCGCGAAAAACTCATCGTCGCGCTCGATCTTCCCGATCCTGCCCAGGCCCGCGCCATGGTCGAGCGGCTTGGCGACAGCGTCGCTTTCTACAAGATTGGCATGGAGCTGGCCTATGGCGGCGGCTTCGCCCTGATCGACGAGCTCGCCCGGGCCGACAAGCAGGTTTTCCTCGATCTCAAGCTGCACGACATCGGCCATACGGTCGAAAAGGCCACCGCGCAGATCGCGCGGCTCGGCGTGCGCTTCCTGACCGTCCACGCCTTTCCGCAAACGCTCGCCGCGGCAAAGCGGGGCGCGGAGGGCTCGAAGCTTCAGGTGCTCGGCGTGACGGTGATGACCTCCTATGACGATTCCGATCTCGCGGCGGCGGGCTATCGGCTCAACGTCAAGGAACTGGTGGCGCTGCGCGCCCGGCAGGCCCGCGACGCGGGCATCGCCGGGCTGATCCTGTCGCCCGAGGAATTGACCGCGACACGAGCTCTTGTCGGCCGGGACCTGCTGCTGGTGACGCCGGGTGTCCGGCCCGCCGGCGCGGCGCTCGGCGACCAGAAGCGGGTGGCCACCCCCGCCGAAAGCTTTCGCGCGCGGCGCCGATCACATCGTGGTCGGACGTCCGGTCGTCGCGGCGTCGGACCCGCGCGCGGCGGCGCTCGCGATCCAGCGCGAGATCGCACAAGCCTTGAACTGAAGCCGATCCGGAAAAAAAAAGACGCCGGGCGTACCTCCGGCCCGGCGTCATGCCCTGAGTACTGGGGGACAGCGTCTCTGGACACCCATGACCCTAGAGGCCGAACGTGACCCGGCCGTGACAGCAATCGGTCGGCTTTGCGACAAGGCCCAAGCTATTTCGTGAAGGCCTTTCGAGCGCTGTTGACGCGGGCGGCGGCTTTTGCCCAAGCGCGAAAAGGCCTATAGAGCCGCCAAGCTATTTCGGCGCGCGGGATCGGACCTTCCTGCAGCGCCATTTTCCCCATCTCGGTCCGGAGACCTCGCCATGTCCGAGATGCGTCTTGTCGTCGTCGGCGCCGCAGGGCGCATGGGCCAGATGCTCGTCAAGACCATCGCCGCAACCGAGGGCGCGGTGCTTTCCGGCGCGCTGGAGCGGCCGGGCTCGGCCGCGCTCGGCCGCGACGCCGGCGAACTGGCCGGGCTCGGGCTGCTCGGCGTTCCGGTCACCGACGACCCGCTCGTCGCGCTGCTGCAGGCGGACGGCGTGATCGATTTCACCGCGCCCGCGGCCACTGTCGAAATGGCGGCGCTGGCGGCGCAGGCCCGCATCGTCCACGTCGTCGGCACGACCGGCATGAGCGAAGACGACCTCGCCAGGCTCGAGGCCGCCGCGCGCCATGCGGTGATCGTGCGCTCCGGCAACATGAGCCTCGGCGTCAACCTGCTCGCCGGACTGGTCGAAAAGGTCGCCAAAACGCTCGGCATCGACTGGGACATCGAGATCCTGGAAATGCACCACAGGATGAAGGTCGACGCGCCGTCGGGCACCGCGCTCCTGCTCGGCGAGGCCGCCGCGAAGGGCCGCGCCATCGCTCTGGCCGATCATTCCGTGCGCTCGCGCGACGGCCACACCGGCGCGCGCAAGGCGGGCGACATCGGCTTCGCCACGCTGCGCGGCGGCACGGTGGTCGGCGACCATTCCGTGATCTTCGCCGGCGCGGGCGAGCGGATCGAACTGATCCACCGCGCGGAAGATCGCGGAATCTTCGCCCGCGGCGCCGTCCAGGCGGCGCTGTGGGGGCAGGGCCGCAAGCCCGGCCTCTATTCCATGGCCGACGTGCTCGGCTTTTGATTTCCATCACGGCGCCAAGGCGGCAAGCATGGGAAGAGCGCGCGACGCCATTCAATGCGCCTTGCCATAGCCGCTTGGCATGAGAGTTTGATAGCCAGGAGAACCAAGTGTCCGAACGCCTTCTTGTGCTCGTCCGCCACGGTCAGAGCGATTGGAATCTCAAAAACCTCTTCACCGGCTGGAAAGACCCCGGCCTGACCGAACAGGGAATCGGCGAAGCCAAGGCCGCGGGCCAGCGGCTGAAGGCGCTCGGGCTGAAATTCGACACCGGCTTCACCTCCGCGCTCACCCGCGCCCAGGACACGATGTCGCTGATCCTCGACGAACTCGGCCAGAGCGATCTGCCGCTGACGAAGGATCAGGCGCTGAACGAGCGCGATTATGGCGATCTCTCCGGCCTCAACAAGGACGAGGCGCGCAAGCAATGGGGCGAGGACCAGGTTCACCTGTGGCGCCGCTCCTATGACGTGCCCCCGCCCGGCGGCGAAAGCCTGAAGGATACGGTCGCCCGCGTGCTGCCCTATTACAATCAGGAGATCCTGCCCGCCGTCCTGCGCGGCGAGCGCACCATCGTCACGGCGCACGGCAATTCGCTGCGCGCTCTGGTCATGGTGCTCGACCGCCTGACGCCCGAAACCATCCCGTCGATGGAGCTGGCGACCGGCGTGCCGCTGGTCTATCGCCTCAAGGCGGATTCCACCGTCGAGTCCAAGCAGGTTCTGAAGGGCTGACGCGATGTGGCCTTCAGCAGGCAAAGCCTGCGGAAGGGTTAGGAGCGACCGCGACGCCGAGCTTATGCGAGGGATTCATCGTGCAACCGCCCGGCGCAGGGTCAGGTTGATCCGGCCGGGCGGCGCCAGCAGCGTCGAGGTTCCCGGCAGGATGCGGTCGACGCCGTGGAACATCAGCCGCGCCGGGCCGCCGAACACCAGGACGTCGCCGGAATCGAGGCGGATCGTCGCGCTCGGGTCGCGGCGCGAGTCGCCGCCATAACGGAAGCGGCATGAGTTCCCAAGGGACAAGGACACGATGGGCGCGGAAAAATCCGCCTCGTCGCGATCCTGATGCGGCCCCATGCGCGCCGCCTCGTCGTAGAAATTGATGAGGCAGGCGTCGGGCGCGATCGCGCATTCGGCAGAGTCGCGCCACAGGCGCAGCACGCTTTCGGGCATCGGCGGCCACGGACGGCCCGTTTCGGGATGGTCGCGCCTGATAGCGATAGCCGGAAACATCCGAGACCCAGCCGAGCGGGCCGCAATTGCTCATGCGGACCGAGAAGTCCTTGCCCGATTTCGGCATTTTCGGCCGGAACAGACGGCGCCTCGCGCAGAACCGCGCGCAGATCGCCGAGCAAGGCCTCCTGCGCGGCCCGGTCCAGCGCCGTCTTGTAAAGACGCAGGCCGGGCTTGATCAGGAGCATGGCATCAGTTCGGCTTGACGCCGCCCTTAATTCGGCTTGGCGCCGCCTTTGGCCACGCCGACCTTGGCGGGACGCAACACGCGCTCGCCGATGGCGAAGCCCTCTTCCACGACATGGGCGACCGTGCCGGGCGGAACGCTTTCGTCATGGGCCTCGAACATGGCCTCGTGGAAATTCGGATCGAATTTCTGGCCCTTGGGCTCGAGCTTGCGAACGCCATGACGGGCGAGGCGGGACAGGAAATCGCGCTCGGTCAGTTCGATGCCCTCGACGAAGGACCGCAGCGCATTGTCGGCGGCCTCGCGGGCTTCCGCCGGAACATTTTCGAGCGCGCGGCGCAGATTGTCGGCGAAGGTCAGCATGTCGCGGGCCAGAGCGGTCACGCCATAGGTCTTGGCGTCGGCGACTTCCTTCTCCGTGCGGCGGCGAAGGTTTTCCATTTCGGCCAGCGTGCGCAGCACCTTGTCCTTGAGGCTCGCGTTCTCGGCGATCAGGGCCTGCACGGCCGCGGCGTCGCGCTCCGCCTCGCTTTGGGCCGGCGCGGAATCAGCGGCCGCCTCGGTCGAGAACTCATCCGTTTGCGAAGGCTTTTCGTTTTGCGGATTGTTGCCGTCGTTCATCATTCAACCTTTGGGTTTGCGTCAGCCTGCATATCGGGCGGGACGCCGCAAAAATCAAGCTTTTCGCTTGGCGTTGAACACGTCCATCAGGTTGCGGCGAACCGAAGCCTGGCGCGCCGGATTGACGACCTTGGCGCCCGTGAGGTCGCTGACATAGAACGTGTCCACGGCCTTTTCGCCGAAGGTCACGACATGCGCCGAGGCGATGTTGAGGTTGAGCTTCGACAGGGTCATCGTCAGGTCGTAGAGCAGTCCGGGCCGGTCGAGGCCGGACACTTCGACCACGCTGTACATATGGGACAGGCTGTTGTCGATGACGACGTCCGGCGGCACGTTGAAGGTGTCGGCGTGCGAAGGCCCGTTGTCCGCCTTCGCGGCGACGATGTCGCCGAGACGGATTTCGCCGCGCAGCGCCTGTTCGATGGCGCGCGCGATGCGCTGGCCGCGCCGCATCTCGTCCTCGTCGCGCTCGAAGGCGCGCGAGATGCTGATGGTGTCCAGCGCCAGCCCGTCGGTGGTCGTGAAGATCTGCGCGTCGACGATATTGGCGCCCGACGCCGCGCAGGCGCCGGCGATGATCGACAGCAGGCGATGATGGTCCGGCGCGATCACGGTCAGTTCGGTGATGCCGCGGAAGGCGTCGGTCGCCACTTCCGTCGCCAGCGAATTCATCTCCACCGCGCTGGCGTGCAGGAGCAGCGCGTGCTCGATGCGATGGGGCAGGTCGACCTTGAGCCAATAGGCCGGATAGTGCCGCGCCGCATAATCCGGCGAATTCGTGATCCGACCAGGCGGGTAGCTTTTCGCGCAGTTCGGCTTGCGATTTCTGCACGCGGCGCCGGCGGTCGACCGAGGAATGGCCGCCGGCCAGCACGACCTCGGTTTCCCAATAGAGCGTGCGCAGAAGCTCGCCCTTCCAGGCGTTCCAGACGCCCGGACCGACCGCGCGAATGTCGCAGACGGTGAGCACCAGCAGCATCTTGAGCCGCTCGATCGGTCTGCACGGTCTTGGCGAAGGCTTCGATGGTGCGCGGGTCGCCGAGATCGCGGCTTTGCGCGATGTTCGACATGATCAGGTGCACCTCGACCAGCCAGGCGGCGGCTTCCGTCTCCGCCTCGTTCAAGCCGAGACGCGGGACCGAGCGCGCGGGCGATCTGCGCCCCGGCGATGGAATGGTCCTCCTTGCGGCCCTTGGCGATGTCATGCAGCAGCATGGCGACATAAAGCGCGCGACGATGGCTGATGGTCGGCATGATCGAACTGGTCAGCGGCAGTTCGGCGATGGTCTCGCCGAGATCGACCGCGGCCAACTGGCCGAGCGAGCGGATCAGGTGCTCGTCCACCGTATAATGGTGGTACATGTTGAACTGCATCATCGCCACGATGCGTCCGAAATCCGGGATGAACCGGCCGAGCACGCCGGCCTCGTTCATGAGGCGCAGCGCGCGTTCGCTCGACTTCGGCGTGGTCAGGATCTCCAGGAACAGCCGGTTGGCTTCCGGATCGGCCCGCAGCTTGTTGCCGATGCGCGGCAGCGATTGCGTCACCAGCCGCAAGGCGTCCGGATGGATCGGCAGTTCGTTGCGCGCCGCGACGTGAAACAGGCGGATGAGGTTGATCGGATCCTTGTCGAAAATATCGGTCGAGGAGACGGTGACGCGATCGGTTTCGAGCGCGAAGGGGCCGAGATCGCGCGGCTTGGCGCGACGGCGCAGTTTGCCGACGAAACGGTCGAACACCGCGCGCGGCTTGGCCTGGCGCTCTTCCAGCGCCGCGCACACGATATTGGTGAGGTCGCCGACATGTTTGGCGACCGTGAAATAATGCTTCATGAAGCGCTCGACGCCCGAAAGGCCGCCGCGCGCCGCGTAACCGAGCTGTTCGGCGATCTGGCGCTGCAATTCGAAGCTCAGCCGCTCTTCGGGCCGTCCGGTCAGGAAATGCATGAAGCAGCGCACCTTCCACAGGAAGGTTTCGCAACGGCGGAACAGCCGCAATTCCTGCTCGCTGAACAGGCCGACGCCGACGAGCGAATCGGCGTCCTGCACGCGATAGGTATATTTCGCGATCCAGAACAAAGTGTTAAGGTCGCGCATGCCGCCCTTGCCCTCCTTGACGTTGGGCTCGACCAGATAGCGCGACGACCCCGCGCGCTGCACGCGCTGGTCGCGCTCGGCGAGCTTGGCCGCGACAAATTCGGGGGCGGTGTTGCGGACGATTTCATGGTCGAACCGCTGCAGCAGAGTGTCGAGCAGGGCGCGGTCGCCGAGCAGGAACCGGCATTCGAGCAAGGTCGTGCGGATCGTCATGTCCGCCCGGGCCTGCCGGAGGCATTCGTCGACCGTCCGCGTCGCGTGGCCGACCTTCTGCTTCAGGTCCCAGAGCAGATAGAGCATGGATTTCGACCACCGCCTCCTCGGCGGCATGGCCGCGGCTCGGCAGCAGGAACAATAGGTCGATGTCCGAACCCGGCGCGAGCGCGCCGCGGCCATAGCCGCCGACCGCGACGGCGCAGAGCCGCTCCGTTTTCGCGTCGGGATGGATATATTTCACCACGCAGGAATGGATGGCGCGGATGATCTCGTCTTCGACAAAGGCGAGGTGCGCGCCGCAGGCCAGGCCCGAGCCCTTTTCCTCCAGCGCGGCCCGCGCCGTCGCCGATCCCCTGCGCCAGGCATTCCGCGAGAGCCTCGACCACCGCCTTGCGGAATTCCGGCGTCCCGCCGCCATGGTCCTCCGCGAGCTTCGCGATGCGGGCGTCGAGCGCGGCGCGGTCGATCAGGGCCTTCATCGGCAATTCGAGGCGGGGGCCGGTCCATTTCGACCCCGGCGCGGCTTGTTCGCGGCCGGCGACGCTGCCTTGAACATTCATCCCACGGCCTCCAGCGTCGCGATCTTGCCCTCGATCGCATTCCAGATCGCGGCCGCGACATCGGGGCCGCCGGTGCGCTTGATGGCGCGAATGCCGGTTGGCGACGTCACGTTGATTTCGGTGAGAAAGCCGTCGATCACGTCGATGCCGACGAAGATCAGGCCGCGCTTTTTCAGCTCCGGCCCGATGGTCGCGCAGATTTCCTTCTCGCGCGGCGACAATTCGGTCGCCTCGGCGGCGCCGCCGCGCACCATGTTGGACCGGATGTCGTTTTCCGCCGGCACGCGATTGACCGCGCCGCACGGCTCGCCGTCGACCAGAATGATGCGCTTGTCGCCGCGGCTGACGGCGGGCAGGAATTTCTGCACCACCCATTGCTCGCGGAAACTGGTCGCGAACAGATCAAACAGCGAGCCGTAATTGGCGTCCTTCGCCAGCAGGCGGAACACGGCCGCGCCGCCGTGGCCGTGCAGCGGCTTCATCACCACTTCGCCATGCTCGGCGCGGAAGGCGTCGATGGCCGCCTTGTCGCGGGTGATGAGCGTCGGCGGCATCAGCTCGGGGAAATCCATCACGAAGAGTTTTTCGGGCGCGTTGCGCACGCTGGCCGGGTCGTTGACCACGAGGGTCCGGCCCCCGACCTTCTCGAGCAGATGGGTCGAGGTGATATAGGCGAGGTCGAAGGGCGGGTCCTGGCGCAGCAGCACCACATCCATGTCGCGCAAGAAAATCTCGCGTGGGGCGCCGAGGTCGAAATGATCGCCCTTCACGTCGCGCACGCGCAGCTCCTGCGCCGTGGCGACGACATCGCGCCCCGCGCAGCGACAGCCGGTCCGGCGTGTAATAAAAAAGCTCGAATCCGCGCGCCTGCGCTTCCAGCAGCAGAGCGAAAGTCGAATCGCCGACGATATTGATCCGGTCGATCGGGTCCATCTGGACGGCGACTTTCCTGACCATGCTCATTGCAACCAGAACTCCGGGCTCGACACATCGCCGCAGCGGCGGGCGGCGGATGTTAGCAACATTGTCAACGAATTCAAAAAGGCCCGAAACCGGCGTCGGGGCGAATACGCCGATCGACACGCGATCCACTGCACGCGGTGCCGCGATGTCACACGAACGGTTCGGCCGACGGCAAGGCGTGCCGCTGACGATCCGCATCCGCTACATGGCGACGCACATCGCCATTTTCGAGCCGCGCCTTTCATTTTGATGAATTCGGAGACGCCTGGCCGCAGCCGGTCAGCGCCGCTCGCGCCCGGCGCTCGAGATCTGGTCGATCAGGAAGAAATTGCACAGGGCGCACAACAGGATGAACAGGCTGAAATGGCGCTCGGTGGCAAAGCCGAGCACGTAGGGCGCCGCATAGGCCATCAGCAGGCCGAAGCTGACGAGGCCGACGAGCCGCGCCCGTCCCTCGCCCCTGACGACGAGCCAGAAGCTCATGGCGAGAGCCGCCAGCTCGAGCACGCGTCCCAGCACGATCCACGCGGCGCTCAGAAACTCTTCGGCCGGTTTGCGCCGGGTTTCGCTGGTTTCGTCCATCAGCAGATAGGGCACCAGCCGGGGGGCGAGGAAGAAAGTCGCGGCCTTGACCGCCAGCGTTCGCGCGGCGGCCTGCGGATTGTCGCGGATCCAGGTCATGGCCCGCGCCTTGTAGCCGTCGTTCCAGGCCCATTCGTCCGCATAGGCCGCGCGGCCGATCTCGTTGGGGCAGTTCGACCGGCTGGCCTTCGCAGGTCCGCAGGGCGACGAACAAAGTGTCGAGATGGCAGGCCGGGTACAGGTCGAGCGTATGGGCGTTCCAGCCGCGAAACATGTTCTCGCCGTCATAGCTCGACATGACCGAAGCCCTGTGTCCCGGTGGCGACGTTGTGCGCCAGCCAGGACACAGGCGCGATCAGGGCGAAAGCCAGCGCTCCGGCGGCGAGAACGCGTCTTTTCGCCCGCAGCGCCAGGCCGCACACGGTCAGGACGACGACCGCCCAGACCAGGATCTGCGAGGATTTGAACAGATAGGCCAATGAGGCGAAGGCGACAGGAAGGAGCGCGTCGCGCCAGCCGATCTCATCCGGCGGCTTGAGAACCAGCATCAGCGTCGTGACGAGCGTGATCGCCTGGATCTCGATGAGATAGCCCTCCTCATACTGCACGGCGGTCATGTGCTTGATGAGGTCGGGCGAAAACACGATGAAGGCGGCGAGGCCGGCGTAAAGCCCGAATTGCAGGGGCGTGCGCGCCGTGAGCCGTTCGGCGAAATCGCGGCAGGCGAAATAGACCAGAGCGCTCATCAGGCAGGCCTTGATCGCGGCGGCCACGCGCAGGTTGAGCGTCAGAAAGCTCAGGGCAGTGACGAAAAACGGCAGCGCCGGCATGCGGGTGGAATGATCGCAGCCGGCGGGACCGCAGGAGACGAAGCCCTTGCCCTCGTAGAGCGAGATCACATAGGGATCGAAGCTGAAGCCGAGATCGAAGATCGATTTCGACGCCGGAACGTAAAGCACGACGGCGGCAAGCTTCAGCACCAGCATCAGACCGACGATCCCCAGCCAGGTTTTCCGGCCGTCGAGCGCGAATCCGCTGGGCCGAACGGCTGCGACGAGCTGCTGGTTCATATCCGTCTCCCGGCGGCCGCCCCAAGCGCGGGAGCGCCGCCCGCGGGATTATCGCCGGCGGAAGATGGAAAAAGCGCAAACGGCGGCGCGGAAATGCCGGCTTTTCGCGGATCGGCCAGCGCCGGTCGAAGGTTAAATTTTCGTCCCGCCGCGTTCAGGACTTGGCAGCGCGCGAAATTTCATCAAAGAGTCACGCCCGCGCGTCAAACCAGCGCGCCGAATCGACGAATTTCCGGGGCCGACATGGATTATTTCCGCCGCTTCACTTTTCTGGTCTGCGCTCCGGCGTTCGACGCCGACGAACTCGAAGGCGAACGCCTGAGGCAGATCATCGCGGCGGTGGAGAAATCCGGGTTCGAGGTCATCCGCGCCCGCCGCGTCGAGGACGCCGAGCTCGCCATCAAGACCGACGCCGCCATTGGCTGCATGATCGTCGACTGGGGCAAGAAGGGCATGACGTCCAAGACGGCGAGCCTGATCACCTACGTCCGCCGCCGCGGCCTCGAAATGCCGATCATCCTGCTGGTGCGCCGCAAGCGTTTCGAGGACCTGCCGATCGACGTGCTCGACAATGTCGACGGCTATGTCTTCCTCGCCGAGGAGACGCCCGAATTCATCGCCAAGAATCTCGTCAGCAAGCTCAAGCAATATGCCGAGACGATGAAGACGCCCTTCTTCGGCGAACTGGTCGATTATGCCGAGGAAGGCAACCAGCTCTGGACCTGCCCCGGTCACAACGGCGGCGTGTTCTATTCCCGCAGCCCGATCGGCCGGATTTTCGTCGAACATCTCGGCGAGGCCATCTTCCGTGACGACCTCGACAATTCGGTGCTGGAGCTGGGCGACCTGCTGGTCCACGAGGGCCCGGCCCTGCGCGCGCAGAAGGAGGCCGCCAAGATTTTCGGGGCCGAGCGGACCTATTTCGTCCTCAACGGCACCTCGGCCTCCAACAAGATCGTGCTCGGCGCCCTTGTCGCCCCCGGCGATCTGGTGCTGTTCGACCGCAACAATCACAAGGCCGCCCATCACGGCGCCCTGATGCTCGGCGGCGGCGTGCCGATCTATCTCGAAACCGACCGCAACGCGCAGGGCATGATCGGCCCGATCGACTACGAAGCTCTGGACGAGAAAAAGATACGCCGGAAGATCCGCGACAATCCGCTCGTCGCGGACAAGGAGGCCTGGAAGAAGGAGCGGCCCTTCCGCGTCGCGGTGATCGAGCAATGTTCCTATGACGGCACGATTTACAACGCGGAAATGATTTTGGCCAAGATCGGCCCGCTCTGCGATTATATCCTGTTCGATGAGGCCTGGGCCGGCTTCATGAAATTCCATCCGATCTTCGCCGGCCATTTCGCCATGGGCCTGAAGGATCTCGGTCCCGACGCTCCGGGCATCATCGCCTCGCAATCGACCCACAAGCAGCTCGCGAGCTTTTCGCAAGCCTCGCAAATTCACGTCAAGGACCGCCATATCAAAGGGCAGGCGCGGCGCATCGAGCATCGCCGCTTCAATGAGACCTTCCTGGTCCACGCCTCGACTTCGCCCTTCTATCCTTTGTTCGCCTCGCTCGACGTCGGCGCGCAGATGATGAAGGGCAGGTCCGGCGAGGTGCTGTGGGACGACACAATCCGTCTCGGCATCGAAATCCGCAAGAAAATCAGGGCGCTTGGCCAGGAATTCAAGGAGAAGGCCAAGAGCAAGGATCGGGCCTGGTTTTTCGATCCCTTCGTCGCCGACGAAGTCGACACGCCCGACGGCCGCATGGCCTGGGAAGACGTCTCGACCGACGATCTTGCCGGCAACCCGGCTTACTGGACCTTCGATCCCGGCTCCGCCTGGCATGGCTTCCGCCATGTCGCGCCTGGCTATGCCCTGACAGACCCCTGCAAGCTGACGCTTATCACCCCGGGCTTCGACCGCGCCACTGGCGAATATCTGGGCCATGGCGTGCCCGCGCCGGTCGTCGCGCAATATTTGCGCGAGAACCGCATCGTGGCGGAAAAGAACGACCTCAACTCCCTGCTCTTCCTGCTGACCCCGGGTGTCGAATCGAGCAAGGCAGGCGCGCTGATTTCGGCGCTCGTCGCTTTCAAGACCTATCACGACCAAAACGCGCCGCTGGAGGAGGTCATTCCTGAATTCGTGGCCAAGCGCGCGAAGCGCTACGCCGGAATGCGCCTCCGCGATCTCTGCCAGCAGATGCATGCGTTTTATCGCGACGCCGGCACCAGCGAGCTGCAACGCCGGCAGTTCCGCCCGGAACATCTTCCGCGCGCCGCCATGCGGCCGGCAGGAGGCCGTGCAGAAACTGACCCGCAATCAGGTCCACTATCTGCCGATCGACCAGGTCGAAGGCAAGATGGCCACGACGCTCTGGGTCGTCTATCCGCCAGGCATCGCAACCATAGCGCCCGGCGAAATCCTCGACGAGCGCGCCAAGCCGATGCTCGATTATCTCAAGACCTTCGAGCGCGGCGCCAATCTGTTCCCCGGCTTCGAGGCGGAAATCCAGGGCGTCTATCGCGAGATCGAGGCCGACGGCTCAATCCGATTCCATACTTATGTCGCCGATCCCGACGCGTGACATCGGGACATAGCCGGGCGGCGGCTCGCTGGCGCCCGGCCCCAACGGGCGCTGCAGCATCACGCTGTCGGTCCAGCGCCCGAAGCGGAAGCCGATCCCCTCCAGAGTGGCGACGCGGCGGAAGCCGCAGGCTTCATGGAGATTGAGCGAAGCCTGGTTTTCCGAATCGACATAGGCGATCATCTGCCGGTAGCCGGCGGCGGCGCAGGCCTCGATCAAGGCCGGAAGCAGCTTTCGGCCAGCGCCGGCGCGCAGATGGCTTTCATGCACATAAATCGAATGCTTGACGCAATAGCGATAGGCCGGCCGCTTGCGGAACGGCACCGCATAGGCATAGCCGATCACGATGCCGTCGAGTTCGGCCACCAGATGCGGCAGCCGGTGTTTCTGCATATTCTTGCGCCGGCGTTTGATGTCGTCCGACTGCATCGGCTCGAAGGGCGCGTCCTTGTTCAGCCCATGCGTGACGTAGCCGGTATAGATGGCGATCATCGCCGCCGAGTCGGCCTCGGTGGAGGGGCGGACGATGATCTCGCCTTGTTTCGGCGTGGCGGGGATTTCGTTCGGTTGGTCCGGCGCGATGATCTGCATAAGCGGGCCGCTCCTTGGCGTGGGCCACTTCCCTTAGCCGATTTTCGCGCCCGCCGGGAGGCGCCTTATTCCGGCGGCGTGCCGTTCGCAGCGAGAACATCGCCGACGAGATAGAGCGACCCGGCGATCAGGATGCGCGGCGGCGTTTTCCACTCCCGTCGGGCGAGACTCTGCAGGGCGTCTTCCGCGCTCGAACCGGCCTGCGCCGTGAGGCCGAGGCTTCGTGCGGTCGCCGCGACGTCTTCGGGCGCCCGTCCGACCTGTTCGCCGCGCACCGGCAGCGCGACGACCTCCGTCGCCAGACCGACGAAATGGCGCAGAAAGGCGGCGGCGTCCTTGGTTTGCAGCGCCCCGTAGCACAAGACCAGCGGCCGCGGCGCCTTGTCCTCGAAATCGGCCATCGCCTCGGCGAGCGCCCGGCCCCCGGCCTCGTTGTGGCCGCCGTCGAGCCACAGCTCGGCGCCCTTCGGCGCCAGCGCCGCGAGCCGGCCCCGGCCGAGGTTCTGCAGCCGCCCCGGCCAGGTCGCTTTGACGATTCCGTCTTCATAGGCGGCGAGCGGCAGGTTGGGCAGGCATTGCCGCAAGGCGGCGATCGCGGTTCCCGCATTGACGATCTGATGGCGGCCCGGAAGGCGCGGCAGCGGCAGATCGAGCAGGCCGGACTGGTCTTCGTAGACCATGCGTCCGCGCTCGGCGCGGCACAGGAAATCCTGGCCGAAGATCGAGAGCGGCGCGCGCAGCCGGGCGGCCTGACGCTCGATCACGGCCAAGCGCCTCGTCGCCTTGCGCCGAAACCACCAAGGGCGCGCCGGGCTTGATGATCCCGGCTTTCTCGAACGCGATCTTGTCGACCGAATCGCCCAGGAATTCGACATGGTCGATCGAAATCGGCGTGATCACGGCGCAGGCGGGGGCGTCGACGACATTGGTGGCGTCGAATCGTCCGCCGAGCCCGACCTCGAGCAGCAGCGCGTCGGCGGGATGGTCCGCAAAAAGCTTGAACGCCGCCGCCGTGGTGGCCTCGAAAAAGGTGATCGGCTCGCCGCCATTGGCCTGTTCGACCGCCGCCAGCGCCCCGGCCAGCGCGTCGTCCGTCACCAGCCTGCCGCCGCCCGGCGCGGCGAGGCGGATGCGCTCGCGAAAGGCGACGAGATGGGGCGAGGTATAGACATGGACGCCGAGTCCCGCGGCCTCCAGCGCCGCCCGCATGAAGGCGATGGTCGAGCCCTTGCCATTGGTGCCGGCGACATGGATCACCGGCGGCAGGTGTTTCTGCGGCTCGCCCAGGGCTTCGAGCAGCCGCTGGATCCGGCCCAGCGACAGGTCGATCCGCTTCGGATGCAGGTCGAGCAGGCGCGCGAGGAGCGCGTCGGGCGCGGTCATGTCCGCCATCTCAGGCCGCCATGTCAGGCCGCTTGCGCGGGCGCCTTGGTGAGCAGGCGGCAGATGCGGCCGAGCGTTTCGCGCAATTCCGCGCGCGGGACGACCATGTCGACCATGCCGTGTTCGCGCAGATATTCCGCGCGCTGGAAACCCTGCGGCAGGCGCTCGCGGATGGTCTGCTCGATCACCCGCGCGCCGGCGAAGCCGATCACCGCGCCGGGTTCGGCGATGTGAATGTCGCCGAGCATGGCGTAGGAGGCGGTGACGCCGCCGGTGGTCGGGTTGGTCAGCACCACGATATAGGGCAGTTTCGCGGCCTTGAGGCGCTCCACCGCCACGGTCGTGCGCGGCATCTGCATCAGCGAGAACATGCCCTCCTGCATGCGCGCGCCGCCCGACGCCGTGAAAATGATGAAGGGGGTCTTCTTCTCGATCGCCCGGAACATGCCGGAGACGATGGCCTCGCCCGCCGCCATGCCGAGCGAGCCGCCCAGAAATTCGAAATCCTGCACCGCGACCGTCACCTGCGTGCCCTGCAGGGACCCGACGGCGAGCGCCACGGCGTCATAGGCGCCGGTCTTGGCGCGATAATCCTTGATCCGGTCGGTGTAGCGCTTGATGTCGCGGAATTTCAGCGGATCGGCGGGCACTTCCGGCAGCGGCAGGCTGTCATAGGCGCCGTCGTCGAACAAGGCGTCCAGCCGCGCCTTGGTCGGAATGCGCATGTGATAGCCGGAGCTCGGCACCACATAGAGATTGGCCTCCAGATCCTTGTGAAAGACCAGCGCGCCGCTTTCGGGACATTTGACCCAGAGGTTTTCCGGCGTGTCGCGCTTCAGAAAGGAGCGGATTTTCGGCGGAACGACATTGGAGATCCAGTTCATGGGCTCACGCTCTCCTTCGCGGCGCTGGCGATGCCCGCCGCCAGTTCGCCCGCCAGTTTGCCGACCGCCGCCACCGTCGCGGGGCCGCCGCGCCCTTGCGCGTCGAGCGTCCGGGCCAGGGCGTCGATCAGGGCCGAGCCGACCACGACGCCATCGGCGTTGGCGGCGATTTCCCGCGCCGCCGCGGCGTCCTTGACGCCGAAGCCGACGGCGACCGGCAGGCCGGTATGGCCCTTGATGCGCTTCACCGCCGTGGCGACGCGCGAATAATCCGGCCGCCCGGCGCCGGTGATGCCGGTGATCGAGACGTAATAGACGAAGCCCGAGGTATTGGCGAGAACCGCCGGCAGGCGGGCGTCGTCGGTGGTCGGCGTCGCCAGCCGGATGAAGCTCAGCCCCGCCTTCAGCGCGGGGAGGCACAATTCCTCGTCCTCTTCCGGCGGCAGGTCGACCACGATCATGCCGTCCGCGCCGGCGGCCTTGGCGTCGACGAGGAACTTGTCCACGCCATAGACATAGATCGGATTGTAATAGCCCATCAGGATGATCGGCGTTTCGGCGTCCGCGCGACGGAAATCGGCGACGAGCTTCAGCACGCCCTTGAGCGTCATGCCCGCATGGAGGGCGCGCAGCCCGGCGGCCTGGATGGCCGGGCCGTCCGCCATCGGATCGCTGAACGGCATGCCGACTTCAATGACGTCGGCGCCCGCCTTGGCCAGCCCCTTGACGATCTCCAGCGAAAGCGCCGGATCGGGATCGCCCGCCATGACGAAGGTGACGAGCGCGGCCCGCCCCTGCGCGCGGACGGCGGCGAAGCGTTGGTCGATCCGGCTCATTCACATGCCTCCCAGATATTCGGCGACCGAGAAGATATCCTTGTCGCCGCGCCCCGACAGGCCGAGCACCATCAGGTGATCCTTCGGCTTTTGCGGCGCCATTTCGATGATTCGGGCCAGCGCGTGGGACGGCTCCAGCGCCGGGATGATGCCTTCGAGCTGCGAGCAGAGCTGGAAAGCGTCCAGCGCCTCCTTGTCGGTGGCCGAGAGATAGGTCACCCGGCCGTTTTCCTTGAGCCAGGAATGTTCCGGGCCGATGCCCGGATAATCGAGGCCCGCCGAGATCGAATGGCCTTCGAGAATCTGGCCGTCGTCGTCCATCAGCAGATAGGTGCGGTTGCCGTGCAGCACGCCGGGGCGCCCGCCCGCGAGCGACGCCGCATGGCCGTTGGGCACGTTCAGGCCGTGGCCCGCCGCCTCGACGCCATACATCTCGACCGAGGGATCGTCGAGGAAGGGATGGAACAGGCCGATGGCGTTGGAGCCGCCGCCGATGCAGGCGAACAGCGAATCCGGCAGGCGGCCCTCGGCGGCCATCATCTGGTCGCGGGTTTCCTCGCCGATCACGCACTGGAAATCGCGCACCATGGCCGGATAGGGATGGGGCCCCGCCGCCGTGCCGATGCAATAGAAGGTGTCGTCGACATTGGTGACCCAGTCGCGCAGCGCCTCGTTCATCGCGTCCTTGAGCGTGCGGGCGCCCGATTGCACCGGAACGACCGTCGCGCCGAGCAGGTTCATGCGGAAGACATTGGGCTTTTGCCGCTCGACGTCCACCGCGCCCATATAGACCACGCATTCGAGCCCGAAGCGCGCGCAGGCCGTGGCGGTGGCGACGCCGTGCTGCCCGGCGCCGGTCTCGGCGATGATGCGCTTCTTGCCCATGCGCCGGGCGAGCAGGATCTGGCCGAGCACATTGTTGATCTTGTGCGCGCCGGTGTGGTTCAGCTCCTCGCGCTTGAAATAGATCTTCGCGCCGTCGAGCTTCTCGGTCATGCGCTCGGCGAAATAGAGCGGGCTCGGCCGTCCGACATAATGGGTCAGCAAATGGCGCAGTTCGGCGTGATAGGCCGGGTCCTGCCGGGCTTCGTCATAGGCCTTTTCCAGCGACAGGATCAGCGGCATCAGCGTTTCGGCGACGAAGCGTCCGCCGAAAATGCCGAAATGGCCGCGCGCGTCGGGGCCTTGACGCAGGGAATTGGGCGCGAGTTTGGGCGATTGAAGAGTCATGATTCCGCTCTTGGCTCTCGCGCGCGCCTCCGGATGAAGCGCAGTTGAGCCGGATGACCTGTTTAACGCAAAATCCCGCCGGAAGGATCGCCGTCGCGGGAAAAGCTTCCGGACCCGCTCTCTTAAACGCTTCCGGCCCGCAGGCCAAGTCGGGGTCGGCGTTATGCGGCGACGGCGCGGGCGGCGGCGATGAAGGCGCGGATTTTCTCGACGCTTTTCTCGCCCGGCGCATCCTCGACCCCCGACGACACGTCGACGCCCGGAGCGCCGGTCAGGCGGATCGCCTCGGCGACATTGCGCGGATCGAGCCCGCCCGACAGCATCCAGTCCTTGTTCGCGGCGCGGCTGGAATAATCCTGCAGGATGGTCCAGTCGAAGCTGAGGCCATTGCCGCCGGGCAGGGCCGCGCCTTTCGGCGGCTTGGCGTCGAACAGCAGTCGGTCGGCGACCGCCTCATAATGCGCCGCGCGCAAGAGATCGGATCGGTCGGCGACTCCGAGCGCCTTGAGGATCGGCCGGCCGAAGGCGGCGCGCAAGGCGGCGACGCGCTCGGGCGTTTCCGCGCCGTGCAATTGCAGCCAGTCCGGCGCCAGAGCCTCGATGATGGCGGCAATGCGCGAATCGTCGGCGTCGACCACCAGAGCGACTTTTTCCGCGCGCCCGCGCACCTGTTGCGACAGGCCGCGGGCCTGATCCAGCGTGATATGACGCGGGCTTTTCTCGAAAAAGACGAAGCCGACCATGTCGGCGCCGCCCGCCAGCGCGGCTTCGAGCGGCTCCGGCCGGTTCAGGCCGCAAATCTTGACGATGACGGACATGACCTCACGCGGCGCTGCGCGGCGGGACGAGGGCCGTGGACGAGTTGCCGGGCGCCTGCGCCCTCACCTGCGTGCGAAGGGATTCCTTCTCGCCGCGTAAAACTTCGATCTGGCCCTTGGCGTCGCGCAGGGCCTTGCGGTGCCGGCCCTGGCTCAACCAGACGGCGAAGCCGCCCAGCATTACGCCGAGCGCGGTCGCGCCGATAAGGACCAGAAACAGCGGCAGCACGATCTGCGGCGAGGGAATGTCGCCATTGTTGAACGGATCGAACGAGACCGTGACGGTCTGCCGATTGGCCAAGGCGAAGACGAGCAGAATCAGGGCCAGCGGCGCAAGGACCAGGAATTTCAGAAAATTGCGCATGTCTTGCCTCGCATTCCGGATCGGAAGGCTGTTGTCTGCTGCGAGGCCGGGCGGCCAGCGGTCAGGCTTGAGATCAGGAGGCGTCCTGGTCGTTCAGCCGCTCGCGCAATTCCTTGCCCGTCTTGAAGAAGGGCACGAATTTCTCGGCGACGTCGACCTGGTCGCCGGTGCGCGGATTTCGTCCGACGCGGGCGTCGCGCTTCTTGACCGAAAAGGCCCCGAAGCCACGCAGCTCGACGCGGTCGCCGCGCGACAGGGCCTCGGTGACCTCGTCGAGAATGGCGTTCACGATATTTTCGACGTCACGAAGATAGAGATGCGGGTTCCTGTCGGCAATACGTTGAACGAGTTCCGATTTAATCACTGAAGTCGTCCCAATTTCGTGCGCGCCAAAAAGGATCGCCGCGCTTTTTCTTCTAATGTTGCGCGTCAACGTGCCAAATCGCCAAAAGGCCGTCAAGTGCCGCGGAGTCGCGGGCGTTCGCGGCCTTCTGCGCCATTTCGGCGGCGTCCGAAAAGCCCATCAGCGCGAAGGCGTCCGAAGCGAGGCTGAACAGGCCGAGCCGGTTGGTCGAGCCGGGCTTTTTCCATTCGCGGACCGGCAGGTCCTTGGCGATTCCCTTTTCCTTTTCCAGCCAGGCCACCGCCTCGCGCTCGCCGCCGAACGAATCGATCAGCTTGAGCGGCAGGCCCTGACGGCCGGTGAAGACGCGGCCGTCGGACACCACCGCCAGTTCCGCGTCGCTCAACTTGCGGCGGTCCTTCACGATTCCCTTGAACCAGTCGTAGGAATCGACCACCAGCGAATTGATCGCGGCGCGCGCGGCCTCGCTGGTCGGCTCGAAGCCGTTGGGCGAGGCCTTGAGGGGCGAGGATTTGATCGTCTCGACCTTGACCCCGACCGTGTCGAGCAATTTGGCGAAGTTGGGGAATTCGAACAGCACGCCGATCGACCCGACCAGGGCGTTGTCGCCGGCGAAAATGCGGTCGCCGCCCAGAGCGACAATATAGCCGCCCGAAGCCGCCAGGCTGTCGACCACCGCGACGACCGGCTTTTTCGCGGCGACGCGGCGCAATTCGTCATAGATCTGCTCGGAGCCCGTCACCGTGCCGCCCGGGCTGGAAATCTCGACGATGACGGCGCTGGCCTTCGATTCGCCGACGTCCTTGATGAGCTTCAGCGTCTCGGGGTCGCCCGTGATCAGGCCCTTGATGTCGATGCGCGCGATATGCGGCGTCAGATGCGACGACGCGCCACCGAAGCGCGCGGCGAGCGCAATCAGGGCGACGGCGGCGATGCCGAGCGCCAGCACGCGCCAGAAGGTCAGCTTGCGGCGCAATTGCCGCCGGTCGAGAATGGTTTCAACAGGCGCGGTTTGCGTCATCCCGGGCTCTCCACTTGCGGTCCGAACTTAAGGTCTCGGCCCTCGAACCTCAATGCGCTCCAGGCGATTCTTTTCGCGTTCCGGTTACCGGCGCGCCGCCGCCGGTCGGCCGCCAGCAAAGCCAGGCCCGCCGCGACCGACTGGAACGGATTGTCGTAATGCAGCTTCCGCGCGCCGAAACGCCGCTCGAAAATGGCGCGCAGGCTGGGAATGAACGAGGTTCCGCCGGTCATGAAGACGGCGTCCACCTGGTCGGGGGACATTTTCGCCGTCGCCAGCGTGGCGTCCAGCGCGCCTTCGATCCGGGCGAGGTCGGGCGCGATCCAGGTCTCGAAATCGGCGCGCTTCACGCTCGAATCGATCGCCACGCCGGCGCGTTTGAAACTCAGGCGCGCTTCGGGGGCCGACGACAGCGCCGCCTTGACCGCGCCGACGGCCTGATAAAGCTCGAAGCCCAGATCGAGTTCGATCAGTTCGGCCAGCGCCTCCAGTTCGGCGCCGCGATCCGAGACCTCGGCGAAACGGCGCAGCTCGCCCAGCGTTTTCGCCGTCTTGAGCCAGGAAATCTGGTGCCATTGCGCGAAGGAGGCGTGGAAATAGGCCGGCAGCGGCAGGATTTTCTCCAGCGAGCGATAGCTCGCGCCCTTGCCGAGGCGCGGCGAGATGACGTGGTCGATCAGCCGGAAATCGAAGGAATCGCCCGCCACGCCGCAGCCGCCGTGGCCAAGAGCCTCGGCCTCGAGCCCGTCCGGTCCCGGGGCGAAATGCAGCAAGGCGAAATCGCTGGTGCCGCCGCCGAAATCGGCGACCAGCACGGTTTCGTCGCGGCGCAGGTCGCGCGCGTGCCAATAGGCGGCGCCGAGCGGCTCGAACGCGAACTCCGCCTGCGCCAGCCCGGCCGCGGCATAGGAATCCGACAGGCGTTTCAGCGCCAGGTCCTCGTCGGGCCTTTCGCCGGCGAACACCACCGGCCGTCCGGCGGACAGGAATGCGCCGTCGGCGACTTTCACGCCGCCCTGCGCCTCGAACAGATGGCGCAGGAAGATCGCGACCATGTCCTCGATCGTCACTTTCTGGCCGAACAGCCGGGCTTCGGAAAACACGCGGCTGGCGAGATGGGTCTTGAAGGATTGGATGAAACGCTCGGTCGGCTCGGCGGCGATGGCGCGCTCCAGCGCCTGCGGCCCGGCGACATGGCCGAGTCCGACCCGCGGCCCTGTTTCCAGAACATCAAGGCGGTGCGGAACGTCTGGGTCGGCCCATTGGCGCTGGGCCAGGACAAGCTGCGCACGGCTCCCTTGTCGTCCGCGAAGGCGATGACGCTGTTGGTTGTGCCGAAATCGACGCCGACCCCGTAGATCATGGATTCCCCGAACAAAAACCCCGCGCGAAAATTTTTCGCGCGGGGTCGAATGTTTGCAAGAACGAAGAAATTACTTCGTGTCGCGGGCCTTGAGCGCGGCGCCGAGAATGTCGCCGAGCGAGGCGCCGGAATCGGCGGAGCCATATTGAGCGATGGCTTCCTTCTCTTCGGCGACTTCCAGAGCCTTGATCGACACGGCCACCTTGCGCGCCTTGCGGTCGAACAGGGTGACGCGGGCGTCGACCTTTTCGCCGACGGCGAAGCGGTCGGGGCGCTGGTCGGCGCGATCGCGGGCCAGTTCGTTGCGCTTGATGAAAGCCTGCAGGTCGGTGCCGATGATCTTGACTTCAAGACCGCCGTCCTTGACCTCGAGGATTTCGCAGGTGACGATCGCGCCCTTCTTCAGTTCGCCATCGTCGCCAGCCGTGGCGCTCACGAAGGGGTCGCCGCCAAGCTGCTTGACGCCGAGCGAGATGCGCTCCTTCTCGACGTCGACGTCGAGAACGCGGGCGCGAACCATGTCGCCCTTCTTGTAGTCTTCGATCGCCTGCTCGCCCGGACGGTTCCAGTCGAGGTCGGAGAGATGGACCATGCCGTCCACATCGCCGTCGAGACCGATGAACAGACCGAATTCGGTCTTGTTCTTGACCTCGCCTTCGACGTCCGAACCGACGGGGTGCTTCTCGGCGAAGGCTTCCCACGGATTCTGCAGGGTCTGCTTGAGGCCCAGCGAAATGCGGCGCTTGACGGAATCGACTTCCAGCACCTGCACGTCGACTTCCTGGCTGGTCGAGACGATCTTGCCGGGATGGACGTTCTTCTTGGTCCAGGACATTTCCGAGACGTGGATCAGGCCTTCGATGCCCGGCTCCAGTTCAACGAACGCGCCGTAGTCGGTGATGTTGGTCACGCGGCCATGGAAGCGGGAGTTGATCGGATACTTGGCCTCGATGCCCTGCCACGGATCGTCGAGCAGCTGCTTCATGCCCAGCGAGATGCGGTGGGTTTCGTGATTGATCTTGATGATCTTCACTTTCACCGTCTGGCCGATGTTGAGCACTTCGCTCGGATGGTTCACGCGGCGCCAGGCGATGTCGGTGACATGCAGCAGGCCGTCGATGCCGCCGAGGTCCACGAACGCGCCGTAATCGGTGATGTTCTTGACGACGCCTTCGATCGTCACGCCTTCTTCGAGGTTGGCGACGATTTCATGGCGCTGTTCGGCGCGGCTCTCTTCGAGCACGGTGCGGCGCGACACGACGATATTGCCGCGGCGGCGATCCATTTTCAGGATCTGGAAGGGCTGCGGCACGCCGAGCAGCGGGGTGACGTCGCGGATCGGACGGATATCGACCTGCGAGCGCGGCAGGAACGCCACGGCGCCGTCGAGATCGACCGTGAAGCCGCCCTTGACCTGGTTGAAGATGACGCCGTCGACCTTCTCGCCGGCCTCGAAGGCCTTCTCGAGCTTGACCCAGCTTTCCTCGCGGCGCGCCTTGTCGCGCGAGATGACGGCTTCGCCGAGCGCGTTTTCGACGCGTTCGAGATAGACCTCGACTTCATCGCCGACCACCGGGGCCGGATCGCGGCCGTGGCCGGTAAATTCCTTGAGGGCGACGCGGCCTTCGGTCTTCAGACCGATGTCGATGACGGCGACGTCCTTTTCGATGGCGACGACGCGGCCCTTGACGACCGATCCTTCGAACGCCTCGTTCTCGCCATAGCTCTCAGCGAGCAGAGCGGCAAAATCATCACGCGACGGGTTCATACCCGCATTGGCGGCAGACGACATAAGTTCTCCTAGAATGCCCAGTCGGGCGGCGCCGGTCTTGGGTTCGAGTTAAAGAACGCTCCGTTCCGCTGGCGCGCATCGTGATTGCGATGCGCCTCGTCCAAGGGGCTGCCTTGGGCGGCCGGCGCGGGCCGGCGGGCGGGAGCGACTTTTCGCACGGACTTCCCCATGCGAAGTCGCGCCTTCTAGCAATTCCGGGCGCGAATCACAAGGCGAAAAGCCGAGCTTTCAGCGGGGGGCGGCGCTATCGCATAGCGCCAGCGCCAGGGCCGCGGCGAAGGCGCCTTCGACGTTGAGGTCGGTGGTGTCGAGCAGCCGGGCGTCGGCGGCCGGCTTCAAAGGCGCGTCCTTGCGCTCGGAATCGCGCTTGTCGCGCTTGCGGATGTCTTCGAGGATCGCCGCGTAATCGACCTTTTCGCCCCGCCCGCGCAACTCCAGCGCGCGGCGCTGGGCACGGGCTTCGGGGCTCGCGGTCACGAAGATTTTAACATCGGCGTGCGGCGCGACGACCGTTCCGATGTCGCGGCCGTCGAGGACGGCGCCGCTCGGACGCGAGGCGAAGGCGCGCTGAACATCGATCAGCGCGGCGCGCACCTGCGGGATCGCGGCGACAACGGAGGCCGCCTCGCCCATTTCGCGCCCGCGCAGGCGGTCTTCCTCGAAATCGAGCAAGGCGAGGCCGCGCGCGGCGCTGACCGCCTCCTCGACATCGTCGAGCTTGGAGCCCTGGTCGAGCAGGGCTCGCGCGGTGGCGCGATAGAGCAGGCCGGTGTCGAGATGCGGCAGGCCGAAATGCGCGGCGAGACGGCGCGCGATCGTGCCCTTGCCCGACGCGGCGGGGCCGTCGATGGCGATGATCATGCGGAAAATTCCGCGCCGAGCTGGGCCATCAGCGGCCTGAAGGTCGGAAAGGAGGTCGCGATCATGGTTTCGTCGTCGACCGTCACCGGTCTGTCCGACGCCAGCCCCATGACGAGAAAGCTCATGGCGAGGCGGTGGTCGAGATGGGTTTCGACCAGTCCGCCGCCCGCGCATGTTCCCGCGCCGCCCTCGACGATCAGATCGTCGCCCTCGATATGCGCCTTGACGCCATTGGCGATCAGGCCCGCGGCGGTGGCGGCGAGGCGGTCGGATTCCTTGACCCGCAATTCCTGCAAGCCGTTCATCCGGGTCACGCCCTTCGCGAAGGCGGCGACCACGGCGAGGATGAGATATTCGTCGATCATGGCCGGGGCGCGCGCGGCGGGCACATCGACCCCGACCAGTTCGCCGTGACGCACGCGCAGGTCCGCGACCTCCTCGCCGCCTTCCTCGCGGCGGTCGAGAATGTCGATCCGGGCGCCCATTTCGAGCAAGGTGGTGAGAAAGCCCGTGCGCAGCGGGTTCATCATCACGCCTTCCACGACGATGTCCGAGCCTTTCACCAGCGCGGCCGCCGCGATGAGAAAGGCGGCGGACGAGGGATCGACCGGCACGACGATCGGGCGCGGCGTCAATTCGGGCCGGCCCTCCAGCACGATCTTGCGGCCATGCTCGCCAAAGGGCTCCGAACTCAGTTCGGCGCCGAAATAGGCCAGCATCTTCTCGGTATGGTCGCGGCTCGCCTCGCTCTCGATGATCGTGGTGCGGCCGAGCGCGTTGAGTCCCGCCAGCAGGACCGCCGACTTGATCTGCGCCGAGGCGACCGGGGTGCGATATTCGATCGGGGCCGGTTCGGGCGTTCCCTTGAGCAGGATGGGGCAGCGCCCGCCCTCGGCCTGTTCCAGCACCTGCGCGCCCATCAGGACGAGCGGATCGAGAATGCGGCGCATCGGGCGCTTGCGCAGCGAGGCGTCGCCGTCGAAGCGCGCGGTGATCCCGTGGCCGCCGACCACGCCCATCATCAGGCGCGAGCCGGTGCCGGCATTGCCGAAATCCAGCGTCCCGGTCGGCTCGAGGATCGAGCCGAGGCCCATGCCGCGAATGGACCAGCGGCCTTCGCCGAGCCGCTCGATCGTCGCGCCGAGCTGGGCGCAGGCGCGGCCGGTGTTGAGCACGTCCTCGCCTTCGAGCAGGCCGGCGACCTTGGTCTCGCCGACCGAAAGCAGGCCGAGCAAAAAGGCGCGGTGGGAAATGCTCTTGTCGCCGGGCGGGCGGGCCTTTCCGCGCAGCGGGCCGCAGGCTTTGGCGGTGAGCGGTTTGGCGGATGCGGAATGGGACATGGCTGGGGAAGGTTCCGAACGGGCCGCCGGATCAGCGCAGGGCTTTGTCGATCTGCGGCAGGATGGTCTGGTTCAGGGCTTCTTCGGTGATCGGCCCGGTATATTTGAAGGCGATGGTCCCATCACCGCGAATGATGAAGGTTTCCGGCACGCCGGTCAGGCCCCAGTCGATGCCGACGCGTCCGCTGGAATCCATGCCGACGGCGGCATAGGGATTGCCGTCCGCGCTCAGGAATTTCATCGCGTTGGCGGGATCGTCCTTGTAATTGACGCCGACAAGACGGACGCCCATCGCCGCGAGCGCCTCGTTCTCGGCGAGCTTGCGCAGGTTCGGGTGCTCGATCCGGCAGGGCCCGCACCAGGAGGCGAAGATGTTGACGACGGTCACGCCGCCCTTGCGCAGATCGGCGTCGGACAGGCCCGGCTTGCCGGAGTCCGGCAGCGCCGGCAGGTTGAAGGCGGGCGCCTGATGGCCGATCAGGACCGAGGGCAGGACGGAGGGATCGTGGCCCAGGAACAGGCGCCAGGCGAAAAAGGCCGCCATGCCGGCGAAGACCAGGAAGGGCAGCGCCGCCATCCAGCTGCGGCGGGCGGCGGGCGTCTCGTTCTGGACGCTCATCGGCCTGTCTCCCGCGCATCGAAGCGCGCCAGCTTGCGTTTCAGCTCGCGGTAATCGAGGTTGATCCGGACGACCAGAAAGCCGACGACGAGCGCGGCGAAGCCGTAGGCGGACAGGATATAGAAGGAATAGTCCTTCATTGCGCCGCCTCCGCCGACAGTTCGGAATCCTCGGCGCTGGCCGCGAGAATGCTCAGGCGGCGCAGGCGGCGGCGCAGGATCTCGTTGCGCACCTCCATCAGGTGCAGCGTGAAGAACAGCAAGGTGAAGGCGACCGCCATGACCAGCAGCGGCCACAGCATGGCCGGCGAGATCGCCGGGCCGCCGAGCCGGAACACCGAGGACGGCTGGTGCAGGGTGTTCCACCAGTCGACCGAGAATTTGATGATCGGAATATTGACCACGCCGACGAGCGTGAGGATGGCGGCGGCGCGGGCGGCCTGCGCCGGCTCCTCGATGGTCTGCCACAGGCCGATCAGGCCGAGATAGATCAGGAACAGCACCAGCACCGAAGTCAGGCGGGCGTCCCACACCCACCAGGTTCCCCACATCGGCTTGCCCCAGAGCGAGCCGGTGACGAGACAGAGCAAGGTGAAGGCGGCGCCGAGCGGGGCTGCGGCCTTCTGCGCGGCGTCGGCGAGCGGATGGCGCCAGACCAGAGTGCCGAGCGCCGCCGAGGTCATCACCATGTAGCACATCATGCCGAGCCAGGCCGACGGCACGTGGATGTACATGATCTTGACGGAGGCGCCCTGCTGGTAATCGTCGGGCGCGACGAAGAAGGTCAGGTAAAGCCCCACAGCGAGGGCAAGCGCGGCCGCAGCGCCGAGCCACGGGATCAGCCGGGCGGCGAGCGCAAGAAAATGCGTCGGATTGGCGTATTTGAGCATCGACCTTCAGGGGTCCTCGTCGGGCTTGCGCCGCCTGATTAGGCGGGCTCGGCGCCAAATGCAATTGATAGCGGGCGAAATGACGGCAAAGGGCATCAATTCGGGGCAGTTTTTGGTCCCGCCCATTCCGGACCCGTTTCCTGCGCGCCCCGGAATCGCTGCGACTAAGGGCTAAACCGGCGCCTCGCCAAGGCGACCATGTTAGCAAGAACGTTAATTGACGCGAAGGGCCCAGCTGTCGTTTATGCGTCCCGAGTTTCTTTCGGGGCGAAGCTGACGGTTCGCCACGCTCGCTCACTCGCAGGGAAAGAGTTGATGATGTCGATGCTTGAAACCTATCGCGCTCATGTCGCCGAGCGCGCCGCTCTTGGAATTCCGCCGCTGCCGCTGTCGGCCAAGCAGACCGAGGGCCTGATCGCCCTGCTGCGCAGCCCGCCGGCCGGCGAAGAAGCGTTTCTCGTCGACTTGCTGACCCATCGCGTGCCGGCGGGCGTCGACGACGCCGCCCGGATCAAGGCCGGCTTCCTCGACGCCGTGGCCAAGGGCGACGAGAAAAACGCGCTGGTCTCGCGCAAGCTCGCCACCGAATTGCTCGGCACCATGCTCGGCGGCTTCAACATCAAGCCGCTGATCGACCTGCTTCGCCGATGCCGAAGTCGGCGCCGTCGCCGCCGAGGGCCTGAAGAAGACCCTGCTGATGTTCGACTATTTCCACGACGTCAAGGCGCTGGCCGACAAGGGCGACGCCAACGCCAAGGCCGTGCTGCAGTCCTGGGCCGACGCCGAATGGTTCACCTCGCGTCCCGAGGTGCCGGCTTCGCTCACCGTGACCGTGTTCAAGGTCAACGGCGAGACCAACACCGACGATCTGTCGCCGGCGCCCGACGCCTCGACCCGTCCCGACATCCCGCTGCACGCCCTGGCCATGCTGAAGAACGCCCGGCCGGGCATCGTCCCCGACGAGCCGGGCGTGCGCGGCCCGATCAAGCAGCTCGAGGCGCTGGTCGCCAAGGGCCATCCCGGTCGCCTATGTCGGCGACGTCGTCGGCACCGGCTCCTCGCGCAAGTCGGCCACCAATTCCGTGCTGTGGTTCACCGGCGAGGACATTCCCTATCGTCCCCAACAAGCGCTTCGGCGGCGTCTGCCTCGGCACGAAGATCGCCCCGATCTTCTACAACACCATGGAAGACGCCGGCGCCCTGCCGATCGAGCTCGACGTCTCCAAGATGGAAATCGGCGACGTCGTCGAGCTGCGCCCCTATGAGGGCAAGGCGCTGAAGAACGGCGAAGTGATCTCCGAGTTCACCGTCAAGTCCGACGTGATCTTCGACGAAGTGCGCGCCGGCGGCCGCATTCCGCTGATCATCGGCCGCGGCCTCACCGCCAAGCGCGCGCGAAGCGCTGGGCCTGCCCGTCTCCACCCTGTTCCGCCTGCCGGCCGTCCCCGCCGACACCGGCAAGGGCTTCACGCTGGCCCAGAAGATGGTCGGCCGCGCCTGCGGTCTGCCCGAAGGCAAGGGCATGCGCCCCGGCACCTATTGCGAGCCGAGGATGACCACCGTCGGCTCGCAGGACACCACCGGCCCGATGACCCGCGACGAACTGAAGGATCTCGCCTGCCTCGGCTTCTCCGCCGATCTGGTGATGCAGTCCTTCTGCCACACCGCCGCCTATCCGAAGCTGGTCGACGTCCAGACCCACCGCGAGCTGCCGGGCTTCATCTCGAACCGCGGCGGCGTCGCCCTGCGTCCGGGCGACGGCGTCATCCATTCCTGGCTCAACCGCCTGCTGCTGCCCGACACCGTCGGCACCGGCGGCGACAGCCACACCCGCTTCCCGATCGGCATTTCCTTCCCGGCCGGCTCCGGCCTCGTGGCCTTCGCGGCGGCGACCGGCGTCATGCCGCTCGACATGCCGGAATCCGTGCTGGTCCGCTTCAAGGGCGAGATGCAGCCGGGCATCACCCTGCGCGACCTGGTCAACGCCATTCCGCTGTGCGGCGATCAAGGCCGGCACGCTGACCGTCGAGAAGAAGGGCAAGAAGAACGTCTTCAACGGCCGCATCCTCGAAATCGAGGGCCTGCCGGACCTGAAGGTGGAGCAGGCCTTCGAGCTGTCCGACGCCTCGGCCGAGCG
This sequence comes from uncultured Alphaproteobacteria bacterium, assembly GCA_963811975.1. GTDB lineage: Bacteria > Pseudomonadota > Alphaproteobacteria > Rhizobiales > Beijerinckiaceae > Rhodoblastus. The sequence continues at coordinate 78,596 of CAWETR010000017.1, forward strand.
TTCGGCCGCCGCCTGCACGGTGCGCCTGAACAAGGAGCCGATCATCGAATACATGAAGTCGAACATCACGCTGATGAAGTGGATGATCGCCGACGGCTACCAGGATCGCCGCTCGCTCGAGCGCCGCATCGCCGCCATGGAGGCCTGGATCGCCAACCCGGTCCTGCTGCAGCCCGACGCCGACGCCGAATACGCGGCGGTGTTCGAGATCGACCTGGCCGAGATCAAGGAGCCGATCCTGGCCTGCCCGAACGATCCGGACGACGTCAAGCCGCTGTCGGAGGTCGCCGGCGACAAGATCGACGAGGTCTTCATCGGCTCGTGCATGACCAACATCGGCCACTTCCGCGCCGCCGGCAAGATTCTGGCCGGCAAGTCGGACATCCCGACCCGCCTGTGGATCGCGCCGCCGACCAAGATGGACGCCCAGATCCTGACCGAGGAAGGCTATTACGCCACGCTCGGCAAGTCCGGCGCCCGCATGGAAATGCCCGGCTGCTCGCTGTGCATGGGCAACCAGGCGCAGGTCCGCAAGGGCTCGACGGCCATCTCGACCTCGACCCGCAACTTCCCCAACCGTCTCGGCATCGACACCCGCGTCTACCTGTCCTCGGCGGAACTCGCCGCGGTGGCGGCGCTGCTCGGCAAGATCCCGACCTTCGCGGAATATATGGAGCAGCTCGGCGGGCTGAAGGGCAAGGACGGCCGACGTCTATCGCTACATGAACTTCGACCAGATTCCGGAATTCGTCGAAATCGCGGAGACGGTGGACGCGTGATCTGACACGTCGCTGATGTCCAAATGAATGGCCCGCTGGCGTAACCAGCGGGCCGTTTGTCATCGAAGTGGCCTCAAAGGACTCGGCCCGCCGGCGTCTGCTTTCTCGGAGAAGCCTGTTAATCTATTAATGCGCGCAAGGTCCCAAATGGACCCCAAAGGGCAACTTCGCGATATCAGAGGGATAACGATGGAGTAAACGGGTCAGCCGCAGACCGTTGCGTTGCATTTGCGGGGCGTCGGCCCGCCTGATCCGACGAAACGCCATCGCGCCTCAACGCCAGGAGTCAATGATTCCAACGTCGGCATTACCGCCGTCATCGCCTTCTTCCTAGCCCGGCCTTGGCCAGACCCGAAGAGGCGACCAGCAGAAGTCGATTCCGACCCAGCTTCCCAACGTGCCGGGCAAAACGCTCACGGCCATCGTCGTCACATTCGCGCCGGACGCCGCTCACCGTCCACCACCATGCCGGAAGCGTCAAGCTATGTATTGACCGATGCCATCCGGCCGGAGAATTCGGCGACTGGCCCGCACGAGTCTACAAGCCGGCGCAGCTTCTGTCGAATCGCCCGGCATCCAGCTGATCGCCGCCAATGTCAGTCGGAGCCGCGAGCCTCCTCAGACTATGAAGTGCCGCAAGCCCAGTTGTCAAGCCGACTCGACAAGGAAATTCGTTACAACTGCCGCGTCTGAATCGAACGAGTTGATGGCCAGAACGTTTACAGCCAAGCTGGGTCATACACTAGGACCACTTCAGAGGAAAGTCCATGGTCGAACGGCCTTGTCATCCCCAGGACCGAAGGCAACGCGCACGGGCGCTGGCAGACCGTGACCGCGTATGCGGGCTTCTGGCCGAGGTGCGCCGACGGGATACCCGGTGCTGCTCTGCGGCGCTGACCTTCGTGAATGATCGAGGCGTTGCCGGCGCACCGGCTTCGAGCCGGCTGATCATGATCTCGGCGTCACCAATCGCGCTGTCGTCGGCGCCTATGCAGAAATGCGGTCGCCTCGGCCGATATCGCTCGCTCGCATGCCGGCGCCGAGTCGGCGCATGAAGCGGCTGTTCGGTGCAGGTGTCTGCGTCACCGCTATGCAAGCCCGATGTGCGGCATGCCGGGCTGCAGCGCGGCCAGGCGTCTTCGATTTATCGAGGCGGCCGGCAACGTCGGCGCCGATGTGGTGCAGCGTCGCCACCTGCGCGGCCTGAGGGCGATCACCGCGCCCGTCGAATGCGAATGATGTCGGCGCATGAGCTGCAGCCCAGGGCCGACGAAGTGATCACGATTGCCGGGCCGAGAGGTTCGAGGACAATGCCAGCGATCCTCGACGCCGTCAACGATCGCGTCGGGCGGCGAGACGCAGCAGCGCTCCAATCGCGCGCTCAGACGGGGACTGCCCGGGTCAGACTGAGCTCCACCGCCGATGCAGCAGCTGCGCCAAGGTCCTATGGACGTGCGTTTCGTTGAATTTTCCGAGCAGACGCCGGATCGAGCAGCTGAGATCGCACGCAATCGCCATCGGCGACCATCCGGTCACCGAGCGTTGCGGGCCGTGCTGCGCTCGCGGGCCGCACTGCGCACGATGCTGGACAGGGATACGCCGCCATCCGCGCGGCAAGATCACATGCGGCTTTGACGCAGCGTGGAAACCGGCGTAACGAGTAGACCGGATTTTCATCGTGCGCTACAGATGGCGTTCGGAGCGTCGATTGCAGCCAATTCGCAGTTCTATTTGACGTGGACTAGCTCGCCGATCGACCGACGAGCTATGCGTATAGGCGACAGGCTGCTCATGGCGCGCTGATCGCGGTTGCCGAAGAGTGCGAATGACGCCACTCCCGCGCCGGAAGCGGTCTTTAACCCTCACGCCTCTCTTGCCCGCAGCGCGGCGGCGGCGGCGAAGGGCGCGCCGGCGATGGCCGCCAGCGACAGGCCGCAGAGAATCAGGAAGGGCGTCAGGAAGGGCACCGTGCCGCCGCTCGCGGCCGCCGCCGTCGAGACGCCGAAAATCAGCACCGGCGTCGTCAGCGGCAGGATCAGCACCGCCATCAGCAGCCCGCCGCGCCGCATGCCCGCGGTCAGCGCCGCGCCGATCGCGCCGAGCAGGGTCAAGGCGGGCGTTCCCGCCAGCAGCGAGGCGGCGACGCCGGCCTGCGCCTGCGGCTCCAGCCCGAGCATCAGGCCAAGCAAGGGCGCCGCCGCGACCAGCGGCAAGGCGGTGAGCGTCCAGTGCGCGGCGCATTTGACCAGAACGACCAGTTCGAGCGGCGTCGAGGTCATCATGAACAGGTCGAGCGAACCGTCGTCGGCGTCGGCCTGAAACAGCCGGTCGAGACCGAGCAAAGTCGCGAGCAGCGCGGCGATCCACAAGATGGCCGGGCCGATCCGCGACAGCAGGTTCAGGTCCGGTCCGATGGCGAAAGGGCGTCAGGCTGACGAGAATCAGGAAGAAGACCACGCCCATGGCGCCGCCGCCGCCGATGGAGCGGGCGATGCGCGCTTCGCGCCGGAACAGGGCCAGAAGCGGCGAGGACATCAGCAGGCTCCGGCGGTGGAAGGGACTCGCGCAGCGGAAGCGGCCGCGTCGAGGCGCAATTCCTTGGCGTCGAGCAGACCCAGCGGCGCATGGGTGGCGGCGAGGATCATGCCGCCGCCGGCGCGATGCTCGGCCATCGCCTGCGCGAATTTCTCCTGCGAGCCGACGTCGAGCGCGGTGGCCGGCTCGTCGAGAATCCAGACCGGACGCGCGACGACGAAAAGCCGCGCCAGCGCGACGCGGCGCTTCTGGCCGGCGGACAGATAGCCGACCGGAAAATCGCCGATCCGCGCGAGGCCGACTTTTTCCAGCGCCTGCTGCGGCGACAACGCTCCATTCGGGGCTTGTCCCGGCGCGCCCAGCATGGACGCCCAGAAGGCGAGATTTTCGAGCGCGGTCAGCGCCGATTTCAGCCCGTCGGCATGACCGACGTAATGCGCCCGTTCCGACAAAGGCGCGCGAATCGCCGCCGGTGAAAACCATCTCGCCGCCGCGCAGCGGCAGAAAGCCCGCGAGCGCGCGAAGCAGGGTCGATTTGCCGGCGCCATTGCGTCCGAGCACCAGAAGCGCTTCACCCGAGGCCAGTTCGAACGAAACATCCGTGACGATGGCGCGGCCGCCGCGCTCGATCCGAAGCGACCGCGCGGACAGATGGAGTCCTTCAAGCTGCTGGTGCAAAACGACAATTCCAGTCTGATCGGCTCGTCGCGCCGGCACGCGACGGCGCGTCGAAACTTTTGTTTGTGTAGCCTGCGATTGTGGATTTGTTTATAGACTCAACATTCGCCTTTCTCGCAACTTTTTCGGGATCTCCCAGCGATGGCCTCTCTCGACAGCTTCAAATGCCGCAAGACCCTCAAGGTCGGCTCCAAGACCTATCATTACTATTCGCTGAAGGCCGCCGAGAAGAACGGCCTCGAAGGCATTTCCAAGCTGCCCTATTCGATGAAGGTCCTGCTGGAGAATCTGCTCCGCAACGAGGATGGCCGCACGGTCACCAGGGATGACATCGTCGGCGTCTCCGAATGGCTCAAGAACAAGGGCGCGGTCGAGAAGGAAATCGCCTTCCGTCCGGCCCGCGTGCTGATGCAGGACTTCACCGGCGTGCCCGCCGTGGTCGATCTCGCCGCCATGCGCGACGGCATCACCGCGCTCGGCGGCGACCCGGAAAAGATCAATCCGCTGGTCCCCGTCGATCTGGTCATCGACCATTCCGTCATCGTCGACGCCTTCGGCTCCAAGAGCGCGCTGAAGACCAATGTCGAGCTCGAATATTCGCGCAACGGCGAGCGCTACACCTTCCTGAAATGGGGCCAGGGCGCGCTGGATAATTTCTCCGTCGTGCCCCCGGGCACCGGCATCTGCCATCAGGTGAACCTCGAATATCTCGCCCAGACGGTCTGGACCCGCAAGGAGAAGTTCCAGCCGGCGCGCGGCAAGGCCATCAACGTCGAAGTGGCCTATCCCGACACGGTCGTCGGCACCGATTCCCACACCACCATGGTCAATGGCCTTTCGGTGCTGGGCTGGGGCGTCGGCGGCATCGAGGCGGAAGCCGCCATGCTCGGCCAGCCGCAATCCATGCTGCTGCCGGAAGTCGTCGGCTTCAAGCTGTCCGGCAAGATCAAGGAAGGCATCACCGCCACCGACGTCGTGCTGACGATCACCCAGATGCTGCGTAAAAAAGGCGTCGTCGGCAAGTTCGTCGAATTCTTCGGCCCCGGCCTCGACTCGCTGACGCTCGCCGACCGCGCCACCATCGCCAACATGGGTCCGGAATATGGCGCGACCTGCGGCTTCTTCCCGATCGATTCGGAGACCATCGATTATCTCGCCAAGACCGCCCGCAAGCCGGCCCGCGTCGCGCTGGTCGAGAAATACGCCCGCGCCCAGGGCCTGTTCCGCACCCGCACCGCGCCGGAGCCGGTCTTCACCGACACGCTCGAACTCGATCTCGCCACCGTCGTCCCGTCGCTCGCCGGCCCGAAGCGCCCGGAAGGCCGCATCGCGCTGGATTCCGTCGCGACCGGCTTCACCGCCGCGATGGACACGGAATACAAGAAGCTCGCCTCGCTCGCCGAGCGCTACAAGGTCGAAGGCGAGAACTTCGACATCGGCCACGGCGACGTCGTGATCGCGGCGATCACCTCCTGCACCAACACCTCCAATCCGAGCGTGCTGATCGGCGCGGGCCTGCTGGCGCGCAACGCCGTCGCCAAGGGCCTGACGGTCGCCCCGTGGGTCAAGACCTCGCTCGCGCCCGGCTCGCAGGTCGTGGCGGAATATCTCTCCAAGTCCGGCCTGCAGAAGTCGCTCGACAAGCTCGGCTTCAACCTCGTCGGCTTCGGCTGCACCACCTGCATCGGCAATTCCGGCCCGCTGCCGGAGAAGATCTCCAAGTCGATCAACGCCAATGGCGTCGTCGCGGCGGCGGTGCTGTCGGGCAACCGCAATTTCGAAGGCCGCGTCTCGCCGGACGTGCAGGCCAACTATCTTGCTTCGCCGCCGCTGGTCGTCGCCTATGCCCTGGCCGGTTCGGTGCAGAAGGACCTGACCCGGGAGCCGGTCGGCCATGACAAGAAGGGCGCGCCGGTCTTCCTGCGCGACATCTGGCCGTCCTCCAAGGAAATCCAGGAATTCATCCGCAAGAACGTCACCAAGTCGCTGTTCAAGGCGAAATACGCCGACGTGTTCAAGGGCGACGTCAACTGGCGTCGCGTGAAGGCGCCGCACAGCCAGACCTACGCCTGGGACAAGAAGTCGACCTACGTCCAGAACCCGCCCTATTTCAAGGGCATCACCATGCAGCCCAAGCCCGTGACCGACATCGAGGGCGCCCGCGTGCTGGCCTTGTTCGGCGACAAGATCACGACCGACCACATCTCCCCGGCCGGTTCGATCAAGGCGGCCTCGCCCGCCGGCAAATATCTGCAGGCCAACAAGGTGAAGCCGGAAGACTTCAACCAGTACGGCACGCGTCGCGGCAACCATGAAGTGATGATGCGCGGCACCTTCGCCAACATCCGCATCAAGAATTTCATGCTCGCGGCTGACGACGGAACCGTGCCCGAAGGCGGCAACACCAAATATTTCCCCGGCGGCGACGTCATGTCGATCTACGACGCCGCGATGAAATATGAGAAGGCCAAGGTTCCGCTGATCGTGTTCGCGGGCGTCGAATATGGCAACGGCTCGTCCCGCGACTGGGCGGCAAAGGGCACCAACCTGCTCGGCGTGCGCGCGGTCATCGCCGAGAGCTTCGAGCGCATCCACCGCTCCAACCTCGTCGGCATGGGCATCCTGCCCCTGACCTTCGAGGACGGCACGAGCTGGAAGTCGCTGGGCCTGAAGGGCGACGAGCTCGTCACCATCAAGGGCCTGACCGACCTCGCCCCGCGCCAGAAGATGGAAGCCGAAATCACCTTCGCCGACGGCACGGTGAAGAAGGTTCCGCTCAATTCGCGCATCCAGACGGCCGACGAAGTCGAATATTACAAGAACGGCGGCATTCTGCATTACGTGCTGCGCCAGCTCGCGGCGTAAAGGCTTGCGCCTGAGTTCATGACAAAGCCGCCGGAACTTCCGGCGGCTTTTTTTCATTGTCGCCTTCGATGCCGGGGCGCGGGAGCAGGGAGGCTCGCATGGGACTGCTGGTTGACGGCGTATGGCGCGACGCATGGTACGATACCTCCTCCACCGGCGGCCAGTTCCAGCGGCCGGCGACGCAATTCCGCTCGAAACTCTCGGCGGAGGGGCCGTTCAAGCCCGAGGCCGGGCGCTATCATCTCTATGTGTCCTGGGCCTGCCCCTGGGCGCATCGCACGCTGATCTACCGCAAGCTCAAGGGGCTCGAAGACGCGATCGGCGTGACCGCCGTCGAACCGCTGATGCTCGAAAACGGCTGGACGCTGGCCGAGGGCGCAGACGCCGTGAACGGCGCCCGCTTTCTCTGGCAGGTCTATGCCAGGGCGGAGCCGCATTATACCGGGCGCGTGACGGTGCCCGTGCTGTGGGACCGCGAGCAGAACACCATCGTCAACAACGAATCCGCCGAGATCATCCGCCTGTTCGACGCCTGGCCGGGCGCGCGCGGGCCGCTGCTGCGCCCGCCGGAGCTGGCAGCAGACATCGACGCTCTCAACGACATGATCTATCCCGCCATCAACAACGGGGTCTATCGCGCCGGCTTCGCCACCAGCCAAGCGGCCTATGACGAAGCCTTCGACCAGCTGTTCGCGGCGCTCGATGCGCTGGAGCTGCGGCTGAAGGACCGCGCCTTCCTGCTGGGCGACCGGCCGACCGAGGCGGACTGGCGGCTGTTCACCACGCTGATCCGCTTCGACGCCGTCTATGTCGGTCATTTCAAATGCAACCGCCGCCGCATCGCCGATTATCCTGAGCTGTCGGATCTGACCCGCGCGCTGTATCAGGCTCCCGGAATCGCCGAGACCGTTCGCCTCGACCAGATCAAGACGCATTATTATGGCAGCCATCGGATGATCAATCCGACCGGCATCGTCCCCAAGGGTCCGGACCTCGACTTTTCGGCGCCCGCTCGCCGTCGCGCCGCGTAAGTCGCGCTTGCCGCTCTGGCTGCGGCGACGGCGCCGGGCTAAGCTCGAACATCGCCCTGCGCGCAAATCACCCTCGGAGCCGGCTGTTGCAGCCCATCATAGATCCCCGCCTCGGCGACATCGAGGACGATTCCTCGAGCACCAAGAGCCGCTCGCTGCTCTCGCTCGCGGGCTCCCTGCTGGCGGAGATCAGCCTGCCGAAACTGGTCACGGCCTGGCTGCTGCTGATCGTCGTCCCGAGCCTTTCCTTGGGGGTTGCGCCGATCCTCGCCTCGACCTGGCTCGCCGAGATTTCCGGCAAGGTTGCGTCCTTCGAGCTGGGATTGTGGCCGGCGGCCCTGCTGGTTTTCCTTGTCGCCATCGCCGTCTTCAGTTCGCGGCGGCTGTTTCGCCTCGCGGAAGGCGGCTTCTGGTCGCTGAACGCTTTGGCGGTCCAGCCCTGCTACGCGGCGGCCCGCGAAGCGCTGCGCCAGCTTCTCGAATGGCGGTTTGCCCCGGACAGCGCCCGCCTCCCGGCTTTGCGCGCGGCTTCGGCGGTGATTTCCGGCCTTCTGATCTGCGCCGTCGCGCTGCTGGCGGCATTGCTGGCGTGGCCCGCCACGCGTTTTGTCGGCGACGTCGCAATTCTGCATCATCCCTGGCGGCTGGCGCATGCGGCGCTAGCCAACAGCATTGTTCTCGTCAGCGCCTATGTCGCCGTGGCCGCGCTGGTCTGGGCGCTCGCCGACGCGACGATGGACCAGCCGCACGATCTCGACCATTTCGACGCCGGGCGGGCCGACCAGCTGGTCTGGCGCATCGCGCACCTGTCCGACGTTCACGCGGTCGGCGAGCGCTACGGCTTCCGCATCGAGAGCGGCCGGATGGGTCCGGGCGGCAACGGGCGCCTTCGACAGGCATTCGACCGTCTCGAAACGCTGCATGCCGAAAAACCCTTGCACGCAATCCTGATCACCGGCGACCTGACCGACGCCGGCCTGTCCTCGGAATGGGCCGAATTTTTCGATATCGTCGCGGACCATCCGGCCCTCGTCGACCTCATCCTGATGGTTCCGGGCAATCACGATCTCAATATCGTCGATCCGACCAATCCGGCCCGGCTCGATCTCCCGACGAGCCCCAACAAGGGCTTGCGCAAGGTGCGGGTGCTGTCGGCGATGGCCGCGCTGCAGGGCGAGCGCGTTCGCGTCGTGGACCAGAAGAATGCGCGACTGGGAGACAGCCTCGCGGCGGCGCTGGCGCCGTTTCGGGGCGAGATCGCCTCGTTCGCTGACAAAGGCGCGCCACGCTTCTCGAAAAACCTGTCGGATTTATGGGCAGGGATCTTTCCGCTGGTGCGCGTTCCCGACCGCGACGACGGCCTCGGAATGATCCTGCTGAATTCGAACGCCGACACGCATTTTTCCTTCACCAACGCGCTGGGACTGGTCTCGTCGGAACAGGCGCGCGCCATCGACGTCGCCGTCGCGCATTTTCCGAACGCGCGCTGGATCGTCGCGCTGCATCACCACCTTGTCGAATATCCCCGCCCCGCCAAGGCCCTGTCCGAGCGCATCGGAACCGCCCTCGTCAACGGCAACGGGCTGGTGCGCCGGCTGCAGGGGCTCGGGGGACGAGCCGTCGTGATGCACGGCCATCGCCATGTCGATTGGGTCGGCGAATGCGCCGGGTTGCGGATCGTCTCGGCGCCGTCGCCGGTGATGGCGCCGTCCGGCGGCAAGCAAGCCTGTTTCTATGTTCATCGGCTGGCCGTCGGGACCGATCGGCGGCTCGATCTGTTGCAGCCGGAGCGGATTTCGATCGGCTCCTAATCGCGGGCCGCGACGACTCCGGGCGCGGCGCGGTCGCCGCCGGCCAGCAGAGTGCTGATCCATTTCGACAATTCGTGCTCTCCGCAAATGGTGAGCGCCGCGATCAGAATCGGCACGCCGATGAAGGCGCCGGCGACGCCCCAGAGAAAGCTCCAGAAAAACACCGCGAACAGAACCATGAACGGCGAGAGCGACAGCCTCGCGCCCGCGATGCGCGGTTCGAGATAGCTGCCGATGAAAAACTGGATGGCGTTCAGGCAGCCGAAAACGACCAGCGCGAGATTCCACGATTCGAACTGCGCCAGAGCGAACAGCGACGGAAACACGGTGGCGACGAGCGGCCCGATGAAGGGAATGTAATTCAGGACGAAGGCGATCACGCCCCAGGCGGTGGCGAGCTCGATGCCAGACGCCAAAGCGAACACCCAGACGACAGCGCCGGTGAGGACGCTCATGGTGCTGCGGACCAGCATGTATTTCTGGAATTTCGCTGAAATTTTCTGCGCGGGCGTCAGAAGCGCGTCCCGCAGGCGCGGATTGTCGAGCCGCTGGATGTTGGCGCGCGCCAGATCGACTTCGAGCAGTCCGAGCACCGTGAACGCGAAGGCGATCACCACGAAAGACAACAGGCCATAGCCCTGCCCGCCAATTCCGCGCAGCGCGCCGGTCACCCAGGACGGATTGAAACTGGTCGCCATCAGGGCATTGACAGCGATTCCATGCGCTTCGAGCCAGTCGGCGGCCTGCTGGTAAAGCGACTGGAAGCGCGCCGTGTTGCTGACCAGCCATTGCGCGACCAGGCCGAACGCCCAGATCACCAGATAGCAGAGCACCGAAATCGCCGTGAGCGTCGAAAGCAGCGTGACCACGAGCGCGAGCAGTTTCGGGAGCCTGCGCTGCAAGCCGCTTTGCAGCGGCCAGACGACGGCGACGATGAAGATCGCGAACGTCACTGGGGCGAGAATCGGCCGCGCGAAATAAGCGGCGGCGAGGAGGATGACGAGGGCGGCAAGAACGAGGGAGGTCCTGGCGGCGGGATCCTGGTTCATCAATCGACTTTCCGTCCTGCTGGCGGTTTCGGGCGCGCCCCCGAGTTAAGCCGGTTTCCGCGCGAACTCAACCGACCCGCCATTTTCGCTCGCCGGAGTCTTCTGTTACGCTGCCGTCAAAACAAGGCTCGGGCAGGATTTCGACCCGCAGCCTAAGGGGAAGGCGCCGCGCATGCCCAGACACGAAATCCTCGAGCGCATCGAAAAGTACGTTCATCCGTTCAAGGTGACGTCTGGCAAGGGCTTCCGCCTGAAGGACTTCGACCCCGGCGACACCCGCGGCCTCAAGATGGACAAGGATGCGGCGGCCGATCTGCTGGCGCGCGGCAGCGAATGGCTGGCGATGGAGCAGGACATGCTCTACGCGCAGGATCGCTGGTCTCTGCTGCTCATCTTCCAGGCGATGGACGCGGCGGGCAAGGACGGCACGATCAAGCACGTCATGTCGCGCGTCAATCCGCAGGGGTGCGAGGTCCATTCCTTCAAGCAGCCCTCGGCGGAAGAATTGTCGCACGACTTCCTGTGGCGCTATTCCAAGGACGCGCCGGCGCGCGGCCGGATCGGGATTTTCAACCGCTCCTATTACGAAGAGGCGCTCGTCGTCCGCGTCCATCAGGAGCTGCTGAAGGCGCAGAAGCTGCCGCCGGAATGCGTCACCAAACGCATCTGGGACGAACGGCTCGGCGACATCGCCCATTTCGAGGATTATTTGCGCCGCCAGGGCGTGATCGTGCTCAAGTTCTTCCTGAACCTGTCGAAGAAGGAGCAGAAGAAGCGCTTCATGAAGCGTCTCGACGATCCCAACCGCAACTGGAAATTCTCGGCCTCGGACGTTCGCGAGCGGCGCTACTGGGACGATTACATGCACGCCTTCGAGGAGGCGATCCGGGCCACCGCCACGCCGGGCGCGCCCTGGTATGTGGTGCCCGCCGACAACAAATGGTTCTCGCGGCTGGTGGTCGCCTCCGCGATCGTCGAGGCGGTCGAAAACCTCGACCTCGCCTATCCGAAGGTCGACGCGGACATGAAAAAGGAGCTGGCGGCCGCGCGCGTCGAGCTCGACGGCGAGCCCTGACAAGCCCCGCCGTTTCGGCTCTCGACCAGGAAGATGAGGATACGCGCGCATGTCGACGACGATTTCGGTTCTGGGCGGAATAGGTCTTTTCCTGCTGGGCATGACGATCATGACCGACGGCCTCAAGGGACTGGCGGGTTCGTCGCTGCGCGTCGTCCTCGGCAAGGCCGCCGCGACGCCGCTTTCCGGCGCGTTCTGGGGCGCCATCATCACGCTGCTGGTGCAATCGTCGAGCGCGACCACCATGACGACGATCGGGCTGGTCAGCGCGGGGCTGCTGACCTTTCCCCAGGGCCTCGGGCTGGTGTTCGGCGCCAATGTCGGCACCACCGGCACCGGCTGGCTGGTGGCGCTGATCGGCGTCCGCGTCTCGTTGTCGTCCTATGCCTTGCCGCTGATTTTCGTCGGCGCCCTGACCAAGCTGATGGGAAGCGGCCGCGTCGCGGCGGCCGGCGCCTCGCTCGCCGGCTTCGCGCTCGTCCTTTATGGCCTCACCACGCTCCAGCAAGGCATGGGCGGCGTCGCGGCGCAGCTGCACCCGTCCGACCTGCCCGCCGTGATCGGCGCGCCGGGCGTCGGCTGGCTTTCCGGCTGGCTCGGCCTGCTGACGCTGGTCGTCGCCGGACTGCTCATGACGGCGGTCATGCAGTCGTCCACCGCGGCCATTGCGGTCACCCTGTCGGCCTTCTATGCCGGCGCGGTCGGGCTCGACCAGGGCTGCGCGCTGATCATCGGCCAGAATATCGGCACCGCGACCAGTTCGGCCATGGCCGCCATCGGCGCGAGCACGACCGCGAAGCGGCTCGCGCTCGCCTATGTCCTGTTCAAGATCATCGCCGCCTTGATCGCGCTGGCGCTGTTTCCGATCACGATGCCGCTGATCCTGCGCGCCTCGGGCGCTCTCGACGGCGTGACGCTGCTGGCGGCCTATCACACCGCCTATAACGTCGTCGGCGTCGCGGTGCTGATGCCGGTGCTCGACTGGTTCACGCGCTTCGTCGAGCGGTTGCTGCCGGATTCGCGCACGCCGCTGACGCGCGGCCTCGATCCGGCGGCGCTCGAAAGCCCCGTGGTGGCGGTGGAAGCCGTTCGCCGCACCCTGGCGCTCGCGATCGGCGCGATCGGTCCGGCCATCGCCGCGTTGGTTTCGGGCGACGGCAAAGCCGCGGTCAAGCCGTCGCTCGCCGCGCCGGCGGACGCCTTGCGCCAGGCGCGCGACTTCCTGTCCGATGTCAAAAGCCCGCCCAATTCGACAGTTCGAGGAGCTTCGCCTGACCAGCACACTGCACGCGCTCGACCATGTCTCCCGGCTGGCCGAAATCGTGGGCGAGGAGCCGGACTCTCCCGTGACGCAGGGCGGCCCGGACGAGGCGCGCGCCGCCGCGCTCTGCGCCGAGGCCATGCGCGCCGCCGTCGCCGCCGTGCATGAGATCGCGCAGGAAGCGGCGCTGAGCGACAGCGCGGCGCCCATCGCCGCGCTGGAAACGCCCGACGCCGGCGCTGGCGCTCGCCTCGCTCGAAGCGGCCGCCAAGAAGCTTGGCGACCTGCGGCGCGCGCATCGCGGCCCGACCCTGGCCAAGGTCGGCGCCGGTGAAATCACCGCCGACCAGGCGCTGGCGCGGATCGAATCCGTTCGACGCCTGGAGACGCTGGCGCACCACGCCTGGCGCGGCGTCGCCCACCTGCTCGGCGAGGCAGAAGTCGGGCGCGCCGAGATTTAGCCGCTCTGTTCCACGGCCGAGCCTTCCTGGCCCGCCTCGATCGCCACGACCGCCGCCCGCAACGGCGCCGACGAGCGAATGACGGCTTTCTCGACTTCGACGACCAGGAAGAACAGCGCCCCGCCAAACAGCAGCCACGGCCAGGCCCACGAGCGGGAGCGCCTCGTTGCCGAACATCGCCTGGAACGGCGGCGCATAGGTGAACAGAAGCTGCAGGACGACCACCGCGAGAATGCCGAACGGCAGGGTGCTGTTGCCCATATGCGCTTTCAGCGACAGCGAGGAATCGATCAGATAGCGGCTGTTCAGCAGGTAAAACACCTGCCCGATCGTGATCGCATTGACTGCGACGGTGCGGGCCAGGGCGTCGGACGCGCCATGCGCCTTCATCTCGAAGAAGGCCGCCAACGTGTAGGCGAGCAGCGCCAGGCCGATGAACAGGATGCGCCACAGGCCGAAGCCGGTCACGATGGGCCGGTCGACCGCGCGCGGCGGCCGCTGCATGACGTCGACCTCATGCGGCTCGAACGAGATGACGAGGCCCAGCGCGACGGAGGTCACCATATTGACCCAGAGCACCTGCGGCGCGGTGATCGGCAAGGTGAAGCCGAGCAGGATCGCCACCGCGATGACCAGAGCCTGCGCGACATTGGTCGGCAGCAGGAACAGCATGGCCTTTTCGATATTGTTGTAGACGGTCCGGCCTTCCTTCACCGCCGCGCCGATCGAGGCGAAATTGTCGTCGGCCAGGATCATGCCGGCGGCCTCTTTCGTCACCTCGGTTCCCTTGATGCCCATGGCGACGCCGATGTCGGCCTTCTTCAGCGCGGGCGCGTCGTTCACGCCGTCGCCGGTCATCGCCACGATCTGGTTGTTGGCCTGGATCGCCTTGACGAGCCGAAGCTTGTGCTCCGGGCTGGCGCGGGCGAAGACGTCGACGTCGCGGACGCAATCCTGCAGCGCCGCATCGTTCATGGCCTCGACCTCCACCCCGGAGACGGCGGTCTTGCCGTCGCCGATGCCGAGCATTTTGGCGATGGCCGCGGCGGTGATCTTGTGGTCGCCGGTGATCATGGTGACGCGGATGCCGCCGCCGTGGCATTCCTTCACCGCCTCGATCGCCTCCTTGCGCGGCGGATCCATCAGGCCGACAAGGCCGAGCAGGACCAGCGTTCTGCGGCAGGTCGGCGGGCGCGAGGCTTCCGGCCGCGAGGCCGGGATTTTCGAGCCAGGCGAGACCCAGCACGCGCTCGCCCTGCGCGGCGAGGCGGTCGGATTCGGCGCGCGAAACGCTCGCGATCCAGCGGCGCCGCCGCGCCCTCGGCCAATTGCTGGCGGTCGCAATGGTCGAGGATCACCTCGGGCGCGCCCTTGACCAGAAAGATCTCCTTGCCGTCGCCGGAGCGATGCAGGGTCGCCATGAATTTATGTTCGGATTCGAACGGGATGGCGTCGATGCGCGGGAATTTCGCCAGTTCCGCCTGCCGATCCATGCCGAGCTTGGTCGCGAAAGGATAAAGCGCGCCCTCGGTCGGGTCGCCCTCCACCTTCCAGGCGCCGCCGTCCTCGAACAGTTCGGCGTCGTTGCAGAGCATGGAGACGCGCCCCATCAGCGCGAGCACCGGCGCCGAGCCTGCGGGCTTGCCGTCCAGGCGAACTTCGCCCTCCGGCGCGTAGCCGTCGCCGGTGACCTCGATAAGCGGATTCCGCCGTCACGGCGGAGGTGACCATCATTTCCATCAGCGTCAGCGTGCCGGTCTTGTCCGAGCAGATGCGCGACACCGAGCCCAGCGTCTCGACCGCCGGCAGCCGCCGGATGATCGCGCGGCGCTGCGCCATGCGCTGCACGCCGATGGCCAGCGTAATGGTGATCAGCGCCGGCAGGCCTTCGGGAATGAGCGAAACGGCGATGCCGACGACGGCCTGAAACAGCTCGACGAAGGTCATGTGGCCGAGCCAATGGCCATAGGAAAAGATCAGGACGCTGAGCACGGCGATCGCCGCGGTGATCTTGTAGCCGAATTTCTTGATCTGGCGCAGCAGCGGCGTTTCGAGCGGGCTCACATTGGCGAGCATCTGGTTGATGCGGCCAAGCTCGGTCTCGCTGCCGGTCGCGACCACGAGGCCCGTCGCGCGGCCGGAGACGACCATCGTGCCGGAAAAGGCCATGCTCTCGCGGTCGCCGAACGTCGCGTTTGTCGGAACCGGGCGCGATGGACTTTTCCGCCGGCACGGATTCCCCGGTCAGGGCCGCTTCCTCGGTGCGCAGGTTCTTGACCTCGATCAGGCGCAGGTCGGCCGGAATGCGGTCGCCGGATTCCAGCAGCACGATGTCGCCGGGCACGAGCTGTTCGGCCGGGATCATGCGCGTTTCGCCGCCGCGCAGGGTCCGCGCTTCGGCGGACAGCATGTTGCGGATCGAATCGAGCGCCTTCTCGGCGCGGCCTTCCTGAATGAAGCCGAGCAGACCGTTGAGGACGACCACCGCGAAAATGATGCCGGCGTCGATCCAGAGGCTCAGCATCAGCTTGGTGAAGCCGGCGGCGAGCAGCACATAGACCAGAATGTTGTTGAACTGGCCGAGGAACCGGATGAACGGTCCCTGTTTCTTGCCTTCGGGCAGACGGTTCGGCGCCGAATGTCTGAAGCCGATGCGCGGCTTCGGCCGGCATCGAGGCCCTGCTTGCGCGCTGGTCCCGAGACGCCGGACGGCGTCGTCGGCGGACATGGCGTGCCATGGCTCCTGGCCGCGGCCAGCAACGACGTTCTCTCCCATAGGCGCTTACCCTTATTTCCGGGTCAGTCGAAGCCGGCTTTTTGTCAGCCGGTCGAAAAGCTTAGGGCTATCCCGTGCCGATAGACAACTTGGGCAAAGCAGGCCGCGCGCATCCGTCGAAACGCCGCCGTCAGAAATGCTCCTGGTCCGCCTCCGGCTTGATCTCGTGCTTCAGGATCAGCGGGGTCTGGGCGATGGCGAAGATCACCGTCAGCGGCATGATGCCGAAGATCTTGAAGCCCGCCCAGAAATCCCAGCTCTGCGTGAGGCGCACCGCTTCGTTCAGCCCGGCCAGCACGAAGAAAAACAGGCCCCAGCGCAGGGTCAGCTTGCGCCAGCCTTCCTCGTCGAGATGCATCACGCTGTCGAGCGCGACCGGCAGCAGCAGCTTGCCGAAGGCCAGCCCGCCCAGCAGCGCCGCGCCGAACAGGCAGTTCACGATGGTCGGCTTGAGCTGGATGAAGGTCCGGTCCTGAAAGACGAAGGTCAGCACGCCGAAGAACAGCACCGCGATCGCCGTGACGACCGGCATGATCGGCAGATGCCGCGTCAGCACCCAGGACGCGATCAGCGCGACGACAACGCGACGCCATCAGCACCCCGGTCGAAGTCAGCATCAGCCGTCTTCTCGGGCGTGATCCCTTCCGGCAGGAACGGCCCGACCAGGCCCTGAAACAGGGCCGGCCGCGAATTGGCGAGGAAGAACAGGACCAGCGGCCCCATTTCCAGCACCAGTTTCAGCAGCGGATTGACCATTTTTTTCGGCGCGGCTTCGGCGGACATGAAAAACCTCAGGCGTTTTCGTCTTCGAAGCCGGCGATGGCGCGGGCAAAATCGCGGGCGGTGAAGGGTTCGAGGTCGTCGGCCTGTTCGCCGACGCCGATGAAATGAACCGGCAAGCTGGAATTTGTCGGCGATGGCGACGAGAATGCCGCCGCGCGCGGTGCCGTCGAGCTTGGTCATGACGAGGCCGGTGACGCCCGCGACCTTGCCGAAGATCTCGACCTGGCTCAGGGCGTTCTGGCCGACGGTGGCGTCGAGCACCAGCAGCACCGCATGGGGCGCCTCCGGATCGACCTTCTTCATCACGCGGATGATCTTTTCGAGCTCGGCCATCAGTTCGGTGCGGTTTTGCAGGCGCCCGGCCGTGTCCATCATCAGGATGTCGACATTCTGCTCCTGCGCGGCCTTGATCGCGTCGAAGGCGAGGCCGGCCGCGTCGGCGCCCGGCTCGCGCGCGATGACCGGCACATTCATCCGGCCGCCCCAGATGCGCAGCTGCTCGATCGCGGCCGCGCGAAAAGTGTCGCCGGCGGCGAGCATCAGGCTCTTGCCCTCGGCGGAAAATTTGGCGCAGAGCTTGCCGATGGTCGTGGTCTTGCCGGAGCCGTTGACGCCGACGACGAGGATGACGAAGGGCTTTTTGCCCTCCTCGATCTCCAGCGGCCGGGCCACGGGGGCGAGCACGCGCTCGACCTCTCGGCGAGGATGGCGCGGACTTCCTCGGGCGCGATCTGCTTGTCGTAGCGGCCCTTGCCGACCAGCGCCGCGATGCGCGTCGCGGCGGCGACGCCGAGGTCGGCGCGCACCAGCACGTCCTCGAGATCCTCGAGCATGTCGGCCGACAGCTTCTTCTTGGTGAAGATGTCGGCGACGCCCTGGGCGATGGACGATGACGACCGCGCCAGGCCCTGGCGCAGCCGCGCCCACCAGCTCTCCTTCGGGGCCGGGGCGGGTTCGTGCGCGAGCGCCGGCTCCGGAAGCGGCGCGGGCTCGCGGCGCATCGTTTCGGGCGCGGCTTCCGCGACCGGCGCCGGCGGGCGCGACGGATGGTTCGGGCGCCGGCGCAGGCGGCGCGCCTGGGCTGGCGCGGCCTGCTCGACCTCGTCCGGCTTTTGCTCCCAGAACGCCTCGTCGGCGTGCCGCATCTTGAACAGGCGTCCGACGAAACCGATCTTGTCTTTCGAATCTGCGCTCATGCGCCAAAAACTCGCTTTCGCTCCGGGCGGTTCGCCCTTCTCAACCCTGAGGGATTTTGCGATAAGCGTTCATGACGCCCGCCGCGAAAAACCCGCTCGCCCTCTCGATAGCCTGTCCCGCATGACGCCGGAAGAGATTTGTGCGCGCCTGCTCTATCGCGACGGCCTCATGCTGGTCGTGGACAAGCCCGCGGGCCTTCCCGTCCATCGCGGCCCCAAGGGCGGCGAGAATTTCGAGGAATCCTTCGGCGGTCTGCGGTTCGGCCTGCCGCGCAATCCCTCGCTGGCGCATCGGCTCGACAAGGACACCTCGGGCTGCCTTGTGCTGGGACGCCATCGCAAGGCGCTGGAGAAACTGGCGCTTCTCTTCAAGCAGGGCAAGATCGGCAAGACCTATTGGGCCGTGGTCTGCGGCGGTCCGCAGGAGGACGAGGGCCTGATCGACCTGCCGCTCGGCCGGCTCGACGCCACGCGCGGCTGGTGGATGAAAGTCGATCCCGCCGGCCTGCCCTCGCAGACGCGATGGCGCGTGCTCGGCCGTGGCGCGCGATCCGTCCGGGGCGCCGATCTGCTGGCTGGCGCTGTCGCCGCTCACGGGGCGCACCCATCAGTTGCGCGTCCATTGCGCGGCGCTGGATTTCCCGATTTTCGGCGATCCGATCTATGGCGCGGGCGGGCCATCGGACGCTGTTTTGCATCTGCACGCCCGCGCGATCAGCATCCCGCTGTCGAAGAACAAGCCCGCGATCGAGGTCGAGGCCTGCGCGCCCGATCATATGAAGGAGCGGCTCGCCGCCTGCGGCTGGACCCAGCCGCTCGACGACGCGGTCGTGGCTTTGCGCCAGAAACGCGAGCTGGAGCGCGAAAATGAGCGCGAAAACGCCCGGACTGAGGCGAAAGTCGGAGAGATTTGAGAGCCCCGGCGCGGAAGGCGGATTGCCCTCAAGGCCTGCTTGCTGTAGGGAAACGCGCTTAACGCGTGGAGAGCAGCATGGGTTACAAGGTCGCTGTCGTCGGCGCCACGGGCAATGTGGGCCGCGAAATGCTGGATATTTTGGCCGAACGCCAGTTCCCGGCGGACGAGGTGGTGGCGCTGGCGTCGTCGCGCTCGATCGGCACCGAAGTCTCGTATGGCGACAAGATCCTCAAATGCAAACATCTCGACACGTATGATTTTTCGGATTGCGATATCGCCTTGATGTCGGCCGGCGGCTCCGTGTCCAAGGAATGGTCGCCGCGCATCGGCGCGCAGAATTGCGTCGTGATCGATAATTCCTCGGCGTGGCGCTATGATTCCGACGTTCCGCTGGTCGTGCCGGAAGTCAACGCCGACGCGCTGAAGGATTTCGGCCGCAAGAACATCATCGCCAACCCGAACTGCTCGACGGCCCAGCTGGTCGTGGCGCTCAAGCCGCTGCATGACCATTTCGGCATCAAGCGCGTCGTGGTTTCGACCTATCAATCGGTGTCGGGCGCCGGCAAGGACGCAATGGACGAGCTTTTCGCCCAGACCCGCGCCGTGTTCGTCTCCGACCAGGTCGAGAACAAGAAATTCCCCAAGCGCATCGCCTTCAATCTCATTCCGCAGATCGACGTCTTCATGGAAGACGGCTTCACCAAGGAAGAGTGGAAGATGATGGCCGAGACCAAGAAGATTCTCGACCCC
Organism: uncultured Alphaproteobacteria bacterium; assembly: GCA_963811975.1. Taxonomy (GTDB): domain Bacteria; phylum Pseudomonadota; class Alphaproteobacteria; order Rhizobiales; family Beijerinckiaceae; genus Rhodoblastus. The sequence goes on from CAWETR010000017.1 coordinate 98,562, forward strand.
AAGATCAAGCTGACCGCGACCTGCGTGCGCGTGCCGGTGTTCATTTCGCATTCCGAAAGCGTCAATATCGAATGCGAGAAGCCGATCACGGCCGACGCGGCGCGAAAGATCCTGCGCGAGGCGCCCGGCATCCTGGTGATCGACAAGCGCGAGCCCGGCGGCTACATCACCCCGCATGAGGCGGCCGGCGAGGACGCCACTTATATTTCGCGCATCCGCGAGGACGCCACCGTCGAGAACGGCCTGGCCTTCTGGTGCGTGTCGGACAATCTGCGCAAGGGCGCGGCGCTGAACGCGATCCAGATCGCGGAAGCGCTGATCAATCGCAAGCTGCTGCGGCCCAAACAGAAAGCGGCCTGAGCCTCAGGGCGGAGCCAAGACAAAAACGCCGGGGAAGCCCGGCGTTTTTCATTTTTCCGCAACGACGTCGCCCCTGGCAAGCAATCGAGGATCCTGCTGAGGCGCTTAATTTTCAGAAATCGTCAGTCCCGCCTTTTTGGCGACATAGAGCCCGTCGCTATTGCCGCATTCGGACACGCCGGTCGCCTGATAGCGATAGACATTCCAGGTCGGGCTGCCCACCACGATCGTGACTTTGCCCGCATTCCGGCCCGAGGCGGCGGCGGCAAGACGACCGTCCTCGTCATAGACATAGCCCTGACGAGAACTGGGCGTCGCAGTGTTCGCCTCGGCGCAGGCGGCGAGCCATTCGTGATAGCGATAGCCCGAGAGGCGGGCCTGCGCGACATAATAGGCCGGAGTCAGCGCGAGGAAGGACGTCATGGCGATCATCATGACGATCACGGCGAATGTGGCGCCTTTCCTGTTCATCGAAACATCCCTGGTGCGCGCCGACGCGGCGGCGCGAGCTGAAAGATCACATTGTGGCTCGCTCAGAACCGCGGCGTCCTACCAAGAGCTTCCCGATGCGCGTCGGCGGCGACTTGACGGAAGCTTCCATCGCTCTTGTCCAGCGCCATCAGCTCGCCGCCGCTGACGCCGAAATAGGCGCCATGAAGCGAAAGCCAGCCGCGCTGCTCCAGCGTGGCGATATAGGGAAAGCTGCGCAGATTGGCGATGCTCTGCTTGATCGATTCCCACGCCAGCTGCTCGGACCATTGCTGGAGCGGCTCCGTCGGCGCGCCGATCTTTTCGGCCGCCGGCGCCAGCAGCTTGATCCAGCCGCCGATGAAATCGCCCGGCGCCAGAGGCCGCATGTAGGGATCGTGCTGCAACTCGGCATAGGCTTTCACGCCGCCGCACTGGGCGTGGCCCATGATGACGATGTGCTTGACCTTCAGGCCCATGACGGCGAATTCGATCGCCGCCGAGGTGCCGTGATAATCGTCATTGGGCTTGTAGGGCGGCACGAGATTGGCGACGTTGCGCACGACGAACATCTCGCCCGGACCCGCATCGAAGATCAGTTCCGGAGAAACCCGGGAATCGCAGCAGCCGATCAACAGGATTTCCGGGCTCTGCCCGCGCTCGGCCAAGTCCTCGAAACGCTCGCGCTCGCGCGGAAAGCGCCCATTGAGGAATTTGGCATAGCCCTCGGCGAGCCGTTTCGGAAAATTCTCTTCGCCCATTGCGTCCCCATTCCGGCGTCTGCGCCAGCCGTTCCGAAGGCCGAGTTTTGCCGCATCGCGGCGAAGAGGGCAATGCTTGCGTTTGTCGAGCGCCGCCGCGACAGCGGGAAGAAACCAGGATTCGAAAATGACAATGGCGTGAAGACCGCGAAATCATTATGGTGCCGCGCGAAATTCATTGCTGAAATGGAGCCCACATGAGCAGCCTTCGTCCCCGCCGCAGCGTCCTCTACATGCCCGGCTCAAACGCTCGCGCGCTGGAAAAGGCCAAGACGATCGCGGCCGACGCGCTGATTCTCGACCTGGAAGACGCCGTCGCTCCCGACGCCAAGGATCTGGCGCGCGAACAGGTCGTCGCCGCCGTCAAGGCGGGCGGCTTCGGCCGTCGCGAGGTGGTCATCCGCGTCAACGGCGCCGCAGACGCCCTGGGGCGAGGCCGATCTGATCGCCGCCGCCAAGGCCGGCCCGACGCCATCCTGATGCCCAAGGTTTCGTCGCCCGGCGACATCATGGTCACCGCCAAAGCGCTGCGCGACGCCGGCGCGCCCGACCACACCCGGCTCTGGGCGATGATGGAGACGCCGGTCGCCATTCTCAACGCCGACTCGATCGTGCGCACCGCGCTCGATCCGGCCATTCGCGGCTGGCGGTGCTGGTCATGGGCACCAACGACATCGCCAAGGAAACCCGCGCCCGCCTGACGCCCGGACGGCCCTCGATGCTGGCCTATCTGTCGATCTGCGTCGCCGCCGCGCGCGCGCACGACGTCGAAATCGTCGACGGCGTCTATAACGATTTCTCCAACGAGGCCGGCTTCCGCGCCGAATGCGAACAGGGCCGCGACCTCGGCATGGACGGCAAGACCCTGATCCACCCCAATCAGGTCGCGATCTGCAACGAGGTCTTCGCGCCCGTCGGAAGCCGAGGTCGTCTTTGCGCGCAAGATCATCGACGTCTTCGACCTGCCCGAAAACGCCTCCAAGGGCGCGTTGCAGGTCGATGGCAAGATGGTCGAACGGCTCCACGCCGAGATGGCCCGCCGCACGGTCGCCATCGCCGACGCGATCGCCAGCGCCTGACGGGCGCTCCCGGCCAATTGCCGGTTTCCTCGGCGGGCGCGGCGGCTATAATGGCCGCCGTCAATCAGGGCGTGGCCAAGGAAGTTGGCAAGGAAGTTGGGATGAGCGACCAAAACGGCGGCAAGACCGAAACGACCGAAGCCGAATCGACGCCCCGGCGCGACCCGGAAAGCCATCGCGACGCGGCTTCGCCGCAGGACCACGCGCCGATTGCGGTCGACGTCGAGGCGGAAGAGGCGTCGTCTGCGCTTGAGGCCGATCCCGAACCGAAGCGGGAGCCGGGCCAAGGCGCGAGCGAGCCGGCGGCAAAGGACGCGCCCCGCAAGGGCGGCGCCCTGCTTCCCGTGGCCATTCTGATCGGCGCGGTCGCGCTGGGCGGCGGCGCTTATTACCTCTGGGACGTTTCCGGCGCGTCGCCCCCCGAGCCGCCCAAATTGGCGCCAATGGCGCCGCCCGCTCCGGCCCAGCTGATGCCGCACGCAGCGCCGGAGACGGCTGTCCCCGCCGCTCCCGCGCCGAAGTCCGAACACGACGCCGAGGCGGCCAAGCCGGCGCCCGCCGCCCACGAGGACTCGCCGAAAGAGGTCGAAGCCGCGCCTCCGCCGCGCGCCCCCGCGCCCGAAACCACCGCGCCCGTGCTGGCGCCCGCCAACAACGCGGCCGAGAAAACAATCGCCGAAATGGCGACCAAACTGGCGGCGGCGCAGGCGGCGGTCGAACGCCTCACCGAGCGGCTGCAAACGGTCGAAGGCCAATTGGCGGCGCCGAAAAACGACGCGCGCGCCACGGTTTCGGCGCGTGATGCGGGCGCGGCCGAGTCCGGCGCGTCGGCGGCGAGGCTCGTCGTCGCGCAAAGCCTGCTGTCCGCGCTTCGCCAGGGCGACGATTATTCCGCCCAGCTTGCGGCCCTGCAGAATTTCGGCGTCGATCCGGCGCGTCTGGCGCCGCTGCGCGCGGGTCTTTCGGCTCCGGCCGTCAACCAGCTCGCCGCCTCGTTCGCCGCGCTGGCGCCCAAACTCGCCGCCGCCGCCGCGCCGTCCAACCCCGCGGAGGAGGCCAAGCCGCCCCAGGACGCGCGCGGTTCGATCCTGGGCTTCCTCTCGATGGAGGCGCACAAGCTGGTGCGGATCCGCCCGGCCGGCGCGCCCGACAAGGACGCCGCCGCGACCCAGATCGACCAGATCGAGAAGGATCTGCGCGCCGGCGATCTGGCCGCCGCGCTATCCGCCCGCCAGCAGCTGCCCGCTCCTGCGCTCGCGCTTTCGGCCGATTGGGCGGCGGCCGCCCAGACGCGTCTCGACGCGGAAGCGGCCGCCAAGGCCGAACTCGCGCAAGCCTTGCAGGCCCTGGCCAAGACCAAAAGCTGAAGCTTCCCTTTCAGGCGCGGGCGCAGAATTTCAACCCGCCGGCGCTTTCCTCCTTTCGAGTGCAGCCGATGTTTCGCATTCTGGTCTTCCTGTTCGTGATCGGCGTCGTCGCGCTGGGACTGGGCGTTCTCATCGAACAGCCCGGATCGCTCTCCCTGACCTGGTTCGGCTATCGCATCGACACCTCGCCGCTGGTGGGACTGGGAGTCGTCGCCCTTGGCGCCGTCGTGTTGTGGAGCGTGTTCCGCTTCGTCTTCAATCTGCCGAGCCTGGTCTCGGTCTCGACCCGCGCGCGCAAGCGCGCCCGTGGTCACGAGGCATTGGCGCGCGGCATCATCGCCGCCGGCGTGGGCGACGCCCGCAAGGCCCGCAAGGCCAGCCTCGACGCGAAAAAACTCGCGCCGCACGAGCCCCTGACGCTGCTGCTGGAAGCCCAGGCGGCCCAGCTTTCTGGCGACCGCGCGGGAGCGGAGCGCGCCTTCCACGCGATGACCGAGCGGCCCGACACCAAATTGCTCGGCCTGCGCGGCCTCCATGCCGAATCGCCTGCGGCAGGGCGATCACGACCGCGCGCATCAGATCGCGCTCCAGGCCCAGAACATCACGCCGCTGGCCTGGTCCGGCCAGGCCGTGCTCGATCGCTACACGGCCCAGAACGACTGGGAGGCGGCGCGGCTTTGCGTCGCCCAGAACGTCCGCGCGAAACTCATCGATTCAGAGGCGGCCAACCGCCAGAAGGCCGTGCTCGACACCGCGCAGGCGATGGAATGCGAGTTGATGGATCCGGAGCGCGCCATCAAATTGCTGCGCGCCGCGACGAAAAAAGCCCCCGATCTGGTTCCGGCGACCGCTTTGCTGTCGCGCCTGCTGTCGCGCCGCGGCGATTTCCGCGCGGCGTCGAAACTCATCGAAGCGGCCTATGCCAAGGGTCCGCATCCCGACCTCGCCAAGGCCTATGTCGAGATACGGCACGGCGATTCCTCCGCCGACCGGCTGGCCCGCGCCAAGGCGCTGGCGAAATTGGCGCCCAATGACCCGGAAAGCGCGATGATGATTGCGACCGCCGCTCTGGGCGCGCGCGACTTCGCCGTCGCCCGCGACGCCATGGCGCCTTTGATCGCCAGCGGCGAACGGCCGACCGCGCGCATGTGCCTGATCATGGCCGAACTGGAAGAGCGCGAGCACAACGCGCAGGGTCTGGTGCGCGAATGGCTGTCTCGCGGTTCGCGCGCCCCCCGCGACGCGGTCTGGGTCGCCGACGGCCATTGGTCGAAACAATGGGCGCCGGTTTCGCCGGTCACCGGCAAGCTCGACGCCTATCGCTGGATGCAGCCGAAGGAACAGCTGACCGGGCCGATCGAGGAGCCGCCGCCCGCCTATGAGCCGCCGGCTCTCGAGGTCGCGCCGGCGGTTGAGGCCGCAATCTCGCATTCGGCGGCGACGCCTGAACCGGAAACGAAAGCTGGCGGGCTCCGACGAGGCCCCCAGAACGCCGTCGCCGGCGTCCTCGCCGCAGCCGGTGATCTTCCCGCTGCCGAGCCCGCCCGACGACCCCGGCCCGAAACGGGAAGACGCCGAAACGCGGCTTTACTGAGCCCGCTCGACAAGCCCGGGAAAAGTCTGTATAGGCCCGCCTTCGTTTCGATTTTCACGAATTGAAGCGGCCCATAGCGCGGCCGGCGGTTCAACGCCGGCGGCGCCAATTCAAAACAGCGTTCCGAAACGCTCGCCGCAAGGCGAAACGGAGACCAAAATGGCCAATATCATCGAACAGCTCGAAGCCGAGCAGCTCGCCAAGCTTTCCGCCGACAAGACGATTCCCGGAGTTCGGCCCCGGCGACACCGTGATCGTCAACGTCAAGGTGAAGGAAGGCGAGCGCAGCCGCGTCCAGGCCTATGAAGGCGTCGTGATCGCCCGCGACGGCGGCGGCCTCAACGAGAGCTTCACCGTCCGCAAGATTTCCTACGGCGAAGGCGTCGAGCGCGTTTTCCCCGTCTATGGCCCGCTGATCGATTCGATCAAGGTCGTGCGTCGCGGCAAGGTCCGCCGCGCCAAGCTCTATTACCTCCGCGACCGTCGCGGCAAGTCGGCCCGCATCGCGGAGCGCATCGACCTCAAGGCCAAGGCCAAGGCCGGCAAAGCCGAGTGAGTTCCCCGCAAGGGATAAGCTTCGACTTTTCGCGAAGGCTGGCGCTGCGCCGGCCTTTTCGCATTTGACAACGATTTCGCCTCCGCGGCCTTGTCCGGGAGGCGAAAAAATCTATGTCGTCAATGACGCGCCGGCGGCGCTCCGCCGAATCATCAGGGATGAAGGACATGGTTGAGACCACGGGCAAGCCGCGCACCCTTTACGACAAGATCTGGGACGACCATGTCGTCGACATTCAGCCCGACGGCACCGCCCTGCTCTATATCGACCGCCATCTGATCCACGAAGTGACCAGCCCGCAGGCTTTCGAGGGCCTTCGCCTGGCCAGGCGCACGGTGCATGCGCCGGAAAAGACGCTGGCGGTCGTCGATCACAATGTCCCGACCACCGACCGCTCCAAGCCGATCGAGGATCCCGAGAGCAAGGCGCAGGTCGACCAGCTGGCCACCAACGCCCGCGATTTCGGCGTCGAATATTTCGACGAGCACGACCGCCGCCAGGGCGTGGTCCACATCATCGGTCCCGAGCAGGGCTTCACCCTGCCGGGCGCGACCATCGTCTGCGGCGACAGCCACACCTCGACCCACGGCGCCTTCGGCGCGCTGGCCCACGGCATCGGCACGTCCGAGGTCGAGCACGTGCTCGCGACCCAGACCCTGATCCAGGCCAAGGCCAAGAACATGCTGGTCAAGGTCAACGGCAAGCTGGGCGAGGGCGTCACCGCCAAGGACGTCGTGCTGGCGATCATCGGCAAGATCGGCACGGCCGGCGGCACCGGCTATGTCATCGAATATGCCGGCGAAGCCATCGAATCGCTCTCGATCGAAGGCCGCATGACGGTCTGCAACATGTCGATCGAAGCCGGCGCCCGCGCCGGATTGATCGCGCCCGACGAAAAGACCTTCGCCTATATCAAGGATCGTCCCAAAGCGCCGAAAGGCGATGCCTTCGAGCAGGCCGTGCATTACTGGAAGCAGCTCAAGAGCGATCCGGGCGCCCATTACGACGCGGTGGTCGAACTCGACGCCGGCGCGCTGCCGCCGGTGCTGACCTGGGGCACCAGCCCCGAGGACGTCATGACGATCGACGGCGCCGTCCCGACGCGTCGAAACCGCTCGAGACCGAGGCCCAGCGCGCAAAAATCCAGCGCGCGCTCGATTACATGGGCCTGAAGGGCGGCGAGAAGGCCACCGACATCAAGATCGACCGCGTCTTCATCGGCTCCTGCACCAATGGCCGCATCGAGGATCTGCGCGCGGCGGCCAAGGTTGCGGAGGGCCGCAAGGTCGCGTCGCACGTCAACGCCATGGTCGTGCCCGGGCTCGGGTCTCGTCAAGGAACAGGCGGAAGCCGAAGGCCTCGACAAGATCTTCATCGAAGCCGGTTTCGAATGGCGCGAGCCGGGCTGCTCGATGTGCCTGGCGATGAATCCGGACCGCCTTGCCCCGGGCGAGCGCTGCGCCTCGACCTCGAACCGCAATTTCGAAGGTCGTCAGGGTTTCAAGGGCCGCACCCACCTGGTGTCGCCGGCCATGGCGGCGGCGGCGGCCGTGACCGGCCATTTCGTGGACGTTCGCACGTTGAACTGACCGGGAGGCGCCTGTGGACGCAAATGAACTGCGCGCCCTCCAGGCGCCGCTCAAGGAAAAATACAAGGCCGACGCCGGGACCGCGGTCGTTACGCTCAAGGCGAAGGGCGAGCTGTCCGGCGACGGTCTCGCATGCAAGGTTTCGACCTCGCGCGCCCTGATCGAGGCCGGCCTCCACCCCGCGACGGGGGGGACCGGCATGCAGGCCTGTTCCGGCGACATGCTGCTGGAGGCGCTGGTCGCCTGCGCCGGCGTCACGCTCAAGGCGGTGGCGACCGCGATCGATTTCCGCCTCAAGGGCGGCGCCGTGCGCGCGGAGGGCGACCTCGACTTTCGCGGCACCCTCGGGATCGCCAAGGACGCGCCGGTTGGCTTTGCCGACATCCGCCTGTTCTTCGATCTCGACACCGACGAGCCGCAGGAGCGGATCGACGCGCTGACCAAGTTGACCGAACGCTATTGCGTGGTGTTCCAGACGCTGGCGCAGCCGCCGAAAATGGCCTTGACCGTGACCAGGGGAGCCGGCGCCTGATGGGCAGCATCCGCCCCCCGCCGCAGGACTGGGCTTCGCGCGCCGCGCCTTCGCTCGATGATTTCGAGGCCATGGCCGACGCCGCCTTCCGCCGTCTGCCGGCGCGCTTTCGCAACGCCTGCGTCGGCCTTGTCATCCGCGTCGAGGATTTCCCCGACGAGGACGTTCTCGAAGAATTCGAAGCAGCGTCGGAATTCGATCTGCTCGGCCTGTTTCGCGGCCAGGGCCTGGCTCAGGCCGAAGGCGTCCAGACAGGCCAGTTCCCGAATATGGTCCATCTCTTCCGCCGGCCCATTCTCGATGTCTGGGCCGAGGGCGACGATACGCTTGGCGATCTGATCCGCCATGTGCTGGTGCATGAAATCGGCCATCATTTCGGCCTGTCCGACGCGGATATGGATCGGATCGAGCAGGAAGCCGAGTGAATGGACTGGCCGAGTGAATTGCCGTGCTGAATTCGTTTTGCTACATCGATCCAAAAGCGCCGGTCCGGCGCGAAATCCAGGCTTGAGACATGGAAAAATTCACGAAATTGACCGGCGTCGCGGCGCCCCTGTCGATCACCAATATCGACACGGACATGATCATTCCGAAGCAATATCTGAAGACCATCGCCCGCACGGGCCTGGGCAAGGGCCTGTTTTCGGAAATGCGCTACCATGAAGACGGCTCGGAAAATCCGGACTTCGTCCTGAACAAGCCGGCCTATCGCAAGGCGCAGATCCTGGTCGCCGAGGACAATTTCGGCTGCGGCTCCTCGCGCGAGCATGCGCCGTGGGCCTTGCTGGACTTCGGCATCCGCGCGGTCATCTCGACCAGCTTCGCCGACATTTTCTACAACAATTGCTTCAAGAACGGCATTCTGCCGATCAAGGTCTCGAAGGAAAACCTCGCCAAGCTGATGGACGACGCCAATCGCGGCGCCAACGCCACGCTGACGATCGATCTCGAGGCGCAGGAAATTCGCGGCCCCGACGGCGGCGTCGTCAAATTCGACATCGATCCGCACCGCAAGCACTGCCTGCTCGAAGGCCTCGACGACATCGGGCTCACTTTGGTCAAGGCGCCGAAAATCGCCGATTTCGAAGCCAAGCTCGCGACCGAACGGCCCTGGATCTGAGCCCTTCTTTTTCGGTTCTGCGCTTTCGAGAATCACGCTAGACTCCCGTCATGAAGACTGGATTTCTTGCGCTTTCGCTCATTCTCGCGCTCGGCCAGAGCCGCGCGCGCGGATTTTGGCTCCTGCAAACAGCAGATCAAGGCCCAGGCGGCGGCGAGCGGCGTCTCGCAGGCGACGCTGGCGCGCGCGCTCGACGGCCTGGAGCCCAACGACGCCGTCAGTTTCCTCGGCGTCCAGCCGGAATTCACCACCCCGATCTGGGATTATATCGCCGGGCTGGTCGATGACGAGCGCGTGCGCGACGGTCAGGCGCGCTTCTCTGAGTATAAACAAGCTGCGCTGACGGCGCAGCAGCGCTATGGCGTCGACGCGGCGGCGATCGTCGCGGTCTGGGGCGTCGAGTCCGATTTCGGCAAGAGCTTTGGCGGGCGCCCGATCATCCAGTCGCTGACGACGCTCGCCTGCACGCCCAACCGACGCTCCGATTATTTTCGCGGAGAATTGATCGCGGCGCTGAAAATCCTCGACCACGGCGACGTCAAGCTGGAGGAGTTCAACGGCTCCTGGGCCGGCGCCTTCGGCAACACCCAGTTCATGCCCTCGACCTTCCTGAGCCTGGCCGTCGACCTCGACGGCGACGGCAAGCGCGACGTGATCAATTCCGTGCCCGACGCCCTCGGCTCGACCGCGAATTTCCTGCATCACGCGGGCTGGGTCACGGGCCTGCCGTGGGGGTTCGAAGTCAGGCTGCCCGCTGGCTACGCCGGCCCCTCCGGACGCGGCGGCCAAGAAGCCGCTGTCGTTCTGGGTCGGACACGGCCTGACCCACGTCAATGGCGCGCCGATTTCGGGCTCGGGCGCCTATGGCCTGCTGCTGCCCTCGGGGCCGCATGGCCCCGCGTTCCTGGTGTCGCGGAATTTCGACGCCTTTTATTCCTACAACGCCGCAGAATCCTATGCGCTTGCGATCGGCGTCCTGGCCGACCGCTTGAAAGGCGGCCCCGGCATTGTCACGCCCTGGCCGACCGACGACCCCGGAATATCCGCGCGTCGAACGCCGCGAAGTGCAGACCCTGCTCGCGCAGCGCGGCTACGACGTCGGCGGCAAGATCGACGGCGTGATGGGAACGAAAACCCGCGAAGCCATCGCGGCCTACCAGCAGCGCATCGGCATGAACCGCGATGGCCGCGCCAGCCAGAAAGTGCTCGCGGCGCTGCGCGCCGGAAAATAGGCCTCAGTTCACCCGCACCAGACGGTCCGGCAGGTCATTGCCGCCGCCGTCCGGAGGCGCCGCGCGCGCCAGCAGATCGCCGGAACGCGTGATCGCCGCGACGAAGCCTTCGGTCAGGCGCCCCTCGTGCAGATAGGCCGTCAGTTCCTCGACGGCGACGCGCCAATCCTCTTCCGAGATTTTCCCGGTCAGATTTTCGTCCGCGACGATGCGCGCGTAATGTTCGGCCAGCGAGACGAAAATCAGCACGCCGGCGCGGGAATGCGTCTTCGGCAAGCCGCGAATGAAAAACTGCTCCAGCGCCGCGCGATAGGCATGCCGCCGCTTGACGCTATGCGGCGTCAGCGCGATTCCGAGCGGCGTCCAGCCCAGCGCCAGCAGCGCCAGGATGAAGACCGCGATTTGCACGGCGAACACCGTTTGCGCGGTCCATTGCGTCCATTCGAGCAGCGGCCAGGGCGCAATCAACGCCAGCGCGGCGGCATAGAGCGTCACGAAAGCCGAGGGATCGCAGGATCGGCGGGCCAGCACGCAGACGATCTGGCCGCTGGTGCGCGCCTCCGCCGCCCGCACCGCCGCGACGATGGCGTTCTCATCCGCTTGCGCCTTCATCACCAATCTCCCGAAGCGCCGCCGCCGCCCGACCAGCCGCCGCCGCCGGAAAAGCCGCCGCCGCCACCCGAGAACCCGCCGGAAAAACCGCCGCCGCCGCTGTTCCAGCCCGGACCCGGCAGGATGATGAAGGGCCCGCCGCCGCCGCGCCGGCCGCCGCCGCTCCCGCCGCCGCCCCGCCCTGACTGCTGCGCCAGATGATGAAAATGACCAGAGCGACGATCAGGAACGGCAGGATCGCGTCCAGCGCCGCTTCGGGATCGTCCGGGCGCACCTGCGGCTTTTTGGTCCATTCGCTCGAATCGGTCGTCAGGATCGTGATGACGTCGTCGACGCCGCGGGTGATGCCGCCAGCGAAATCCCCGGCCTTGAAGCGCGGCGCGATGGCGTTGACGATGACGATTTTCGACAGGGCGTCGGTCAACGTGCCTTCGAGCCCGTAGCCGACTTCGATCCGGATCTTTTTTTCCTTGGGCGCGACCAGCAGCAGCACGCCGTTGTTCTTGGTCTTCTCGCCGATGCCCCAATGGCGGAACAATTCATTGGCATAGGGCTCGATCTCCTGGCCCTGCAGCGAATTGACCGTGGCGACGACGAACTGGATGCCGGATTTCTGCTCGAGGTCAGCCAGCTTTTGCTCGAGGTTTTGCCTGGCGTCGGCCGGCAGCAGGCTGGCCTGATCGACGACGCGGCCGGTCAGGTCGGGAAACGTGAGCGCCTGCGCAAAGACCGCGGCGGGAACGAGCGCGAGCGCCAGCCACAGGAACGCCGCCAGCCACAGCCTCACGGAATGGGCGGTCCGCGCGCTGCGAACAAGGGCTTCGGCCATGGCGCGCCCCCGCCGGTCGATCAGAATTTCACAGCGGGAGGCGTCTGCGCATTATCCGAAGCGGTAAAGGCCGCCATCGGCTGCTTGCCGCGAAACACCGTCATCGCCCAGATCATGCTGGGGAAGGTCGACAGCGTCAGGTTATAATCCCGGACCGCCGCAATATAGTCGCGACGCGCGACCGCGATGCGGTTTTCCGTCCCCTCGAGCTGCGATTGCAGCGCCAGGAAGTTCTGGTTCGACTTCAGGTCGGGATAATTCTCGCTGACCGCGAGCAGCCGTCCCAAGGCGCCGGACAGCTGGTTCTGGGCGTCCTGGAATTGCTTGAGCTTGTCGGGATCGGTGAGCTGGGAGGCGTCGACATGGACCTGCGTCGCCTTGGCGCGGGCTTCGATGACGCTGGTCAGCACGTCCTTCTCCTGCTTGGCGTAGCCCTGCACCGTCGCCACCAGATTCGGTATGAGGTCGGCGCGGCGCTGGTAATTGTTCTGCACGTCGGCCCAGCGCGCCTTGGCGGTTTCCTCGGCCGTCGGAATGGTGTTGTAGCCGCAGGCGGAAAGGCTCAAGCCGAGCAGGGCCACGGCCACGATATTGCGAAGGCGGGTCGAGAGCGACATGGCGGCGCTTCCTCTCTGGAATGATTTAATGGCGGCGTCGAAAGGCGCGCCGCGCAGAAGGCGCTTCAATTTAAGCAGGCTTTTGCGCCTAAGCCAGAGCAAAAGCGGCTATTGCGGGATCGCCAGCACGATTTTGCCCAGCGCCTTGCGGTCCTTGAGCAGATACAGCGCTTGCGCGATCTCCGCCAGCGGCAGGACCGCATGGACGTGAGCGGACAGAAATCCCTTCGCGGTCCAATCGAAAATCTGCGCCATGTTTTCGAGATGCGCCTGAGGTTCGCGCTTGACGAATTCGCCCCAATAGACGCCGAGAATCGCGCAGCCCTTCAAAAGGGTGAGGTTCAACGGAATTTTCGGGATTTCGCCGGAGGCGAACCCGACGACCAGAAAACGGCCCTTCCACGCCATGGCCCGTAGCGCGGCCTCGCTATAGGCGCCGCCAATGGAATCGTAGACGCAATCCACGCCCTTGCCGCCGGTTGCCCGCTTCAAGGCGTCCTTGAGATCGCCGCTGGAATAATCGAGGCCTTCATGCGCGCCATATTGTTTCGCGAAGGCCAGTTTTTCCGGCGAGGAGGCGCAGGCGATCACATGGGCGTCCATGGCGGCGCCGATCTCGACCGCCGCCAGTCCGACGCCGCCCGAGGCGCCCAGAACGGCAAGCGTTTCGCCCTGCTGCAGATTCGCCCGCTGGCGCAGGCCATACATCGAGGTGCCGTAGGTGATGAACAGGCCTGCGGCCTGATCGTCGTTCAGCGCGTCGGGGACCAGGGTCAGGATCGAGGCCGGCGCGACCAGCCGCGAGCGCGCGGCGCCATAGGAGCAATAGCCGGCAACGCGCTGCCCGACCGAAAAGCCCTCCACGCCCGCGCCCAGCGCGAGAACCTTGCCGCAAAACTCGCCGCCCGGTGAAAAGGGCAGCGCCGGCTTCAGCTGATATTTGTTCTCGATGATCAGCGTGTCGAAGAAGTTCAGGGCGACGCGCGCCGGCGCAACCAGAACTTCGCCCGGGCCCGGCGCGGGATCAGGCCATTCGCGCAGAACGAGATTCTCGGGCGGACCATAGCTTTCACAGAGCGCAGCAATCATTGAAACTCTTTCCATTTCGGGGCAGGTTGCGCGGCGTCGTTCCTCGAGCCTCGCATCCCGGCCGAATGCACGACCGATTTTTGCCTGTTTCGCCGCCTAAAAGCCAGCGCCGCAGGGTTCTTGCGCCGTCATGAATGGCGCTATGATCCGATCAGCTGATTCGTTCCCGCCAACCAATTCCACGGTCGCCTCATGATAGCCTTCGCCCCTCAACGCCCGCGCCTGTCTTCTCGCCGGCGCCGCATTGGCCTTCGCCTGCATGCTCGGCTCCGCGCCGGATGGTCTCGCCAAGGAAAAAGCCAGCCATGCCAAGACCGACAAGGCCAGCCTCCAAGAAGGACGACGCCAAAGCCGCCAAAAGGCGAGCCGGGCAAGGCCACGCAACTGGGCACCTTCGGCGAATGGGGCGCCTACGCCACCCAGGGCAAATCAAAGACCTGCTATGCGCTGGCGCAACCCAAGAGCCGCGAGCCGTCTTCGGTGAAACGCGATCCGGCCTATGTCTTCATTTCGACGCGGCCTGCCGAAAACGTGAAGAGCGAAATCTCGATCATCATGGGCTTTCCCATGAAGGACGGCGCCGAAGCCCAGGTGGAAATCGGCGAGGCCTCGTTCGGCCTGATCGCCAAAGGCTCGAACGCCTGGGTCAAGAACCCCGCCGAGGAAGGCCGTTTGATCGACGCCATGAAAAAGGGCTCGAAGCTGGTGGTGAAGGCGTCCTCGGCCAAGGGCAAGGCGACGACCGACACCTATTCGCTCTCCGGCCTCGGACAGGCGCTCGATAAAGTCCGCAAGGAATGCCAATAGGCTTTTCGGACCTTATACGAAGGCGGCGCGTGGCTCACGCGCGCGCCTTGCCGGTCGTGGCTCCTTGTCCTACGCTTGAAAAAAACGAGCCACGAACCGACGGTCTCCACCTCGCTTCCCCCAAGGTCGCAGGACCAAAGTGTGACGCCGTCCCGGGTTGTGAGGCTTCAGGCCGTTGGGCCATAATGCGGCCCGATCGAACGGCGCGCGTTGCAGGAAAGCAGCGGCGTCGATTTTTGTCCGGGAGGAAGTCTATGTCGGAGAAAATTTATCCCGTTCCGGCGGAGTGGAAGAGCCGCGCCTTTATCGATGACGCGAAATACAAGGAAATGTACGCGCGCTCCGTCTCCGACCCGGAAGGTTTCTGGGCCGAGCACGGCAAGCGCATCGACTGGATCAAGCCCTTCACCAAGGTGAAGAATACCTCCTACGATCCGCACAACGTGTCGATCAAATGGTTCGAGGACGGCACGACCAACGTGTCGATGAACTGCGTCGACCGCCATCTCGCCAAGCGCGGCGACCAGGTCGCGATCATCTGGGAAGGCGACAATCCCGAAGAATCCAAGAAGATCACCTACAAGCAGCTGCACGAGGAAGTCAGCCGCTTCGCCAATGTGCTGAAGGCCAAGGGCGTCAAGAAGGGCGACACGGTCACGATCTATCTGCCGATGATCCCCGAAGCGGCCTACGCCATGCTGGCCTGCGCCCGCATCGGCGCCGTCCATTCGATCGTCTTCGGCGGCTTCTCGCCGGATTCGCTCGCCGGCCGCATCGAGGGCTGCAAGTCCAAGGTCGTCATCACGGCCGACGAAGGCCTGCGCGGCGGCCGCAAGGTTCCGCTGAAGGCCAATGCCGACGACGCCATCGACAAGACCGGCGGCATCGTCAAGACGCCAGATCGTCGTCAAGCGCACCGGCGGCAAGATCGACTGGGTCGAGGGCCGCGACGTTGGTGGCACGAGGAGGTCGCGAAGGCCTCGCCCGATTGCCCGCCGACCGAGATGAACGCCGAAGACCCGCTGTTCATCCTCTACACCTCCGGCTCGACCGGCGCGCCCAAGGGCGTCGTGCATACCACCGGCGGCTATCTCGTCTATGCCGCGATGACGCATCAGTACGTCTTCGACTATCACGACGGCGACATCTACTGGTGCACCGCCGACGTCGGCTGGGTGACCGGCCACAGCTACATCGTCTATGGCCCGCTCGCCAACGGCGCGACGACCCTGATGTTCGAGGGCATCCCGAACTATCCGACCATCTCGCGCTTCTGGGAGGTGGTCGACAAGCACGAGGTCAACATCTTCTACACCGCCCCGACCGCCATCCGCTCGCTGATGGGCGCGGGCGAGGAGCCGGTCAAGAAGACCGTCGCGCAAGACCCTGCGCCTGCTCGGCTCGGTCGGCGAGCCGATCAATCCGGAAGCCTGGGAATGGTATCATCGCGTCGTCGGCGACGATCGCTGCCCGATCGTCGACACCTGGTGGCAGACCGAAACCGGCGGCATCCTGATCACCCCGCTGCCCGGCGCCACCGCGCTGAAGCCCGGTTCGGCGACCCGGCCGTTCTTCGGCGTGCAGCCGCAGGTCGTCGACGCCGCCGGCAATGATGCATCGAAGGCGCCTGCGAGGGCAATCTCGTGCATCGCCGACTCCTGGCCCGGCCAGATGCGCACGGTCTATGGCGACCACGAGCGCTTCGTGCAGACCTATTTCTCGACCTATCCGGGCAAGTATTTCACCGGCGACGGCTGCCGCCGCGACGAGGACGGCTATTACTGGATCACCGGCCGCGTCGACGACGTCATCAACGTCTCGGGCCACCGCATGGGCACGGCGGAAGTCGAAAGCGCGCTCGTCGCCCACGCCGAGGTGTCGGAGGCGGCCGTCGTCGGCTATCCCGCACGACATCAAGGGCCAGGGCATCTACGCCTATGTCACGCTGATGGACGGCGTCGAGCCGACCGAGGACCTGCGCAAGGAACTGGTCGCCTGGGTGCGCAAGGAAATCGGCCCGATCGCCTCGCCCGACGTGATCCAGTTCGCGCCCGGCCTGCCGAAGACCCGTTCGGGCAAGATCATGCGCCGCATCCTGCGCAAGATCGCCGAGAACGAATTCGGCGCGCTGGGCGACACCTCGACGCTCGCCGATCCGACGGTGGTCGACGATCTGATCGAGAACCGCGGCGGCTAATCCGTCGTCAAACGCGGATTGAACTTGAGCCGGGCGGATTTCGCCCGGCTTTTGTTTGCGGCGGCCATTAAAGTTTTAATAACTTCAATTGCAGCAAAAACGCCAATCAGGCGGAATTCCGGCGAAGTGTGGCGCCCGAGGCGCTAGTTCTTAAGGCGTTTCAAAGGCAATTTGCGAACAATCGTCAAGGTCGAACGATTTCGCTTGCCGGAGAACATTGATGCCTCATTTCAAGAGCTTGCGAGCGGCTGCGCTGATGGGCGCGACGCTCCTTGGCCTGGCGACGCCGTTGGGCGCCGCGAACGCCAACACCCACCTCGTCGCCTATCACTCGTCCTATGACGCGGGCACCATCGTCATCAGCATGAGCCAGCGCAAACTCTATCTGCGTCCTCGACGATGGCCGCGCGATCCAATACCCGGTCGCCGTCGCCAAGCCGGGCAAGGAATGGCTCGGCTCCGCCCGCATCCAGGGCAAATATTCCCATCCCGACTGGACGCCGCCCGCCGTCGTCAAGCACGATCATCCGGGCTTGCCGAATTTCATTCCGGGCGGATCGCCGCGCAATCCGATGGGCGTCGCCGCCATGACGCTCGACCGCGACCAGATCGCCATCCACGGCACCACCAGCAGCATGCGCGCCTCGATCGGCTCGCGCGCCTCCTATGGCTGCATCCGCATGCTGAACGAAGACGTCGCCGATCTTTACGGCCGCGTCGACGTCGGCACGCCGGTCGTGATGCAGCCCTGATCCACGGAAACTGTTTTGAATTTCGGCCCGGATTGCCTCATCGGCGATCCGGGCCGTTTCTTTTTGATTTCAGAACGCGACGTTCATCCGATCGCGACAATTCGGCGCGGATATCCGCCGCGCTGACGCCCTGGTCGCGCAAATCGCGCAAGCTCGGCGACGACCTGCTCTTCGAAAGCTTGCCGCCCTCGTCGTCCAGCACCAGTCGGTGATGGCGGTAATCCGGCGTCTTCAGCGCCAGCAGCGCCTGAAGCAGCCGATGCAGCCCCGTCGCGGCTTCGAGGTCGGCGCCGCGCACAACGTCCGTGACGCCCTGGGCGTGATCGTCCAGGATGCAGGCGATGTGATAGGAGGCCGGCACGTCGCGCCGCCCGATCAGCGCGTCGCCCCAGACCTCGGGCGTCGCGAGCGACGACGGCGCCCGTCTCGCCTTCGTGAAACTCGCGATAGGTCAAAGGCGCGGAAGCGTCGATCCAGCGCCCGCGCCATGTCGAGACGCAGCGAAAAACGCGCCCCGGCCGGCGATGCGCGCCGCGCGCGTCTGCGGCGACAGCGTCCGGCAGGTTCCGGGATAGAGCGGCGCCGCCGTCGGGATCGCGCGGCCAATCGGGCTTGGCCGTCAGGCGCGCGCAATGTCGGAACGCGAGCAAAAACAGGGATAGGCCAAGCCCGCGCGCGACCAGATCGTCGAGGGCGGCGGCATAGTCCGCCAGATGTTCGGATTGCCGGCGCGGCGGCTCGTCCCAATGCGACGCCGAGCCAGTTCAGATCTTCGATGATCGCGGTTTCGAACGAGCGGCCGCGACCGCCCGGGATCGATGTCCTCGATGCGCAGGAGCAGCCGGCCGCCGCGCGCCTTCGCCAGTTTCTGGTTCAGAAGCGCCGAATAGGCGTGGCCGAGATGAAGAAGCCGTTGGGCGAAGGCGCGAAGCGATCACGACCAGGCGCCGTCATTGCCATTAGAAATCGCTCGCAATGCCCTTACGCTCCCAGTCGCCGTAGCGAACGGGCTCCGGTCCCTTCGGCCCGTTGATTTCGGGCGGCGACGCGCTCTGGCGCGCTTTCTGCCGGCGCTCTTCCGCTTCCGCCAGCGCCCGTTGCGCTTCGGGGCTCAAAACCTTCGGCTTTTCAACCGCTCCGGCGTCGGGACCGCCGTTCTCGTCTTCCGCCATCGCCACACCTTCGCGCCGACGCGCCGCCGAATTGAACGCCGGCGAACAAGGGCTGGCCGGGATGCGCATTTCTATGCGTGCGTCGCTATGGTAAAAAAATTGCGACAGGCCAATTCATAATCGAAACGCTCCTGCGCGCAACTCCGACCTGGTCACGGGGCGAATGAACAGCAATTTCGGCAAGACTTTCGGCCGGTCCGGCAAGGACAAGACGTCCGCGAAGCGCCACGGGCGGGACGATGCGCCGGACAATGCGCTCGCCCATCCGGGGCTTGCCGCGCGCGTCGCCGCCGCCGCGATCCTGTGCGACATCATGCAGGGCGGCCATACGCTGGACGAGAAATTCGCGCCCGACGCCGCGCCGTCGCGGCTCGTCGGCCTCGACGAACGCGATCGCGGCCTCGCCCGCTCCATCGTCACCGTCGCCCTGCGCCGCCTCGGCACGATCCGCCTCGCGCTGAGCCAGTTGATCGAGAAAGGCCTCCCGCGCAATTGCGGCATGCTCGAATGGATCCTGATCGCGGGCGGCGCCCAGATCCTGTTTCTCGACATCCCCGATCACGCCGCGGTCGATCTCGCCGTGCGCGCCACGCGGCTGGAAACCAAGAGCGCGCCTTTCGCCAATCTGGTGAATGGCGTCTTGCGCAATCTGGTCCGGCGCCGCGAGGAATTTCTCGATCAGTCCGATCCGCTCGAAGACGACATCCCGCATTGGCTCGCCGCCCGCTGGCGCCGGATCTATGGCGAAGACCGCGCCCATCAGATCGCCGCCGCGCTTCGCGACGAACCGACGCTCGACCTGACGGTCAAGGCCGACGCGCCGGATTGGGCGGAAAAACTCGGCGGCCGCCTGCTGCCGACCGGATCGGTCCGCCTCGAGAGCCATGCGCCGATTCCCGAACTTCCGGGCTATGCGGACGGCGATCTGGTGGGTTCAGGACGCCGCCGCCGCGCTGCCCGCGCGCATCCTCGGCGTGACGCCGGGACAGAGGGTTCTCGACCTCTGCGCGGCGCCCGGCGGCAAGACCGCGCAACTCGCCGTCGCCGGAGCGCAGGTCACGGCGCTCGACCGGTCCGCCGAACGCCTCAAGGCGCTCTCGGCCAACCTGAACCGCCTCAAGCTCGAAGCGGCGATCTCCGTCGGCGACGCCGCCTCCTTCAGGGCCGAGCCTTTCGACGCCATTCTGGTCGACGCGCCCTGTTCCGCCACCGGCACCGCACGACGCTGCCCGGATGTGCTGTGGACAAAAAAGCCGGGCGACATCGCTACTCTGGGCGCGGTCCAGACCAAAATCCTCGATCGCGCGTTCAGCCTGCTGAAGCCGGGCGGCGTTCTGGTCTATTGCGTCTGTTCGCTGGAGCCCGAGGAGGGCGAGGCGCAGATCGCCGCGCTGCTCCGGCGCAATCCCGATGCGGCCCGCGAGCCGATCGACCCGACAGCCTTCGGCCTGCCCCCGGAGGCCGCCAATTCCGACGGCGACCTGCGGCTGCTTCCGTTTTTCCTTCCCGATGACGATCCCCGCCAGCGAGGGCTCGACGGCTTCTTCATCGCGCGTCTGAAACGTTTGCATTAGCCGTTCATTAACCATGATCGGCGATGGTCGGCGGGCAGCTGGCGGCAAGGCCGAACCGGCGTCCCGAACCCGCCCATCGGAGTGTGGACCGCCTTTGACGATTTCGCGCGCCTTGCCCTTCGCCGAACGTCTTCGCGTCATCCGCCTGGTGATCGCCCGCGGCGCGCTCAAATTGCGCGCGGCCTTGAAGCAGCCGTTTCTGGCGTTTGAGGAATGGCGCTGTCGCCCGCCGGAGCGGCTCCTGATCGCGCCGCAGGATATCCGCACCGGTGACGCGACCCTCGCGGCCGATATTTACGCCGGCTATTTCGCCTTGGGCGGAAAAATCGTCAATGCGCATGGCCAGTCGCCCTTCGCGCTTCCGGCGCCCTCGCTCGAATGGTCGCGCAAGCTGAACAGTTTCAGCTGGCTGCGCCATTTGCGAACGGCGGACACCGCCCTGTCGCGCGCCAACGCCCGGTCGCTCGTCAAGGAATTCCTGTCGCTGCGGGGAAAACCGGGCGTCCATCCCGCCTGGGAGCCGGATGTGGTCGCCCGCCGCACGCTGTCCTGGCTGAGCCAATCGCCGATGCTGCTGGAAGGCGTCGACTATCACGACTATCGGCGCTTCCTTCGCGCGCTCACGCGAGGCTTCTGGCTGCTGCGGCGCCAAATCGACAGCGGCCTCGCCGGCGAGACGCAACTGACCGCCGCCGTCGCCATGACCGCCTATGCCCTGTGCGTCCAAGGGGGCGGCTCCCTGCTGAAGCGCTCGGTGGCCACTCTCAACGAGCTGCTGAACCGTGTCGTGACGCCCGATGGAGGAACCGTCAGCCGCAATCCGCAGGCGCTGCTCGATCTGCTGTTCGATCTGCTGCCGCTGCGGCAGGCTTTTGCCGCACGCGGCATTTCGCCGCCGCCGGAACTGCTCCACGCCATCGACCGCATGACGCCGGCCTTGCGCCTGTTTCGCCATGGCGACGGGACCCTCGGATTGTTCAATGGCATGGGCGTGACCTCGCCGGACGCGATCGCCATCGCTTTGGCCTACGAGGATTCGCGCGGCCAGCCGGTCTTCAACGCCCGTTATTCCGGCTACCAGCGGCTCGAAGCCCGGGACGCGCTTGTCATCCTCGACGCAGGACGGCCGCCGCCTCCGCTGAGCTCGCGCGACGCCCACGCGGGTTGCCTGTCGTTCGAGTTCTCGCTCGGCGCGGACAGAATCGTCGTCAATTGCGGCAATCCGGGTCCGCAACGACCGGACCTGCGCGCGAGTGCGCGGCTCACCGCCGCGCATTCGACGCTGACCCTCGAGGACGCGTCCTCCTGCCTGTTCAGCGCCCAGGTTCGCGCGCCGTGCTGGTTCGACGGCGAAATCCTGTTCGGACCCGAGCATGTGCCGGCAGCCCGCGAGGATAACGGCAAGGGGTCGACGATTCTGGCGTCGCATGACGGCTATCTGCGCCGGTTCGGTCTGATCCACGAGCGGCGCTGGACGATTCACGCCGACGGCGGCCGCTTGGCCGGCCGCGATCGTCTGGTCACGACAGAGGGAGCGTCGCCGGCGAACGCCAATTATGCGATCCGCTTCCATATCCACCCCTCGACGACGCTCACGCAGATCTGGGACGGCGCTGGAGTGCTGCTGGAAACGCCCGGCGGCGCGAAACTGGCGTTCGAAGCTGGCGGACTGCCGCTCGTGATCGAAGAAAGCATTTTTTTCGCCGCGCCCGAGGGGCCCCGGGCCTGCGAACAGATCGTCATCTACGGGGCGTCGGCCGACATCCCCGAAATCGACTGGTCGTTTTCCGTCCAGCGGCCCGATCTTCCCCTTGAGCCGGCCTGACCGACATTTCCTCGTTTTGCGCGGCGCGTTAAACGTTTTCGTTCCCCTCGAAACATGCTAAGCGCGGCCCGACGCAACAGCCTCGAACCGCCGCCCCGGCCTGTCGTCCGCCCAGCTGCTCCCTCGTTCGGGCGTGATTGGCGCCCCGGCGGAGCCATTGAAGAGTAAGCCCATGTCCGACATTCGCGCCATCAAGCGTGCGCTGCTTTCCGTTTCCGACAAAACCGGCCTGATCGACTTCGCGCGCGCGCTGGCGCAGCGCGGCGTCGCCCTGGTTTCCACCGGCGGCACATGCAAGGCGATCGCCGATGCGGGAATCGCCGTCACGGACGTGTCCGACGTCACCGGCTTTCCCGAAATGATGGACGGACGCGTCAAGACCCTGCATCCCAAGGTTCACGGCGGCCTGCTGGCGATCCGCGAAAATCCCGAACACGAAGCGGCGATGCTGGCCCATGGCATCGAGGCGATCGATCTCCTGATCGTCAATCTCTATCCCTTCGAGGCGACCGTCGCGAAAGGCGCCGACTGGGACGAAACCATCGAGAATATCGATATCGGCGGCCCCGCCATGATCCGGGCGGCTGCCAAGAACCATGAAGACGTCGCGGTCGTCGTGGATGTCGCCGATTATCAGACGATTCTTGCCGCCATGGACGCCAATGGCGGCGGCGCCGACCTCGCCTTGCGCAAGAAGCTCGCGCAAAAGGCCTATGCGCGAACCGCCGCCTATGACGCGACGATCTCCAACTGGCTGGCGAAGGCGATCGGCGTCGACGAGCCCGAATATCGCGCGGTCGGCGGAAAATTGTCCGAGCCGATGCGCTATGGCGAGAACCCGCACCAGAAGGCCGGTTTCTACCTGACCGGCGAGAACCGTCTTGGCGTGGCGACCGCCCGCCAGCTGCAGGGCAAGCAGCTCTCCTACAACAACGTCAACGACACCGACGCCGCGTTTGAACTGGTCGCGGAATTCGACCCGAGCCGCACGGCCGCCGTGGCGATCATCAAGCACGCCAATCCGTGTGGCGTCGCCGAAGGCCCGACCTTGAAGGAAGCCTATCTTCGCGCGCAGGCCTGCGATCCTGTTTCCGCCTTCGGCGGCATCGTCGCCCTGAACGGAAGGCTCGACGCCGCAGCCGCCGCGGAAATCGTCAAGATTTTCACCGAGGTCATCATCGCGCCCGAGGCCGACGAGGACGCCATCGCCTTGATCGCGGCGAAGAAGAACCTGCGCCTGCTGCTGACCGGGGGGCTTCCCGACCCGCGCGCCCCGGGCCTCGGCGTTCGTTCGGTCGCCGGCGGCCTGCTGTTCCAGTCGCGCGACAACGCCGTCGTCGATGACATGCCGTTGCGGGTCGTGACCAAGCGCGCCCCGACGGCGCAGGAATTGTCCGACCTGAAATTCGCCTTCCGCATCGCCAAGCACGTCAAGTCCAACGCCATCGTCTATGCCAAGGCGGGCGCGACGGTCGGCATCGGCGCGGGCCAGATGAGCCGCGTCGATTCCTCGCGCATCGCCGCCTGGAAAGCGGCCGAAGCCGCCAAGGCGGCCGGCGCCGCGGAAAGCTGGGCGAAGGGATCGGTCGTCGCCTCGGACGCGTTCTTCCCCTTCGCCGATGGCCTTCTCGCCGCCGCCGAAGCGGGCGCGACCGCCGTCATCCAGCCGGGCGGCTCGATGCGCGACGACGAAGTGATCAAGGCGGCCGACGAGGCGGGCCTGGCGATGGTGATGACGGGCTATCGCCACTTCCGGCACTGAACGCAAAACATTCGGCGGACGCCCCTTCGGCGCCGCTGATCTGTCGACTGCGCGTCAGGCGTTCCGGGCCGAACTCGTTTCGCCGCGCAGATACAGGCTTTGAGCGGCAAGCTGGGCGAGATTGACCTCGGGCCGCGCGCCGAAGTGCTGGATGATCTCGCTCGCCGCAAGCGAGCCGAGCCGCGCGCAATCGTCGAGCGGCCGCCCCTGCGTATAGCCGGTCAGGAAGCCCGCCGCGAACAGGTCGCCCGCGCCCGTGGTGTCGATGAGCGTTTCGATCGGAGCCGCCGGAACCTCCCAGCTGTTCTCGCCCTTGACGATGACCGCGCCTTTTTCGGAACGGGTGATCGCGGCCAGCACGTTTTCCTGACGCAACGCGGCCATGGCGGTGCTGAAATCAGCCGTCTGATAGAGCGCGTGCAGCTCGGATTCGTTGGCGAACAGAATATCGACAATTCCGTCGCGCATCAGCTTCAAAAATTCCTGCTGATGGCGGTCGACGCAAAACACGTCGGACAAGGTCAGGGCGACTTCGCGATGGGCGGCATGCGCGATGCGCGAGGCTTCGACAAAGGCTTCCTTCGCCGCCGGCGGGTCCCACAGATAGCCCTCGAGATAGATGATCTTCGAGGCCGCGACATCGGCGGCGTCGAGGTCCGCGCAGGTCAAATTCTGGCAGGCGCCGAGAAAGGTGTTCATCGTCCGCTGTCCATCCGGCGTCACCAGAACCAGGCAGCGCGCCGTCGAAGGCCCGTCCGCCGCGGGAGGGGTCGAAAAATGAACCCCGGCGGCCTTGATGTCATGGGCAAAGGCCCGGCCGGCCTCGTCCGCCGCGACCTTGCCCACGAAGGCGCCTTTTCCGCCGAAGCTCGCAAGGCCGGCAATGGTGTTCGCGGCGGACCCGCCCGACACGATCGTCGTCGCGCCCATGGAATCGTACAGCGATTGCGACTGCTGCTCGTCGACCAGCTGCATCGCCCCTTTGCGCAGCCTGGCCTGGACGAGAAACTCCTCGTCGACCGGAGCGATGACGTCGACGATCGCATTGCCGAGGCCGAGAACGTCAAATCGATGATGGGTCATGGAATACTCTCTCATACCGGCGGCCTCCGCCTTTGACCTGGCAAAGGCTCGGACGCCCGGCGGCGCAAGCGTGATGGTTTCGCTCTTCGACGCCGTGTGGTCTTGCAGGAACGCCAGCGTCTTGCCCTCGCGTCCAGGCGGGGTCAAGTGCTTTCGTCAGCCACGCAGACCACGCCTGAGGCGAACATAGAGTGCGCCCGCCCCGCCGTGGGGCCGCGCCGCCTCTTCGACCGAAAGGACGATGGCCCGCAGTTCGGGCGAGCGAAGCCAGTGCGGCGTATTGCGCCGCAACACCCCGCGTTCGGTCGCGTGACTCTCGTCCGCGGTGATCGCGGCGCCCTTGCCCGTGATGATCAGAACGAGCTTCGCTCCGTTTTCGGCGGAGCGCCAAAGGAAATGATTGAGCCTGCGATGGGCCTGCGCCTGGGTCAGGCCGTGCAGATCGAGGACGTCGTCAACCTGCGCCTTGCCGGAGGTCAGGCGACGCTTGAGCCGCCGCTCCAGTGGCGCGAGCGGCGCCAGAGCGGGCGGGCTGGATTTGCGCTGTTCGTTCGGCGCTGGCGGCGCGGCGCGATCCGGCGACGGAGGCGGGCGCCTCGACGCTCGGCCCTGCCGAAGCCGGGATCGGCGGCGTTAGCGTGGGATCCTCAGGCGCGGGGGCTTTTTCCTCGCGGGGCCGGACATCCGCCGTCGCATGACGCCAGAGCGCCAGCTCCTCGCGCGAGGGCAACCGGATGCGCGGCGCGCGTTTGATCCCCCCGCCGCTCTTCATGCTAGTTGTCCCCCGTCGCGCATCGCTTGGCCGTCAATTCGTCGGCAGCAGCACGTAAAACTGGCCGTGATGCCGCAGTTCCGACGCCCGCGCGCCTGCATTGTCGCCCAAGCCGAAAAAGAGATCGGCTCGCGCCGGCCCCACGATAGCCGAACCGGTGTCCTGCGCAATCACCACCCGCTGGAACGGCTCCAGCTCCGGGCCGCGCCACGGCAGTTTGGCGTCGATGAAAAACGGCAGCCCGTAAGGCCAGATTCGCGAGTCGATCGCGATGGAGCGGAGCGGCGTCAAGGCCACGCCGCTGGCGCCCTCGGGTTGTTCGTCGGGCCTGGCGTCGATGCGCGCCTCGAAAAAGACGAAGGAGCGGTTGAGCCGGAGAAGATCGTCGCCCGGCTGGCCGCGTTCGACGCCGTTCTGCCGGATCCAATCCGTGAGGCGGCGCATGGTCATTTCCGCGGGCGTCGCGATTCCGCGCTGAACCAGCACCTTCGCCAGGGCCGTATAGGGCTGGCCGTTGCGGCCGGCGAAGCTCAGACGAAGCACGCGCCCGTCGGGGAGGCGAACGCGCGCCGAACCCTGCACCTGCGCGAGGAAAAGATCGACATTGTCCCTGAGATAGACCAGTTTTTTGACGCCCGGCAGCTTTTCCAGCGCCCCGTCCTCGATGGCGCCCCGATCCGGATAAGGCGTCAAGGCGCCGCCCGGGCCTTTGCGCGCGGCGGTCAGGTCTGCGAGAGCGCCGATGCGTTGCGAGCCCGCGAGCGTGACGAGGTCGGGCGGCAATCCATAGACAGGCGTGGGAAAGGCCTGGCTTCTGACCAGGGACCCCGCGATTTCCGGCTGGAAATAGCCGGTGAAAAAAGCGTCCGGGGAACGATCGACGACGACCAGAAAGGGACGAAAATGCCGCGTGAAGAAAGCGCGCGGATTGGCCGTCCCTTCGCCTTTGCGGGCAGCGGCGCACACCCTGGCCTGCGCCGCCGGATCGAAGCCCTCGACGGATTTGCCGCCCCGGAGGGGTGCGGTCGCAGGTTTTTGCGAAGATTTTTAGCGCTTCGTCGAGACGATCTTCGGCGAAGCCAGGCAATGCGTCGAAAGAAGCCGGCGACAGGCGGTGCGCAGGCGCTTGCGCGCGCGAGGGTCCGATGGCCCAAACGCCCATGATCGCGGCCAGCACGAACGGCGCCGAGGCGAATCCGTTGCCGGCGTGCGAGCGGCCGCGGTCGCGACGACGTCATTGGGTCGGCGACGTCGCCACGAGCGTCCAGTTGGGGCTGCTCGAATCGTTGCGCCGCGCGAAAGACCAGACGTCGACGATTGTGGACGGCTTGGCGGGATCGCCTTCGACCACGGCGCCGCTGCGATCGCGCGTCGCGGTGATGAATTGGGCGTCGAAGCGGATCGATATCCGGGCGCCGACGGCGTCCGCAGCGGCCTCGACGATCCGGACGTCCTTGAATCCGACGAAAGTCGTTTCGAGCGTTTCGCCTTTTTCGGCGCGATCGGCCAGGGCCGCCTTGAAACTCCCGAAGACGTCGTCGCTGGTCAGTGACCGCAGCGTCGCCTCGTCGCCGCTGGCGAAGGCCTGAACCACCAGTTTATAGGCCTCGCTCGCCCCTTCGAGGAAAGCGCGCGGCGCAAAACCGGGCTGAGCGCGCGACACGTCGTCGAGACCCGACCAGACGGGCGCTGCCGCGCTCCGCGAAATCTTTCCAGCGCAGCTCGTCTTCGATCTGCCCCGGCTGGGCCGGCGCCGGGTTCGGCGCGGCGCCGATTTGAGGCGGCTGCTCGAGTCCCGTGCGTTCGCCGAGAACGGAGCGAAGCTTCCACAATACAAAAACCGCGAGCGCGGCAAAAATGACGATGGCCGGGTCCAATTGCATCTGTGGCCTCAAGCGGATTTTCGCGGGGAGCGCATCGTCGCGCCCGCGATGCGGAACATTTGGCGATGCGTAGCATCCGCGCGAGGCGCCATCAAGCAGCCCCGCCCGGCCAGGCTTGACGAGGCAAACGTTGCCGCAGCCATCGGCGAACTTGTTTTATCCCAATGTTTCGTGCTACCCGGCGGCGGGTTTGTCCTTCCAGATTTGCGCGTCGCGCCGTGACTTCGGCTTTCAGCGCAATCTCAGCCAAACCAGACGGAGAAATGGCGGTCTGGCTCCGTCATTCCAAGAATTTTCGGGAGATTTTCATGACGGATACCAATGGCGGACAAGCCAATGCCGCCCCGGCTTTGAATTGCCTGGTGCAATATTGCAAAGACCTTTCGTTCGAAAATCCCAATGCGCCGCGTTCGCTCGGTCCTCAGGAGAGCGGCCCGAACATCAATATCCAGGTCAACGTCAACGCCAAGCAGCTTGCCGAGGCGGATTTCGAAGTCGAGCTTCTGCTCGAAGGCTCGGCCGGCGAGGGCGCCAATCTCCTGTTCAAGTTTGAACTGACCTATTCCGGCGTGTTCCGGCTGATCAACATTCCCGCAGAGCAGTCCCATCCGGTCGTCATGATCGAATGCCCGCGCCTGCTGTTCCCGTTTGCCCGACAGATGGTCGCCGATTGCGTGCGCAACGGCGGCTTTCCGCCGCTTTATCTCGATCCGATCGACTTCGCCGCGCTCTATGCGCAGCGCATGCAGCAGGCGCAGGCGACGCAGCCGACCCAGCTGTCCTGAACGAACGCGCGATCGCGACTTCAAGAACCGGGGCGGCCCATCGAGAGAAGGGCCGCCCTTTTTGTCGCGCCTCGTCCGCCGGGAAGCGACGCGCAAATAAAAAACCCCGCCGGGAACCGGCGGGGTTTGAATCTCGACCGGAAAGCCGCTTCAGGCGGCTTCGTCGACGTCGTTCTCTTCGACGACCGCAGCTTCCTCGGCCTTCGCCAGACGGCGGGGGCTCTTGGAAAGCTGGCCTTCGATCAGCTTCAGCGATTCGGCGTCGACGATCTTCTGCACGGCGGCGATTTCGCGCGCCATGCGGTCGAGCGCCGCTTCGTAAAGCTGGCGTTCCGAATAGGACTGTTCCGGCTGGATGTCGGAACGATAAAGGTCGCGCACCACTTCGGCGATGGCGACAAGATCGCCGGAATTGATCTTGGCTTCATATTCCTGAGCGCGGCGCGACCACATGGTCCGCTTGATGCGGGCGCGGCCTGTCAGCGTGTCGAGCGCCTTGCGAACGACGTCCGCCTCGGCGAGCTTGCGCATGCCAACCGCCGTCACTTTGGGCGTGGGAACCTTGAGCGTCATCTTGTCCTTGGCGAAGGAAATGACGTAGAGCTCAAGCTTGAAGCCCGCGACTTCCTGCTCTTCGATCGCGACGATCTGCCCGACGCCATGCGCCGGATACACGATGAATTCGCTGGTCTTGAAAAAAGCCTTGGCGCCGATCGGCTTTGGCCGGGGGTTTTGTCGAGGACACAGTAACTTTGCTCGGATCGGAGGAACGAGGGGCGGGCGAAGCGGCAGGAGCCGCCAGAGAAGATTTTTTCTGCGTCACCTTGGTCCAATCACTGATGGTTCGAGGTCCACATTCTCAGCCGAGCCGATCCAGTACGATCGTTCGGCTGAATTCAGGCCAAAGCGAATGTTCCATCCGCCCTGGCGCACGCTTTCAGGGAGCGCAAAACCCATATTTTGATGTCTGGAGCTTGGCTTTCAGAACGCACCCTTGAGCAGATCGCCGCGCCTCCAGTCGATCGGAGCGCGGAACAGAGAACGACTTCCCGACACATGAAATGACGTCGAGTCGCCTGAAACAATCCACCGAGAACGCCGCGAAGCCGCAAACGCCTATTCCGTATCGCCTGCGACAAGCGAACCAGGAATTGAAGGTCCGAGGCAAAAACAGGCTCCGCGCCGGAGCGGGAGCCGTTGACATTGTCATGCTTAAGCGAGCGTTTAGGCCGATTGATCTGGAAAATCAATAGCACAAGTTAACGCCCGAATCAAAGAATAATTGATTCGGCGAGGAACCAACGCGCTCGTTGGTTAAACGCGATTGTGAATGGCGTGTCCGCGACCGCTGGTCAGGAGCGTGTCGTCAGTCGCCCTGTCCGGGATTCTTGCTGAAAAAGGCGAGCTTGCCTTCGCGGCCGTCGAATTCCTTGGCTTCCGGCAAGGCGTCGCGCTTGATCGTGACGTTTGGCCAGGTTTGCGCATATTCGGCGTTCAGCTCGAGCCATTTTTCGAGATCCGGCTCGGTGTCGGGCTTGATCGCCTCGGCGGGGCATTCCGGCTCGCAGACGCCGCAGTCGATGCATTCGTCGGGATGAATGACGAGCATGTTCTCGCCTTCATAGAAGCAATCGACCGGGCAGACCTCGACGCAATCCATATATTTGCACTTGATGCAGTTTTCGACGACGACGTAGGTCATTTTCCTCTCCGCGCGCGGCCCGATTACCGTGCGATCAACCCGATGCGGTGGCTAGCTAACGCTTTTGGCGCCGCCTTGCAAGTCATTAGCCGCGCACTCGAACAGCGCGGGCGAACTAGTTGCGGCGAGTGATGTCACAAGACGGCCGCGTCGCTGAACAATTCCGCGAGCTTCTCGGTCATGGCGCCGCCGAGTTCTTCCGCGTCGGTGATCGTCACCGCGCGCCTGTAATAGCGCGTGACGTCGTGGCCGATGCCGATGGCGATGAGTTCGACCGGCGAGCGGGTTTCGATTTCCTCGATCTTCTGGCGCAGGTGACGCTCGAGATAATGGCCGGGATTGACCGAAAGCGTCGAATCGTCGACCGGCGCTCCATCGGAGATCATCATCGAGGATCTTGCGTTGCTCGTGCCGCGCCAACAGCCGGCGATGGGCCCAGTCGAGCGCCTCGCCGTCGATATTCTCCTTGAGCAGGCCTTCGCGCATCATCAGGCCGAGATTTTTGCGCGCGCGCCGCCAGGGCGCGTCGGCGGCCTTGTAGATGATATGGCGCAGATCGTTGAGCCGCCCCGGGTTGAGCGGCTTTCCGGCCTGCAGCCAATGTTCGCGGGACTGGCCGCCTTTCCAGGCGCGGGTGGTGAAGCCGAGGATCTCGACCTTGACGCCGCAGCGTTCCAGCGTCCGGGCCAGAATGTCGGCGCAGGTCGCCGCGACCGTGATGGGACGCCCGCGCATCGAGCCGGAATTGTCGATCAGCAGCGTCACGACGGTGTCGCGGAAATTCGAATCCTTCTCGCGTTTGAACGACAGCGGCGATTGCGGGTCGACGACGACCCGCGACAGCCGCGCCGGGTCCAGCATGCCCTCTTCGAGATCGAATTCCCAGGCGCGGTTCTGCTGGGCCATCAGGCGGCGCTGCAGCCGATTCGCCAGTCGCGCGACGACGCGCGGAGAGATTTTGCAGCTGCTTGTCGAGATAAGCGCGCAGGCGTTCCAGCTCCTCGGGGTCGCAGAGATCCTCGGCGCGGACGATTTCGTCGAATTGCGGCGCGAAGGCGCGATATTCATTGCCGCGAAAGGGCGCGGAATTGCTCGGCCGGACGGTGCGCGGCCTCGGCCTCCTCGCCCTCGCCCAGATCGAGTTCGTCGTCCTCGTCGCCGGGCGGGCCTTCCTCGGCGTCCATTGCGCCGTCGAGAATTTCGTCCGTCGCCTCCTCGACGCGTTCGGTCTTCTGCGCCTCGCGCGGATCTCGTCTTGCTCGGTCGCCTCCGGTTTCGTCCGCCTGGTCGGCTTGCGGCTGGTCGTCGGCGCCGTCTTCGTCCTCGCTCCTGCTCGTCGGCGTCGGCCTGCTCGGCCATGTCCAGGTCGCGAGAGGATCTTGCGCGTCGAGTTTGGCGAAGGCCTTCTGGTCCTCGAGCGCGTCGGCCAGGCGCGACAGATCGGCGCCGGCGCGCGTCTCGACCGTCTCGCGCCAGAGATCGACGAGATTGGCGGCCGCCTGGGGCGGCGGCGCGCCGGTCAGGCCTCGCGCGCCAGCAGGGCCAGCGCGTCCTCGATCGGCGCATCCGCGCGCTGGCGGATTTCGGCATAGGCCGCGCGTTCGTAGCGGTCGTCGAGCACCGCCGCGAGATTTGCGACACGCCGGCCATGCGCCGCGCGCCGATCGCCTCGACGCGCGCCTGCTCCATCGCGTCGAAAATGGCGCGGCCCAGCTGCGCCTGCGGCGCGAGCGCCGGTGGATCTGCGTCGTCGTGGCAGGCGAGGCGCAAGGCGATCGCGTCGGCCTGACCGCGCAAAATCGCCGCGTCGCGCGGCGTCATGCGCCGGGGCGGCTCGAACAGGCGGGCCTTGCGCGCCTTCCGCCGCGGCGATGAGCCGGCCTTTTCCGGCGCGAACTGCACCTCGAGCTCGGGCGCGCGCGCCATCGCCCGCAGACAAGCGGTGACCGCGCGTTTGAAGGGCTCGTGCGGCGCCTCGCGCGGGGACGGGGGTTTGGCGTTCGACAGGCTCACGCGGCGGTTCCAATCCGAATGCGCGCAGGACGCGAAATGACCGCGCCGTTCAGCTCAGGGCCACATTGACCGCGCTTTCGGGCAGATCCTTGCCGAAGCAGCGCTGGTAGAATTCGGCGACCAGCGGCCGTTCGAGCTCGTCGCATTTGTTGAGGAAGGTGAGGCGGAAGGCGAAGCCGACATCGCCGAAGATCGCGGCGTTTTCCGCCCAGGTGATGACCGTCCGCGGGCTCATGACGGTCGACAGATCGCCGCCCATGAAGGCGTTGCGGGTCAGGTCGGCGACGCGCACCATCTTGTTGATGGTGTCGGCGCCGTCCTTGGTCTTCTGGAACTGCTTGACCTTGGCGAGGACGATGTCGACTTCCTTGTCATGCGGCAGGTAGTTCAGGGTCGTGACGATCGACCAGCGGTCCATCTGGCCCTGGTTGATCTGCTGCGTGCCGTGATACAGCCCGGACGTGTCGCCGAGGCCGACGGTATTGGCGGTCGCGAACAGCCGGAACGCCGGATGCGGGCGGATCACCCGGTTCTGGTCGAGCAGGGTCAGGCGGCCCGACACTTCGAGCACGCGCTGGATCACGAACATCACGTCCGGGCGGCCGGCGTCATATTCGTCGAAGCACAGCGCCACATTGTGCTGCAGCGCCCAGGGCAGGATGCCGTCGCGGAATTCCGTGACCTGCTTGCCGTCCTTCAGGACGATCGCGTCCTTGCCGACGAGATCGATGCGGGAGATGTGGCTGTCGAGATTGACGCGGATGCAGGGCCAGTTCAGGCGCGCCGCGACCTGCTCGATATGGGTCGACTTGCCGGTGCCGTGATAGCCGGGGACCATCACGCGGCGGTTATAGGCGAAGCCCGCGAGAATGGCCAGGGTCGTCGTGCGGTCGAAAAGATAATCGGGGTCGATGTCCGGAACATGTTCTTCGGCTGACCGAAAAGGCCGGAACCTTCATGTCGGAATCGATTCCGAAGACCTCGCGCACCGAAATTGTCGTGTCCGGCAGCCCCTGTATCGACCCCGTGGAAAGAGAAACTTGCATCGAACCTCCGTCTCCGCGTCGCCAATCCGATATGCCGGCGACGCGGGGTCATGACCGACGAGCCTGAAATCGCATGATTTCGATTTCAGACCTTGCCTGCGTCATGGAACATTGGCGCCACGATAGCCTTGCGACCTCGCCCGCCACAAGAGGGCAGGCCGGACCGCGCGATGCGCCCGCCGAAGGCTCAAACCGCGCGAAAAGACCTCAAAACATTATACGCGTTGATGATTTCGCGCAGCCGGTCTTCGTTCGAACGATCGCCGCCATTGGCGTCGGGATGCAATCTTTTGACCAGTTCCTTGTAGCGCGCCTTGATTTCGTCCGGGCCGGCTTCGTCGTCGAGGCCCAGCGCATGAAGCGCCTTGAGGGCGACGACGCCATGCCGGGGCGTTCGGCGCCGCGCCGGCTTCGCGCCGCCGCCGTCGCGCATGCTGTAGGATCGCGCATCCGTCCGGACGCCGGGTCGCCGCGATTGGCGCCCATCTTCCAGGTCGGCCGATGGCCGGTCAGGGCTTCCTTTTGATAGACGAGCACCGCCTCGTCGCTCATGCCGTTAAAATAATTGTAGGTCGCATTATATTCGCGGACGTGATCGAGGCAGAAACAGAAATACTGCCCCTCCCGCAACCGCCCCATCGGCGCGCGAAACTCTCCCGCCGCCTTGCAGCCGGGATGCTGGCAGCGCGGCCCCGTCGCGCGCCGGCTGCGCCGGCGCGGCATTGCGTCGGGTTCTGATCCGATCAAAAATGGGGGAGTTAAGATCCATGTCCGACACAATATGGTCGAAGGCGGGGCCGGAGCAAGAACGCGAAGGAGATTAAATCGCTTGACTTGCAACGCGCGTCGCCGCGAACAACAGGAGAATCACATGGGCCATTCAGGTAAACAAACCGTCCGCGAACGCATGGAGGCCAAGCTTACGGCGGCCTTCGCGCCCGAATTCCTGAAGGTCGTCGACGAATCCCACAAACACGCCGGACACGCGGGCCATGACGGCGGCGCGGGCCATGGCGGCGAGACCCATTTCAGGGTGCAGATCGTCTCGCCCGATTTTTCGGGCAAGACCCGCATCGAGCGCCATCGCGCCGTCAACACACTGCTGGCGGATGAAATCTCCGGCGGCGTCCATGCGCTGGCGCTCGAGATCAAGGCTCCGGGCGAATAGCATGGCCCGGCGACGCGCCATAAAAGGGTCTCAAAGTTTATGTTCACAATGTGGCGTGAGCGGGCGTCGCGTCACAGCCGGCGTAATAGCGTTTCCGTTCGATGGTTCATGAAGGCCTTGCGAAATCAGGCATGTTCGCTTATGCCGAACCATCCCGCTTCCCACGACTGGCCGGTCCAAAACCGGCCGAATTGGCGTCAAGACGATGAATTTATCCGATCGCCCCAGGTTCGACATGCCCAGCGGCCGCTCATGGCGGCTCTCGTCCTGCTGCAGGGCCCGCTGAGCGCGTCATCCTTCGCGGCGCAGAAACGCCATGCGCGCACGCGCAGCCGCGGCGGCCCGGTCCATCACACGCCTCCGCCCTTCATCGCGATGGATGTCGCGACCGGCCGCGTGATCGAGGCGCGCGACGCGACCCGGCCCTGGTATCCGGCCTCGGTCACGAAATTGATGACCGTTTATGTCGCGCTCAACGCGGTGCGGCAGGGGCGGTTGACGCTCGACACGCCACTGGTGGTTTCGGCGCGCGCGGCCAGCATGAAGCCCTCGAAAATGGGATTCGCGCCGGGCTCGCAGGTCACGCTCGACAATGCGCTCAAGATGCTGATGGTGAAATCGGCGAACGACCTCGCCGTCACCATCGCCGAGGGCGTCTCGGGCTCCGTCGAATCCTTCGCGGCCGAAATGAACCAGACCGCGGCCGCCCTCGGCATGCGCGAATCGCATTTCGTCAATCCCAACGGCCTGCCCGATCCGAATCATGTCAGTTCGGCGCGGGACATGGCGATTCTCGGGCGCGCGCTGCTGCTGGCTTTCCCGCAGCATGCCGACCTTTTCAATATCGGCGCCATGAAACTGGGCGAGCAGGTCATTCCGACCCACAATGGCCTGATCGGACGCTATCCCGGCGCGGACGGCATGAAGACCGGCTTCACCTGTCCGGCCGGTTTCAACCTCGTCGCCAGCGCGACGCGCGAAGGACGAAAGGTCATCGTGGTGGTCATGGGCGATATGTCGGCGCGCATTCGCACCGCGCATGCCGCGAACCTGCTCGACCAGGCCTTCGCCGCCCCGCAACTCGGCGAAGCGGCCAGCGATCTGCCTCGGTCGGCGGCGCTCCGCCAGACATGCGCGGCGAAATTTGCGCGCGCCGCAGCGGAAAGGCGCAGCTCGAGGCCGAAACGGAAGATTTCGGCAGCGCCATCCAGCCGGCGGACGGCTCTGCGGCGCCGGCGCCCGGCAACGGCGCGCTGATCGCCTCCCTGCCGCGGCCGGTCTATGATCCCGTGCCGGTCTATGTCGGGCCGGCGCCCGGCTATCAGGGGCCCGTCGCCGGTCCGCGCCCCGCCAATACGCCGATCGGGGCGATCGCCTATGCGCCGCCGCCGGAGCAGCCGCGGCGCCGCAGCCGATCAGGCCCGATCCCAAGGCCCTTTCCATGCATCGCGCCAGCGAGGCCAAGCACAAGGCAAAGCCCGAAGCCAAGGTCCATGAAGCGAAGGCGCATGAAGGCGAAGGCCCAAGGAGCGAAGGCCCATAAGCCAAGGCCCCGCAAAGGCCGCCGCGAAAACGAGCGCCAAGGTTTCGAAAGCTCCGAAGCCATCAAAAACCGCCGCGCCGAAGCCCCGGCCAAAGCCGTCAACAAGTCCGCGTCCACGAGCGGCAAGACGGGGCAGAATTGAGCGACGAGCCCATCGTCACCCCGCCCGCGCCGATACCCGTGACAATCATCACCGGCTTCCTCGGGGCCGGCAAGACGACCCTGCTCAATCGTCCTCTGCAAGATCCCGCGCTGGCGCGAACCGTCGTCCTGATCAACGAATTCGGCGAGATCGGGCTCGATCATCTGTTCGTCGAGAAGATCGACGGCGACATGGTCATGATGGCCTCGGGCTGTCTTTGCTGCACTATGCGCGGCGATCTGGTGGACGCGCTGGAAAATCTGTTGCGCCGGCTCGACAACGGCCGCATCGGGCAGTTCGACCGCCTCGTCATTGAAACGACCGGGCCTCGCCGATCCCGCGCCCGTGCTGCACACGATCATGAGCCACCCCTACCTGCTGTTGCGCTTCCGGCTCGACGGCGTCGTGACCGTCGTCGATGCGATCAATGGCGAGGCGACGCTTGCGGCTCATCCCGAGTCGGTCCGCCAGGCGGCGGTCGCCGACCGCCTGGTCCTCT
>CAWETR010000018.1:0-60066 GCA_963811975.1 uncultured Alphaproteobacteria bacterium
AAATCTCCGCCTTGGCCCTGGCCTGCGTTGCAGGCGGACTGGCGGTTTCGCAGGCGAACGCCGAGCCGCGAGGGCCGCAGTCCATGATCGACCGCATGTGCTCGCCCGATTCCAAGGGCGATCGAGTCGCCGCCTTCATGGAAAAGCGCGCCGCGCGGCTCGCGACGATGCTGCAACTCAACGACACGCAAAAGGCGTCGTTGAAGGATCTTGAAGACACCCGCGCCAAGTCGCGCGCCGATTTCAAGGCCTCGATCTGCGCCAAGAAGCCGGATCTCTCGACCTTCCCGAACCGCCTCGCCTTCCGCGAGCAGATGATGCAGAACCGCCTCGACGCGCTGAAGGCCGAAACGCCGAAGCTCATCGCCTTCTACAACAGCCTCGACGACAAGCAGAAGGCCGCCTTCGAGGAAATGCGCGGCGCGATGATGCGCGGCCATGGCGGCATGATGGGCGGTCGCGGCATGAAGGAGCGCGGACCCGGCGGCCCCGGCGGAGCCGACGAGGGGCCGTCGGACGAATGATCACGATAGCCTCGAGCCTTTGACCAAAGGTTCGAGGCGCGTGGCGGCGTCAGCCGACAGAGACCGCAGCGGCGCCCCCCCGCTGCGGTTTTTCTTTGCCGCTTCGCCGCGCCGGGCTACAAAACCTGAAATCGCCAGACAAATCGACATGCCGCAACGGACTCAACCGCCAGTCGCCCAGAAAGCCCGCCGACCCCGATCGCGCGATCCGCATCTGGCTGTGGCTGGTCGCCGCCGGAATTTTCGCCATGGTCGTCGTCGGCGGCGCGACGCGCCTGACCGAATCGGGGCTCTCCATCACCGAATGGAAGCCCGTCACCGGCGTGCTGCCGCCGCTCGGCGAGGCGGACTGGGCGGCGGCTTTCGCGAAATACAAGGAAATCCCGCAATATCGCGAACTGTTCCCGGACATGGACCTGTCCCGGTTCAAGACGATCTATGCCTGGGAATGGAGCCATCGCCTGCTCGGGCGGCTGATCGGCGTGCTGTTCGCGGTTCCGTTCGTCTGGTTTCTCGCGCGCGGCCAGATCAAGGGCGGCCTGCGCTGGCGGCTCGCCGGCATTTTCGCCCTGGGCGGGCTGCAGGGCTTCGTCGGCTGGTGGATGGTCTCCTCAGGCCTCGTCCATCGCGTCGAGGTCGCGCAGGAGCGGCTGGCGATCCATCTGCTGCTCGCCTCGGCGACCTTCGCGGCGGTGATCTGGACTGCCGTCGGCCTCCAGCCCAATTGCCGCGACCCGCTCGGCCCCAATGGCGCGAGCTTCCGCCGCGAAGCCGGGGCGCTGCTGGCGCTGGCGCTGGCGCAGATCGGTCTCGGCGGCCTCGTCGCGGGCCTGCGCGCCGGGCTGGTCTACAACACCTGGCCGCTGATGGACGGCCGCTTCATCCCTCCGGCCGACCATCTGTTCAGCCTGACGCCCTGGACCGCCAATTTCCTCGACAATGTAACGATGGTGCAGTTCCAGCACCGGATGATCGCCTATCTGCTGCTCGCTCTGGCCCTGTTCCACGCGCTCCATATCAGCCGGGAAACCATCGCGCGGCGCGCCGTGCGCCGGGCGGCCCTGCTCGCGGCGTTCGTCGTGGTTCAGGCCGGGCTGGGGATCACGACGCTGGTCCTCGCCGTTCCGCTTCACGCCGCTCTCGCGCACCAGGCGTTCGCCATGGTCGTGCTGGGCATGGCGACGATCCATCGCCGCAAGCTCGGTTGATCCAACTCTCCTGTTGCGATTAGCCCTTCCTTCATTTCTATCTCCGATTGTGCGTTCCGTCACATTTCGTCGCCGGAGAAAACCCATCATGATGCGCGCCCTCCTCGCCTCCGTCGCCTTGTTGGCCGCCGGACTGCCAGCCCTGTCCTGCACGGCCGTCGACATCATGGCGGCCGACAAATCCGTCGTCGCCGGACGGACGATGGAATGGGCCTTCGACATGAAATGGAAGCTCGTCAGCGTGCCCAAGGGCGCGAAACTGACGCTCACGGCGCCGAAGGATTCGCATCTGCCCGCCCAGGAGATCGAGACGCTCTATCCGCTCGTCGGCATCGCGGCGGGAATCATTCCCGGCGATCCGCTGCTGGAAGGCCAGAACTCCGAGGGCCTGGGCATGAGCGGCAATTTCCTGCCGGGCTTCACGACCTATCAGAGCGTGACGCCGCAGGATAAATCGGCCGTCGAAATCCTGACCTTCGGCGCCTGGGCGCTCGGGCGCTTCGCCAATGTCAAGGAATTGCGCGCGGCGCTGCAGGGCACGAAAGTCTGGTCGGACCCCTCGCTCGCGACCGGCCCGACCCCGCCGCAGCTTCATTTCGTCTTCACCGACCGCAGCGGCGACGGCATCATCGTGGAATATGTCGACGGCGAGGCGCGCATCCATGACAATGTCGCCCATGTGCTGACCAACGCCCCGCCCTATCCGTGGCATCTCGACAATCTGCGCAACTATCTGAGCCTCTCCACGATCGGCGTGCCTAGCCGGCAGATCGGCTCGGTCGATGTCACGGCGGTCGGACAGGGCGGCGGCCTCATCGGCCTTCCCGGCGATTATACGCCGCCGTCCCGCTTCGTGCGCGCGGCCTTCGTTCGGCATGGGATGGAGCAGCCGAAGACCGCCGACGAGGCCAGCCAATCCGTCGCCCACGTCCTGAACACCGTGGATATTCCGATCGGCGTCGCCCAGTCCCGGCTCCCGGACGGTTCGCTGATCTCCGATTACACCCAATGGGTCTCGATCAAGGACCTGACCCACAATCGGCTGATGATCGCGGACTACAACCACCGCCTCGATTATCTCTCGATCGACCTCGATCCGATCTTCGCACGCACAGACGCCGAGTGCGCGGCTGGTCGGAGATCTGCCCTATCCCAAGCCGGTCAGCGGCGTCGACGCGCTCGCGCCGTAACGCCGTCGTTCAGCGAGTCACGGTTCAGCCCGTCGCCTTGGCGAGAAAGGCGCGCGCCTCGTCGGAAAACGGTTTGGAGCGCCGGGTGGTCACGTCGGTGAGGACGACGGTCAACTCGCCCGAGGCGACGCATTCGCCGTTCTGGAACACCGCCTGCTCCAGCCTCAGGGAGCTGCGCCCGAACGACGCCACGCGCGTGCCGATCTCGACCTCGCCGGGCCAGTTCACCTCGCGGCGATAATCCAGCAGCAGCCGCGCCAGCACGAAGGCGCCGTCCGGCCCCATCAGGTCGACGCCGCCGTTGATCAGCATCTCGACCCGGCCGGTTTCCAGAAATGTCGCGAACACGGCGTTGTTGACATGACCCTGGCGGTCGGTGTCGCAATAGCGCAATTTTTCTCTGGAACGGAACGGGAAGTCCGACAGGGCGGGCGCCGGGCCGGGGCCGGACGGAGGGGTCGGCGCGTTCTGCGACATGGGGCTCGCTCGGTTGAAACGTCTGAAGGCGATGCTAGAGCTTTCCGCGCGCGGACGGAATTTGCAATTTTCGGGTCTGCGGCGGATTTCCCGCAATCGAATAAAGGTTTCCCTTCCCCCTCCGCCGCCGTAAACTCGTCGAGGCCATCGGTCAGGCCCGCAAATCAGCGAGAAGCGCAAAAGCGCCGGAGCCCAGGGATGTTCGGACTTTTCGCCAGATCGCGTTTCCTGTCCATTGTGATCGCCGTCGCGTTCCTTGTCGCGGCGGTTGCGCTGGGCGTCCTCTATCTCTGGTCGCCGCACGCCACCTTGCGCATCACCAGCGGGGTCGGAGGGGTCGCAGGCCCAGCGCTTCATCTCGGCCTTCATCAAGGTCGCCGAGAAGCAGCATCCGCGCATCCGGTTCGAGACCGTGCCGGTCGCCAGCCTGACCGAGAGCGCCAAGGCGCTGGAACAGGGCAAGGCGGACATCGCGATCATCCGCAGCGACGTGCCGCTTCCAGTCAATGGCGAGACTCTGGTCATCCTGCGCCACGACCCGGTCGCCGTCATCGTGCCGCATCATTCTTCGATCAGCAGCCTCGCCGATCTCGCCGGCAAGACCGTCGCCATCCCCACCGGCCCGGCGCAGGACGACAATTCCCACGCGCTCGACCTGCTGCTGAGCTTTTACAATCTCACGCCGGACAGGGTGAAACGCCAGTTTCTGGCGGCCGCGGACATTGGCCCGGCGATCGAGCACAAGCAGGTCGCAGCAGCCGTCGCGGTCGGGCCGGTCGGCCCCGGCCCTATCGTCGACACCGTCGCCTCGATCGGCGCCGCCACCAAGGGGACGCCGAAGATCCTGGGTTTCGACGACGCCGACGCCATCGTCAAGCGCTTCCCGATGTTCGAATCCTATGACGTGCCGGAGGGCGGCTTCCGCGCCAAAACCGCCGGTTCCCGACGACAGCGTGACCATGCTGGCGGTCAATTACCGTTTCGCCGTGCCGATCACCATGCTGGACATCGTCGCCGACGCCATCGGCCGCTCGATCCTGACGGCCAAGGCGCAATTGATGAATGTCGCGCCGATGGCGGGGCAGATCGAGGCGCCGGACGTCAGCGACCAGAATCCGCTGCTGCCGATCCATCCGGGCTTCGCGGCCTATCTCTCGAACGGCGACCAGAGCTTTTTCGATCAGGCGCAGCGCTATCTCTATATTTTCGGCATTCCGCTGAGCGTCGGCGCGTCGCTGCTCACCCTTCTGGTCAGCACCCTCAACGCGCGCGGCTCGAAGAAGGATCGCGAGGCGGTCGAGCGGCTGCTTTCGATCGCCCACGAGGCCAATACCGCCGATCGCGAGCGGCTCGACGCGATGGAGAGCGAACTGCACGCGGCGGTCGCCGATTGCGTCGCCAAGACCGGCAAGGCCGACAACGCGGAACAGTGGAAGACGCAACTCGCCATGCAGCACGCCATGCGGCGGTTCGAGCGGCGCGACGCCGTTCTGAAGGCCGAGGCCGCTCTGCGCCCGACGCCGCCGGACGGCGACGCCGGCCACCGGAAACGTCACCCCAATACATTCGCCATGATCACGACGATGGCATAGACGGCCAAGGCGAGCAGCGTGGTCGCCAGCGCCTTCTTCAGCAGCATCGGCGCGACCGGAGCGCCGGGGTCGGCGCCCTCGGGAAGGTCTTCGTGCGCCTCCTGATGGTTGCGCACGCCGAAGGGCAGCACCGCGAACAGGCAGACCCACCACGCCGTGAAGAAGACCGCAATGGACATCGGCAGGGAAAAGGGCGCGAAATCGAAGCCTTGCATGTCGCGCCCT
Source organism: uncultured Alphaproteobacteria bacterium (assembly GCA_963811975.1). GTDB lineage: Bacteria > Pseudomonadota > Alphaproteobacteria > Rhizobiales > Beijerinckiaceae > Rhodoblastus. The sequence goes on from CAWETR010000018.1 coordinate 5,217, forward strand.
TTCGCTCAGACCTGTTCGATTTCGACGAGCGTGCCGTTGAAATCCTTGGGGTGCAGGAACAGCACCGGCTTGCCATGGGCGCCGGTCTTGGGATTGCCGTCGCCGATGACGCGCGCGCCCGCGGCCTTCAGCCGGTCACGCGCCGCGAAGATGTCCTCGACCTCGTAGCAGACATGATGCATGCCGCCGTCGGGGTTCTTTTCCAGGAACTTCGCGATCGGCGAGCCTTCGCCGAGCGGCTCGAGCAATTCGATCTTGGTGTTCGGCAATTCGATGAAGACGACCGTGACGCCGTGGTCTGGCTGCGCGGTCGGCGGCGAGACCTTGGCGCCCAGCACGCTGCGGTAGGTTTCGGAAGCGGCGGCGATGTCCTTCACCGCAATGGCGACATGGTTCAAACGGCCGATCATTCTCTGCTCCTCTATTCATCGCCTGCGGCGCCCCTCGCATCAGCTCGGCGTCGCGTCGCTCACAGGATTTCCCGCAAAATGCCTTTGCGGGAAAGCGCGTCAAACTTCGATCGCCAGCACATGAACGTGCGGCTTCTTGCCCCAGACGGCGGAGACGGCGGAGCGCACCGCGCGCTCCACCGCCGTGCAGACGGCGTCGGAGTCCCGTTTCTTGGCGCGCGGCATCGAGTCCAGCGTCTCGAACAAGGCGCGATCCACCACCTCGTCCATCTTGCGATTGTCGCGCGTTTTCTGCGGCAGGCCAAACATGGTGACGTCGGGCGTCCCGGTGAGTTCGCCCTTGGCGGTCAGCGCAAAGGCGATCGAAATGATCCCGGCCGCGGCGAGGCGGTGACGCTCGCGAAAACAATGCTCGCTCTCGCTGAGGATCAGATCGCCGTCCTGGTAGAGCTTGCCGTGGGGAATCTGCGGCAAATGCGCCGGCGTGTCGGGTCCGAGCGCGATCATGTCGCCGTTATGCGCGACCATGACCTGCTTGACGCCCATGCTGCGCGCGAATTCCGCATGGACGCGCAGATGCAGCGGCTCGCCATGGGCCGGCGCGGCGATCTCGGGCCGCAGCCATTCGTAGAGTTTCGCCACTTCGCCCCGGCGCGGATGGCCCGAGCAATGGACCAGCGCGTCGCGGTCCGTCATCACGTCGACGCCCTGCAGGATCAGCCCGTTGACGATGGCGTTCACTTCGCGCTCGTTGCCGGGAATGGTGCGCGAGGAGAAGATGACGAGATCGTTGGGCGCGAGCTTGACCGCGTGTTCGCCGCGCACGATGCGCGACATGGCGGCGCGCGCCTCGCCCTGGCTGCCGGTGGCGAGCACCAGGATTTTATGCGCGGGCAGGCGGGCGAAGCTGTCGAGCGAAAGCAGTTCGGGGACGCCGTCGAGATAGCCGCATTCGCGCGCCACCTCCAGCGAGCGCTCCATGGCGCGGCCGGCGAGGACGATGCGCCGCCCCGCCGCTTCCGCGGCCAGACAGACCGCGCGCAGCCGCGAGACATTGGAGGCGAAGGTCGTGACCAGCACCCGGCCCTTGGCCGCGAGAACCTTTTCGCGCAACACTTCGGCGACCTGCGCCTCCGACGGGCTTTCGCCGTCGCGCAGGATATTGGTCGAGTCGCAGATCAGCGCCCGCACGCCCTCGTCGCCGATCTGCTTCAGCCGCTCGATATCGGTCGGCCGGCCAAGGCCCGGCGTCGGATCGAGCTTCCAGTCGCCGGTATGGACGACGACGCCCGCCTTGGTGCGGATGGCGAGCAGGTTCGACTTCGGGGATCGAATGCGACATCGGCACGAATTCGATCTCGAACGGACCGAGCGTCAGCCGCGATCCCTGCGCGACGATGTGAATCGGCACCTGCGGAGCGCCGGGCTCGGCGAGGCGGCGCGTGGCCAGCAGTCCCGCGGCGAAACGCGTCGCATAGACCGGGCAGCCCAGCCGGGGCCACAGCGCCGCAATGGCGCCGACATGATCCTCATGGGCGTGGGTGATGACCAGCCCGAGCAGATCGGCGCGGTTCTTCTCGATGAAGGACAGGTCGGGCAGGATCAGGTCGACGCCGGGCATGTCCGACCCGGCGAAGGCGACGCCGCAATCGACCAGAATCCATTTGCGCTTTTTCGCCGGGCCGAACCCGTAGAGCGCGGCGTTCATGCCGATTTCGCCGAGGCCGCCGAGAGGCGCGAAAACGATTTCTTCCTGATCTGCCGCCATACCCATTGCCTTCAGGGGCTCCGTGCGCCGAACGCCACGTCGCCCGCCTCTATCGTTTCCATCGTCCCGCCCGCCCTTTCCAATAGCATGCGCCCCCGCGCGTCAATGCCCCGGAACAGGCCTTCGAGGATCTGGCCGTTGCGCGTCACGCGCGCGATCTCCCCGATCCCGCCCGCGCGCTCCAGCCAGGCAGCGCGAATCGCGGAAAAATTCTCGCCGCGCGCCCAGATCTCCAGCCAATGCGCGAACGAATCGGACAATGAAGCGAACAACGTTCCGCGATCCGCCGAGGCCGCGCCGATGCCGCGCAGACTGGCGGTGGGATAAGGCGCATCGGTCGGGAGAGGTCCGGCAATTGACGCCGATGCCGACGACGCAGGCGAACGCGCCGTTGCGCAGGCTCGCGCCTTCCAGCAGCAGGCCGGACAGCTTGGCGCCGTCGCACAGAGCGTCGTTCGGCCATTTCAGGCGAATCCGGCGGTCGTCTCCGGTCATGGCGCGCAAGGCGTCGATCAAGGCGACGCCCGCGACAAAGCCGAGTTCGGCGCGCGCGGTCGGGCGGCGCCGGGTCGATCAGCAACAGGCTTGCATAGAGATTGCCGGGCGGAGAGACCCAGACGCGGCCCATGCGCCCCCTGCCCCGCGTCTGCGTCGCGGCGACGATCCACAGCCGGCCGGGATCGCCCGCCGCGATCCGGCTCATGGCCTCGTCATTGGTCGAGCCGAGCGAGGTGAAGACTTCGAGGCGATAGCCGGCCCGCGCGGCCTCTGGCCCGAGCGCGCAATAAAAATCCATCAGGACGCGGCCGCGCCCGCGTCGCCGGCGCGCGGGGCCTCGACCGGGAGGCGCGCGCCGACGGACATGCGGATCATGCCGATCCCGATCAGAACAGCGAGTGGGCGGCGGCGGTGGCGGCCTCGACCAGCGGCGCCGGATAGACCCAGAACAGCAGCATGGCGAGCGAGGCCAGGGTCAGCACCGCGCGCTGGGTGACGCTCGGGCGGTCGAACGCCGGGGCCGGATCGTCGAAATAGATGACCTTGACGATGCGCAGGTAATAGAACGCCGCCACGGCGCTGGTGAGAATGCCGATCACCGCCAGCCAGTAGAGCTTGGCGTCGACGGCCGCCATGAACACGTAGAACTTGGCGAAGAAGCCCGCCAGCGGCGGCACGCCGGCCAGCGAGAACATCAGCATCGACAGGAAGAAGGCCATCGGCGCGTTGGTGCGCGACAGGCCCGCGAGATCGGAAATGTTCTCGACCGCCTTGCCGTTGACCCGCATCGACAGGATGGCCGCGAACGTGCCGAGCGTCATCACCAGATAGATCGCCATATAGATCGCGACGCCCTCGACGCCCGCTTCGGTGCCGGCGGCGAGGCCGACGAGCGCGAAGCCCATGTGGCCGATCGAGGAATAGGCCATCAGGCGCTTGATGTTGGTCTGGCCGATCGCCGCGAAGGAGCCGAGCGCCATCGAGGCCAGCGCCAGGAACACGATGATCTGCTGCCACTGGCCGACCGCGCCGGGGAAGGCGGTCATGATGACGCGGGTCGAGACCGCGACGGCGGCCATCTTCGGCGCCGAGGCGAAAAAGGCGGTGACCGGGGTCGGCGCGCCTTCATAGACGTCCGGCGTCCACATGTGGAACGGCACGACCGACATCTTGAAGGCGAGGCCCGCGAACAGGAAGACGAGGCCGAAGATCACGCCGGTGTTGGGATGGCCGCCGATCGCCGCGGCGATGCCGGGGAACGACACCGTGCCGGCGAAGCCATAGAGCAGCGAGGCGCCGTAGAGCAGCATGCCGGACGACAGCGCGCCGAGCACGAAATATTTGAGGCCCGCTTCCGAGGCGCGGGCGTCGTCGCGGCTGAGCGCGGCGACCACATAGAGCGCGAGCGACATCAGCTCGAGCCCGAGATAGAGCGCGATCAGGCCGTTGGCCGAGATCAGGATCAGCATGCCGAGCGTGGCGAGCACCACCAGGATCGGGAACTCGAACTTGTCGATGCCGCTGCGGCGCAGGAAATCGCCGGACATCAGCAGGGTCACGATCGAGCCGATCAACGCGAGCGATCTTCATGAAATCGCCGAAGCGATCGTCGATGAAGGCGTCGTCGAACACCACGCCCGCCGCCTTGTGGCCGCCGAGGATCACGGCGACGAGCGCCGCGCCGAGCAGCGCGACGGCCAGTTCGGTCATCGGGCCGTCGCTCGTCCTTGCCGCGAAAGGCGCCGATCAGGAGCAGGACGATCGCGCCGAGCGCCAGGATGGTCTCCGGCAGCGCATGAGCGATTTCAAGACTAAGCGGATTCATGGAACGGCTCTCAATGCAGCGTGAGGGCGGCGGTCTTGGTCAGCGGCCAAGGCGGATTCGTAACCCTTGACCAGTTCGGCGACCGAACCGGCGCAGGCGTCGAGGATCGGGCCGGGATGGACGCCGTAATAGATCGTCAGCAGGACCAGCGGCGCCAGGACCGCCATTTCGCGCGGATTCAGGTCCTTCAGGCTCATCAGGCTCGGCTTCTCCAGCTTGCCGAACACCACGCGCCGATAGAGATAGAGCGCATAGGCCGCCGACAGGATGACGCCGGTGGTGGCGAAGAACGCCACCCAGCTGTTGGCCTGGAACACGCCGAGCAGCGACAGGAATTCGCCGACGAAGCCGGAGGTGCCGGGCAGTCCGACATTGGCCATGGTGAAGACCATCAGGGCCACGGCGTAGATCGGCATGCGCTCGACGATGCCGCCATAGGCGGCGATCTCGCGGGTGTGCATGCGGTCATAGACGACGCCGACGCAAAGGAACAGCGCGCCGGAGACGAGGCCGTGGCGACACCATCTGGAACACCGCGCCCTGCACCGCCTGCTGGTTCATGGCGAACAGGCCCATGGTGACGAAGCCCATATGCGCGACCGAGGAATAGGCGATCAGCTTCTTCATGTCCTCCTGCACCAGCGCCACCAGCGAGGTGTAGATGATCGCGATGATCGACAGGGCGAACACCAGCGGCGCGAAATAATGCGACGCGTCGGGGAACATCGGCAGCGAGAAGCGGATGAAGCCATAGCCGCCCATCTTCAGCAGGATGCCGGCCAGGATGACCGAGCCCGCCGTCGGCGCCTCGACGTGGGCGTCGGGCAGCCAGGTATGCACCGGCCACATCGGCATCTTCACCGCGAAGGAGGCGAAGAAGGCGAGCCACAGATATTTCTGCAGCGCCCGGATCGAACTTGGTGTGCAGCAGCGCGCGTGATGTCGGTCGTATGGGTCTGCGAATACATGGCCAGGATGGCGATGAGCATCAGCAGCGAGCCGGCGAGCGTGTAGAGGAAGAACTTGAAGCTCGCATAGATGCGCCGCTTGCCGCCCCACACGCCGATGATGATGAACATCGGAATGAGGCCGCCTTCGAAGAACAGGTAGAACAGCACCAGGTCCAGCGCGCAGAACACGCCGATCATCAGCGTTTCAAGCACCAGGAAGGCGACCATATATTCCTTGACGCGGGTGTCGATCGACTTCCACGAGGCCGCGATGCAGAACGGCATCAGGAAGGCGGTCAGCACCACGAAGGGGAAGGAAATGCCGTCGACGCCCATCTTGTAGCTGAGGCCGGAGCCGAACCAGCTCCTTTGCTCGACGAACTGGAAGTCCGCGACGCCGGACACGAACTGGCTCCAGGCATAGAGCGAGAGCGCCGAAGACGACGAGCGTCGTCCACAGCGCGATCCAGCGGATGTTGTTCTTGGCCGTTTCCGATTCGCCTGGAACCAGCAGGATGAGCGCGGCGCCGACCAGGGGCAGGAAGGTCAGCCCGGAGAGAATGCCAAAACCGAACATCAGCGCACCCCGCCGACCAGATAGAAGGTGATGATCGCCGCAAGGCCGATCAGCATCGCAAAGGCGTAGTTATAGATGTAGCCGGTCTGCAGCTTGACGATCCAGCTGGCGCCGTCGAGCACGCGCGCCGCGATGCCGTCCGGGCCGAGCCGGTCGATGATCGCGCCGTCGCCGCCCTTCCAGAACAGGCGGCCGAGCCAGAAGGCCGGGCGCACGAACAGGAAGTCGTAGAGCTCGTCGAAGTACCATTTGTTGAGCAGGAACTTGTAGAGCGGGTTGAAGCGCGCGGCGAGGCGGGCCGGAGTCTCCGGCGCGACCTGATACATGTAATAGGCCACGACGAAACCGCCGGACATCATCAGGAAGGTCGCCATGCCGACCCATTCCGGCACTTCGTGCATTTCGTGCAGGATATGGTTGTCCGCGCCGAAGAACAGCGACGTCCGCCAGAATTCGCCCGCAGTCGTGGCCGATGAAGAAGGTCTTGAAGGCGAGGCCGGCGAACAGCGCGCCGATCGACAGCACGTAGAGCGGGACCAGCATCGTGTTGGGCGATTCGTGCGGATCGAGCGCATGGTGGCCGTGATCGTCATGCGCGTGGTCGTCATGGCGCGTGATCGTCGTGACCATGCGCGCGCCGCGTGCGATGTCGCCTGCTTCAGCCCATTTCGGCTGGCCGAAGAAGGTCATGAACACCAGCCGCCAGCTGAATAGAACGAGGTGAGACCCGCCGCGACCAGGGTCAGGACGAAGGCGTAGGTCGCCGGCCTGGCTGTGGAGGCCCGCCGCGTAGGCCGCCTCGATGATCGCGTCCTTGGAGAAGATAGCCGGCGGTCAGCGGAAAGCCGGTCAAGCGCCAGCGTGCCGAAGGTCATGCACCAGAAGGTGATCGGGATTTTCTTCGCCAGCCCGCCCATGTTCCGCATGTCCTGCTCATGGTGCATGGCGTGGATCACCGAGCCGGCGCCGAGGAACAGCAGCGCCTTGAAGAAGGCGTGGGTGAAGAGATGGAAAATGCCGAGCGAATAGCCGCCGACGCCCAGGCCGACGAACATGTAGCCGAGCTGCGAGCAGGTCGAATAGGCGATGACGCGCTTGATGTCGTTCTGGACGAGGCCGATGGTCGCGGCGAAGAAGGCGGTGGTCGCGCCGACGATGGTGACGACGGTCAAGGCGGCGGGCGCCTGCTCGAACAAAGGCGACAGGCGCGCCACCATGAACACGCCGGCGGTGACCATGGTCGCGGCATGGATGAGCGCGGAGACCGGGGTCGGGCCTTCCATCGCGTCCGGCAGCCAGGTGTGGAGCAGGAACTGCGCCGACTTGCCCATCGCGCCCATGAACAGCAGCAGGCAGGTGATCGTCATCGCGTCCCAGTCCGAGCCGAAGACGTGGATCGTCTTGTGCGCGAGGCCCGGCGCGGCGGCGAACACCGCGTCGAACGAGATCGACTGGGTCAGCATGAAGACCAGGAAAATGCCGAGCGCGAAGCCGAAATCGCCGACGCGGTTGACGACGAAGGCCTTGATCGCCGCGGCGTTGGCGCGAGGGCTTCTCGTACCAGAAGCCGATCAGCAGATAGGACGCGAGGCCGACGCCTTCCCAGCCGAAGAACATCTGCGCGAGGTTGTCGGCGGTCACCAGCATCAGCATGGCGAAGGTGAACAGCGACAGATAGGCGAAGAAGCGCGGCCGCGACGGGTCCTCGTGCATGTAGCCGATCGAATAGAGATGAACGAGCGAGGACACCGTCGTCACCACCACCAGCATGACGGCGGTCAGCGTGTCGACGCGCAGCGCCCAGTCCACCTTCAGAATGCCGGAGGTCATCCAGTTGGCCAGCACCGGCGCGGTAAAGGGCGCGCCGGTGAAGCCGACGCGGCAGAACACCGTCCAGGACAGCAGGCACGAGATGAACAGCAGCGTCGTCGTGACGATTTCGCTGGGGCGCGGGCCCAACTGGCGGCCGAACAGGCCGGCGATCAGGAAGCCGAGAAGGGGGAGAAAGACGATTGCGGAATACATGTTCCTTCAGCCCTTCATCATATTGATGTCTTCGACCGCGATCGTGCCGCGGTTACGGAAATAGGTGACGAGGATCGCCAGGCCGATGGCCGCTTCGGCGGCGGCGACGGTCAGGATGAACAGCGCGAAGATCTGCCCCGTCAGGTCGTGCAATTGCGCGGAAAAGGCCACCAGGTTGAGATTGACCGAGAGCAGGATCAGCTCGATCGACATCAGGATGATGATGACGTTCTTGCGGTTGAGGATGATGCCGGCGACGCCCAGGGTGAACAGGACGGCGGCGACGATCAGGTAATGTTCGAGACCGATGACCATGGACCGCTCCTCACACGCCCGCCCGCGGACGGGACTTTCTTGACTTCGATGGCCGTGGCGCGGGTGCGCGCGTTCTGCTCCGCGATGTTCTGGCGGCGCACGTTCGGCCGATGGTGCAGCGTCAGCACGATGGCGCCGATCATGGCGGTCAGAAGGACGAAGCCGGCGGCCTGGAACAGATAGACATATTGCGTATAGAGCACGCGGCCGATCGCGGCGGTGTTGGACAGCGCGCCCGGCGTCGGCGTGCGACAGCACGGCCTGCGGCGCCACGCTCCAGACGCCGATGACCAGTGATCAGTTCGACCAGCACGACCAGGCCGACCAGCATGCCCACCGGCAGATATTGCAGAAAGCCCTGTTTCAGCTCGGCGAAATCGACATCGAGCATCATCACGACGAACAGGAACAGCACCGCGACCGCGCCGACATAGACGACGACCAGGATCATCGCCAGGAATTCGGCCCCCGTCAGCAGGAACAGTCCGGCGGCGTTCACGAAGGCGAGAATCAGGAACAACACCGAATGAACGGGGTTGCGCGCCGAAATGACCATGACGGCGGATGCGATCGTGACGATCGAAAACAGATAGAAAAAGGCCGTGGCTAACGTCATGGTCCACCTGTGCGCCCGAACTCCGGGCCTTGATCGCTCATTCCCCGACCGTGCTTAATCAAGAGTCGGCCTGGGGTAAAGTCTGCTTTAGGCAAGGCCCGCGCCCGAGCGGCGCGGAGCCGGTGTTCAGCGGTAGGGCGCGTCGGCGGCGAGGTTGCGGGCGATTTCCCGCTCCCAGACCGCGCCGTTGTCGAGCAGGCGCTGCTTGTCGAAGAACAGTTCTTCGCGCGTCTCCGTGGCGAATTCGGCGTTCGGGCCCTCGACGATCGCATCCACCGGGCAGGCTTCCTGGCAGAAGCCGCAATAGATGCATTTCGTCATGTCGATGTCGTAGCGGGTCGTGCGGCGGGTGCCGTCGTTCCCGCGCGGCGCGGCCTCGATGGTGATGGCCTGGGCCGGGCAGATCGCCTCGCAGAGCTTGCAGGCGATGCAGCGTTCTTCGCCGTTGGGATAGCGGCGCAGCGCATGTTCGCCACGGTAGCGCGGCGATTGCGGGTTTTTCTCGTGCGGATAGTTCAGCGTCGCCTTCGGCTTAGCAGATAGCGGAAGGACAGGAAGAAGGCGCCGACGAATTCCTTGAGGAGCAGGGCCTTGCCGGCGGTCACGATTTGCATGGCGATCTCCCTCACTGGCCGACTTTGACGACGAATTCGAGCACCGCGGCGACGACGACCACGGCGACCAGCGAAATCGGCAGGAACACCTTCCAGCCCAGACGCATCAGCTGGTCGTAGCGATAGCGCGGCACGAAGGCCTTGACCATGGCGAACAGGAAGAAGAACCAGCTCACCTTGAGCACGAACCAGATCACGCCCGGCACCCAGGTGAAGGGCGCGATGTTGCACCGGAGGCAGCCAGCCGCCGAAGAACAGGATCGTCATCAGCGCGCACATGGTGACGATGGCGACATATTCGCCGAGCATGAACAGCAGGTACTGGCTCGACGAATATTCGACCATGAAGCCGGCGACCAGTTCCGATTCCGCCTCGACCAGATCGAAGGGCGGGCGGTTGGTCTCGGCCAGCGCCGAAATGAAGAAGATCACGAACATCGGGAACAGCGGCAGCCAGTACCAGCCGAGCAGGCCCCATTTGGTGTCCTGCGCGTGGACGATGTCGGTCAGGTTGAGCGAGCCGGCGCAGAGCAGCACGGTGATGATGACGAAGCCGATCGAGACTTCGTAGGACACCATCTGCGCCGCCGAGCGCAGCGCCGCCAGGAACGGATATTTCGAGTTCGACGCCCAGCCGCCCATGATGATGCCGTAAACGCCGAGCGACGAAATGGCGAAAATGTACAGCACGCCGACATTGAGATTGGCCACCGCCCAGCCGTCGTTGACCGGAATCACCGCCCAGGCCGCCAGCGCCAGGGTCGCGGTGACCAGCGGCGCGATCAGGAACACGCCCTTGTTGGCGCCGTCGGGAATGATCGGCTCCTTGACCAGGAACTTGATCATGTCGGCGAACGACTGCCAGATGCCCCAGGGGCCGACGACATTGGGGCCGCGCCGCAACTGCACCGCCGCCCAGACCTTGCGGTCGGCGAGGATGTAATAGGCGACCAGCACCAGCAGGACGACGAGAAGGCCCAGGCTTTTCGCGACGATGATGAGAAGGGAGAGCAGGAGGTCCATGTGCTTCTTCTCCTCATTCCGCCGCTTGGGCAGTCAAGCGGCCCTTGGCGAGGGCCGAACATTCGCCCATGACGCGCGAGGCGCGGGCGATCGGATTGGTCAGGAAGAAATCGGCGATCGGCGAGACCAGCGCGCCATGCCCCAGACGTCCCCGCCGGAAGCGAGGCGAGGCAGGCCGGGATCGGAGGTCGCGATCGCGTCGATCCGCGCGAGCCACGGGAACGCCGCGTAGATCTTCGCGCGCAGCTGCGCAAGCGAATCGAACGGCAGCGGCTTGCCGAGCACGGCGGACAGGGCGCGGACAATCGCCCAGTCCTCGCGCGCTTCGCCGGGCGGGAAGGCGGCGCGGTCGGACATCTGCACGCGCCCCTCGGTGTTGACGTAAGTGCCGGATTTTTCCGGTATAGGCCGCGCCCGGCAGGATGACGTCGGCGCGATGGGCGCCGCGGTCGCCATGCGAGCCGATATAGACCACGAAGGCGCCCGGCTCGACAGTCGATTTCATCGGCGCCGACGAGGAACGGCCACGTCCAGCGCGCCGGCTTTGGCCATGCGCGGCGGCGTCGAGGCCGCCCTCGCCCGGAACGAAGCCGATATCGAGCGCGCCGACGCGGGCGGCGGCTGTGTGCAGGACCGAAAGACCGGTCCAGTCGCCCTTCGACGCGCCAAGCTTCGCGGCCAGCGCCAGAATGGCGGCGCCGTCCTCGCGCGCCAGCGCGCCCTGCCCGACCAGGATCAGCGGACGCTCGGCCTTGGCGAGGATCTCGCCGAAGCCTTCGCCGGCGGCGACCTTGGCCAGCGTGTCCGGGCCCGGCGCCGAGGTAATCGTAGGAATAGGTCAGGTCGAGCTTTTCGCCGATCATGCCGATCGGGAAATGGCCGTTGCGCCAGCGGCGGCGGATGCGCGCGTTGAGCACCGGGGCTTCCCAGCGCGGGTTCGAGCCGATGATCAGCAGCGCGTCGGCGTGGTCGACGCCCTCGATGGTCGCGTTGAACAGATAGGACGCGCGGCCGCTGGCGGGGTTGAGCTTCGCGCCGTCCTGCCGTCCGTCGATATTCTTGACGCCGAGCGATTCGGCGAGCGCCTTGGCGGCGAAAAGATCCTCGACCGACGACAGGTCGCCGCCGATGAAGCCGATCTTCTCCGGCGCCGCCGCCTTGACCTTGGCCGCGATGGCGGCGAAGGCCTGCGCCCAGCTCGCCTGGCCGGAGCTTGCCGTTGTCGCGGACATAGGGGCGGTCGAGGCGCTGGGTCTTCAGGCCGTCGACGATCTGGCGGCTCTTGTCGGAGATCCACTCCTCGTTCACCGCCTCGTTGACGCGGGGCAGGATGCGCATGACCTCGCGGCCGCGCGTGTCGATGCGGATCGACGAGCCAAGCGCGTCCATGACGTCCACGCCGGGGGTCTTGTTGTATTCCCAGGGACGGGCGCGGAAATTCTGCGGCTTGGGCAGCAGCGCGCCGACCGGGCAGAGATCGGTGACATTGCCCTGCAATTCGGAGGTCATCGCCTGTTCGAGATAGGTCGTGATCTCCATGTCCTCGCCGCGGCCGATCGCGCCCATGTCGGACGTGCCGCAGACTTCGGCCGTGAAGCGGACGCAGCGCGTGCAATGGATGCAGCGGGTCATCTCGGTCTTGACCAGCGGCGCCGATATATTTGTTCTCCACCGCGCGCTTGCTCTCGTGATAGCGCGAGCGGTCGACGCCGAAGGCCATCGCCTGGTCCTGCAGGTCGCATTCGCCGCCCTGATCGCAGATCGGGCAGTCGAGCGGATGGTTGATGAGCAGGAACTCCATCACGCCCTCGCGGGCCTTCTTCACCATCGGCGAATTGGTCAGGACCACCGGCGGCTCGCCGTTGGGGCCCGGGCGCAGGTCGCGCACCGACATGGCGCAGGAGGCCGTCGGCTTGGGCGGGCCGCCCTTCACCTCGACCAGGCACATGCGGCAATTGCCCGCCACCGACAGGCGTTCATGATAGCAGAAGCGCGGGATTTCCTTGCCCGCTTCCTCGCACGCCTGGAGCAGAGTGTACTCCGGCGGCACATCCACTTCGACGCCATCGACGATGATCTTGGACATAGTCAGTTCATCCCTTTGCCTCGCCCGCCCGCTGGGCGGTCGAGGCGCCCCTCTCGCGTCAGCTCGTGCGTCGGCATTCGCTCCTAGCATCGGCTGCGCCGATGCATAACCCATTCTCGCTGCCTCGGCTGCTTATGCGGCCGAGGCATCAAATCATTGCGCGGCGACCTTCACCGCGTCGCGGTCGGCCCGCGCCGTGTAGCTGTCGATGCGCGCTTCGATCACCGGTCGGAAATGCGTGATCAGGCCCTGGATCGGCCAGGCCGCCGCATCGCCGAGCGCGCAGATCGTGTGACCCTCGATCTGTTTCGACACGTCGAACAACATGTCGATTTCCTTCTTCTGCGCGCGGCCTTCGACCATGCGCTCCATCACGCGATACATCCAGCCGGTGCCCTCGCGGCAGGGCGTGCACTGGCCGCAGCTCTCGTGCTTGTAGAAATGCGACAGGCGGGCGATGGCGCGGATGATGTCGGTGGACTTGTCCATGACGATCACCGCCGCCGTGCCGAGGCCCGACTTCAGCTTCGACAGGCTGTCGAAATCCATCGGGCAGTCGATGATCTCGTGCGACGGCACGCAGCGCACCGACGAGCCGCCGGGAATGACCGCCAGCAGATTGTCCCAGCCGCCGCGCACGCCGCCGCAATGCTTGTCGATCAGCTCGCGGAACGGGATCGACATCGCTTCTTCGACATTGCACGGCTTGTTCACATGGCCGGAAATCGAGAACAGCTTGGTGCCGGCGTTGTTCTTGGCGCCGAAGCCCGCGAACCACGCGGCGCCGCGGCGCAGGATGGTCGGCGCCACCGCGATCGATTCGACGTTGTTGACCGTCGTCGGGCAGCCGTAGAGACCCATATTGGCCGGGAACGGCGGCTTCAGCCGCGGCATGCCCTTCTTGCCTTCGAGCGATTCCAGCAGAGCCGTCTCTTCGCCGCAGATATAGGCGCCGGCGCCGTGATGGACATAGACCTCGAACGGATAGCCGTGGACGTTGTTCTGGCCGACCAGATTGGCCGCATAGGCCTGATCGACCGCCGCCTGCAGGCGCTCGCGCTCGAAGATGAATTCGCCGCGCAGATAGATATAGGCCGCCGAGGCGCCCATGGCGAAACCGGCGACCAGGCAGCCTTCGACCAGCAGATGCGGGTCGTTGCGCATGATCTCGCGGTCCTTGCAGGTGCCGGGCTCGGATTCGTCGGCATTGACGACGAGATAGGACGGCCGCGCCGGATCGGGCTTGGGCATGAACGACCATTTCAGGCCGGTCGGGAAGCCGGCGCCGCCGCGCCCGCGCAGGCCCGACGCCTTCATCTCATTGATGATCCAGTCCTTGCCCTTTTCGAGCAGGCCCTTGGTGTCATCCCAGGCGCCGCGCTTCTTCGCGCCTTCCAGGCCCCAGTCGCCATAGCCGTAAAGGTTCTGGAAGATGCGGTCCTTGTCCTGAAGCATCCTCTTCTCCTCACTTCGCCGGATTGGCGGGCTGGGCGGCCGCCTGCATGTCGCTAAGCGGACCGCTCTTGCCGTCGGCGCCGTAGAATTCTGTCAGCGCCGTCAGGCCGCCGAGCGGCTCCGAGCGCAGGCGGCCGTTGTTCTGCGGGCCGATCTGGACCGGACGGCCGGCGGCGAGATCGTCGAGCAGCCTGGTGAAGTTCGCCGCGTCGAGATCCTCGTAATAATCGTCGTTGATCTGCACCATCGGGGCGTTGCAGCAGGCGCCGAGGCATTCCACTTCCAGCCACGAGAACAGGCCGTCGGCGGTGACATGGCGCTGCTCGCCGATGCGCTCTTCGCAGATGCGGATGAGGTCGTCGGAGCCGCGCAGCATGCAGGGCGTGGTGCCGCAGAGCTGGATGAAATATTTCCCGACCGGCTCCAGATTGAACATCGTGTAGAAGGTCGCGATTTCCAGCACGCGGATATAGGGCATGCCCAGGAGGTCGGCGACCTTCTCGATCGCCTTCTGCGGCAGCCAGTAATCGTGCTGCTTCTGCGCCTGCCACAGCGCCGGAATCACCGCCGACGCCTGGCGTCCGGGCGGATATTTGGCGATCTGCGCATCGAGCCACGCGCGATTTTCCGGCGTGAACTCGAAGCTCTCGGGCTGTTTTTCAGCGAGACGGCGAACGCTCATGATGACTGCTTCCCGTTGGAGCCGCGCATATCCGAAAAGACGACATAGGCGGTGACCAGCACCGAGCCGATCAGGATGCCGAAATCGGATTGCGGCTGAAACAAAGGCTCGCCCGACCATTGCCGCCACACGCCCAGCACCAGGATGCCGGAGAGGAGGCCGCTGAGAAGGAAGGCGGCGTTCTTGCGCAGGGACTCGAGGACCGTCACCGATCGACCTCCCCGAACACGATGTCCTGCGCGCCGAGGATGGCCGAGACGTCGGCCAGCAAATGGCCGCGGCTCAGGAAGTCCATGGCCTGCAGATGGGCGAAGCCCGGCGCGCGGATCTTGCACTTGTAGGGCTTGTCGGTGCCGTCGGCGACCAGATAGACGCCGAATTCGCCCTTGGGCGCCTCGACCGCGGCATAGACCTCGCCGGCCGGGACGCGAAAGCCCTCGGTGAACAGTTTGAAATGATGGATCAGCGATTCCATCGACTGTTTCATCTCGCCGCGCTTCGGCGGCGTGATCTTGTGATTGGGCGTCAGCACCGGCCCTTCATTGGCGCGGTCCAGCAGCTTGTTCACGCATTGCCGCATGATGCGGACCGACTGGCGCATCTCCTCGAGGCGGACGACCTGGCGGTCGTAGCAATCGCCATGCTTGCCGACCGGAATGTCGAATTCCATTTCCTCGTAGCATTCATAGGGCTGCGCGCGGCGCAGATCCCAGGCCGCGCCGGAGCCGCGCAGCACCGGGCCGGAAAAGCCCCATTTCCAGCATTCCTCGAGCGTGACCACGCCGATATCGACGTTGCGCTGCTTGAAGATGCGGTTCTCGACGAACAGGCTTTCGAGATCGTCGCACAGCTTGAGGAACGGATCGAGCCACGCGCCGATGTCTTCGATCAGCTTGGTCGGCAGGTCCTTGGCGACGCCGCCGGGACGGAAATAATTGGCGTGCATGCGGGCGCCGGAGGCGCGCTCGTAGAACACCATCAGCTTCTCGCGCTCCTCGAAGCCCCAGACCGGAGGGGTGAGCGCGCCGACGTCCATCGCCTGCGTCGTGACATTGAGGATATGCGAGAGAAGGCGGCCGATCTCGCAATACAGCACGCGGATCAGCTGGGCGCGGCGGGGAACCTCGACGCCGAGCAGCTTTTCGATGCCGAGGCAGAACGCATGCTCCTGATTCATCGGCGCGCAATAGTCGAGCCGATCGAAATAGGGCGTGTTCTGCATATAGGTGCGGGCTTCCATCAGCTTCTCGGTGCCGCGATGCAGCAGCCCGATATGCGGATCGACGCGCTCGACCACTTCGCCGTCGAGCTCCAGCACGAGACGCAGCACGCCGTGCGCCGCCGGATGCTGCGGGCCGAAATTGATCGAGAAAGTGCGCGGGTTCTGTTCCGACATGTGCTGCTCGCCCATCAGATTTTCACTTCGGCGCCGTTTCGCGCCTTGCGCCAGATCCTGCGCGCGCGCCCTCGCCCTGCGCCAGCCGCCGCCGGAATTCGAACGAAGGCGCGCATCGACTCAGCCCTTGCTGGCTTTCTCGTCGCCGGGAAGCTCGTATTGAGCGGCTTCCCAGGGCGAGAGAAAATCAAAGCTGCGATATTCCTGGCTGAGCTTGGTCGGCTCATAGACCACGCGCTTCTGCGCGTCGTCGTAGCGAACCTCGACATAGCCGGACATCGGGAAATCCTTGCGCAGCGGATGGCCGTCGAAACCATAGTCCGTCAGCATGCGGCGCAGGTCCGGGTGGCCCGCAAACAGCACACCATACATGTCATAGGCCTCGCGCTCGAACCAGTCGGCGGCGGGCCAGACATCGACGGCGCTGTCCACCGGCTCGCTCTCGTCGGCGTGGCATTTGACGCGGATGCGCAGATTGGCCCTGGGATCGAGCAGATGGACCACCACGTCGAAACGCTTTTCGCGCGCGGGCCAGTCGACCGCCGTCAGATCGATGAAGCTGACGAAGCCGTGGTCGCGCAGATAGGTCAGCGCCGGAATCCATTGCGCGGCGTCGAAGACGATCGTCAGCTCGCCATAGGCGATGTCCGCCGACAGCACGGCGCCGCCGAGCCCCGTCGAGATGCTGGCGGAGAGGGCCTGCAATTGTTGAAGCAGGGCGGCGGCGTGATCGTCCGCGGCGACGTTCTGCTCGTTGGCCATGTTCTAACCCCGGAGCCGGCAAGTGCCGGAATTTAGGACGAGGCGCGCCGAGCGGCGCGCCGGAAGACTTTTGGGCGCTCGTTCACGTCCGAAAGGCCGCAGCCTTCCGGAGCATGCGCTAGCGCTCGATGGTGCCGGTGCGGCGGATTTTCCGCTGCAGCAGCATGATTCCGTAAAGCAGGGCCTCGGCGGAGGGCGGGCAGCCCGGAACGTAGATGTCCACCGGAACGACCCGGTCGCAGCCGCGCACCACCGAATAGGAATAATGGTAATAGCCGCCGCCATTGGCGCAGGAGCCCATCGAGATGACGTAGCGCGGCTCCGGCATCTGGTCGTAGACCTTGCGCAGCGCGGGGGCCATCTTGTTGGTCAGCGTGCCCGCGACGATCATCACGTCGGACTGGCGCGGCGAGGCGCGCGGAGCGAAGCCAAATCGCTCGACGTCGTAACGCGGCATCGCCGCCTGCATCATTTCCACGGCGCAGCAGGCGAGACCGAACGTCATCCACATCAGCGAGCCGGTGCGGGCCCAGTTGATGAGATCGTCGGTCGCGGTGACGAGGAAGCCCTTGTCGGCCAGTTCGTCGTTGATCGACAGGAAGGTGGGATCGTCGGCGCCGACCGGCTTGCCGGTGCGCGGGTCGAGAATGCCGCGCGGCGCGGGAGCGACCAGCGTCTGGCCCTTGTCCGAGATCAATCCCATTCGAGGGCTCCCTTCTTCCATTCGTAGATGAAGCCGACGGTCAGCACGCCGAGAAAGGCCATCATCGACCAGAAGCCGAACACGCCGATCTTGCGGAAAGCCACGGCCCACGGGAACAGGAAGGCCACTTCCAGGTCGAAGATGATGAACAGCAGCGAGACCAGGTAGAACCGCACGTCGAATTTCATGCGCGCGTCGTCGAAGGCGTTGAAGCCGCATTCGTAGGCCGAGAGCTTTTCGGCGTCGGGCGCCTTGAAGGCCAGCAGGAAGGGCGCGACAAGCAGCGCCCCCGAAATGACCGCCGACAGGGCGATGAAAATCACCAGCGGCAGATAATCGTTCAGGAGGACCGGCATGGGATTGTCCTGGCTCTGGTTTCCGGCTCGCCGCCCTGCTCCGGGCAAAGGCCCCGGCCTGGCTCGTCGCCTCGCGCGACGGGGAAGCCGCCTTGAAAAGGCCGCAACTCGCCACGGGATCGTCTTGGTTCCGTATCGCAGGGCGGCGCCGCGCGCAAGTTCAAAGCGCAATCATCGGCCTTGCCGCCCGCGCCCCGGTTTTGCTGCGGCGCGCCAAACCCCGCGAAAAGCCGGGCTTTCCTCGGCTTTCACTCGATTTCCTCGCCTCCGGCGGCGGAGCGGCTGATGCGAAAGTCGAATTTAGTCCGGCCCGTCGGGCCGACTGTTCCCGTCGACCGTCCGTTTCGGTTCGCCTTGACGCCCCGAAAGCCGGCGCTGGAGAAAGCAGTTGCAGCAAATATAGGCCTCCTCGCCCCCGAAGTCAGCGCAAATTGGCTTCAATGCGAGAAATAAACTTCGCCTGATCAGAAGCTTAAGCCTTGGATGGCGCAGCCAGCGCGGCGTGTGCCGTTCTTGCGCGATCTGGACGAACGCCCCGCGCGCCTCGTCGAGCCGCGAGCAGCCGCGCGTCGCCAATGTCGAAAAACGCGCCGTGCAGGCGCAAGGCGCCCGCCTGCTCAAGGGCCGCCAGCCGGGGATTGCCGCGCAGATTGGCGAGACTTTGCCGGACGGATTCCCGGCGAGCGTTTCGGCGTACTCGTCGCCGCAACGTTGCGGCGGGAAGCCCAGGCGCCGGGCCGCAGGAGCGATGAGGCCGATCCATTGGCTCAGCGCGTCATCGGCGGATGGCGGCTGCCCGACGTTTTTCGCGCTGGCCTCGATAAAGGCGCGCACGCCGCCGCAGCGGCCGTGGCCGAGAACGACGATGCAGCTGACGCGCAAGACCGCCACGGCATAGTCCACCGCCGCCCAGGCGCTGTGATGAGACAAGGTCTCGCCGAAAGGCGGCACGAGATTGGCGATGTTGCGGACGTCGAAAATTTCGCCGGGGGCGGCGTCGAAGATTTCTTCGGGCGTGACGCGCGAATCGCAGCAGCCGATCACCAGCGTGTGCGGGTGCTGGCCCTTTTCCGCCAGGTCGTGAAAACTGGTCCGCTCCCGGCGAAAATCGCCCTGCAGGAAACTTTCGTAGCCCTGGACCAGATGGGGTGGAAAAAAATCGTCCGGCTTGGCTGCCTCACCCATCGCCATCCCCTGCGTTCGGGAAAAAGCTCAGGCTAATCCGGCCGGATGACAAAGCGACGACCGGCGATGAGACCGGTTTTCGCGCCAACAACAACGATGTGAAGGAAAATGGCGAGAGAGACGGGACTTGAACCCGCGACCTCCGGCGTGACAGGCCGGCGCTCTAACCAACTGAGCTACTCCCCCGCTCGACCGCGACGCTGGCGCGTCGATCGGAGGACTGCGAATTAAGACAGCGGCGCGGGCAAGTCAAGCGCTGATATGGCGATTTCGTGAAAGCCCGCCGACCGCGCAGCCGCTCCTCAGAAAGCGCGGCTCGCCAGGCGCCAGCGCGCCATTTCGTCCGACGTCACGACATGGATCGTCTGCGAGGAAATGTGCTCGGCATAGCGAATCAGGTCCCGGCTGACCCCCATCCGCGCGCTGTAGCGCATCAGCATTCCGGCCATCGAGCCGTCGTCATAGACCCGCCGCACCGGCGCATCGAGCATTCCATTGGAGGTGTTGGCGAACATGCGATGGATGCCGAGCGCCGTTCCGCGCGGCGAGACGCGCTTCACGCCGCCCATGAAGGCATAGACGCAGGCGGAAAGGCAGCTATGGGCCACCACTGTCGCGGCGCCGATTCGCCGGAATATCTGGCCCAACTCCATCGAGGCGACCACATAGCCGCCTTGCGAATTGATCAGGACCACGGTCCGCAAATCCTGATTGGCCGCGTTTTCACGCAGGAACTGCAGGAATTCGTCGGGAGTGGAATTGGTGATCTGCCCTTCGGCGACGATCACGCGCGGACAATGCGAGCGGCAGCCCGTCGCCTCGCCGACGCTTTGCAGGCTGAACTCCATGGCGTGCGCGCTGGAGCCGAAAACGGCGAACAGGGCGAGCGCGGCCAGACGGATGGCGGCGCCACGCGAAAAATCCCGAATCCCTGCTGCCGACATCGACCATTCCCTGGATTCTGGTGGGCGGTGACGGGCTCGAACCGCCGACCCTCTCGGTGTAAACGAGATGCTCTACCAACTGAGCTAACCGCCCTGAACCGCGCGGCCGGACGGCATTCCGCCCGGCGTTCTGGCTCTTAAAACGCCCGACCCGCGCTGGCAAGCTTGAAAACGCAAGCACAAAAGCGCCGGCGGATGAGGATCCGCCGGACGCTGAAACGAGCCTTCGAGCGGGAACCGGCGCGGAAAGTCCATGCCGGAACGCGGGCGCGGCTTACTTGTTGACGGTGGTCTTGAGCTGGGCGCCGGGCTTGAAGCGGACGCTCTTGGATTCCGGAATGGTGATTTCCGTGCCCGTGGCCGGGTTGCGACCCTTGCCGGCGGCGCGGGTCTTCACCGAAAACGTACCGAAGCCAACGAGGCGGACTTCCTCACCCTGGTGCAGGGCATTGGTGATGGCGGCGATGACGGCGTCCAGAGCGGCGCCGGCGGCGGCCTTGGACGTTTCCGTCGCTTCCGCGACCGCGTCGATCAATTCGGCTTTGTTGGTCATTTGGCTTTTTCCCGTAATTAGGGCGCGTCTTGTGCGACGGCGCCTGATGACTGACCGCGGCGCGCCCCGTCGCCCCGGTAATTCGATTTCCATCGAGGCGCGGACAAATAAGGCGCCGCTGAAGCGGCCGCAACTCGAATCGCGCCGATCCGACGCCGCCACTTTCCGATTGAACGCCCCGCAAATCAAGGCATTCCGCGCCAGAGACCGGGAAAATACTGAAAAATGCGCGGTCGTGAACGCAAAAAACGCGCGTGCAATGCAAAAAGCCGGGGCGCTTGGCGTCCCGGCTGATTTCACGACGCAAACAGCGCGTCAGCAGACTGTCAAAACGACAGGCGCGTCAATGCGCCACGACGCCGACCGTCTCGTCCTCGATCTCCGCCGCTGGCTCAGGCTTGACCGCGCCCTCTTCCCAGGTGATCGGCTCGGGCATGCGCAGCAGCGCGTGCCGCAGAACCTCTTCCATGCGCGAGACCGGCACGATTTCGAGGTTGTTCTTCACCGATTCCGGAATATCCACCAGGTCCTTGGCGTTGTCTTCCGGGATCATCACCTTCTTGAGGCCGCCGCGCAGAGCCGCGAGCAGCTTCTCCTTCAGGCCGCCGATCGGCAGGACGCGGCCGCGCAGCGTGATCTCGCCGGTCATGGCGATGTCGCGGCGCACCGGAATGCCGGTCATGACCGAGACGATGGCGGTGGCCATCGCCACGCCGGCGGACGGGCCGTCCTTCGGCGTCGCGCCTTCCGGCACGTGGACGTGGATGTCGCGCCGGTCGAACAAAGGCGGCTCGACGCCGAAATCCACCGCGCGGGACCGCACATAGGACGCGGCGGCGGAAATCGATTCCTTCATCACGTCGCGGAGGTTGCCGGTGACCGTCATGCGGCCCTTGCCGGGCATCATGACGCCTTCGATCGTCAGCAATTCGCCGCCGACTTCGGTCCAGGCCAGGCCCGTGACGACGCCGACCTGATCCTCGAGCTCCGCCTCGCCGTAGCGATAGCGCGGCACGCCGAGATAGGTTTCGACATTCTCCTCGTCGACGACGACCTTGTCGAGCTTGCGTCTTGGAAAGCAGGATCTCCTTCACCGCCTTGCGGGCGAGGTTGGAGATTTCGCGCTCCAGGTTGCGCACGCCCGCCTCGCGGGTGTAGCGGCGGATGATCTTGGTCAGCGCCGCGTCCTCGATCGTCCATTCGGTCGGGCTGAGCCCGTGCTTCTTGGTCGCGGCCGGGATCAGGTGCTTGCGCGCGATCACCGCCTTCTCGTCTTCGGTGTAGCCGGCGATGCGGATGATCTCCATGCGGTCCATCAACGGCGCCGGAATGTTCAGCGTGTTGGCGGTCGTCACGAACATCACGTTCGACAGGTCGTAATCCACCTCGAGATAATGATCGTTGAAGGTGGCGTTCTGTTCGGGGTCGAGCACCTCCAGCAGCGCCGAGGACGGATCGCCGCGGAAATCCTGGCCCATCTTGTCGATCTCATCGAGCAGGAAGAGCGGATTGGAGGTCTTCGCCTTGCGCATCGACTGGATCAGCTTGCCGGGCATCGAGCCGATATAGGTCCGGCGATGGCCGCGGATCTCCGCCTCGTCGCGCACGCCGCCGAGCGACATGCGGACGAATTCGCGGCCCGTGGCCTTGGCGATCGACTTGCCGAGCGAGGTCTTGCCGACGCCCGGAGGGCCGACGAGGCACAGGATCGGGCCGGTCAGCTTGTTGGCGCGGCTCTGCACGGCGAGATATTCGACGATGCGATCCTTGACCTTGTCCAGCCCGTAGTGCTCGGCGTCGAGCAGCTCCTGCGCCGAATTGAGATCCTTCTTGATCTTGGAGCGCTTGTTCCACGGAATGGACACCAGCCAGTCGAGATAATTGCGCACGACGGTGGCTTCCGCCGACATCGGCGACATCTGCCGCAGCTTCTTCAGCTCGGCGATGGCCTTGTCGTGGGCTTCCTTGGACAGCTTGGTCTTCTTGATCTTGTCCTCGAGCTCGGACAGATCGTCCTTGCCGTCCTCGTCGCCCAGCTCCTTCTGAATGGCCTTCATCTGCTCATTCAGATAATATTCGCGCTGGGTCTTCTCCATCTGCCGCTTGACGCGCGTGCGGATGCGCTTCTCGACCTGAAGGACCGAGATTTCGCTTTCCATCAGCGCGAGGCACTTTTCGAGCCGCTTGGCGACCGAGGTCATTTCGAGCACGGCCTGGCGGTCGGCGATCTTCACCGAAAGATGCGAGGCCACGGTGTCGGCGAGCTTGCCGGGATCGTCGATCTGCGCGACCGCGGAGACGACCTCGGGCGAGACCTTCTTGTTGAGCTTCACATAGCCTTCGAATTCCGAGGCGACCGAACGGGCCAGAGCTTCGGCCTCGACCGGATCGGGCATTTCCTCGGGCGTCACCGACGCCTCGGCCTCGTAATATTCCTCGGTGCGCACATAGCCCGACACCTTGGCGCGGGCGACGCCCTCGACCAGGACCTTGACGGTGCCGTCGGGCAGTTTCAGCAATTGCAGCACGCTGGCGAGCACGCCGGCGGAGAACACGGATTCCGGCTTGGGATCGTCTTCCGCCGCGTTCATCTGCGTGGCGAGCAGGATGAACTTGTCGGCCTTCATCACCTCTTCGAGCGCGCGAATGCTTTTTTCGCGGCCGACGAAGAGCGGCACGATCATGTGCGGGAAAACGACAATGTCGCGGAGGGGCAGAACCGGATATTTGTCGGTCACGCCGGCCGGGGGGAGCTCACGCTTGGGGCTGGTCATCGCTTGGTCCTATCTGTCATGGCAGGCGAAACCGCCGGTGAAAGGCGCTTCGACCCGCCCATGCGGCTTCGGCATTCCGGCCCTTGAAGCCCCGACCTCTCCTTGAGAAGCGGCAGAGACTGCAAATGTCTGTTCTGGCGTGGCCCGGATCGGTCTGTCCGGGACAGCTTGCGGCGCCGGAGGCCTCCGCCCCATGCGCCGCCGACCTTTTGAAGCATCGGCGGCGATTGGGTTAACATAAGAAGCAGATGGGGTGTTTCGCGTCGCTTTCAATGCTTCCGGCAATGCTTCCGAAACGAAAGCTCGGCCTTGTCCGAACGCCCGCCCCGGAAGAAGCGGGGCGGCGGCCCGAAAGCCCCGCCCCGTCTTGTCCTCAGGCGCTGACTCCACTCTTTTCCGCGCGCTCCGCGTAGATGTAGAGCGGCTTGGCCTTGCCCTCGACGACTTCGGGGCCGATGACCACCTGCTCCACTCCTTCGAGCCCCGGCAGGTCGAACATGGTGTCGAGCAGGATGCCCTCCATGATCGAGCGCAAGCCGCGCGCGCCGGTCTTGCGGTCGATCGCCTTGCGCGCGATGACGTTGAGCGCCTCGTCCTGGAAGGTCAGCTCGACATTCTCCATCTCGAACAGGCGCTGGTACTGCTTGACCAGCGCGTTCTTCGGCTCGGTGAGGATCTTCTTCAGGGCGTCCTCGTCGAGATCCTCCAGCGTGGCGATGACCGGCAGGCGGCCGACGAATTCCGGGATCAGGCCGAATTTCAGCAGATCCTCGGGCTCGACCTGGCGGAAGATCTCGCCGCTGCGGCGCTCGTCCGGCCCCTCGACCTTGGCCTGGAAGCCGATCGAGGTGCCCTTGCCGCGGCCCGAGATGATCTTGTCGAGGCCGGCGAAGGCGCCGCCGCAGATGAACAGGATGTTGGTCGTGTCCACCTGCAGGAATTCCTGCTGCGGATGTTTCCGGCCGCCCTGCGGGGGCACGGAGGCGACCGTGCCTTCCATGATCTTCAGCAGGGCCTGCTGCACGCCCTCGCCCGACACGTCGCGGGTGATCGACGGATTGTCCGACTTGCGGGAAATCTTGTCGATCTCGTCGATATAGACGATGCCGCGCTGGGCGCGCTCGACATTGTAGTCGGACGCCTGCAGCAGCTTGAGGATGATGTTCTCGACATCCTCGCCGACATAGCCGGCTTCGGTCAGCGTCGTGGCGTCGGCCATGGTGAAGGGAACGTCGAGAATCCGCGCCAGCGTCTGCGCCAGCAGGGTCTTGCCGGAGCCGGTGGGGCCGACCAGCAGGATGTTCGACTTGGCGAGCTCGACGTCGGAATGCTTGGTCGCGTGGTTGAGGCGCTTGTAGTGGTTATGCACCGCCACCGAGAGCACGCGCTTGGCCTGGAACTGGCCGATCACGTAATCGTCGAGGACCTTGCAGATTTCCTTCGGCGTGGGGATGCCGTCGCGGGTCTTGACCAGCGCGGACTTGTTCTCCTCGCGGATGATGTCCATGCACAGTTCGACGCATTCGTCGCAGATGAATACCGTCGGCCCGGCGATCAGCTTGCGCACCTCGTGCTGGCTCTTGCCGCAGAACGAGCAATAGAGCGTGTTCTTCGAGTCGCTATTGCCAACCTTGCTCATCAGCTTCTCCTCGCGGTCGACAAGGCCCCGTCCAGGCTCCCGTTCGACCGCCGTCTGCGCCGCCCCGGCGGAATTTCCGCCAAGGGCCGCTGGGCTTTTCGCCGCCGGTTCGGCGAATTCGCGCTTTCGCGCCCCGGTTTATTCATCGGCGTCAACGGCCTAATTTATTCCCGTCGGCGCCGATGGCAAGCGTCACAATACTTTTAAGCCCATGCAAGACAGGCGCCGTCCCCAGCTCATTTCGCCTCGGCGTCGTCGGGACGCTTGCTGAGCACTTCGTCGATCAGGCCGAAGGCCTTGGCCTCCTCCGAGGACATGAAATGATCGCGGTCGAGGGTTTTCTCGATCGTGTCGTAATCCTGCCCGGTGTGGTGAACATAAACATCATTGAGGCGCTTCTTGACCTTCATGATGTCCTCGGCGTGGCGCAGGATGTCCGAGGCCTGGCCCTGGAAGCCGCCGGAGGGCTGGTGGACCATGATGCGGGCGTTGGGCAGGGCGAAGCGCATGCCCTTTTCGCCGCCGCACAGCAGCAGCGAGCCCATCGAGGCCGCCTGGCCGACGCAGAGCGTCGAAATCTTCGGCTTGATGAACTGCATCGTGTCGTAGATCGCCATGCCCGCCGTCACCACGCCGCCCGGCGAGTTGATGTACATGGAGATTTCCTTCTTGGGATTCTCCGCCTCGAGGAACAGCAGCTGCGCGATGATGACCGACGCCATGCCGTCTTCGACCGGCCCGGTCAGGAAGACGATTCGTTCGCGCAGCAGGCGCGAATAGATGTCGAAGCCGCGTTCGCCGCGCGGCGTGTTCTCGATGACCTGCGGGATGAGATATTGGTTATAGACGTCAATCGGATCGCGCATGGATCTTTTCCTTAGACGGCCAAAGCCGTTTCTTGTGGCCTCATCCCAACATAATGCGCTTGCGGTCCGAGGCAATGGCCGCCGCGCAACCAACAGAAATGCAAGATCGAGGCCGAATCGGGGCGCGGCTCGCCCCGAAGGTTTTCAGGCGTCTGCGCGGCGTCGCGCCTGCCGGCCGTCGGCGGCCGGCGCCCCGTGAGGGCGACCGCGCCGTCCCGGAAAGCCGCCGCCGGCCGGTTTGTCCCGAATCAGCCCGTCTCGAAAAAGGCCGGACCCGCTGCATAAAGGCGCCGGAATGAACAAAGTCTGAAAGCGATGGCGCGGGTTTGGCGCCGCCAACAAAAAAGGCGCCCGCGCGACCGCGGACGCCTTCAAATGCTTCAGGACGGAAAGGATCAGGCCTTTTCGGACTCGTCGTCGGCCTTGAACAGCTCTTCCTTGGAGACGGTCTTGTCCGTCACCTTGGCCAGCGAGACGATGTGATCGACGACCTTTTCCTCGTAGATCGGGGCGCGGATCTCGGCCAGGGCCTGCGGGTTCTTCTGGTAATAATCCCAGAACAGCTTTTCCTGGCCGGGGAACTGGCGGGCGCGCTCGACGATGGCGCGGCTGACCTCGTCGTCGCCGACCTTGACGCCGGCCTTTTCGCCGATTTCGGCGACCACCAGGCCGAGGCGCACGCGGCGCTCGGCGATGCGGCGATATTCGGCGCGCTGCTCGTCCTCGGTCGTGCCTTCATCGGCGAAGGTCTTGCCGGAGGCGTTCTGCTCGGCCTGGATCTGGCCCCAGATGCCGCTGAATTCCTGCTCGACCATGTCCTGCGGCAGTTCGAAATCGAACTTCTTGTCGAGGGCGTCGAGCAAGGCGCGCTTCAGCTTGTCGCGCGAGGCGCGGTCGTAGTCCGACTTGACGCGGGCGGTCACCGCCTCGCGCAGCTTGCCGAGGTCCTCGAAGCCGAACTTCTTGGCCAGTTCGTCGTCGACCGCGACCTCGCCCGGCGCGGCGATCGCCTTGACCGTGACGTCGAAGACCGCTTCCTTGCCGGCGAGATGCGCGGCCTGGTAATCCTCGGGGAAGCTCACGACGACCTTGCGCTCTTCGCCGACCTTGGCGCCCTCGAGCTGGGCCTCGAAGCCGGGAATGAACGAGCCCGAGCCGAGCACCAGATCGACGCCCTCGGCCGTGCCGCCCTCGAAGGCTTCGTCGCCGATGCGGCCGACGAAGTCGATGGTCAGCTTGTCGCCGCCCTGCGCCTGGGCGCCGTCTTCGCGGGCCTCGTAATTCTTGTTGCGGTCGGCCAGGTCCTTGAGCTGCTGGTCGATGTCCTCGGCCGGAATCTCGGCGACGAGGCGCTCGAGCTCCACGTCGTCGAAGGAGCCGACCTCGAAGGTCGGCAGAACCTCGAAGGCGAGGCTGAACTTCAGGTCGCCGGTCGCTTCCAGCACCTTTTCCATTTCGGCGCGGTCTTCCGGGAAGTCGACCTTGGGCTGTCCGGCGAGGCGGAGGCTGTTGGCGGTCAGGATCTGGGTCTGGGCGTCGTTGACGGCCTGCTGGACGACATCGCCCATGATGGACTTGCCATAGAGGCGCTTCAGGTGGCCGGCCGGCACCTTGCCGGGGCGGAACCCGTTGATGCGCACCTTGTCCTTGAGCTCGGCCAGCTGCGTCTCGAGCTTGGCGGAGAGTTCGGCGGCCGCGAGGATCACCTGATATTCGCGCTTCAGCCCCTGCGAAAGCGTTTCCGTCGTCTGCATCGTCAAAACCTTCTCAAAACTTTTCCGCCGGTGGCCAATGGGCCAGTCGCGGAAGAAACCGCAGCTTCGGGCGTCAGGCCTGGCGCTGGTGCGGGCGGAGGGACTCGAACCCCCACGATTTTCACCACCGGAACCTAAATCCGGCGCGTCTACCAGTTCCGCCACGCCCGCGCCAAGTTGACCTGCGCCGAGTTGACGCGCCAAGTTGAAATGCTTCGCGCGCCCGCGATCAAGCGGCCGCCCACGTAGGTTGCGCTCTATAGCAATGACGCAAAAGGAAAGCAGCAAAAAAATAGCGCCCCGGCGCTTGATGTCGCCGATCCGGCGCCAGAATCTGCTAAGGTCGCGCCCCTGCCCCCTCGGAGACGCCCGATGCGCCTCACGCGCCGCACCTTCATCGGCTCTGTCGCAGCCACCCTGCTGGCCCTGCCCGACAGCGCCCGGGCCGAGGCCCCGGACGGCTTCACGCTGCTCGAGGCGCGGCCCGGCGCGATCCCCCTGAACCCGGCTCCCGCCGCGCCGACCGCGATCTGGGGCTTCGGCGGCGACGTCCCGGGGCCGTTGCTGCGGGTCAAGCATCGGGCAGGAGATCAAGGCGCGGCTGGTCAACCGGCTGGAGCAGCCGACCGCGCTGCACTGGCGCGGGATGCGGATCGCCAATGAAATAGACGGCCCCGCCGGGTCGGCGCCGAAACTTTTGGCGCCGGGCGAAACCCGCGAGTTCCGCTTCACGCCGCCCGATGCGGGCACTTATTTCTACCAGCCCCTGGTCCAGCGCTTGTCCGGCGAGCAGCTTGGCCGCGGGCTGTACGGCGTCGTCATCGTCGACGAGGCGAAGCCGATCTTCGCCGATTCCGACCTGATCCTCGCGCTGGACGACTGGCGGCTCGATGTTTCCGGCCAGATCATCGCGGATTTCGACAATCCCGCCGACGTGCTGCGGCAGGGCCGGCTCGGCGCGGTCGACAGCGTGAACTCCCGCGTGAAAAACCCGCCGCTGATCGTTTGCGCCGGGCGCGCGGCTGCGGCTGCGGCTGGTCAATTGCGCGACTGCGCGGATCATGGAGCTTGCGATCCAGGGCGGCGATCTCAAGGTCATTGCGCTGGACGGCCAGTTCTGCGATCCGTTCGAGCCGCTGCAGCGCGTCCTGCCGCTCGGACCGGGCGCGCGCTGCGAACTGCTGCTCGACCTGCCGCCGATCGCGGGCCAGAGCTGCAAGATCATTCTGCGCGGCGAGACCGAACTGCCTGACGTCACGCTGCTGGAGATCAGGGCCGAAGGCGCGCCCAGGCCGCCGGCGCCGCCGATCCTGCCGCCGCCGCCCAATCCGCTGCTGCCGGCGCAAATCCGGCTGGAGCAGGCGAAACGGCTCGATCTCGTCATCGAGGGCGGCGCGACGCGATCCACGCCCGCGAGCTTCAAGCCCGGCGCCGAGGCGCTGCGAAAGACCTGGTCGATCAACGGCAAGTCCTCGACCGGCTATGACGGGCCGCCGCTGCTTTCGGTGCGCAAGGGAACGCCGGTGAGCTTCGGGCTGGTGAACAAGTCGCTGTTTCCGCAGGTCATCCATATCCAGGGCCATGTGGTGCGGCTGCTGCACGACCTCGACGACGGCTGGGAGCCCTATTGGCGCGACAGCGTGATCGTCCCGCCGCTGCGGACCAAACATGTCGCCTTCGTCGCCGACAATCCCGGCAAATGGCTGGTCGCCTCGGCGATCATGGACCATTTCGCCAATGGGCTGGCGGCGTGGTTCGAGGTGAACTGAGCGGTAGCAGCCGAACACGGGTCCCGACTGGCAAATGGCGCAAAACGGCTCGAAGCGGCCATCGAATGGTCCCGCCTTGTTCGTCGCCTTACAAGTCAAAGGCGACCTTCGATGTCTTCCCTCCTGATCCGGACAATTGGCCAGCGGTATCGGTTGACTCCCAGAACATGTCGTCGCAGGACGTCAGATCGAACGCTGGTTGAGCCGCTTCGACAACTCCTCGGCACTCTCCTTGCGCTCGGAGTAACGATCGACGAGATAGTCGGCTTATAGCTGGCGGCCTCGATAATCTTCAGGACATTCCGCGACGTGCCGCAATCAGGGTTATGATGGAACGATGTTCATGCCCGTGTTGTCTCGGATTTAGCCGGCGCGGTCGCAGTCGGATCGGGGTTCAGCAGCCAGCCGATCAGTATTAGCGCGCAAAACGCCCCCGCGAATTGGGCGACGACGAAGCCCGGCAGGTCGATGGGTCGAATGCCGGAAAAACTATTGGTGAAGGCGCGCGCGATCGCCACCGCCGGATTGGCGAAGGAGGTCGAGGCCGTGAACCAGTAAGCGGCGGTGATGTAGAGGCCGACCAGCCAGGGTACCGCCTGCTTGTTGAACCGGACGCCGGCCAGGATCGTCGCAACCAGTCCGAAGGTCGCGACGGCCTCGGAAAACCATTGCGGGCTGCCGGTGCGAACTTTCATCGAGAACTCGACCATCGGCATCCCGAACATCGCGTGGGCGATTACGGTCCCGAGCACCCGCCCATCACTTGTGCGACAATATAGAACGCGGTTTCGGCGCGCGGCAATTCGCCCCTGGCCAAGCAAACGGCTGAGACCGCCGGATTGAAATGTGCGCCGGAGATTGGCCCGAAAATGGTGATGAGGACGACGAGGATCGCTCCCGTCGGGAGGGTGTTGGCGAGAAGCTGCAGGGCAGTGTCATGCGTCAGCGTCTGCGCCATTATGCCGGAGCCGACGACGGTCGCGACGAGGATCGCGGTGCCCGACATTTCCGCCGCGAGGCGGCGAGGCAAATCGAAAACTGCCGTCACTTCGCCGTCTCACGCTTGGCAGTCGCGCCTTCCATGCGACCGATCTCGTCCAGTCGAGCGGAGAGCGTTAGCTTGTCCAGGCGGTCGATCGGGATGGCGGCGAAGGCCGTAATTCGATTTTTGAGGTAGCGGAACGCCGTGACAAAAGCGCGTTCCTTCTCAAGGTCGGTCCCCTCGACGGCGGCGGGGTCTTCGACGCCCCAGTGCGCGGTCATCGGCTGTCCCGGCCAGATCGGGCAGACTTCGCCGGCGGCATTGTCGCAGACCGTGAATACGAAATCCAACTTCGGTGCATCGGCGCCGGCAAATTCGTCCCAGCTTTTGGAGCGAACCCCGTCGATCGGAAAGCCAAAGCCTTCAAGCACCTTCAGAGCGAAAGGATTGACGAGGCCCTTGGGATGGCTGCCCGCGGAGAAAGCCCGAAACTTTCCGGCCCCTCTTTGGCGAGGATTTTTTCGGCCAGGATCGAACGGGCGGTGTTGCCGGTGCAGAGGAACAGCACGTTGAAGACGCGATCAGTCATGAACGGGAGCCTTAGGCAGACGGCAGGGGGAAAGGTCGGCGATCAAGGGCGCGCAAAGCTCGGCGCGCCCGCCGCAGCAATCCTTGAGGAGAAAGAGCACGAGTTCGCGGAATCGGGTCAGGTCGGCGCGATAGATGATCGAACGGCTGTGTCGCTCACCATGGACCAAACCGGCATTGGCGAGGATCGAGAGATGCGTGGAGAGCGTGTTCTGCGGAACGCCGACCAGTCGCGCCAGTTCGCCGGCAGGAACGCCATCAGGCTCGCGGCTGACCAGCAACCTGAACGTTTGCAGGCGGGTCGCTTGCGAGAAAGCCCCGAGGGCAGTAAGTGCGCTAATTTCATCCATATATCGAGAATGACAGAAATAAAGCGAAGGCACAAGCCTGCGATGACGCTCGGCTGAACCTCACCGCGTCAGGTCGCCTCGATGACTGCTCTTTGGCGACAAGCAAGCCGGGCTATCGACAAAGCGAGACTTCTGCTTTCCGCCGTGTCCGGTCATCGACGCAAGACGCCAAGCGCCCGATTTCGATCGCTCACAGCGCTTCGTGGGCGCCATCGCAAAACGGCTTGTCGGCGGAATTTTTGCAGCCGCAGAACCAGACTTCGCCCGACGTTTCTGCTTTGTAAACAATCGGTCTGAAGTCCGTTCCGTTGTGCGAGCCGTCGCAGAACGGCTGTTTGGCGGACCTGCCGCAGGCGCACCAATAATAGGTCTTGCCCGCCTCAACCTCGACAGGATAAGGCGCTTTTTGCGCGATCACAGGGTCGGTCATCGTCTTTCCTCCAATCGGGCGCGATTTTAGGGACGCCAGAACGCGCGGAAGAGTTTCCGGCAAATCCTCGGCGATCAGGCCCGGTCCGAACAGGTTCGCGGCCTCGCCATGCAGCCAGACCGCGCAGGCCGCCGCCTCGAAAGCGGCCATGCCCTGCGCCAGCAAGCCGCCGATCAGCCCGGCGAGCACGTCGCCCGACCCGGCGGTCGCCAAAGTCGGCGGGGCGTTGCGGGCGATGGCGGCGCGACCGTCGGCGCTGGCGACGATCGTGTCCGGCCCCTTGAGCACGACGCAGGCGCCGAGCGCGCGGGCGGCGGCGCGAGCGCGCTCGATCCGGGTGTGGCAGATGCGCGATTTGGGCGGCCGGATCGGCGGCGCCTTCGCCGGTCCTCTGGAACAGCCGTGAAAACTCGCCCTCATGCGGCGTGAGAACCACGTCCGCGCCGCTGCCCCCGATCAGGTCGGCGAGCCGATCCGCCCATCCCGAAAAAGAGGTCAGGGCGTCGGCGTCCAGCACGAGGCCGAAGCGCCGCCCGTCGTCCCTGCGCACGCCTTGCAGGATCGCGGCGACAATAGCCCGGGTTTCCTCGCCGATTCCGAAAGCCGGACCGAGCACGACGGCGGAAAAGCGCCGGTCGGCGAGCAGGTCGCGCCATTGCGCCGCCCCGTCGACGCCGCGCAGCATGATCGCGGTGAGATGCGCGGAATTGACCGCCAGCGCCTCCGCCGGACTGGCGACTGTGACGAGGCCGGCCCCGACCCTCAGGCCCGCGCGCGCCGCAAGCCGTCCCGCCCCGGTGCGGATCGACGGCCCGCTGGCGACGACCAGATGGCCGCGCGCATATTTGTGGCCGTTTTCCTCGGGCCAGGGCATCGCGCCGCGCCAGAGCGCCGGGACATTGAGGAAGCTCTGCGGCCCAATCTCGCGCAAAACCTCGTCGGCGATGCCGATCTGGGTCAGCCGCACCCGGCCGCAGGCTCTTCGTCCCGGAAGCAGGAGATGGCCGGGCTTGAGGCGGAAAAAGGTGACGGTCTCGCGCGCCCGCACGGCTTGGGAGCCAATGATTCCGTTGGCGCCGTCGAGGCCCGAGGGCACGTCCACCGCCAGCGCCGGCGTTCCTGAGGCGTTGATGCGCTCGACGATCTTCAGCGCGAGCCCGTCGAGCGGGCGCGACAGGCCGGCGCCGAACAAGGCGTCGATCACCAGATCGAAGCCGCGCGGATCGAGCGTTGCGGCCGGAACGACCGGCCCTTCCCAATCAGCGAAGGCCTGGGCCGCATCGCCGCGTCAGGCGCGAAGGATCGCCCAACACGCCGATTTCGACCCCAAAACCCTGCTCGCGCAGCAGGCGGCCGGCGACATAGCCGTCGCCGCCATTGTTGCCGGGCCCGCAGAACACGGCGACCTTGCGGCCCTCGGTCGGGCGCAGCAGGTCGGCGGCGGCCGCCGCCACGTTTTTGCCGGCGCGCAGCATCAGGGACGAGCCGGGGACGCCGCCCTGAATCGTCAGGGAATCCGCCCGTCCCATCTCGGCGGGCGTGAGAAGTTCGATCGGGTCGGCGTCGGGGTCGGGGTCCAGGTAATGTTCGATCTCGCGCATGCCTTGATTTTGGGCTGGAACGGGAAAGAGTGCAATTGCGGCCACGCTCGATTTATCCTAGAGGCAACGCAGCCAACGGAGCCTGTTCATGAGCAAGAGCCCTCGCAAATTCTTCGAACCCCTGGCGATCGGCGCCCCGGCGCCCTATCGCGAATTGCCGGTGCGCGTCGAGCGGATGATCCATTTCGTGCCGCCGCATCTGGAGAAGGTGCGCGCCAAGATCGGCGAGACCATCCCGAAGGCCGACGTCATTCTCGGCAATCTCGAGGACGCCATTCCGGCCGACGCCAAGGAGGCCGCGCGCAAGGGCTTCATCGAAATGGGCCTCGCCCACGATTACGGCTCGACCGGCCTGTGGACCCGCGTCAACTGCCTCAATTCGCCGTGGCTGCTCGACGACGTGACTGAAATCGTCGGCGCGATCGGCAACAAGCTCGACGTGATCATGCTGCCCAAGGTCGAAGGCCCCTGGGACATTCATTATCTCGACCAACTGCTCGCCCAGCTCGAAGCCCGGCACGGCGTCACGAAGCCGATCCTGATCCACGCCATCCTCGAAACCGCCGAGGGCGTCAAGAATGTCGAGCAGATCGCACTGGCCTCGCCGCGCATGCACGGCATGAGCCTCGGCCCGGCCGATCTCGCCGCCTCGCGCGCCATGAAGACCACCCGCGTCGGCGGCGGCCATCCGGAATACAAGGTCATGGCCGATGCGGGCGCGGATTTGGCCACGCCGCGCGAGAGCTACCAGCAGGACCTCTGGCATTACACCGTCGCCAAGATGGTCGACGCCTGCGCCTCGGCCGGGATCAAGAGCTTCTACGGCCCGTTTGGCGACATCTCCGACCTCGCCGCCTGCGAAGTGCAGTTCCGCAACGCCTTCCTGATGGGCTGCGCCGGCGCGTGGTCGCTGCATCCCAACCAGATCGCCATCGCGAAGCGGGTGTTTTCGCCCGATCCGAAGGAAGTGGCTTTCGCGAAAAAGATTCTCGAAGCCATGCCCGACGGCTCCGGCGTCGCCATGATCGACGGCAAGATGCAGGACGACGCCACCTGGAAACAGGCCAAGGTCATGGTGGACTGCGCCCGGCAGGTCGCGGCCAAGGATCCCGAATACGCGGCGCTTTACGGCTTCTGATCCGGCCCGACAGGTTCGCCCTGCGGCCAGCAGGCCGCGGGGCGCGCAATTGACACGTCTGCCGCGCTGTGAAACCTTTTTCTGCTGCTCGGCAGGACAGGGGCCATCGCGATGAAACCGCGCGCGGCGAAGTTCGGCATCGGCGAAGTCGTCAAACACCGCAAATACCCCTTCCGCGGCGTGATCTACGACATCGATCCGGTCTTCGCGAACACCGAGGAATGGTGGCTGTCCATTCCCGAGGAAGTGCGCCCCGCCAAGGACCAGCCGTTCTATCACCTCTACGCCGAGAATTCGGACACCGAATACATGGCCTATGTCTCCGAGCAGAACCTCGATGCCGACGACAGCGGCGCGCCCCTGCGCAATCCGCAGATCGACGAAGCCTTCGTCCGCTCTGACACCGGCCGCTACATGCGCCGGTCCCGCGTCATCAACTGAGCTTCCGATCGACCTGAATCGATCGCCGCTGACGCACGAAAAACGCGCGGAACAATCCGCGCGTTTTTGCGTTCCGTCTGGCCGCCGCCGGAGCGGCGGCCGGAGAGGAGAGAATTACTGCCGGGAGCAGCCGGGGCGGCGGGCGCGGCCGGAGCCGGAGCGGCGGCGCCGCTTCTGCTCGAGCTTCTTGCGCTCTTCCTCGGCGCGCTTCTGCAGTTCGGCCTGCAGCTTCTTCTGCTGCTCTTCCAGAACCTTGGGGTCGATCGCCGGGCCGTCGAAGGCCTTGCCGAAGCCGGCCAGCGGCAGGTTGAACACGACTTCCGCATTGGCCTGGTTCTTGACGACGACGGTCATGGTCGTGCCCTTCTTGGCGGCGTCGATCACGTCCTTCTTGACCTTGGCCTCGGCGAAGCAGCCGTTCGGGAAGCAGATTTCGAACGCGCCTTCCGTGACCGGGCCCTTGTCGACGAGAAGCGGAAGCCCGGACGCAGCATCAGGCCGACCGGCATCAGGAAGCGGACGATGCGGATGTCTTCGCCCTTCACGTCATAGACGGCCAGCGCCAGCACCGGCGGCCTGGTCGCTTCTGGGCGCCGAAATCGCGCGTGGTGTAGCAGATGTCCTTGTTGGCGGCGGCGTCGTGGCCGCAAACCTTGGTCCAGTCGGCCTGGGTCGGGATGAGGTCCACTTTCAGCGGGCCCTGCGGCGCGCCGCCGGGCTGGCCGGCCGGCGGCCTGGCCCGGAGCCGGAGCCGGCTGCGGAGTCATGGCGCCGGGCTGCTGCGCGAAAGCCGGCGCGGAGCCGAGGAGGAGCGCGCCCGCGACCAGAGCGGCGCCAAAGCGGGACGAAGACATCGACATTCGAAATCCTTTCAGCGGGGCGGCGGGAACGCCCGGCCCGCGATCTGCGAGAGACCTCTGTTCGCCCCTTGGGAGCCAAGCGAGGCGCTCATCGCCTCAAAATAAGGCGATAGATTGACGGCGCCTTCATATCGGTTTCGCTCACGTTTTTCCAGCCGTGAAAAGTCCAGGCGGCGCGTTTTCTTGCCGATTGGCGTAAAATCCGGCGTCAAGTCGATAAAATTGCTTTAGCATCGCGTCATGCGCCGCTTCTGCCCGCTTTCGCGCGGGATTTTCGTCTCTTGCCTCGCCGCCGCCTTGCTGGCGCTCGCGCCCGCAATGGCGCGCGATGCTGAAAATCCCCCGCAAACCCGCGATCCGGCCAAATCAGCCACGCCATCGCGATGCAGGGCGAACCGGCGCTGGCGCCTGATTTCAAATGCCTGCCCTATGCCGATCCGGCCGCGCCCAAGGGCGGGACGCTGCATCTGGGCGAATATCGGCGCCTTCGACAATCTCAATCCCTATGGCGTCAACGCCGGGACCACGGCCGCGGGCATCGCCGGGCCGGTCTACGAGAGCCTGATGGCCCGCTCCTACGACGAGCCGTTCACGCTGTACGGGCTTGTCGCGCAATCGATCGAAACCGACGAGGCGCGCGATTACGTCGTGTTCCGGCTCAACCCGTCCGCGCATTTCTCCGACGGCGCGCCTATTTCCGCCGCGCGACGTGGTGTTTTCCTTCAACCTGCTGAAGAACAAGGGCCGGCCGCAGCAACGCGCCGCCTATGGCCTCGTGAAATCGGTCGAGGCGCCGGACGAACGCACGATCCGCTACGACCTTGCCGGCGCCGACGATCGCGAATTGCCGCTGATCCTGGCGCTGATGCCGGTGCTGCCGGCCCATGCCATGACCGAAAAGCGCTTCGCCGAGGAGGGGCTTGCGGTCCCGCTCGGTTCCGGTCCCTACAAGGTCTCCGAGGTCAAGCCCGGCGAAAAGCTCGTGCTGCGCCGCGACCCGGATTATTGGGGCAAGGACCTCGCCGTCAATTGCGGGCTCTATAATTTCGACGAGGTGGTGTTCGATTACGGCCGCGACGACAACAGCCTGTTCGAGGCCTTCAAGGCGGGGCTGGTCGATTATCGCGTCGAGTCCGAGCCGCACCGCTGGGTCGGCGGCTATGATTTCGCCGCCCGCCGCGACGGCCGCGTCGCGCTGGAATCCTTGCCGCTGGGAGGCCCCAAGGGGCTGGGCGGCTTCGCCTTCAACACCCGCCGCGACATTTTCGCCGATCCGCGGCTGCGCGAAGCTTTGGCCGCGATGTTCGATTTCGAATGGCTCAACGCCAATCTCTATTCAGGCCTCTACACGCGCACGAAAAGCTTTTTCGACGAATTCGGAACTGTCCGCCGCGGGCCGGCCCGCCAGCGCAGCGGAGCGCGCCTTGCTCGCGCCCTTCCCCGGCGCCGTGCGCGACGACATTCTCGAAGGCCGCTGGTCGCCGCCGCGCTCGGACGGCTCGGGCCGCGACCGCGAGCTGGCGAAAAAGGCGCTGGCGCTGGCGGCAAAAGCCGGCTGGACGCTGCAAAACGGCGCGCTGACCCGCGACGGCAAGCCTCTGGCGTTCGAAATTCTCGTCATCGACCGCGAGCAGGAGCGCCTCGCGCTTTATTATTCCGGGCAGTTGCGGCGGATCGGCGTGGACGCGCGGGTGCGGCTGGTCGACGAGGTCCAGTTCCAGCGCCGCCGCCAGCGGTTCGATTTCGACATGATGATCGGCCTGTGGCAGGCCTCGGCCTCGCCGGGCAACGAGCAGCGCATGAGATGGGGCGGCGACAGCGCCGCGCAGGAGGCGTCCTACAATCTGGCGGGGGCGAAAAGCCCGGCCATCGACGCTATGATCGCCGCGCTTCAGGCGGCGCAGTCGCGGGAGGAGTTCGTCACCGCCGCCCGCGCGCTGGATCGCGTGCTTCTGTCGGGATTTTACGTTGTGCCGCTGTACCATGCCCGCGCGCAATGGATCGCGTATTGGCGGCGGATCGGGCATCCGAAGGTTTTGCCGAATTATGCACAACCTTTATTTGGCGATGTTCTGGAGAGCTGGAGCCTGTCCTCGGAGCCGCCTCGTCCGCAAAAGCCGCATTGAGCGCCGCGATGAAGGTCGGCGGCGCATCGTCGAGCCAGTTTCGCGCGGCGCCCGTGTCGTGGGCTGAATGCTCATAGGCTGAATGTTCCTGGACTGAATGCGGCAAATACGCGCGCGCCGGCCCCCGCGCGACCGTCGAGCCGCAGCAGGCGGGTCAGCGCCCATTCCAGCAGATGCCCGGCCACCATGAAGCTCAGGAAGGCCAGGGAATAGCCAAAGGCGCCGACGGCGCTGGCGATTCCGAAGGCGCCGGACTGGAACAGCCGCAGCAGAAGGGCGTCGCGGGACTCGTCGGCGTCGAAATCCGCGCCGTCCTCGCCGCCGAAACCCAGCGCGAACACGCAGCAGGCGGCGGACAGTTCGACCCAGATCGAATCGAACGACCAGTCCGGCGGCGCGTAGGCCGTCCAGGCGAGGCCGACGGCCCATCCGGACAGGCCGGCGGCGATGGTGAAGGCTGAGGCGGCCTTGTGCCCGGCGAGGCGGCGATCGAGACCGACCAAAGCGCCGAAGAGAACGGCGGCGAAAATGCTGAGCGCCACGGCGCAACCCCGCGAATCCAGACTGGCGACCGATTCAATTTGACGGGAAAGCACTAACGATTCGTTAAGTTAAGGTTACCACGCGGACTCGGCGAAAAAGAAATCGGAGCGCGTCGCCCTTGCGCTTTGGGCGGTCGCGCTTAACTTTGCCGGGAGCGGCGCCCGCAGCGTTTGGCGCGCCAGAGCCTGCTGCTCAGGCGGAGGATTGTCTTTGGATATCGTCAAGGCCGCCCTCGATTTTCAACGGCAGACGGGCAAACGGTCCTGGCCTCCGGAGCGGCTCGCCTTGGCTTTGCAGGGCGGCGGCTCGTTCGGCGCCTTTACCTGGGGCGCGCTCGAACGCCTGCTTGAGGAAGAGAGCTATCGCTCTCGACGCCTTTTCCGGCGCCAGCGCCGGGGCGGTCAACGCCGCCCTGCTGGCCAGCGGCCTCGCCGAAGGCGGGCGCGAGGGCGCGCGAAAAAACCTCGAGAAATTCTGGACCCATGTCAGTCAGGGTGCGGCTTTCCTGCCCAAGGCCGTGACGCTGCCGCTCGGCTTCATGGCGCGGGCGATGTCGCCCTACCAGTTCAACCCGTTCGACCTTAATCCTTTGCGCGTGGCGCTGGAGTCCCATGTCGATTTCGAGCGGCTCCGGCATTCGTCAAGCCCGCGCCTCCTGATCGCGGCGACGCGGGTCAGCACGGCCAGCCTGCGCATCTTCCGTAACGACGAACTGACCGTCGAGGCGATTTTGGCCTCGGCCTGCCTGCCGCTACTGCATCAATCGATCGAAATCGACGGCGAGCTCTACTGGGACGGCGGCTATATCGCCAA
This sequence comes from uncultured Alphaproteobacteria bacterium, assembly GCA_963811975.1. Lineage (GTDB taxonomy): Bacteria > Pseudomonadota > Alphaproteobacteria > Rhizobiales > Beijerinckiaceae > Rhodoblastus. The sequence continues at coordinate 44,634 of CAWETR010000018.1, forward strand.
TCCACCGCTGACGCCGCTGGCGGTGGAGAGCGACGCCTCGGACGTCCTGATCATCCAGATCACGCCGAGCCGGTCGCAGAGCGCGCCGCGCTCGCGCCACGACATCGAGCGGCGCATCGAGCAGATCAATTTCGCTTCGACGCTCGACCGCGAGATCGAGGCGATCCGGCTGCTAGCCCCGCTCTGCGCGGCGGGCGACGCCTCGGGCAAATGGGCGAAGCTGCGGATCGACCGGCTCTCGGCGGAAGACAATGTGCAATCCCTTGCCGAGCACAGCCCCGGCAATCTGGAATGGTCCTTCATCACCCAATTGCGGGACGCCGGCCGGGCCGCAGCCAACGACTGGCTGGCGCAATCGGGCAATTTCTCACCGCAATTCCTCAACGATTAAAACGCGGGTTCAAATTCTCAACCACGATGAGAGGGCGACATGAGCGCAAAACAATTGCATTTCGTCACTTTGCTCGGAAGCCTGCGCAAGGCGTCCTTCAACGGCGGCGTGGCCCGCGCCCTGCCCGCTATGGCGCCCGAGGGCGTCACGATTTCGGCGCTCGGCTCGGTCGGTGATTTCCCGCTCTACAACGCCGATGTTCAGGCCGTGGGCATTCCCGCCGCCGTCGAGGCGATGGGCGCGGCGATCAAGGCCGCGGACGGACTGATCATCGTCTCGCCGGAATATAATTATTGCGTGCCCGGCGTGCTGAAGAACGCGATCGACTGGCTGTCGCGGCTGCCGTCGGCGCCCTTCAAGGGCAAGCCCGTGCTGATCCAGAGCGCCTCGCCCGGCGCGCTCGGCGGCGCGCGGATGCAATATCACCTGCGCCAGAGCTTCGTGTTTCTAGACGCCCGCGTGATGAACGTCCCGGAAGCGATGATCGGCGGCGCCGGCGGCAAGTTCGACGCCGCCACCGGCGACCTCACCGACGCGACGACGAAGGATTTTCTCGGCAAGCAACTGGCGGCTTTCGCGGATTTCGTGCGCGCCGTGTCGGCCTGAGGCCTAGCCTTTCTTCTCCGCGATCTGCACCAGTTCGCGCAGAATTGCGCGGGCGCCGCTCAGGCGGTCCTTGGCGCGTTCGAAATCGCCGATGAAGACGATCTTCATGTCGGGCCGCACCTTGGCCTCCGAGCCCTGCCGCGCGATGAAGCGCACCAGTCCGGCCGGATTGGCGAAGCTGTTGTTGCGGAAGCCGACGATGATGCCCTTCGGCCCCGCCTCGACCTTCTCGACATGGGCGCGGCGGCACAGAGCCTTGACGCCGACCAGAACCATCAGCTGTTTCACCTCGTCCGGCATCGGCCCGAAACGGTCGATCATTTCGGCGGCGAAGCTCTCGATCTCGGCCTCGTCGTCGAGCGTTGCCAGGCGGCGATAGAGCTGCAGGCGCAACTCGAGATCCTCTACATAATGTTCGGGAATAGTGACCGGCGTGCCGAGCGTGATCAGCGGCGACCAGGTCTCTTCCACAGCCTCGCCGCCGCCCGCCTTCAGCGCCGCGATCGTCTCGTTCAGCATCTGCTGGTAAAGCTCGTAGCCGACCTCGCGGATATGGCCCGACTGCTCGTCGCCGAGCAGGTTGCCGGCGCCGCGCAGGTCGAGATCGTGGCTGGCGAGCTGGAAGCCCGCGCCGAGCGTGTCGAGCGATTGCAGCACCTCCAGCCGCTTCTGCGCCTGCGGCGTGATGGTGCGGTTGAGCGGCGTCGTGAAGAAGGCGTAGGCGCGCGTCTTGGAGCGCCCGACGCGGCCGCGCAATTGATAGAGCTGCGCAAGGCCGAACATGTCGGCGCGATAGACGATCAGCGTGTTGGCGGTCGGAATGTCGAGGCCGGATTCGACGATATTGGTCGAGACCAGCACATCATATTTGCCGTCGTAGAAGGCGCCGATGTGGTCTTCCAGTTCGGTCGCGGCCATCTGGCCGTGGGCGATTGTGAACTTCGCTTCCGGCACGTTCTGGCGCAGCCATGCGGCGACGTCGTCGAGATCTTCGAGGCGTGGACAGACGAAGAAGCTCTGCCCTCCGCGAAAACGCTCGCGCAACAGGGCTTCACGTAAAATGAGATCGTCGAACGGCGTCACGAAGGTACGCACGGCGAGGCGGTCGACCGGCGGCGTGGCGATGATCGAGAGTTCGCGCACGCCGGTCAGCGCCAGTTGCAAGGTGCGCGGGATCGGCGTCGCGGACAGCGTCAGCACATGGACCTCCGCGCGCATCTCCTTGAGCCGCTCCTTGTGGCCGACGCCGAAATGCTGCTCCTCATCGATGACGACGAGGCCGAGGTTCTTGAAAATCATTTTCTTGCCGAGCACCGCATGGGTGCCGATGACGATGTCGAGCGAGCCGTCGGCCGCGCCAGCGCGCGCGTCCCTCATGTCCGCAGCGCTCGCCATGCGCGACATCTGCGCGATGCGCACCGGCAGTCCGGCGAAACGCGCGGTGAAATTCTTGAAATGCTGGCGCGCGAGCAGAGTGGTCGGCACAACCACCGCGACCTGCACGCCGTTGATCGCGGCGGCGAACGCCGCGCGCAAAGCCACTTCGGTCTTGCCGAAGCCGACGTCGCCGCAGATCAGGCGGTCCATCGGCTTGCCCGAGGCCATGTCGATCAGCGTCGCCTCGATGGCGGCGAGCTGGTCCTCGGTCTCGTCATAGGGGAAGCGGGCGCAGAATTCCTCGTAGAGACCCTCGGGCGGCGTCAGTTTCGGCGCCTCGCGCAGGGCGCGGGCGGCGGCGATCTTGATGAGCCCCTGCGCCATCTGGCGGATGCGCAATTTCAGGCGCGCCTTGCGTTCGCGCCAGGCGCTGTGGCCGAGCCGGTCGAGCGCGACCTCGTTGTCTTCCGAGCCGTAGCGCGACAGCAGCTCGATATTCTCGACCGGCACGAACAGCTTGTCGCCGGAATGATAATGCAGCTCCAGGCAATCGTGCGGCGCGCCCGCCGCCTCGATATGCTTGAGGCCGATGAAACGGCCGATGCCGTGATCGACATGGACGACGAGATCGCCCGCCGACAGCGCCGAAACCTCGGCCAGGAAATTTTCCGCGCGCTTGCGGCGCCGGCGCTGCGGCGCGAGGCGGTCGCCCAGAATGTCCTGCTCGCCGATGATGGCGAGATCGCCGGCGACGAAGCCGGCCTCGAGCCCGATCACGGCGAGAGCGACGCGCGAGTCCCGCAGGCCCAGCGCCTGCGCCAGCGACGACACGGGCTCGATTTTCTTCAGGCCATGTTCGGCCAGCACCGAGCCGAGACGCTCGCGCGAGCCGTCGGTCCAGCCGGCGACGATGACCTTCTTGCCCTCGCCCTGCAGCGTGCGGATGTGATCGACCGCCGCCTGGAACACATTGGCGTTTTCGTCATTGCGCTCGGGCGAGAAGTTGCGCCCCGGAACGCCGCCGCAATCCACGATCTTGGCCGCGCCTTCGGGCACTGCGAACGGCGTGAACCGCGCGGTCGCCGTCTTGGCCAGCGCCTGCGCGAATTCGTCCGCGTCGAGATAGAGCTCCTCGGGCGGCAGCGGCTTGTAATTGCAATGTGCGGGATCGCGCGAATAGACGCTGCGGCGGGAACTCGTAATAATCCTTGATCTGGTCGAAGCGCTCGTGCGCGGCGGCCTCGGCCTGGGCGTCGAGCAGCAGCGGCGCGTCGTCGATATAGTCGAACAGGGTGTCGAGCTTGTCGTAGAGCAGCGGCAGCCAATGTTCGAGCCCGGCCGGGCGACGGCCTTCGCTCACGGCTTCATAGAGGGCGTCGCCGCGCGTCTGGGCGCCGAAATGCGCGATATAGCTCTGCCGGAACCGCTTGATGGTCTCGGTGAGGATCGGCGCCTCGTTGACCGGCACGAGATCGAGCGCGCGCAATTGCGCGGTGGTGCGCTGGCTTTCTGGGTCGAAGGCGCGGATCGTCTCCAGCACGTCGCCGAAGAAATCGAGCCGGACCGGCGCGGACAGGCTCGGCGGAAACAGATCGACGATGCCGCCGCGCAGCGCATATTCGCCGCTCTCGCGGACAGTCGATGCGCGCATAAATCCGTTGGCTTCGAGCCAGGCGGCGAGTTCGTGCAGATCGACCGCCGCGCCCGGCGCCGCGGAAAAGGTCTTGGCCGCCATCTCGCGGCGCGGCGGCACGCGCTGGGCGAGCGCGGCGACAGTGGTGAGCAGGATGCGCGGCTTCTCGAGCGAGGAGCGCGTGCGGGCGAGCCGCGCCAACGCCGTCATGCGCTGCGCCGCGATGGCGGCGTTCGGCGAGACGCGATCGTAGGGCTGGCAGTCCCAGGCCGGGAATTCCAGAATTTCGTGCTGCTGCCGGGGTCTGTGTTTGCGCTGAGACGCACGCAGTATCCGCCGGCGCGGACCATGGTGGAGCTGGGGCTGGCCATCGTGCTGGCCACAATTTCAACCCCGGCTCGTCGCCGTCGCCGTCGATGCCATTCATGCTTTCGCTGGCAAGCGCGCAGATGGGGCTGCTGCCCGCCGAGGCGCTCACCGCCGCCACCCTCAATGCGGCCTGGAGCCTGGGTCTCGGCAACCGGACGGGGTCCCTGGAGACCGGCAAGCAGGCCGATTTTCTGATTCATGAGTTTGGCGGATTACCGCGAGCTGGCCTATTACATTGCCGCGCCGGCCAGGCCGCGGGTCTTTATCGCGGGCAGGGAAGTGACGCCGTAAAGACCGAGGAGATCCTGGCGAACTGGCCGCGATTCCCACGCAGCGGGCGGTTTCCAATCTGCCCTTGCTCGGCTAGGTCGCGCACTTGAGGGAAAAACCTCCCAAAATCGTCCCATAAATGAGGCTCTTCGTATCAGTACTTGACACGGGCGCGCCAATCCAGGAGACTTATATTGTAATCACCACGCGGAACAGAGGACCAAAATGCGAGACGCAGCCCCGCAAGGCACCTACAAAGTTCAGGCCCTGGACAGGGCATTTGCCGTTCTGGATCTGCTGGGCGAGAGCGATACGCCGCTGGGATTGGCGCAGGTTGCCACCTCGCTGCAGTTGCACAAGAGCACGGCGCACCGCTTCCTGATGGTTCTGGAGCGGCACCGCATGGTGGAGCGCACCGCCGGCGGCAAGTTCCGCCTGGGGCTGCGGCTCTTTGATTTGGGCAATCGCGCCATCGAGCAGTACGACCTGCGCGACCGCGCGCAACCGCATCTCCGGCGGCTGGTGGCCGAGACGGAAGAGACCGCGCACCTGTGCATTCTGGAAGGGCGCGCGTCATCTACATCGACAAGATCGAGCCGGCCCGCTCGGTGCGCATGATTACGCGCATCGGCGCCAGCAACCCGGTGCACTGCACCTCGGTGGGCAAGGCGATGCTGGCCTTCCTGCCCGAGGAGCGACTGGCCGATGTGCTGCGCCGCATCCGCTTCGAGCGCTTCACCCACCGCACCATCTCTACGGTCGAGGCCCTGCGCGTGGAGATCGAAAAGACCCGCCGCCGCGGCTATGCCGTGGACGATGAAGAGTTCGAGGAGGGTCTGCGCTGCATCGCCGTGCCGGTGCTGGATGCCCAGCGACTGCCCGTGGCGGCAGTCAGCGTCTCCGGGCCGTCCTTCCGCGTCACCGCGCAGAAGCTTCCCTCCATCGCCAATCACCTGCTACAGTGTGTGCGGGGAATCTCCGTGGATATGGGCTTTCTTCCGGCGGCCGCGGCAGCCGCGCCGTCTGGTCGGGCATAGGGCCAAGCGCAGGCTATCTCAGCAAGGCCCGCCCTTTTCTCGCGTACGACAAGAGTCCTTCATGTTGCTAAAGCCATCACATCGCCTACTGTACACTCGTCCCAGTGCACTGATGCAGCGATATGATTGTAGGCCATATTTTATATGGCGGTACCAGTTGGGGACGTAGCTCAGTTGGTTAGAGCGCTGCCCTGTCACGGCAGAGGTCGCGGGTTCGAGCCCCGTCGTCCCCGCCATTCATTCCAAAAGACTTAAGTCCTGTCTGGCATGTGACATCAAGGTACAAAAAGGTACAAGTCAAGAATCTCGGCGCTGCTTGGTATGCTCGGCGACGTGTTCAATGACAACAACAGGCTCCCGTATGCGGAGCCTGTTCTGCTTCTACGATTGTATGGGTCGATGTTTTGATAATCCGAATGGCGAACGCTAAGGCGCTCATCAAGACTGATTGATGCTGACCAGCCTCAAAACGCGCTTTGGGCTGTTAGCGTAAACCGACGACTGAGCGGAAGCCGATCGGCGGAGCCTTGCCGACATAAGGGAAGTGATCCGAGAGGATCGACTCAATACTTAATTCCGGGGAGCTTAAGTTGGAAGGGCGCCTCGCTCAATTCTTCATCCGGTTGGCAATTGAATCCAACTCAATGGCACGAGGAAAGAGGATATTGTTCTCAAGATGGATGTGTTGATGCAGGTCCTGCTCGAATTCCCTCAAACCGTCATAGAACGCGTGAAAGGTCGGGCAGGCATCCTCTGGGGTGGTGAAATTTCCGCTCAGACGGCGGATTTCAGAATCAGGGCGCCCGCAGCATCGTGTTCCTGCGTCATCATCGCGATCGGATTCGCAACCGTGCCAAAGCAGCTACGGGGCTTAGGGGTTCCAATGGAGACGGACCGCTCCAGGCCGCGATGTAGGGAAACAGGACGGCCTCTTCCTTCGCCAGATGTTGGGTGAGCTCTTCATCCAATTGCATGAGAGTGTTGGCGATCACTGGCAACTCCGGCTTCGTGGAGCCGTGACGATTCACGACCTTCTGAGCCAGCTGGGCCAGCCGCGGCAGTTCGCGTTTCACGTATGCGTGATGTTTGGCTACAATGTGCGAGCTCAAGCTCTCCAACGATTTCTCGGCCCAATTCTCGACCTCAGTCCCAGGCTTCTTTTCCGCCTCTTCCAGCGCCGCAATAACCGAATCAATTTCCAGGTTCCCGGCAGCGCATGCCTCTGCTAGAGGCTTGCGGCCCCCGCAACAGTAGTCGATTCCAAATTGTTCAAAGACACGGATTGCAGTGGGTTGTTCCAGCGCGATTTCGCGGACGGTTTGTGTGGTTGCGGTCATTTCGATCTCCTTGAACCCCAACTTACAGAGATCGCAATGTCCGCCACAGCGACTTTGGTCACTCTGAAGCTCAATATGCCAAAAACTGTTGGAGGTATCGGTGTGACCAAAGTCGCTGAGATCTCCGTTCTGTTCGCCTAGGCTTGCGCTTAGTAGACAGAAGGTCAACTCGACATGGGCACAGCAACCATCACGTCAATCCACAAGCAGGAAGGAAAGAAGAAACTTGTCCGCAGGTCCAGCTCGGATGGTTCCCAAAGGATCAGGCGAATCGTTCAGTGGCTGTTCGTAGCTTTGAATGGCTGGCTGGGAATCCAATTCCTTCTCTGGGTTCGCTTTTGCGAGCGCGGCGGCACAGGGTTAAGCGTGCCACGACCCGCAGGGGCCGAAGGCTGGCTGCCCATCGCGGGCTTGATGAATACGAAATATTTCTTGCTCACAGGACGCGTGCCCGCAATCCACCCCGCCGCCATGGTCCTGTTTATTGCCTTCATGCTGATGAGCCTGCTGCTCAAGAAAGCCTTCTGTTCCTGGCTTTGCCCCGTTGGAACGCTGTCGGAGCATCTCTGGAAGCTTGGAAGACGCGTATTCGGCCGTAATCTGCATCCACCAAAATGGTTGGATATCCCATTACGAGGGCTGAAGTACCTGCTTCTTGGCTTCTTTGTGTTCCTGATCGGCGCCATGTCCGCCGAGGCGATCCACGATTTCATGTCCACACCGTACGGCCTGGTCGCCGATGTCAAGATGCTGAATTTCTTCCGCGATATCGGGCAAACAGCGGCAATCGTTATCGGTTTGCTGGTTCTGCTGTCCATGCTGATCCAAAACTTCTGGTGCCGGTATCTCTGTCCGTATGGAGCGCTGCTGGGAATCACATCGCTGCTCAGTCCGGTAAAGATCCGCCGCGACGTCGAGGCCTGCATCGATTGCGGGAAATGCGCGCGAGCCTGTCCTTCCGGTCTGGCCGTTGATCAACTCGTGCAAATCCGATCCGTTGAATGCACGGCGTGCATGGCGTGTGTCGCGGCGTGCCCGGCCGAGAACGCTCTGCAATTCTCGTTGGTACCGAGAAAGGCAGTAATACCGGCGGAGAGATGGCGTCGTCGTGCACTCTCACCCATTGCCGTTGCAGCAGTTCTCGCTTGCATCTTCCTGGGCCTGGTCGTAGTGGCAAAGGCTACTGGGCATTGGCAGACGAATCTGCCACGCGACGTGTATATGGATCTGGTTTCCCATGCGAGAGAGGCCGGTCACCCCGGCATGTAGGAGTCGAACGCAAGTGGACTGCAGGGAACTGCCGGCGAGTTCGCGGAATCAGTCGGCATGACATCTATGCCGCAGAGAGCTACTTCCGTCGGAAACGAAATTCGGTCCCGATCGCCGCGATGGCGTGGCTGTCCAGCACCTGGATCGCCCGTGCGAAAACAATCGTTTCCTCGATTTGGATATGGTCGGAATAGAGTTGCTTGAGGCGCGCGGTTTGGGAATGCAAGAGCTGCGCATCTTCCGGGCCTAAGCTGCCCGACTCAATCCAGACTGAGTACAGCCGCTCGACCGAACAGTGCAGATCGTTTGCCTCGTGATGATCGTCCTCAAGCCGGTCGATCTCCTCGAAGGATTTCGCGTCGGACTTGCGCAGTCGCGGAAAGAGCGATTCTTCCTCATCCGCTGTGTGGCGTTGTCCGCCAGTTCGGAAGTACTGCAGCGCAGCCTTGACCGCATCGCGTTCCTCATCGGTAAGACTCCTGCCTTGCGCTCGATCAACCACAACGCAAAGAATGCCGAGGAAGCTCTCGATCCTTCTGTGGCAGTCTTTGAGCATGCCGATCGGGTCGTCAAAACCGCTGTCGGGCTTTGCGCCAATCTGAATTGCCATGGTGTTCCCTTTACTTCTTCCGTCCTGTCGATTGTCGCCCATTCGACGGCGATTGCGGCCTTCATGCGCCCTGAAGTACATGGAGCGTCGTTACTGTTTTCAGTCTGCGGCGCCGGCTGCGCGTAGCCCTTTGGAACATAGGAGCAGCATGGCTCTTCAGCGTGCGGGTTTCCAGTCAGAGCATACGCGCGGGCGCGCGATCCACCGCAGATTTCTTTGAATTCGCAGGAACCGCACTTTCCCTCAAGCTTCGATGTGTCGCGCAAATTGCGGAACAGGGGCGAGTCGCGATAGATCGCGGCCAATTCCTGATCGCGGATATTGCCGGCCGAGAGAGGGAGGAAACCGCTTGGGAACACTTCTCCTTTGTGCGAGATGAAGACAAATCCCTTCCCGTCGTTGAGACCGCGCGGTGCGCGCCCAATCGCGTCAACGGCTCTCTCATGCTGTGAGGCGACGTCGATTCCCAACTTGCGTTCAGCGACCCGTTGCTGCAAGAGATAGCGCCTGTAATGCTGCGCCTCGGTCGTCTTGATGTCGAAGCTTGCGGTCTTGGAGAGACTGTAGACCTTCGCAAAGACCGATTCGAACTCCTCCGCATTCAATAGATCGTTCAGCTTTCCACGTCCGGTAGGAACGAGGAAGAAGACACTCCAAAGCGTGATCTTCAGCTTTTCCATCAACGCAACGATGCTGTCAATCTCGTTGATGTTCCTGCGGCTGAAGGTGGTGTTGATCTGCACCGGTAATCCGATTTCATTTGCCCAGCGCACTGCATCGAGCGTTCGCGCGAATGACCCGCTCATCCCGCGAAATGCGTCGTGAGTTTCGGCGCTGGCGCCATCCATGCTCACGGCTAACCTGGCGAGGCCAGCCTCTTTGAGTCTGACAATGACGTCCTTCGTCAGCAAAGGCGTAGCGCTCGGTGTCAGCGAAACTCTGACTCCGACCGAGCGGGCATGAGCGATCAGTTCAAAAAGATCAGGCCGTTTAATCGGGTCGCCTCCCGTCAATACAAAGACCGGAACCTTCAAGGCCGCGATCTGGTCGATCAGATGTTTGCCCTCATCCGTGCTGAGTTCCATGGGGCTGCGGTCCGGCTGGGCGGATGCGCGGCAGTGCACACAGGCGAGGTCGCATGCCTGGGTCACTTCCCAGATGGCGATGAATGGCCGTTCATTGAAGTCGGTCGTGTTGATTTGCGGGTTCATGAACCTATGAGACAGCCTGAAACTGGGCAGATGCAGTGACCAAAGTCCCAGGCTGCTAGAATTCCCGAGTGACTGCTGAACGCACCGATCTCGCTACGGCACTCGGGAAAACCGCACTCTTGTCGAGTCTCACGCCGACGGAGTTGAAAATGCTGGCTGCGCGAACTGTCCGTAAACTATTCAGCGCCGGAGAGTTGCTCTTTTCAGAAGGCGAGCCGTGCAACGGGTTGCACATCATCGCACAGGGCAAAGTCCGCATTTTCAAGACATCCATGAGCGGCCGTGAGCAGGTTCTTGCGGTAAACGTTCCGGGCGAATCAGTCGCGGAATTGCCGGTATTCGATGGCGGCCCATTTCCGGCTTCCGCGGTTGCGATCGAGGATGCAGAAATTGCGTTCATCTCGCGGCGCGATTTTCAGGCGTACTGCATGGAGCACCCTGAAGTCGCACTCAAGGTGCTGCAAGTGGTTGGAGCCCGGTTGCGGCGGCTCGTGGGGATCATCGAGGAGTTGTCGTTTACGACGATCCGCCAGCGTCTCATATCGGCACTGCTCAAACTCGCGCAAAGCGAGGGCAAGCAGAGCTCTCTCGGAATCGAGTTTCAACTGCCGGCAACCCATCAGGAACTCGCCAATCAGCTTGGAACGGTCCGCGAACTGGTCTCCCGGAACCTCATGCGCCTCCAGGCCGAGGGACTATTGGACGTGGATGCGCGGCAGATCGTGGTCAAGGATCATGAAGGGCTTAAGGCGCTTCTGGAGACGACTTCTTAGACCTTTTGCAGCTCCGAGTGACATAAGTTACTGCGCCTGTTCACGCCGTTCTCTACCGTTGCAGGTGGAGAGTGCTTATGCCAACCTCAACACAGTCCATCCGCGAGATCGTTACGAAGCAGTCATCCGCAGCGGCAGTCTTTGCAGCGATTTGACATCGACCTCTGTTCGCGCGCCGACGAATCGCTCGAAGCAGGCTTGCGCGGAGTTGCAGCTCTCGGTCGACCAGGTGCTCGAAAAACTCTCCGACGCCGCAGCTAATGAACCTGGGGCCGAGCCCGCGGATCTCGCGAGCTATTCCATGAGCCGCCTGATCCAGCACATCGTCCGCACCCATCATCAGTACGTTCGATGCGAGCTACCGCGGCTGGTTGAGATGGCGCACAAGCTCATCGGCAAACATGGAGATCGTGCGCCCGAGTTGAAGGAGGTCGAGACCTTGCTGGACGCGCTTCACGCCGAAATGTTCTGCGCATCTTCAGAAAGAAGAACAGGTTTTGTTCCCTTTCATTGCGCAAATGGAAGAAGAGACCGTCGGGTTCGCCCCATCTGCACACGCCTGCTTCCAGACGGTTGCCCAGCCGATTTCCATGATGGTGCGGGAACACGAATCTGCCGAACGTCTCGTGTCGAGCTGCGCAGACTGACGAACGAATTTAAGCCTCCCGCATGGGCATGCGCCACATACATCGCGCTCTTTGCCGGTCTCGGTCAGTTTGAGCGCGACCTGCTGCAGCATGTGCATCTCGAAAACGACATTCTTTTTCCACGCGCAATCGAGATGGAAGCCGAGTTGAATCAACGGAGGTAAACATGGCTACCATCGGACATATCAAAATGACGCCTCGGCCGGACTCAACCGATTCGATGCAAGCCATCGTTGCTCGCGAACGACTGAAGAGCCTGATGTTGCGGGCGTGGATTCTGGCCGGCATTTTCTTCATGGCGTTGCCGGGTACATTGCTCGGCTTTTCAAACCTGATGGCGATCAGCACGCATCACGGACTCGCCAGCCTGCCGGCGGCGTGGATCCAGGGTCACGGCCATGCGCAGGTATTCGGCTGGATCGGTAGCTTCATTCTCGGAATCGGATTCTATTCGCAGCCATCGCATGGGCGGTCGGTGATCAGGATTCCGCTGACATGCTTCGTTCTGTGGACCTCAGGCGTTGCGATGCGATGGACAGCAAGCATTTACGGCTGGCATTGGCGCTTGGTGTTCCCGATCTCTGCCGGATTTGAATTGATCGCAGTCCTCTTGTTCATCGCTGCCGCATCACAGCACAAGCTGCCAGAGTGGGCGCAGAGTAAGCGTGCAAAGCCGCGAATGGAGTTGTGGATGGTCTCCGTGTTAATGGGAACCGCCGGGCTCGCAGCTTTGGTCATCTTCAACTTCGTTGAATGCGTACGCCTGGCAGCCAATGGAACACTTCTCGCCTTTCCGCACGCTCTCGACCAGAAGTACCTGGCATTGCTTGCCTGGGGATTCCTCGTACCCGTGGTCTGGGGGTTCTCCGCACGTTGGCTGCCTACCTTCCTCGCGATTGCCCAGCCGAGCGCGCGAGTATTCTTGACCGCGTTGATCCTGGACCTGATGGGTGTTCTTTCCGGCGTCTCCGGTTGGACCATCGCGGCGACGATTTTGCTCACCGCAGCCTCAATTGCAATCGGGCTCGCATTGCATCTGATACAGCGGCCTCACGGAGCTGCTAAGGTGCAGGGAATTCATCCCAGCTTTCCGTCGTTCATTCGGCTCGCCTATGCATGGCTGGTGATTGCCGGCTCAATGAGTGTCTGGGCCGCTATTGCCGACCAACACGGGGGCATCTGGGGCGCTTCTCGCCACGCGCTTACTGTCGGATTTGCCGCCACCATGGTCTTTGCCATCGGGCCGCGTATCCTGCCGCATTTTGCCGGCATCTATAGCATCTTCAGCAAACGCTTGATGTTTCTCAGCCTGTTGTTGCTTCAAACGGGCTGCACTTTGCGTGTCTGCTCTGAGCCGCTTGCCTACGAAGGCATTCAATCCTTTGCCTGGAAGACACTCCCCATCTCCGGGATGCTGGAGTTGAGCGGCGTGCTGGTGTTCGCGGTCAACATTGTGCTGACCTTTCTCCTCGGCCGCTCCGCGTTCGCGCGCACACCCATACGTGAAATGAGCCTTGTCACTTGCGTCCTTCCCACTGATCACCGGCAACAACCTTCAAGCCTCTTTGAAGAATGAGCCGAACGTATCCTCCCTGTGACTAATGTCCCTGCATTGCGTTCTCACCCCACCTATGATCGGAAGTGAGAAACGGAATCTACAGGAGTATTCGGGAGGTATCCATGAGCGACCGTGCAGAAAAGATTGGAATTGTGGGTGCGGGCAGTGTGGGGGCAACTATCGCCTACGCGTGCATGGTGCGCGGTGTGGGCAAGCACATCAGCCTCTTTGACCGGGTCAGGGCGAAGGTGGAGGCCGAGGTCCTGGATCTTAACCATGGACTGATGTTCGTCCCCATGGCGAAGCTGGACGGCTCCGATGACATAACAGTGCTGGAGCACTCGGACGTGATCGTGGTAACTGCAGGTGCTAAGCAGAAGCCGGGGCAGACGCGCATCGATCTGGCGGAGACGAACACGGCGATCTGCCGCGCGCTGATTCCCGATCTGCTACGAGTTGCGCCAGATGCGAAACTGCTGCTGGTGACCAATCCGGTGGATGTACTCACCTACGTGGCGTTGAAGTTGAGCGGGCTCGATAGCAGCAGAGTTCTGGGCAGCGGGACGGTGCTGGATAGCTCTCGTTTCCGCTTTCTGATCGCGCAACGCTGCGTGAGTTCGCTATTCCGGCGTGGCCCACTTTGACCATTTGATTTGGCCCACCTGGGTAGTGTTATTGTGCATCATTTCTCCGGGTTTTGGTTTTGACGGGTTTTGAGAGAAATTCATGCTCGTCGTAGTCGTGGCGGTGGTAATGTGGGAATCGCCGCAGCGATTTCCAAGGGCTGTGGGAAGGGTGGGAAAACAGTTTTATCGTTTTCCCATGCTTTCCACAGACCGTCATTTCCACGGCCTTGTTTTTGCGCGCGCGATTTCCCGCTCAGCGCTTTTTGCTCCTTTCCAGCGTCCGCCGGAAGCGGAAGGACTCAGTTCCGGTCTCGATGATGTGGGCTCGATCCGTGATCCGATCCAGCAGCGCTTTGCAGAGCCGAGGATTAGGAAACACCGTCGTCCACTCGGAAAACGGCAGGTTGGTGGTGACGATAATGGCCGCCCGCTCGGCCCGTTCCGAGATCACTTGAAAGAGGAACTCCGCGCCGATGTCGGCCAGCGGCACGTATCCAACTTCGTCGAGCGCGATCAGTTCATACTTCTGCCAGCGCATCATCAGCTTGCGAACCTGGTTGTTCTGCTTGGCTTCGACCAACTCGTTGACCAGTGCCGCCGCCGTGGCGAAGCGGACACGGCGCTTCTGCCGGCAAGCGGCCAGACACAGGCCGGTGGCAAGGTGAGTCTTTCCGGTGCCGCACTCGCCGATCAGTACGATCGGTTCCTTGCGTTCGATGTAGCCGCCTTCGGCCAGTTCGCGAATGCGGGCCGCCGGGATCTGCGATGCTTGCGCAAAATCGAACTCTTCGAGCGTCTTCATGCGCGGCAGTTGCGCATCACGAATACGGTTATCGATGGCGTGCCGGTCGCGCTCTTCGCACTCGATGGCCAGTAGCGCCTCGAGATAGCGAATGTGACTGTGGTTTTCCTTCACCGCCTGCTCGGCCAGAGGAACGAAGTTGGCGCCCACTGTGGGCATGCGGACCGCTTTGCAGTACTGCATCACGCTGGCGTATTCCAAAGCTTGCGTCTGGTTTTTCACTGGATGGCCCCCGTGGTGTTGGCGGCCAGCAGCAAGTCGTAGTTATCCATTACCGGCATGGGCCGCTCGTACTGTTGCAGTTCTTCGGCCAGGGCAACGGCGTACTGGCGGCGCTGTTCCGGATCGGGCATACGCAGCAGATGCAGCACGGCGGCGGCATCACTGATCCCCAGACGCAACGCATCTTTTACGGCGGCGATCAGCTTGTCCCATCCATCGGTGGAACCGGCGCGAACCAGCGCGATCATCTCGCGGGTTCCCTTGCTCTTGCCATGACGCTGCTCAAGCTCGCGCCAGATCGCGTCCATGCAAGCGGGCCAACGGCCAGCTTGACGCCACTGCTGCAAAGGCGTCGAACCCTTCATGGCGCCTGGCTTCCGCTCCAGCACATCCAGATAGTGTTCGAGATCGAGGATCTCGTGACCTCGTCCGTAACAACGCGGATGCTGCGCTGCCACCTTGTTGTCATGCATGATCTCCACGGTCAACGGACCAACTACCGCTGTCACGCGCAGCCCCGGCCAGAGCGAGGTCGAGTACCAGTTGGTCTTCACCTTCACGCGGCCCTTGCCGTCCACGATCAGTGGATAGAGCAACTCGTGGATCGGAAAGCCTTCGGCCACCAGCGGCGACAGGTGCTCGCGCTCTAGCTCGCTGGCTGTGCCGATGGTCATGCTCCTGCCGATGATCGTGCG
>CAWETR010000019.1:0-66339 GCA_963811975.1 uncultured Alphaproteobacteria bacterium
TATTATTGTAATTTGCTGTGCGAACTGAAAAAAACTCTGCGACCCTCTTGAAGCTTTTGCTTTCCCAGATCGATTTCGTCGAGCGCCATCGTGGCTCGACCAAACGGGTTCCGGCAGCGTCCGGCGTTCTTCAAACCCATGTTGCTCATCGGAGAATGTGGCTATGCAGAACATCGACTTTGACCCGTTCTGGCGGTCAAGCATAGGCTTCGAACGGCTGTTCGCCATGATCGACGAGACCCTCATTCCGAGGATCGCTATCCCCCCTACAACATCCTCCCGCACCGGCGAGGACACTTATCGCGTCTCCCTCGCGTTGGCCGGCTTCGCGCCCAGACAGGTCGGCGTCACCCAGCATCAAAACGTGCTTACGGTCACGGCGCGCCCGTCGGAGAAAGACGACAGGGCCGAATACCTCTACCGAGGCATCGCCGGTCGGGCCTTCGAAAAACGTTTCTCGCCGACCACGTCGAGGTTGAGGGCGCTTCGTCGAGGACAGCCTGCTCCACATCGACCTTGTTCGCCGCGTGCCCGAGGCAATGAAGCCTCACGGCATCGAGGTGGGCGTCAAAAAGGCTCCTGACGAGCGGGGCAACGTCAAAACCATCGAACACGGGAAGGCGGCCTGAAAAGTCGGCCTGAGTTGAACCAGGCGTTCCGCGCAGCAGGCCCGGGCCGCCGTCGTCTTGGCAGGGAGGGACGGAAATCAACCACGATTTTAGAAAAGTCCTTGATCGGGGCGCTGCTTTTCGCCTCGACGAAGAGGGCGACCTTCGACGATCTCTCCATCCAGCGCGGGCATTCGCCCGGCCGTCGAACGTCGTCGATGACCCCGATCTAACCTTGAACGAAAAGAGGGCGATCCTCGCGTTATGGGCCTCGGACGCGTGCGCCGCGGAGTCGAACCCGGTGCTGCGCGAGACCGCCGACGGCGGGACCGCGCGCTGGGACGACGTCATGGACGCGCTCAAGGAGCTGGCCCTATTGGCGGCCAGGTCCGCGTCGATACGCTTCGACGCCGAGCGGTTCTGGTGGCCCCGTCGCGGTCTGCGCCGCGGATCGAGCGGCGGTCCGGATCGCGGGTCCAGACCGGCGTGAGGTCGCCCCAACCATGATGGTGATCGCGATAATACTGTCCTTGGCCGCACGGGTCGAGGCGCAGCGGCGCCGGAACTGTTCGATCCCAGCCAACGATAACGATCACAACCGGCCGCCGCCGCTGCGGCGTTCGGATTTCGACTCGCGCAACCAAGGGGAGAGGACAAGCATACGACTTTACGATTTCGCGGTTCTTAAAGGCGACGAGACGATCGCGGCCCGAAAATCGATCGAACTCCCGGATTCGAAGGCTGCGTCGTCGTACGTGACGGAACTGGCCAGGACGATCAACGAACCGGGGAGTAGAATCCTTGTGACCAACCCCGCCGGGGAGGTCGAGATCCTCGCTGGCGTCACGAATGCCCAGGGCGACCTTGCCAACACGCACGCGGCTTAATCCAACAATCGCGATCAAAACTCCCATTAAGTAAGGAGCGGAAAAATCGAGCCCGCCACCACCACGGCATTGGGCTCCTCGATCGCCGAACTGCATGATTGCCACGCACATGGGCCGGAAGCAGAGGACCGATCACCCTACGTGTGAAGTCATCAAGGCGATGGCCCGCTTTCCGCTAAAAGTGCCGGTTCCTCGCCCCAGCGCCGAATTCCAATTTCGGTGTACAGCGCGTTTGTCATGGTACTATAATAAATCTATTTTTGGCCTTCCATTGCAGCATCGAGTGGTCGTCATGCGCTTTTCTCATTCCCTCGCCAGAAAGGCCAAGGTCTGGCCTATGAAATCGCAGGACGGCTCCGAGCGTCATGTGCTTGTCGTGCTGACCACGCTTGAGCTCGATCCAGAAAGCGACAAATACAAGAAGAAACTCGTGGATCGGTTGTCAGAGGCTGCGGCGGCGTATGTGGCGGAACAATTCGAAGTCACCGACTTATCCTGATCAACCGCCCGAAAGATTGGGACTGACAATCGCCGCAATCGCGGACGATGGCGCTCCGAAGCCACTCCGTGCGGGCAAAGAGGCAAAAGCCGCGCGCTGGCCCGGACGTTCGCCATGCTGGGGTTTGCCAAAAAGCCGCTTTGCATTCACAGTCCGCTCGAAATCGCCGCGGCGAAAGGGACATTCGAGCCGCTTGAGACGATGCCGGTAAGTCGATGTTTTGCGCTCGGTTCTCGATCGAGGCTTTATATGTCCTGTTTGAAATCGATGCTTTGATGGACGACGGGGATGATCTCGATATCGCCGTCAGCTTCTGGTCGAAGAGGATCGATGCCGTCATTGGTCGCAGGGAAGTTATAGAGGCGACAACGGTTTAACGAGTTGGCTCGTCGTCCGGCCGTTTTTCTTCGCGGGTCGCACAGCGGTTCGTCCTCAAGAAAATCCTGATGGATGACGCATCGTCTGATGCACTGCGTCCCCGGCGCGGGGGCCAGAAAGAATAACTTTCGCCTTATTTAGGCTGTCCCCGAAACGTGGATTTCTTGGTTTCCGCAACAATACACCCCCGCGGTTTGGACAAGGCGCCTGAGAGGGATGCGGATTACCGCGCGCCCCGCAACCCGAGCGCCAGAGCGATCCAGGCCCAGCCGTAGAATATAAGATCAATCCCAATGAAAAGGCCGATCACCCAAAGTCCTGAGGCCGGCCACTGCGCAAGAACGAGTGCGCCAAGGATGATCGTTACAATTCCGTCCAACGCCTGCCAGCCTGATCCCGGAAGAGCAACAACGAACGAGCCGATCAATTGAAACAGCCCGCCAATCAGGAAGAATATGGCCATTGCGAAAGTCAGCGCCTCCGCGCTGATCAGCGGTCTCGTGACCAGCAACAGGCCCATCACCCCGAAGAGAATCGCCGCTAGCAAATGGTGGAAGAAGCCTGCCCAATGCCCAACCATGACGGACTGGGCGATTTCAATTCCGGACGCCATCAGCAGCAGCGATCCGAAGAACAACATTGAGGCGACTGTGGCGCTGAAAGATCGCGCAACGGCGGCGACGCCAAGCGCCAGCAATCCAATGCCGAAGGCCAGGAACCACCCCCAGGATTGGACGAGTTCGTGAGGAAGCTGCACGACAAAAGTCTGGGTGTCGCCCATTGTCAAAACTCCTTTTGCGTTCCGCCGCCGCCCGCGGCGCAGCCGGGTCGTTGCGCGTCAAATGTTCGGCGCGGCTCGCGCTAGCCCCCTCATGCGCCTCGGCGCGGCGGGTTGCTAGCCAGCAGTCCCCGGACTACTGGCGGAGCCAGCGCCAATCTGCCTCCGCCAGGCCGGATTGACAAGGTTGTGTCTTGGCGACCGCCCTTCAATCGGCGCCCAGGCGTCCGGGTCTCAAACGGTTGGAGCATTGGCAAATCAATCGAGATCAACCCATTTAATTTTCGCGATCGCAGGCGCCAAAAACTCGACCATAAATCCAAGGCCATATTTTCTGCCCTCGCCACCGCCGTCGTGGCCGGTAAGGGCGTCATGGACTTCCTCGGTCAGGCCTGCGTTTCGGCACAAATCCTTAAATCGATGGCGGAATGAGTAATTCGGCGCGATTTTTTTGTCTTTGATTCCGACTTTCTCTCGCACAAACCCACAAATTCGCTTCGAGGCGGTTCCGCCGCGCGATCCAAAAACGTCGGGCGGAATATCTGCGAACAAGGGCTCGCCAGGCTTTTTGGTTTTGACAAAGTCAATGAAAACCTCGGCGATGAGCTTTGAAGGAATCGGAATTTGACGGTTCGAAGTTTCGGTCTTGACGCTTTTAATCTCGCCGTCTGATCCCTCATTTTCATCATCATCGTCGTCAAAGACTTCATTGATATCCGCGTACCAGATGCCGCGTTCGGTCTTGATATCGTCCCGGTTCAGCTGAGCGGCCTCGGCGACGCGAACTCCCATGGCGGCGTTAATCCAAGGGATCCATCTCATTCCGCCTTTTTTGGACCGCGCCGCGCGCAATACGCGCGCCGCTTCTTCATCGGTATAAGGCCGTTTGCTGCTGCGCTTTAGTTTCTTGACCGAAATCCGTGTGTCTTTGAACGGGCTTTGCGCAATTTTGTGATTTTCCGCGGCCCACCCAAAAACTGCTTTTGCTGCATATAGGTCGTTTCGCACCGACTTACGGGTGTTGCCTTCAGGAGAGTTCTGGGAAAAAGGCAAGGCTGGCGGAGAGGGAGGGATTCGAACCCCCGATACGGTTGCCCGTATGCCGCATTTCGAGTGCGGTGCATTCGACCACTCTGCCACCTCTCCAATCCAGGGTGCGTTCGGCGGGCCGAGGCCCATCCGGTGGTGAGGCGGCGCAATAACATGGCCTCGCGCGGGGGCGCAAGCGCCTTTCGGCGCAGAGCGGAAAATCCTTTTCGCCTTCGCGCCCTCGGCGATCGGCGCTTGACTTTGTGCCCAACGCGGCATAGGAAACCCGACGGTTTGTCGTGGCCTCCGCCGCGACATTTGCGTTTTTCAGACAGTCTGGCTCCAGATCGCCTGAACTTCGCCCGTAAAGCCGGATCCCGGCGGCCGCTTTGGCGGCGCCATGGTCCATCCCTGCTGGTTCAGCTGCAAAGAAGCCGGTCGCGCGCAAGCGCAGAGCCGGATCGAACACGAGGAAGAACGATGTTCGCAGTCATTAAAACCGGCGGCAAGCAATATCGCGTCGCCGCCGATGAACAGATCACCATCATGTCGCTTTCCGGCGAAGCCGGCGAGGTCGTGACCTTTTCCGACGTTCTCATGGTCGAGAAGGACGGCGCCGCTCAGATCGGCGCGCCTTTCGTGGCCGGCGCCTCCGTCAAGGGCGAGATCGTCGAGCAGTCCCGCGGCCCGAAGGTCATTTCCTTCAAGAAGCGCCGCCGCAAGAATTCGAAGCGCAAGCGCGGCCATCGTCAGGATCTGACGATCGTGCGCATCACCGAAGTGGTCGCCTGAACGGCTCGCGCTTCCTTCATTGACGCAGGGCCGCGATAGAGGCGGCCGCAGGAAAAGTTTCGGAGCGGAAAAATGGCTCACAAAAAGGCAGGCGGTTCATCCCGCAACGGGCGCGACTCGGAAGGTCGGCGCCTTGGCGTGAAAAAGTTCGGCGGCGAGAATGTCGTGGCCGGCAACATCATCGTGCGTCAGCGCGGCACCAAGTGGCATCCCGGCGCCAATGTCGGCATCGGCAAGGATCACACCTTGTTCGCCCTCGTAGATGGCAAGGTGCTGTTCAAGACCCAGGGGGCCCGTTCCATCATTACGGTAACGGAAGTCCCGGCGGCTGCGGCCGCAGAGTAACGAGGTCGCGATTTTCCGGGACCTCCAGGGCGCAAGCCCCCAGGTTGGTCCCGAAATCGAAGCCGCGATGTCCGGTCGGTCCGCCGACCAAGCGACAAAAGGCCACGTTCCAGCGCGAAGAAGGTCACATTCTTCTGGCAGGAATTGAATCCGGAGCCAATTGCTCAGGGGGAACGCGCGCCGTTTCCCCTTTTGCTTTGACCGGAGCCCTTTCATGTTTCCCGAACTCGCCCGCGACGATGTCTTCCGGCTGGAGACACGGCGGCTGTGGCTGCGCTGGCCGCGCGAATCCGACGCCCCGGCCCTGACCGCCCTGGCGGGAGACTGGGACGTCGCGCAGATGACCGCAACCATGCCGCATCCCTATGGCGACGAGGACGCCGACGCGCTTCATCCTGGACAGCGCGCGCCGCCAATTCCCGCGGCGCCGCCTTGCGCTTCGCTTTGACGCTCAAGACCTTTCCGCGCAAGTTCGTCGGACTGATCGGCGTCGAGGCGGCCGGGGAGGGCGCCCGGCTCGGCTTCTGGCTCGGCCGCCCCTATTGGGGCGCCGGCCTGATGAGCGAAGCGGTCGAGGCCGTGACGGACGCGTTCTTCCGGGTGACGGAAGGCGACGAGCTGGCCGCTCTGGTCGCTGCCGGGAAACGCAGCCTCGCGCGCCGTGCTGGAAAAAGCCGGCTTCGTCGAGGCGGAGCGGCTCGAGTCCGGGCCGGGACGCCATTCCGACAGTCCGGTCGTGCGGTTCGTTCTGCGCCGCCGCGACTGGCAGGCGGCGGGCTCAAGCTTGCGGCCCGCTCTCGCCTCCGATAGAGCCTTGCCCTAGACTGCAAGGCGCATAACCCTTTGCGGCCCGCGCTCGAAAGGCGCGGGCGCGCCGGATTCCATCATGAAATTTCTCGATCAGGCCAAGATTTATGTGCGTTCGGGCGATGGCGGCGCAGGCTGCGTCTCGTTCCGGCGCGAAAAATTCATCGAATTCGGCGGGCCGGACGGCGGCGACGGCGGACGCGGCGGCGATGTCGTGGCCGAATGCGTCGAGGGGCTGAACACGCTGATCGACTACCGGTTCCAGCAGCATTTCAAGGCCAAGACCGGCATGCACGGCATGGGCAAGAACCGCGCCGGCGGCCGCGGCGCCGATTCCGTGCTCAAAGTGCCGGAAGGCACCCAGATCTTCGAGGAGGACGGCGAGACGCTGATCGCCGATCTCACCGAGATCGGCCAGCGCGTGGTGATCTGCAAGGGCGGCAATGGCGGCTTCGGCAATCTCCATTTCACCACCTCGACCAATCGCGCGCCGCGCCGCGCCAATCCCGGCCAGGAGGGCGAGGAGCGCACCATCATCCTGCGCCTGAAGCTGATCGCGGACGCCGGTCTCGTCGGCCTGCCCAACGCCGGCAAATCGACCTTTCTGGCCACGGTTTCCGCCGCGCGGCCCAAGATCGCGGATTATCCCTTCACGACGCTGCATCCCAATCTCGGCGTGGTCCATCTCGACGAAAAGGAATTCGTGCTCGCCGACATTCCCGGCCTGATCGAAGGCGCGCATGAGGGCCTCGGCCTCGGCGACCGTTTTCTCGGCCATGTCGAGCGCACCGGCGCGATCCTGCACCTGATCGACGCGACCTGCGACCATGCCGGCAAGGCCTACAAGGTCGTGCGCGGCGAACTCGAGGCCTATGGCCACGGCCTGGCGGAGAAGGAAGAGATCGTCGCTCTGTCCAAGGTCGACGCGGTCGACGCCGAGACGCTGAAACAGCAGATCGAGCGGCTGAAGCGCGCGATCCGCAGCGCGGGGCCGGCCGCTGGCCGAAGGCG
Source organism: uncultured Alphaproteobacteria bacterium (assembly GCA_963811975.1). Lineage (GTDB taxonomy): Bacteria > Pseudomonadota > Alphaproteobacteria > Rhizobiales > Beijerinckiaceae > Rhodoblastus. The sequence continues at coordinate 7,135 of CAWETR010000019.1, forward strand.
AAAAGCCGCGCGCGCCGTTCAAAATGTCCGCCATCGCGGGCGAGGGCGTCACCGACGTGCTGCGCGCCTTGCGCCGCGTCATCGAGGCGCGCCGGCAGGAGGAATCGCAGAAGTCGCCGCAGCCGCGAATGGCGGCCGTGAGTTTTGATCGATGGGCGACATCGTTCTTCCCAAGCTCGACCAGTTCAAGCGCATCGTCGTGAAGGTCGGCTCCTCGCTGCTGGTCGATCGCGCGCGCGGCGAGGCCAAGACGCGACTGGCTGCATGGCCTCGCCGACGATCTCGCGGCGCTGCATCGCCGCGGCGCCGACGTGCTGGTGGTGTCCTCGGGCGCGGTGGCCTTGGGCCGCTCCGTGCTGGGCCTGCCGTCCGGCGCCTTGAAACTGGAGGATTCGCAGGCCTCCGCCGCCGTCGGCCAGATCGCCTTGTCGCGCATCTGGGCCGAGGCGCTTGCCGAGCGCGGCATGGTCGCGGGGCAAATTCTGGTCACCTGGTTCGACACCGAGCAGCGCCGCCGCTATCTCAACGCCCGCGAGACGCTGGAGCGCCTGCTGGCGCTGCGCGCCGTGCCGGTCATCAATGAAAACGACACGGTGGCGACCAGCGAAATCCGCTATGGCGACAACGACCGTCTCGCCGCGCGCGTCGCGACCATGGCGTTCGGCCGATCTCTTGATTCTGCTGTCGGACGTCGCCGGGCTCTACGAGGCGCCGCCGGCGCAGGATCCGCAACGCGCGGCTCATTCCGGTGGTGCCGCGCATTTCCGCCGAGATCGAGGCCATGGCGGGCGGCGCGGCCTCGGAACTGTCGCGCGGCGGCATGGCGACCAAGATCGAGGCCGGCAAGATCGCCACCGCCGGCGGCGCCCATATGGTCATCGCCGACGGCCGCCAGCCCAATCCGGTCGGGCGCATCGCGCAAGGCGCTCCCTGCACCTGGTTCCTCACGCCGTCGACGCCGGTCACGGCGCGGAAAAAATGGATCGCCGGATCGCTGGCGCCGCAGGGCGTGGTGACGATCGACGACGGCGCGGCCCGCGCCATCGTCGCCGGCGCCAGCCTGTTGCCGGCGGGCGTGAAACAGGTCGAAGGCGATTTTTCGCGCGGCGATTGCGTGCTGATCCGCACGCTGCAGGGCAGCGAAATCGGCCGCGGCCTCGTCGGCTACGACGCCCCGCAAGCCGCGCGCGTCCTCGGCCGCCATTCGCGCGACATCGCGGCGATCCTCGGCGCGGAGGGGCGAATCGAGATGGTCCACCGCGACGACATGGTTCTGGCCGGCGAGGCGCTGGGCTAGCGTGGACGCTATTCTCCGTGGATGCGACGCCCCAACGGCTTTTCGGACGTTTTTAGACGCCCGGATGAGCCAGTTGATGTTACGGACATTCTCCATTGCGGTTCGGATCCGTCCAACTTCGGTCTGAACATTCGCCGTGTCGGTCTGCATCTTCACGATTTGAGACTGTGCGTGCGAGAGTTCTTCTCGTGCGTTCCCGATTTCCGCATCGAGCCTCTGAAGCGTCGCGGAATAGGAGACTATCTGCTCCGGTGTAATTGATTGGCCGTCGCGAAGTGATATGACATCGCCCCGAACGTCAAAGGCCGGCGCCGGACCGCTGGAGAGTTCGAATTTGAATTCCAGCAGGGCTTGCGCCAATGCTGCGTCGGAGTCGGGCTGCCCAAGTTCTGGCAAGGGCAGGGCGGAACGGGCGATTGCGAGGACCTGCTTCTCGAAAGCCTCGGCGATCATGCGTGGCGCCTCGCCGGATTGCTTTCGTGTCAATTCCTCGCTGTAAGAACTGGCGAGACCCTCCAGCGCTGTGTCATCCAGGCCACCGGAGGCCATTAGTCCGAGCATCTGGCGCCTGTGCCATCCCTCGACTTCCATCGTATTCCCTTTCGAGAAATACGAGATGGAGCCGATGCAGGTCTTGAGCAAAGCCTGCTGGCGCGAGCGAAGAGGGAAATGATAGAGGTCGCCTAATTCGATCACGGGCGGCGGCCGGTGCTCCGTTTCTTCCCAATCGTGCGATCCCTGGCGGAAGCGAAGGTCCGGTCGCTGTTCGAAGAGCGCCCGGGATATGGCCACCTTCTGGATACTCGCCGCCTTGCGGGCCCGCCACGCGGGCGCATCCAGATCGAATTTCCATTCGTTAAAGCGAATGGGGACGCAGGCTCTCCAGAAAAAACGGCCTGCGGCCACATTGTTCCGCATGTCGAGCGCACGCTGTTGCAATTCGTCCCTTGTTTCCAGCGCAATGAACTCGTCGGAATCGAGGGCGAACAGCGCGTCGGCTCCCATCTCGAAAGCCTTGGGCATAAAGAAGTTGATCATTTCCTTCTGATGGCGACCGGCAAAGTCGCAAAGATAATATCTCCAGTCCGCTCTTTGGCCGCAGGCCGCTTTCATGACAGCAGTCGAGCCATCCGACGACCGCTGATCCAACAGGATGACGATATCGAACATGGCGTCGAGATGCCGCAGAAAACACGCGACGACGTCCGCTTCGTCGCGAATCATTGAAATGGCGGCCAGCTTCATCAAATAACTCCGCCGGGGGCGTCCACGCGCCGGTTTTCATATCACCGCCGTCGGTTTCACGCGAAAGGTCCGTCGTTTCATTCGAAACGCTATTACAGCAGGGTTCCGCGCAAGATCACCATGGCGATCGAGAAATAGATGACCAGGCCGGTCACGTCGACGAGGGTCGCGACGAAGGGCGCCGAGGCGCTCGCCGGGTCGAACTTCAGTCGTTGCAGGATGAACGGCAGCATGGAGCCGGCGAGCGAGCCGAAGGTGACGATGCCGACCAGCGCGGCGCCGACGGTCAGGGCGATCAGCATCCAGTGCTCGCCGTAATCGAAAATGCCGAGCTTTTGCCAGAGCACGATGCGGGTGACGCCGATCACGCCGAGGATCGAGCCGAGCACGAGGCCGGACGGCAGTTCGCGCAGGGCGACGCGCCACCAGTCGCTCAGCTTCAGTTCGTCGAGCGCCAAAGCGCGGATGATCAGCGATGTCGCCTGCGAGCCGGAATTGCCGCCCGAGCTCATGATGAGCGGAATGAACAGGGTCAGCACGACCGCCCGCTCCAACTCGTCCTCGAAATGCTGCATGGCGCTGGCGGTCAGCATTTCCGACAGGAACAGCACGCAGAGCCAGCCCGCGCGCTTCTTGATCATGGCGAGGAAGCTCATCGCCATATAGGGCGCGCCGAGCGCCTCCATGCCGCCGAGTTTCTGGGCGTCCTCGGTGTCGGTGTCGATGATGGCGTCGATGACGTCGTCCACCGTGACGATTCCCAGGATCTTGCCGGATTCGTCGAGCACCGGCGCGGCGCTCAGGTCGTATTTCGAGATCAGCCGCGCGACTTTTTCGCGCGGCGCGTCCGCCGTCACCGAAAACGGCTTGCGGCGCTGTGCCGACGGACAGGATGGGCGACTGCCGATCGGCGGTCACCAGCTCGCGCAGCGAGATCGCCCGGATCAGGACGCCTTCGGAATCCACGATATAAAGGGCATAGACGGTCTCCATTGCGGCGGAGCCGGTCCGGATGGCTTCGAGGCCCTGCGCGACAGTCCAGTCCGGGCGCGCGCGAAAGAACTCCGTGGTCATGATGCCGCCCGCGCGTATCCGGCGCATAGGACAGCAGGTGCTCCAGTTCGCAGCGGCGCCTCGGGCGGAAGCAGCGCCAGCAGCGTCGCGCGCCTCGTCCCTGTCGATCGTGCGGAAGATTTCGGCGCGCCGGTCGGCGGCCATCCCGGCGAGCAAGGGGACCGATTTCGCAGGTGGAATGGCCTGCGATCAGCTTCGCCCCATGTTCGAGGCCGGCCTGGTCGAGAATGGCGACGGCCGCCTCGGAAATCCATGCTGGCGAGCAAGGGCGCCTGCCTTTTCGGGGGTCATCTCGTTCAGCGCTTCGACCGCGTCGGCGGGATGCAGCGCGGCGAGGTCGACGGCCTCGGGGGTTTGGACGAGGGTCATTCGGTCTCCTTGGGCGCAGGCTGAGCGAGAGAAAAGCGGGAAGCGCTCCGGGGGCGGTTGGCGCGCTGCAATTTCGACCAAAATGAGGCGCGCGCCAAGGGGAATGACGGGAAAAGCCCGAAATTTCATCGGGCGTTTGGCGGGCGGCGCTTGGTCTGCTAAATCTCGCTCCCCATTTTCAAACCTGTGAAGACGCTGGAACGATGGCGATGGAAAGCCTGAACGTGGTCGACGGCGGCGCCGACGATCTTGAAGCGAGCCTGCTGGCGCTCGGCCGCAAGGCGCGCAAGGCCGCGCGCAAACTCGCGCTGGCGTCGCCGGAGCAGAAGAACCGCGCGCTGCGCGCCGCCGCGTCCTTTTTGCGCGCGCGGACGAAAGAGCTGCTGGAGGCCAATGCGCTCGACATGGCCAGCGCGCGGGCGAAAAACCTGGCGCCGTCGATGCTCGACCGGCTGCTGCTCGACGACAGGCGCATCGCCAGCATGGCGCAGAGCCTCGATGACATCGCCGATCTGCCCGATCCGGTCGGGCGCGTGCTGGAGACCTTCGAGCGCCCCAACGGGCTGCGCATCGAGCGGGTCGCCACGCCGCTCGGCGTCGTCGGCGTGATTTTCGAAAGCCGTCCCAATGTCACCGCCGACGCCGGCGCCCTGTGCCTCAAGGCCGGCAATGCCGCCATTCTGCGCGCGGGGTCCGAGAGCTTCCATTCCTCGCGGCTGATCCATGCCTGCCTCGTGCAGGGGCTGAAGGACGCGGACCTGCCGCAGGATTGCATCGCGCTGATCCCGACCCGCGACCGCGCCGCCGTCGGCGCCATGCTCACCGGCCTGAACGGCGCCATCGACGTGATCGTGCCGCGCGGCGGCAAGAGCCTGGTCGCGCGGGTGCAGGCCGAGGCGCGCGTGCCGGTCTTCGCCCATCTCGAAGGCATCGTGCATGTCTATGTCGACGGCGAAGCCGATCTCGCCCGGGCGGAAAAGATCCTGCTCAACGCCAAGATGCGCCGCACCGGCATTTGCGGCGCGGCGGAGACGCTGCTGGTCGATCGCGCCGGGCGCGAGCCGCCTGCTCGCGCCGCTGGTTCGGCTGCTGCTCGACGCCGATTGCGAAGTGCGCGGCGACGACGCGACGCGGCAGGTCGATGCGCGCGTCAAGCCTGCGACGGAAGAGGACTGGTCGACCGAATATCTCGAAGCGATCATCGCGGTGAAGCTGGTCGACGGCGTCCAGGGCGCCATCGACCATATCGAGACCTACGGCTCGCATCACACCGATTGCATCGTCACCGAAAACCTCGAGAAGGCCGAGAAATTCCTGCGCGAGGTGGATTCGGCCATCGTCATCCACAACGCCTCGACGCAATTCGCCGATGGCGGCGAGTTCGGCTTTGGCGCCGAGATCGGCATCGCCACCGGGCGGATGCATGCGCGCGGGCCGGTCGGCGTCGCGCAGCTGACGTCGTTCAAATATGTCGTGCATGGCGCCGGACAGACCCGGGCATGATTCTGCCGCCCTTTGCGCGCGGCATGCGCATCGGCCTGTTCGGCGGGTCGTTCAATCCGCCGCACGCGGGCCATGCGCTGGTTTGCGCCATCGCCTTGCGCCGGCTGGGCCTGCACAGCATCTGGGTGATGGTTTCGCCCGGCAATCCGCTCAAATCGCGCGAGGGCCTGCCGCCGCTCGCCGAGCGCATGGCCGAAACGCGCAAAATCATGCGAGACTCGCGCATAAAAATCACGGGCTTCGAGGCAGGAGATCGGCGCGGTCTATTCCTATCAGACCGTCGATTTCCTGCGTCGCGCCTGTCCTGGCGTGCATTTCGTCTGGGTGATGGGAGCGGATAATCTCGCCGGTTTCGTCCGCTGGCGGCGCTGGCGCGATATCGCCCGCAAAGTGCCGATCCTGGTGATCGACCGGCCGGGCGCCACCCATCGCGCCGAGCGCGGGATTGCGGCGAACTGGTTTGCACGCGCCCGCCTGCCGGAATCTCAGGCGAAAACGCTTGCCTTGCGCCGGCCGCCGGCGCTGATCGTGCTGCACGGCCCGCGCTCGGCGCTGTCATCGACGCAATTGAGGGCGAATCGCCGCGTATAAGGGCGCGGCGATTGATCTTTTCATGGGCAAGGCCCATTTTAGGCGTTCGACCGCCGTCACACGCCACCAGCAAGGATATTTCAACTGACCCGCAAGCAAGCCACAGGCGCGGAGCCGCAACCGGCCCCCGGACAGGATCCGGCGACCTACAGCCCGCAGATGCTCGCCGCCCTCGCGGCGCTGGACGACCTCAAGGCGGAGGAGGTCGTCTCGATCGACCTCGCCGGAAAGACCTCGATCGCCGACTGGATGATCGTCGCCACCGGACGCTCGACCACGCAGGTCGGCGCCCTGGCCGACCGGATCGTGCGGGCGCTCAAGGATTCCGGGGCGCCGACGCCCGCCGTCGAGGGCGTTCCCGCCTGCGACTGGGTGCTGATCGACGCGGGCGACCTCATCATCCATCTGTTCCGGCCCGAAGTGCGCCAGTTCTACAATCTGGAGAAGATGTGGGGCGTGGACCGGCCGGGCGAGAAACGGGCCGAGGCGTGATCCTCCTCTCGCGATGAAGCTGCTGCTGCTCGGCATCGGCCGTCTCAAGGCCGGCCCGGAGCGGGAACTGGTGACGCGTTATGCCGAGCGTTGCGTCGCCGGGGGCCGCAAGATCGGCTTCACCGGCTTCGAAATGCGCGAAATCGACGAATTGCGCGCGCGCCGGCCCGAGGATCGCAAGCTCGAGGAGGCGGTCGCGCTTGCCGGGCTGCTGCCGCAGGGCGCGCGGAAAATCTGCCTCGACGAGCGCGGCAAGGCCATGACCAGCGAGGATTTCGCCCGCAAGCTGGGCGAATGGCGCGACGCCGGCGCGCCGGCCTGCGCCATTGTCATCGGCGGCCCGGACGGGCTCGATCCGGCCTTTCGCGACAAGGCCGACCTCACTCTGGCCTTCGGAGCGATGACCTGGCCTCACCAAATTGTGCGTGCATTGGCGGCGGAACAGCTGTTTCGCGCATTGACCATCCTGTCCGGCCATCCCTATCATCGCTCATAAGCCATTCACGTTGAAGGCGTTAAGAAGCCAGCGGTCCTTTACGGAAGGGCCTCGCAGGGAACTGGTCCGGAGCATGCCTGTCGCATGAATGTCGAAGACATGTTCGATTTCGCTCCTTGCGGACTGGCCGTGCTTGCGCTCGACGGCGCCTTCACGCGGGTCAATCGCGCTTTCAGCGGATGGACCGGCTTTTCCGAAAAGCAATTGCTCGGCGGCAAGAAATTTGCCGATCTCATCGACTCCGACGGCGTGGCGTTTTTCGCCGATCTCGTCGGCCGCCCTGAGCCATCGCGAGGAAATCGAGGACGTTTTCCTGCTGTTGCGCGGCCCGTTCGGGCAAAGCTTTCCGGCCTTCGTCAATTTCGCGCTGCGGCGCGACAAATCGGGCCGCAGCGGCGATCCACGTCGCGGCGACGCGCGGCGAAGGCCGCGCCTTCCATGAGGCCGAGCTTCAGCGCGGCAAACAGGCGGCCGAGCAATTGGCGGCGATCGTCTCCAGCTCCGGCGACGCCATCGTCAGCGTCGATCCGCAGGGCTACGTGATCAACGCCAATCGCGCCTTCAGCGAGATTTTCCAATATGAGCCGGCCGAGATCGCCGGGGCCAACATGGCCGACCTGATCGTGCCCGGCGATTATCGCGCGCAATATGAGGAAAAACTGCAGGAGGCCTGCCTCGGGCCGTCCCGGGCGCGGATCGTGCAGCGGCGGCGCAAGGACGGCGCGCTGATGGATTTTTCGCTGTCCACCGCGCCGATCCGCGACGACAGCGGCGAAGTGGCGGCGATTTCGATGATCTATCGCGATATCGCGCCGTTGACCCGCGCCGCCGAACATATCGAATTCCTGCTGCGCGAGGTCAATCACCGCTCGAAGAACCTGCTCGCCGTGGTGCAGGCGGTGGCGCGGCAGACGGCGCGGCTGTCGTCCTCGCCCGACAAGTTCATCGACAGTTTCATGGCGCGGCTGTCCGCGATCGGCTGCAGCCATGACCTGCTGGTCTCGCGCGACTGGCGCGGGGTCCAGATCAGCGACCTGACCCGCAACCAGTTCAACCAGCTCGACGAAGAAGCGCGAGGGCGCATCGAGGTGTCCGGCGATTTCCTGGAGATCAATCCGCGCGCCGCGGAATCCTACGGCCTCGCCCTGCATGAACTATCGACCAACGCCGTCAAGCATGGCGCGCTTTCGGCGCCGGCGGGCAAGGTCGACCTGTCGTTCCAGCTCGACCGCGCCGGCAAGTTCTATACGCTGACCTGGCGCGAAAGCGGCGGTCCCGCGGTGCGCGCGCCGGCCCATTCTGGCTTCGGCGGAACCGTACTCACGCGCATGGCGCCGCTGGCGATCCAGGGCGAAAGCATGCTCGATTTCACGCCGGAAGGGCTGCGCTACCGGCTGTCGGCGCCCCTGGCCGAAATCGTGATGGGCTGAACGGCTTTCAGTAATTCTCCCTTGACGCCGGCGCAACCCGAATCTCCCCTTGCGCGGGAAATCCGGGTTAAGGTTTCCGCTGATGATTCGGCCGGAATGCGGGCATGGCGGGAACAAGAACCAGACGGGGCGCGCGAGCGGCGGGATCCATCCGGCCGACGCTCCGCTTCGCCTGCGTCCTGCTGGGCCTTGCGGCGCTGAACGGCGCCGCGCCAGCGCAAACGCCGCCCCCCGTTCTGGCCGATCCCAAGGCGGCCGACCTGGAGGCGCAGCGTCACGCCTATCAGGGCCTGCAGGACACGCTCGCGCAGTCCGAGGAGCAGCGGAAGAAGATCGAGGCCGAGATCGCCTCCTACCAGAATGACCGCGCCGCGCTGACCGCGGCCCTGATCGACGCCCGGAAGAAGATCGAGGAGGCCGAGGCCGCGGCCGGCGAAACGCAGAACCGGCTCGACACGCTGACGGGCAGCGAAGCGGCGATCCAGCGCTCGCTCGCGAGCCGGCGCGACGTGCTGATCGCCGTGCTGGCGGCCTTGCAGCGCATGGGCCGCAAGCCGCCGCCCGCTCTGCTCGCCCAGCCGCAGGACGTGTTGCGCGCCATCCGCGCCTCGATGCTGCTCGGCGCGGTGCTGCCGGAGCTGCGCTCGGAGACGGAGGCGCTCGCCAACGACCTCCAGGACCTGGTCTCGCTACGCGCCTCGATCGCGGCGGAACAGGCCGATCTCGCCGGCCAGCTGCGAGACGCGGCGCAACGAGCGCGCGCGGCTCGAGGCGCTGATCGAGGCGCGGCAGAAATCGATCGGCGCGGCGCAGGAGGCGCTCAACGCCGAGCGCGCCCGCGCCCAGGCGCTGGCGGGGCAGGCGTCGAGCCTCAAGGACCTGATCGCGCGCATGGAAGGCGAGCTGGATTCCGCGCGCAAGGCGGCTGATCTGGCGCGCAAGGCCGATGAAGACCGCGCCCGGCTGACCGAGGAACAGGCGGCAGAGGCCAAGGCGCGTTTCGCCAACGTCCCGCAGCGCGATCCCGCCCGGCTCGCGCCCGCCATCGCCTTCGCCGAGGCCAAGGGCATGCTGTCGATGCCCGCGGTCGGGACGGTCATCAAATATTTCGGCGCCACTAGCGATTTCGGCGGGGTCGAGAAGGGCCTTTCGCTCGCGACCCGCCCGCGCGCCATTGTTTCGGCGCCAAGCGATGGCTATATCGCGTTCAGCGGTCCCTGGCGAACCTACGGACAACTCTTGATCGTCAATGCCGGCGGCGGCTACTATGTCGTGCTGGCGGGCATGGCGAGAATCGACGTGGCGGTCGGACAGTTCGTCCTCGCGGGCGAGCCCGTGGGCGTCATGGGCGACGGGAATGGGAAAACGGCGGCCGCCGTCGCGATTGGAGCGACGCAGCCGGTGCTTTATGTTGAGTTTCGCAAGGACGGGGCGGCTGTCGACCCGGGTCCGTGGTGGTCGAAGTCGGATATGCAAAGGGTTCGCGGATAATGCGCAAAACATCGCTGGTTCTGCTGGGCGTCGCCATCGGCGCGTCGGCTGTTGTCGTCGGGTCCCACAACAATCTGGCCGCGGGCGGGTCCGCGGTGGCGGCCGCGTCTGACGTCTATCGCAACCTCAACCTGTTCGGCGACGTCTTCGAGAAAGTCCGCAACGATTATGTCGAGAAGCCGGACGACAAGAAGATGGTCGAGGCGGCCGTCTCGGGCATGCTGACGTCGCTCGATCCGCATTCGAGCTACATGGACGCCAAAAGCTTCTCCGACATGCAGGTGCAGACGCGCGGCGCCTTCGGCGGCCTCGGCATCGAGGTCATGCAGGAAGACGGCCTCGTCAAGGTGGTCGCGCCGATCGACGACACCCCGGCGGCCGCGCCGGCATGCTGTCCGGCGATCTCATCACCGCCATCGACGGCGAGAACGTCCAGGGCATGACGCTGAACCAGGCCGTCGACAAGATGCGCGGCGACGTCAACACCAATGTCAAGCTGACGGTCCTGCGCGGGCCGAAGAAGGAAAAGCTCGACATCAAGCTGACCCGCGCGGTCATCCAGATCAAGTCGGTGCGCTCGCATGTCGACGGCGTCCGACATCGGCTATATCCGCATCACCCAGTTCACCGAACAGACCTTCGACGGCCTCAAGGACGCCATGGCGAAGGTCCAGAAGGACATTCCGGCCGACAAGTTCAAGGGCTACGTGCTCGACCTGCGCAACAATCCGGGCGGCCTGCTCGACCAGTCGGTGGCGGTGGTCAACGACTTCATCGACCATGGCGAGATCGTCTCGACGCGCGGCCGCAACGCCGACGAGACCCAGCGCTACAACGCCCGCCCGATGCGACCTCTCGCATGGCAAGCCGGTGGTGGTGCTGATCAACGGCGGCTCGGCCTCGGCCTCCGAGATCGTCGCCGGCGCGCTGCAGGATCACAAGCGCGCGACGCTGATCGGCACGCGCTCCTTCGGCAAGGGCTCGGTCCAGACCATCATTCCGCTCGGCCAGAACAACGGCGCGCTGCGGCTGACCACGGCGCGCTATTACACGCCGTCGGGCCGCTCGATCCAGGCCAAGGGCATCGAGCCGGACATCATCGTTCTGGAGGACGTGCCGGACGAGCTGAAGGGCAAGGACAAGACCGAGGGCGAAGCCTCGCTCAAGGGCCATCTGAAGAATGGCGAGGACGAGGAGCACGGCTCGCAGGCCTATGTCCCGGCCGACGAAGCCAAGGACAAGGCCCTGCACGCGGCTTACGACTTGCTGCGCGGCGTGAAGACGGCGGACGCGCTCAAGGCCGAGACGGCCAAGGCCGACGCCGACGCCAAGGCGGCCATGAACAAGACCGACGCTCCCAAGGCCGAGGCCGGGCCCGGTGCCGACGCCGCCCAAGGCCGACGCGCCCAAGACCGACGCGCCCAAGACCGACGCGCCCGCGGCGGAGCCGGTGCTCAAGCCCGGCCCGTCCGGCGACAAGTGATCGCTCGTCAATAAGCCGGGCCCGCTTTGCGCGCGGCCCGGGCGCTCCGTCCCATCCAGGATCCCCTCATCCTGCGCCGCGTCGCGAGCCGCTGGCCGGTCGCCATGGTTGTCGCCGCCGGAACTGGTGTAGCCTAGAGCCTGGGCCCCATCAATTCGCGGTCTCCTTTGTCGCGATTCCGTGTCGCGTCCCCTTGCGAAAGCTCCATGCTCGACGATCTCGATCGCCCTCTTGGTCAGGACCGCCAACCGCCGCCCGGCAAGGGCGGCGGCGGCTCGCGGCTGGGCGTCGTTGCGCTGGCGCTGGTCGCCATCGGGGCCGGGGGCTTCCTTCTTGCCAGCAGGATTCGAGCGCCGGGCGGCGAGCCCGAGGCGGTAGCGCCGATCCAGCCGCCGCCGCCGCCGCCCGTCCTTCCCGCGACGCCCCCTCCCGCGCCGCCAGCGGCGACCGACGGCGTCACGACGGCCGAGCAGGTTGAAACCGAAAGCGGCGTCAAGGTTTTTCGCGGCAATGGCGGGGCGCCGGGCGCGCTCATCATCCAGGTTCCCGACAGCGCCGGATCGGCGGCGCTCGCGCCCGCGCCGGACCGCCGGCTCGTCGAGAAAAGCCGCTTCGGACTGTTGCCCCGGCGCGGCAAGGACGGCGCCACGCCGGCCGAGGTTTACGCCCGGCCGCTTCCCTCCAGACCGCAATCAAGCCGGGAGCGCCGCGGATCGCGATCGTCGTCGGCGGCATGGGCCTGAACGTCCCCGCTACCGACGAGGCCATCCGGCGGCTGCCGGGAGGTGTCAGCCTCGCCTTTGCGCCCTATGGCGCGGATGTCGAGCGCCAGGCCGCCGCGGCGCGCGACGCCGGGCACGAAATCCTGCTGCAGACGCCGATGGAATCGTTCGACAACGCGCGATTCGCCGGGGCCTCATGTGCTGCAGGTCAATGACGGCGCCAAGGCGCTGGACGACCTGCGCTGGCAGATGGGCCGGTTCGTCGGTTACATCGGCCTCGTCAATTTTCTCGGCGGCCGCTTCACCGCGGACCAGGGTGCGACCCAGCTCCTGATGCGCGAGCTGTCCGATCGCGGGCTCGACTATATGGACGACGGCTCGTCGCCGCAGAGCCTGGCCGGGGACGTCGCGGGCGGCGCTGGCGTGGGTTTCGTGAAAGCCGAGTCTCGCATCGACGCGTCAAAAAGCCCGGAGGCCATTGACGCAGCCCTGTTTCGTCTGGAATCACTCGCGCGACAAAACGGCGTTGCGGTGGGTTTCGCCGCCGGATTGCCCGATGCGAACGAGCGCATCGCGCGCTTTGCGGCCGATCTCGGGCGGCGCGGCGTCGCGCTGGTTCCTGTTTCCGCGCTGGTGGGCGCCGGCGCGTCCGCGCGCGGCGAAAAGAGGTGAATGGTCCATGGAGGTTCTTGCCTATCGTCCCTGCGTCGGCATCATGCTGCTCAATGCGGAAGGGCTGGTCTTTGTCGGCCGCCGCAAATCCAAGCGCCAGCCCGACGTCATCGACGCGGCGCATGAATGGCAGATGCCGCAGGGCGGCATCGACGAGGGCGAGACGCCCTATCAGGCGGCGCTGCGGGAATTGCGCGAGGAGACCAGCGTGCAAAGCGTGAGCTTCCTGGCCGAAGCGCCGGACTGGCTCAGCTACGACCTGCCGGGCGACGTCACCAAGAAAACGTGGAAGGGCCGGTTCCGCGGCCAGACCCAGAAATGGTTCGCCCTGCGCTTCACGGGCAAGGACTCGGAAATCAACATCTTGTCGCCGGACGGCCACAAGCCGGAATTCGACGCCTGGCGCTGGGAACGGATGGAGCGCCTGCCCGAATTGATCGTGCCGTTCAAGCGCAAGGTCTATGAGAGCGTCTGCGCTCGTTTCGCGCCTTTTGCCGGCGCGTGACGGCAAAGGGCCGGGAAACCGGCCTTTGTCCGTTCAAGGGCCCGGCGAACCCGCTTCCGTTCCTGAAATGGGCTTTAGCCGCCGACGCGGCCGGAGCCGGCGCGGGCCACCGCGTTGTCGGGGTTCAGCGACAGGGCGCGCTGGTAGTTTTCGGCCGCTTTCTTGCGGTCGCCTTGCTTCTCGTAGGCGAGGCCGAGGCCGGCCCACGCGTCGGGATTGCGATTGTCGACGTTGAGCGCCGCGTTGAAATCCTCGATCGCCTTGTCCGGCTTGTTGAGCGCCAGCAGGCTCTGGGCGCGCGCCTGATAGGGCGCGGCGGCGAACGGATCGCGGTCGATGGCGTTGTCGAAATCGCTGACCGCGCGCTGGTTGTCGCCCTGCTTCTGGTAGATCAGGCCGCGCGCGTGGAACGCCTGGGCGTTTTCCGGATTGAGGCGAATCGCCTGGTCGAGATCGTGGAGGGCGGCGTCATACTGGCCCTGCGCGCGTTCGACATTGGCGCGGCCCAGATAGGCTGGCGCGTGATTCGGGTTGGATTCGATAGCGTGGCTGAAATCCTGCATCGCGGCGTCATTCGAGCCGACCTGGCGTTCGGCCAGCGCCCGGTTGGTATAGGCGGCCGCGTGGCGCGGATCGAGCTTGATCGCCTGCGAGAAATCGGAAATTGCTTCGTTGAAGCGCCCGATCTTGGCGTAGGCGACGCCGCGCGTGTTGTAGGCTTCCGGATCGCTGGGATGGGCCGCAACGACGGCGTTGAGCGAATCGATGTTGGCCGCCACCGCCTTGGGGTCGGCGGTCGAGGTCTCGGCGTAGCCCGGGCCTTTGCTGCCGGGAACCGAATTGCAGCCGGCGAGCGGCGCGGCGAGGCTCGCGAGAGCGGCGATCATCAGAAATTTGCGCTGGCCCGCCATATCGATCCCAATCGGCTTTGCGTCTGCATTCTGTCACCCGCGCGGAGCGTCCAGCGGTCGGAGCGCGGCGGCGGAACAAAGGCGAGGCGAAAGCTAGCCTCGCACGGTGTACAAAGTCTTACCTGAACGCCGCTTCGCCTTGTGCGAGCGAAGTGGAAAAACCTGAAGCGCCCTTCGCGCGGAAGCGAAGGGCGTTGAATTCCGTGGATCGACCTGCGCCAAACGTGTGGCGCGTCGATTCATCGCGTGGCGGCTTGTCGGCGCGGCGGGCATCAGCGCGGCCGGCAAATATCAGCGCGCCGCAGGCAAAATATCAGCGCGCCGCAGGCTTGGCCTTCATCGGCAGCAGGCCTTCGCGCTGCATCTTCTTGCGGGCGAGCTTGCGGGCGCGGCGCACTGCTTCCGCCTGTCTCGCGCGCGCGCTTTTCGGACGGCTTCTCATAATGACCGCGCAGCTTCATTTCGCGGAAGATGCCCTCGCGCTGCATCTTTTTCTTGAGCGCCTTGAGGGCCTGGTCGACATTGTTGTCTCGAACGAGAACTTGCACGCCTGAATCCTGTTTTCGAGAGGCCTACCGTCGTTGCGCCCGAGGGGCGCCAAAACAGTGCGGCCATATGGTAAAAGCATCCCGGGCGCTAGCGGGGCGCCGGTTCGTTGGGGTTGCGATAACAGAATCCTCCAGCCCTGTCCAGACGCTTGGCGTCGTCACGGCCGCATTCCGCGCGTCAGGCCGGCCGGCGATTGCCGTGTCAAAGGGCGGCCCCAGGACGTAATGAAATGATTATCGTGTTTTTCAGGCAGATGAAGCAGGCAGCCGATTCTTCGCGCCGGGGCGCCACTTTGTGGGCAATTCTTGTGTATGGTGAAGCTGGCCGATTCTTCTGCCCTGGGATGCCTCGCGATTGTCGGAGCGATGCATGGCCTGCAGCTCACCGTGGCGCAGACCGTTCAGGACAACGCCTTGTCTAGCGCGGATGTCGATTATCCCAAACCGGTCCATTGCGCGCGCCGGGCGGGCCTCAAGGCGAAGGCAATTCGGCTCGATTGGGACGGCCTGACGCATCTGGGCTCGGCAGTTCCAGGACGCCGGAACCGGGGACGCGCTGCTGGCGCGACGCAGCTACGACCTCGAGGGCGAGGAAAAGCCCTCCGGCCTTTGCCTGATCCCGACCCTGATTTTCCGCGAGCGGCGGATGGTCCGGGATATCGTGATCTGCGCCTCGTTATAGTATAATGTCAGATGTCCTGAGATTCAGGAATTAATTCGCACGATACATCTCTTCTTAACATGTCGTATTATTTACAATCAATCTCATGGAAGCTAAATACTCTTTAAAGCTAGCAGGAAAGATTGCTCGCGTCTACGCTGCAAGCGGCGCCTCGCAGGGGGCGATCGACATAGGCTTGGTCCGCATTTCCCTTGAGCGGTGCTTCATTCACGGCGACGCGTTCCGCGCTCATGCGCGAGGATTCGGGTCGGCCGGATTGGGCCGCTTTCCTATCTCGCCTTGGTGAGCCCGGCGAGATAGGCGCCATAGCCGCTTTTCTTCAGTGGTTCGGCGAGCGCCTGCAGCTGGCGCTCCGAAATCCAGCCCGGAGACGAAGGCGATTTCTTCGGGGCAGGCGACGCGAAACCCGGTGCGTTTTTCCAGCGTTCGCATGAATTCGGCGGCTTCGAGCAGGGAATCCGGCGTGCCGGTGTCGAGCCAGGCGAAGCCGCGGCCCATCTTCTCGACGCGCAATTCGCCCCGTTTCAGATATTCGATGTTGAGATCGGTGATCTCCAGTTCGCCGCGCGGGGACGGCTTGAGGTCCGCCGCGAAGTCCGCGGCGCGCTCGTCATAGAAATAGAGGCCGGTCACCGCCCAGTTCGAGCGCGGGTTCTCGGGCTTTTCCTCGATCGACAAGGCGCGGCCGCCGGTGTCGAAATCCACCACGCCATAGCGCTCGGGATCGTGGACATGATAGGCGAACACGCTCGCGCCGCGCGCCGCCGCCGCCGCATTGCGCAGGATTCCCGGCAGGCCGTGGCCATAAAACAGGTTGTCGCCGAGAACGAGCGCCGACTTCTGGCCGGCGACGAAATCGGCGCCGATGTGATAGGCTTGCGCCAGGCCCTCGGGACGCGGCTGCTCGGCATAGGACAGCTCGATTCCCCATTGAGCACCGTCGCCGAGCAGGCGCTGGAACAGAGGCAGGTCCTGCGGCGTCGAGATGATCAGAATCTGCTGGATGCCCGCGAGCATGAGCGTGGTCAGCGGGTAGTAGATCATCGGCTTGTCGTAGATCGGCAGCAATTGCTTCGAGATGACCTGGGTCATCGGATGCAGGCGCGTGCCGCTGCCGCCGGCGAGGATAATGCCCTTCATCGAACCATCCAATTCATGCTCGAATCTTGCAAAAGGCGCGCGACGCAGGCGCGTGTGGAAAGGCGCCAGTCCGGCAACGCCACGCCATAGACGCTGGCGAGCCTGGAATTGTCGAGGCGCGAATTGACCGGCCGGCGCGCGGGCGTGGGATAATCGGCGGTCGCGATGCGGCGCACGCGCACCGGCTTGCGGCCGAATTCCTCGGCAACAGCAAAGATCTCCTCGGCGAAATCGGCCCAGGTCGCTTCGCCGCCGCCCGACATATGGAAAATTCCGGACAGGGCCGGGTTGGCCGGTTCGGCCAGCCGCTTGCGCGCGATGGCGATCAGCGCGTCGGCGATGTCAAGCGCCGAAGTCGGCGCGCCATGCTGATCCGCGACCACCGAGACTTCGTCTCGCGTCTCGCCGAGGCGCAGCATGGTCTTGACGAAATTGGCGCCGAACGGCGCATAGACCCAGGCGGTCCGCAAAATCGTCGCGTCGGGGTTTTCACGAAGGACGGCCAGCTCGCCCGCGAGTTTGGAACGGCCATAGGCCCCGATCGGGCCGGTCGGGTCGTCCTCGCGCCAGGGCCGGTCGAGCGATCCGTCGAAGACGTAATCGGTCGAGAGATGCAGCAGCGGCAGGCCGCGCCGGGCGGCGGCGCGCGCCACGGCGGCGGCGCCCTCGCCATTGACGCGCATCGCGAGCTCTTCCTCGGATTCGGCCTTGTCGACCGCGGTATAGGCGGCAGCGTTGATGATGACGTCGCCTTCGACCGAGCCCAGCACGCTGGCGACGCCGCCGGGATCGGCCAGATCGAGGCCCGGGCGCCAGCTGCGGCCAATGGCGGCGACGCTGACGTTCTGCGCCGCGCCGCGCTCCATCAGGGCGAGGGCGACCTGACCCGTCGTTCCGGTGACGATCAGTCGCATGACGCGGTTCAAGCGAAAATCTCCGGAAGATCGCGCAGGCGGGGATGCTTGCGGTCCTTGTCGGAGAGCGTGACGCCCTCGGGCGGGACCGGCCACGCGATGCCGAGGTCGGGATCGTCCCAGGCGAGGCCGAGATCGTTCGCCGCGGAATAATAATTGGTCACCTTGTACATGACCTCGGTGTCCGGCTCGAGCGTCACGAAGGCATGGGCAAAGCCGATCGGAACCAGGAGCTGGCGCCAGTTCTCGGCCGACAATTCCACCGCGACATGCTGGCCGAATGTCGGCGAACTTTTCCGGATGTCCACCGCGACGTCGAGGATTTTGCCGCGCGTCACCCGGACGAGTTTGTCCTGGGCGAAGGGCGCCGACTGGAAATGCAGGCCGCGAAGGGTGCCGACCTGCGCCGACAGCGATTGATTGTCCTGCACGAAGTCCAGCGCGATCCCGGCCTCGGCGAAGGCCTTGCGATTATAGACTTCGGAGAAGAAGCCGCGATGGTCGCCGAATTTCTTCGGCGTGATGATCTTCACATCGGGAATCGCGGTCGTTTCGACCGACAGGGAGCTCATGACGGGCCTTTCGCTTAGCTGGCGAGCGTGCCGAGCCGTTCGCCGCGATAGCGGCCGGAGCGGATGTCGCCCCACCAGGCGCGGTTGTCGAGATACCATTGGACCGTCTTGCGCAATCCGGTCTCGAAGGTTTCGCGCGGGCGCCAGCCGAGTTCGCGGTCGATCTTCGCGCAATCGATGGCGTAGCGCAGGTCGTGGCCCGGACGGTCCGTGACGAAGGTGATGAGCGAGCGGCGCGGGCCGATCTTCGCGTCCGGGACGCAGTTCGTCCATCAGGTCGCAGATGGCGTGGACGACGTCGATGTTCTTTCGCTCGTTGACGCCGCCGATATTGTAGCTCTCGCCGATCCGGCCCTTTTCGACGGCGGTGAGCAAGGCCTCGGCGTGGTCCTCGACGAACAGCCAGTCGCGCACGTTCTCGCCCGCGCCATAGACGGGCAGGGGCTTGCCCTCGAGCGCGTTGAGGATGACCAGCGGGATCAGCTTTTCGGGAAAATGATAGGGCCCGTAATTGTTGGAGCAATTGGTCGCGACCGCCGGCAGGCCATAGGTGTGGGTCCAGGCGCGCACGAGATGGTCCGAGCCGGCCTTCGAGGCCGAATAGGGCGAATTGGGCGCATAGGGCGTGTCCTCGCGGAACAGGCCGTTGTCGCCGAGCGAACCGAACACCTCGTCGGTGGAGATGTGATGGAAGCGGAACGCCTCGGCCTCGGCGCCCTTCAGGCCGCGCCAGAAATGCAGGGCTTCCTGCAGCATGACGAATGTGCCGACCAGATTGGTCTGGATGAATTCGCCGGGTCCGTCGATCGAGCGGTCGACATGGCTTTCGGCGGCCAGATGCATCACCCAGTCGGGGCGGAAGGATTCGAAAGCCGCGCGAACCGCCTTGGCGTCGCAAATGTCGCCGCGCACGAAATGGTAGCGCGGGTCATCGGAAATCTGCGCGAGCGAAGCGAGATTGCCCGCATAGGTCAGTTTGTCGAACACCAGAAGGGAATGAGGCGTCTCGCGAATGATGCGCCGCGCGACGGCCGAACCGATGAAACCCGCGCCGCCTGTCACCAAAATCCGTTTGGAAGCCACGAAATCGCCTCTTGCTGGAAAACCGCCCCTAACTATAGCGGCGGTCGCCAAAGAGGAAGCGTTTTTTCGTGGTCAGACATTCGGCCGGTAGGGTTTGCGGCCACTGGTCAGGGCGTCGTCGAGCAGGTCGAGCCGGTCTTGTCCCCAGAACACCTCGCCGTCCAGAACATAGGACGGCGAGCCGAACACGCCCGATTCAAGAGCCAAAGCGAGGTTGCGCTGGTAGCGCGTCTCGGCCTCGCCGCTTTCGCCCTGTTTGAGCCAATGCGGCTCGTCGCCGGCTTCCTTCAGGATTTCGCCCAGAATTTGCGGATCAGCGAGATTGCGCTGGCGCTGGAACGTCCCGGCGAAAGCGGCGGCGATGAATTTCTGCGGATCGGCGCCCGCCAGCGTCATGGCGCAGATGATGCGGTCGCCGAGCGAGGGGTCGAACGGCCAGAATTGCGGATGAAGGTGGAAATCCAGCCCGCGCTTCTCCCGCCAGCGCTGCAATTCAAGCATGCGATAGGCCTGGCGGGACGGATGGCGCTTGGCCAGCGGCAGGCCGCCGGATTCGGGAAAAACCTGCGACAGCGCCACCGGCCGATAATCCACGCGCAACCCGTGTTTCGCAACGATGCCCTGCAATTCGGCATGGCCTATATAGGCCCAGGGGCTCAGCAGCGAAAAATAGACGGTCAGGTTGCGGCTCATGGTCGTCCCTCGCAGAACAAGGCGGCCAGACGGCCGCCGGATCTTTTCATGCAAACAGAGGCGGCCTCAGGCCGCCCCTTTTTGGGCAAACGGGAGACGGCCGTCAGGCCGCCTCTTTCTTTGCCGAGAACCGACCATAGAAGGTTTCGCCCTTGGCCGCCATGTCGCGCAGCAAGGCGGGAGGGTCGAAACGCGGACCGTATTGGGCCGCCAGCTTGTCGCACAAAGCGACGAAGGCCTTGGTCCCCATGAAGTCGATATAGCTCAGCGCGCCGCCGGTGAACGGCGCGAAGCCGAAGCCGATGATCGAGCCGACATCCGCCTCGCGCGGATCGACGACCACGCCGTCCTCGACCGTGCGCGCCGCCTCGACCGCCTGCGTGACCAGCAGGCGCTGCTTCAGTTCGGCGACGTCCAGCGTGTCAGGGTCGAGCTTCTTCGGCTGGAGATCGGCGAGGCCCGGCCACAGGACTTTCGGCCCGCTGGCGGGATAATCGTAAAAGCCCTTGCCGTTCTTGCGCCCGAAGCGGCCAAGCTTGACCACCATTTCCTCGAGCAGCGTCTCCTGCGCCGGATCGACGGCCTGCGGGCCGAGATCCTTCTTGGCCGCCTGCAGGATCTTCCAGCCGAGGTCGAGCGCCACTTCGTCATTAAGCGACAAAGGCCCGACCGGCATGCCGGCCATGCGCGCGACATTCTCGATCATGGCGGCGGGCACGCCCTCCATGAACATGAGATGGCCCTCGCGGATGTAGTTCAGCACGCAACGGTTGGCGAAGAAGCCGCGGGAATCGTTGACCACGATCGGCGTCTTCTTGATGGCGCGGATGAAGTCCAGAGCCGTGGCCAGGGCGCGGTCTCCGGTCTTGGCGCCCAGAATCGTCTCGACCAGCAGCATCTTGTCCACCGGCGAGAAGAAATGCACGCCGACGAAATTCTCCGGCTTCGGCCAGTTCTCTGCGAGCGAAGTGATCGGCAGGGTCGAGGTGTTGGAGGCGAAGATCGCATCCGGCCCCACCACCGCCAAAGCCTTGGCGGTCGCCTCGGCCTTGACCGCGCGATCTTCGAACACCGCCTCGACGATCAGGTCGACGCCCTTGAGCGCAGCGTAATCGGCGCGTGGGCGTGATGCGCGCCAGCACTTCCGCCTTCTTGGCTTCGGTGCTGCGGCCCTTGGCCACGGCGGACGACAGCAGCTTGTCGCTATGCGCCTTGCCCTTGTCGGCGGCCTCCTGGTCGCGGTCGATCAGCACGACATCGATGCCCGCCAGCGCCGAAACATAAGCGATGCCGGCGCCCATGAAGCCGGCGCCGAGCACGCCGATCCTCTTGATCGCGACAGGCGGCACGTTTTTCGGCCGGCGCGCGCCCTTGTTCAGCTCGCCCATCGACACGAACAAGGTGCGGATCATCGCCTGCGCTTCCGGCGAGCGGATGATCTTGGTGAACCAGCGCGCCTCGACGCGGAGCGCGAGATCCATCGGCAGTTGCAGCCCGTCATAGACGCATTGCAGGATCGCGCGGGCGGCCGGGTAATTGTCGAAGGTTTCGCGGCGGAAGATGGCGTTGGCCGGCGGCCAGATCATCATGCCGCCCGGCGAAAAGATCTTGCCGGACGGGGCCTTCCAGCCCTGCACGTCCCAGGGCGCGACGCCCTTGCCGCCAGCCTTGATCCAGTCCTTGGCCTTCTGCACGATTTCCGCGCGGGGCGCCAAGGCATGGACGAGGTTTTTCGCCTTGGCGGCGGCGGGCTTGATCTGGTCGCCCTTGAGCAGCATCTGCAGCGCGTCGGGCGTCGGCATCAGGCGCGAGACGCGGGTGGTGCCGCCGGCGCCGGGGAACAGGCCGATCTTGATCTCCGGCAGGCCGACGCGGGTCTTGTCGTCGTCGGCCATGACGCGATGATGGCAGGCCAGCGCGAGCTCGAAGCCGCCGCCCAGACACGTGCCGTTGATCGCCGCGGCCCACGGCTTCCCGCAGGTCTCGATCTTGCGATAGATGCGCGAGAGGTTGGAAATGGCGGCGAAAAAGGCTTGCATCGCCTTTTCGGCGCCGTCGCGCTTGGCGGCGTCGCGATAGGCGCGGCCCGAGGCTTCCAGCATGGTCAGGTCGGCGCCGCCGGAAAAGCTGTCCTTGCCCGAGGCGATCACGACGCCCTTGATCTCGGAATCGGCCGTGGTGGCGTCGAGCGCGGCTTCCAGCTCGCTCATCATCGCGGCGTCGATGAGGTTCATGCTCTTGCCGGGCGCGTCCCAGGTCAGCAACGCGATGCCGTCGGCGTCTTTCTCAAGACGGAATTGGGTCAGGTTCATCGAGGTTCAATCCCCTCAGACGCGTTCGATGACGGTCGCCGTGCCCATGCCGGCGCCAATGCAGAGAGTGACAAGCGCGAGCGTCTTGTCGGTGCGTTCCAGTTCGTCGAGCGCGGCGCCGAGAATCATCGCGCCCGTCGCGCCGAGCGGATGGCCCATGGCGATGGCGCCGCCGTTCGGATTGACCTTGTCCGGGTCGAGGTCGAACGCCTGCAGATAGCGCAGCACGACCGCCGCGAAGGCCTCGTTGATCTCGATGACGTCGATGTCCTTGAACGACAGGCCGGTGCGGGCGAACAGCTTTTGCGTGACGTCCACCGGGCCGGTCAGCATCAGGGCAGGCTCCGAGCCGATATTGGCGAAGGCCCTGATCTTTCCGCGCGGCTTGCGGCCGAGCATGGCGCCCGCGTCCTTGTTGCCGATCAGCACGGCGGAAGCGCCGTCGACGACGCCGGAGGAATTGCCGGCGTGATGGACGTGATTGACCCGCTCGATCTCCGGATGGGCCTGGATCGCGACGGCGTCGAAGCCGCCCTGTTCGCCCATCATCGCGAACGAGGCCTTGAGCGCGCCGAGCGACTGCATGTCGGCGCCGGGGCGCATGTGCTCGTCACGGTCGAGAATCGCGATGCCGTTGCAATCGCGAACCGGCGCGACCGATTTGCTGAAGCGCCCCTCGGCCCACGCCTTGGCCGCGCGCTTCTGGCTCTCGACCGCATAAGCGTCGCAATCCTCGCGCGAAAAGCCGTATTTGGTGGCGATGAGGTCGGCCGAGACGCCCTGCGGCATGAAATAGCTTGGCACGGCGATGGAGGGATCGACCGGCCAGGCGCCGCCCGAGGCGCCGATCCCGATGCGGCCCATGGCCTCGACGCCGCCGGCCACAGCGATGTGCTGCTGGCCCGAGATGACCTGCGCGGCGGCGAAATTCACGGCGTCGAGGCCGGAGGCGCAGAAGCGGTTGATCTGCAGGCCGGGAACCTTGTCGCCATAGCCCGCCGCGAGCGCCGCGGCGCGGCCGATATTGCCGCCGGCCTCGCCGACCGGGTCGACGCAGCCGAGGATGACGTCCTCGACGACGGAGGGATCGGGCAGGGAGCGCTCGCGCAGCGAGGTCAAGGCGCTGACCGCGAGGCCCAGGGTCGAGACTTCATGCAGCGCGCCGTCGGGCTTGCCCCGGCCGCGCGGCGTGCGGACCGCGTCATAGATGAAAGCTTCCGTCATGACGTTTCCTCGAAAAGAGAAGTTCGATTTCTTATGGCGCCGCCTCAGAACAGGTCGGCGGGCAGGCTCATCACATTGGCCGCGCCGCTGGTGATGCGGGCGAGGCGTAGCGCCGATTCCGGCAGGATGCGCTGGACGTAGAAGGCGGCGCAGGCCTTCTTCGCCTCCATGAATTCGGCGCGGCCGGGA
This sequence comes from uncultured Alphaproteobacteria bacterium, assembly GCA_963811975.1. Classification (GTDB taxonomy): domain Bacteria; phylum Pseudomonadota; class Alphaproteobacteria; order Rhizobiales; family Beijerinckiaceae; genus Rhodoblastus. The sequence continues at coordinate 30,773 of CAWETR010000019.1, forward strand.
TCGGAATTGGCGAAGGCGGCCTGGGCCATCTGCGCCCACATATAGCCGAGCACGACCACGCCCATCAGGTGCATGTAATCGGTCGCGGCGGCGCCGGCGTTGTCGGGCGCGGCCATGGCGTTCTGCATCAGCCACAAGGTCGACTGCTGCAGATGGCCAAGGCTCGCGCTCAGCGGGCCGAGCAGGGGCTTCATGTTCTCGTCGCCGTCATGCGCCTTGATATAGGCGCCGATTTCGCCGAGCAAAGCCATGATCGCGCGTCCGCCGTTCGCCGGCAGCTTGCGGCCGACGAGGTCGAGCGCCTGGATGCCGTTGGCGCCCTCGTAGATCATGGCGATGCGGGCGTCGCGGACGAACTGCTCCATGCCCCATTCGACGATATAGCCGTGGCCGCCGAACACCTGCTGCGCCTTGACGCAATTGTCGAAGCCGCGGTCGGTCAGCACGCCCTTGATCACCGGCGTGAGCAAAGCCAGCAGGTCGAGCGCCTTTTCGCGCGCCTTCTCGTCCGGGCTGCGATGGGCGATGTCGCTCTGCAGCGCCGCCCAATAGGCGAGAGCCCGGCCCGCTTCGTTGATCGAGCGGATTTCCAGCAAGGTGCGGCGGATGTCGGGATGGACCAGCAGCGGATCGGCGGGCTTTTCCGGGTTTTTCGCGCCGGTCAGCGCGCGGCCCTGCAGGCGGTCGCGGGCATAGGCCAGCGCATTCTGGTAGGCGACTTCCGACTGCGCCTGGCCTTGCAGGCCGACCATCAGCCGCGCCTCGTTCATCATCACGAACATGGCGTTGAGGCCGCGATGCTCCTCGCCGACCAGCCAGCCGATCGCGCCGTCGTAGTTCATCACGCAGGTCGAATTGGCGTGGATGCCCATCTTGTGCTCGATCGAGCCGCAGGAGACGGCGTTTTTCGCGCCCGGATTGCCTTCGGAATCGGGCAGGAACTTCGGCACGACGAACAGCGAGATGCCCTTGACCCCGGCGGGAGCGCCTTCGATGCGGGCCAGCACCAGATGGATGATGTTCTCGGCGAGGTCATGCTCGCCGGCGGAGATGAAGATCTTCTGGCCGGTGATGGCGAAGCTGCCGTCGTCGCGACGGACCGCTTTGGACTTCAACAGTCCGAGATCGGTGCCGCAATGCGGCTCGGTCAGGTTCATCGTGCCGGTCCAGCGGCCTTCGAGCATTTTCGGCGCGTAGAGCTGCTTCAGCTCTTCCGAGCCATGCGTCAGCAGCGCAGCGACGGCGCCGGCGGTAAGGCCGGGATACATCGAGAAGGCCATGTTGGCGGCGATGAAATATTCGCCGACCGCCGCCGACAGCACATAGGGCAGGCCCTGGCCGCCATATTCGGGATCGAAGGCGAGGCCGATCCAGCCGCCGCCGGCATAGGCGTCGAACGCCGCCTTAAAACCCTTGGGCGCGGTCACCGAGCCGTCGTCGTTGCGGCGGCAGCCCTGCTGGTCGGCGGGCAGGTTGAGCGGCTGCAATTGCTCTTCGGCCAGCTTGGCGGCTTCCTCGAGCACGGCGGAGACAATGTCGGGCGAGGCTTCCGCAAAGCCCGCGAGGTTCCCATGCGCATGCATGCGGAACACGTCGTTGAGCAGGAACAGTGAATCGGCAACGGGAGCCTTGAAGCTCGGCATGGCGTTCTCCCTTGAAAAAGGCTTCGGCGCGGCTTGGCTGCCGCATCCAATGGTTCACATATAAACTATCATTTTGGCCCGTCAAGGGGCGGCGCTGATTTTAGCCGATGCGTCGGCGCGGCGATATGCCCTTGGCCTGCTCCGGCGTCCGGGTTCGCAGGGGCGGCGCAAAAAAAAAGCCCGCACGCGGCGGGCCGAAACATTCTCGTCATCGTCTTGCAACGCCGCGTCTCCGGCGCCGATGGCGCCGGTGATCGCGCGGCGCGTGGTCCATGTTGCGGCGCTGACGCGGGGCGCTCAACCCGCCGCGCTGGCCAGACGCTCGTGGGTCGCGCGCAATTCCGCGATCGCCTCGTCGAGGTCGTGCCGCCGTTCCTCGAGATGGCGCAGTTGCGACAGCACCATTTTCTCGTCGAGCGCGAATTCGTCCGGCTTGAGGCGGCTGGAGCCTCCATCCATCAGTTCGGTGATTTCCGTGAGGGTGAAGCCGAGATGCTTGCCCTTCAGGATCATCTGGAGGCGGGCCTTCTGGGTTGAATCGTAAAGGCGCGCCGCGCCCTTGCGAATCGGGTTCAGCAATCCGCGCTGCTCGTAAAAGCGCAGGGCGCGGAGGGTGATCCCGTAGATCCGCGAAAGTTCGCCGATCGTGAACAATTCGGCGATTGCGGCGTCCGGGGATGGGGCGGCGTGGTTGACGTTGGGCGGAAGCGTTCATTGCTGAGTCCTGAAAAATATAGCGAATCAAAACGCAATACACGTAAAGGTTGTAACCTTGGTAATCGGAAGTTGCAATCGGGCCGGGATCCAAAAAAAGTCGATTGTGTCAAAATTGGGCAGAATTAACCGGTTGTTTACCGCGCCAAACGAAAGTTAACGCGAAGGCCGCCGCGCTTCGCCGCATTTGAGTCGCGCTGCGGCCGGGCCTGACCTCGGAACGTTCCGCTTTCAGGCGGATCAAGCGGGACACAACGATGAGCAAAGCGGTTCCCTGGAGCATCAAAGGCGTTGACTTCGACGTGCGGGAAGCCGCCAAGGACGCGGCCCGCCGCGACGGCGTCACGCTCGGCGAATGGATGAACCGGGCGCTCGCCGAGCGCGCCGCCGAAATCGGCGTCAGCGCCCAGGAATTCGACGCCGACGAGCGGCTTGAAGCCGTCGCCGCGCAATTGGCCCGCCTGAGCCGCGAGGCCGAGGAAGACTTTCCCCCGCGTGGCCGCGCCGCCGAGCCCGCCCGCCGTCAGGCCCCCCGCGCCGCTGCGCGCCCGGACCGCGAGCGCGCCAGTGTCGCGCCGTCCGACGAGTCGGATTGGGACGACGATCTGCCGCGCGAGCGCCCCGCGCCGCGCAATTTCTTTGCCCGCGACGACGCCGAGGACAAGCGCCGGTCGCGTTTTGCGCGCGAAGCCGGCCCATCGGCCTGGGCGGCGCGGCATGGAGTTCGACGCCGGGGAGGAGCGCGCCGCGCCCCGCGGCGCCCGCGTCCCGCCGCGGACCGACGAACGTCTGGACGAACGTCTCGCCGAAATCGAGCACCGGCTGCATCGCGACGAAAAAGAGGCCATCAAGCCGCTGCACGGGATGATCGCCTCGGTCCAGGATCGGCTCGGGGATATCGAATCGCGCCTCGTCAAGAAGGATCGCTTCACCGACGACCGGCCCCTGCGCGGGGCGCTGGAGCGGCTCGAAGCCCGGATCGAGGCCATGTCCCGCCAGAGCGAGGCGAGCGCCGACGACAGCCAGCTCCGCCAGCTTGACGGGCGCCTCGCCGCTATCCTGTCGCGGCTCGAAAAGGTCGAGTCCAGCCCGCCGGGCGCCGCCCGCGACGAACAATTCGTCCGGCTCGAAAAGCGCTTCGACGCGCTGATGGCGCGGCTCGACCGCCCCGCCGCGCCGCTTCCCGCGCCCGCCGCCGCGCCGCCGCCGCTCCTGCGCGCCGCGTCCTGGCCGACGCCGTCGCCGAAATCGCCGAGCGCCAGCGCGATCTCGATTCCGCCGGCGGGCGCCCGTCGCGGCCGCCGTCGCCGCAGCTCACCGCCTTGCTCGACGAGCGGTTTGAAGCGCTGGCGCGCAAATTCGACATTGCCGCCGCCAAAACCGCGGCGCCGCGCCGGACGGACGGAAAAGGCCCGGATCGACCTGCTGCAGAACGGCATCCAGGCCCTGTCCGGCCGCATCGAGGACATGCGCAAGGATTTCGCCGCCGCCGGCGCCGATTCGCGCGCCGCGTTGGAGACGCTGGCGCGCGATCTGTCCGCGCGCGTCGAAACGGCTTTGGCCGCGCCCTCGAACGCCGGAGTCGCCGGCCTCACCGACCTGCGCCGCGACATTTCCGCCCTGAGCCGCAGCCTTGGCGACGTCGCGCCGCGCGCCGTCGTCTCGGGCGTCGAGGCCGCCATGCGCGACCTCGCCGGTCGGGTGGACGCCGCCCGCGAGGCGATGCTGCGCGCGGCGCAGGCGCGCCCCGAGCCGACCGCCTCGGCGGAGCTGGAAGCGCTCGGCAAGCAGGTCGCGACGATGAGCCGGACGCTCAGCGAGCTCGCGCCGCGCAGCCAGGTGACGTCGCTGGAGAACGCCGTTCGGGCGCTTACCGCGCGGATCGAACGCTCGCGCGACGACGGCATGCGCGAGGCCGTGCTCGCGCCGATCGAATCCCTTGCCGACGACGTGCGCCGGGCGCTGGCGGAAGCGGGCCCGACCGCCAATTTCGACGGCGTCTCGCGCCAGTTGCAGGACGTCGAGAACAAGATCGAGCAATTGCGCCAGTCGGGCGGCCCGGATCGCGCCGGTTTGCGGCAGGTCCATGACCAGTCGGAACAGATCCGCACGATGATCGCGCAGGCCATGCAGAAGATGGCGCCGATCGAACATCTGCAACGGCAGGTCGGCGAACTGGGCGAAAGGCTCGAGGAGGTCGCCCGCCAGACGCGCGCCGCCAATTCGGCGCAGGTCGCGCTGCCCTGGGGCGAGATCGAAGCGCGCCTCAACGACCTCGCCGCGCGGATCGATCGCGCGGCGTTCGATCGCGCCCCGCAGCTGGCCGCGATCGACGATTCGCGCTTCGACGACATTTCCCGCCGGCTCGGACGTTCTCCACGAGGCGCTCGCCTCGCGCGTCGATCAGTCTTCGTCCGAGAGCGCGGCGCCGCGCGTCGCTCTCGACGAGTCCCGTTTCGACGACCTGTCGCGCCGGCTCGATTTGCTTCACGAGGCGCTGGCCGTGCGGCCCGGCGACGCGCAAGGCGAATGGCGCGGGGAGCCGCCGGCCCCCACGCTGGAGCCGTTGCTGCGCTCGCTTTCGGCGCGGCTCGACGCCGAGTCCGCGCCGCAGATCGGCGTCGAGGCGCTCGAATCGCTCGGGCGGCGCATCGGAGAAATCTCGCAGCGGCTCGAAGGCGGCGCCACCGAAGCCGAGAGCCGCCTGCAGCGCGCCATCGACCAGATCACCGAGCGGCTCGATCTCGTTCGCGATCCCGAGCGCGAGGAGCGCAACGCCCGCGAAATCGCCGACTTGCGCGAAAAGACCGAATCGTCGGATCGCCGCGCCCAGCAGACGCTTTCCGCGGTGCACGAGACGCTGGAAAAGGTCGTCGATCGCCTCGCCATGATCGAAGAGGACGTCATCGAAGCCCGGGGCGCGGCCGAAGCCGCCACGCGCGCGCCGGTCGCGCCGCCCCTCGAGTCGCGCCCGCGTCCGGTCGTGGGCGCCGACGATTTCCTGATGGAGCCCGGCGCCGGCCATCCCGGCGAGCGCCGCGACGCGCGTTCGGTCTTCTCGGACGACGATTTCGACGAGGCCGACGGACGACGTTTCGGTCCCGGACGCGAGGAGCCGCGACGAGGACGAAGAGCCCCGCGAGGGCCGGCCGGCTCAGGCCACCTATATCGATGTCGCGCGCCGCGCGCTCGCCGCGCGCCTCGCGGCCGAAGCCGCCGAAAAGCTCGACGGCCGGAAGCCCGACGCCAAGGAAACGCCGCGTGTGGCCGCCGTCGCGGCGGAGGAGAGCCCGGCCCGTTTCGTCCGTCCGATGTCGTCGGGCCGGAAGAGCGCGGCCCGCATGCCGGCGCTGCTGTTCACGGCCGTTTCGGTGCTTTCGATCGGCGCCTATCAGGCCTATCGCCTGTTCGACGGTCCGACGCCGCCAATGCAGCTCGTCCCCGAGCCGCATGCCGACAAGGCGCAGGGCGCGCCCGCCGCCGACGCAGCTCAGGCCCCGGCGAGGCAGTCGGATTCTCCCGCCCAGCCGGCGGCTCCCGCGCCGGGCGGCCCGGCTGCGGCTCCGGCCGCGCCTGCGGGCGCTCCTGCGGGCGCTCCTGGCCAATCCTCGTCGCTGGCGCCGGCCGCGGCCCCGACCGCGATGATCAATTCCGCGCCGATCGTCCCCAGCGCGGTGCTGGCGCCCAAGGCGTCCTTGAACGCCGGTCTGCCCGACCCGCTGGCGACCGGCGCCATCGCCACGCGTCCGAACACTTTGTCCGCCATCCAGGCCAGCGCGCAGGTTCTGGCGGTGAAGGAGCTGGCCGCCAAGGGCGACGCGGCCGCGCAATTCGATTATGCGGCGCGGCTCGTCGAAGGCCGCGGAATCGGCCAGGACAAGGTCGCGGCGATCGGCTGGTTCGAAAAGGCCGCCGCTCAGGGGCTCGCGCAGGCGCAATACCGGCTGGGCGCGATCTACGAGAAGGGCCTCGGCCTGCCGCGCGATCCGGTCAAGGCGCGCGATTATTACGAAAAGGCGGCCAATCAGGGCAATGTCCGCGCCATGCACAACCTGGCCGTGATCCTGGCGGAAGGCGTGGACGGCAAGCCGGATTATTCCGCCGCCGCGACCTGGTTCCGCCGCGCCGCCGATTACGGGGTGCGCGACAGCCAGTTCAACCTCGCCATTCTCTATGCGCGGGGCATGGGCGTGCCGCAGAACCTCGGCCAGAGCTATGTCTGGTTCGCCGCCGCCGCGCTGCAGGGCGACGAGGACGCCGCGAAGAAACGCGACGAAGTCGGCGCGCAGCTCGACGCCACGGCGCGGGAGGCGGCCAAGAAGCAGGTCGCCGAGTTCCACGCCCGGACGCCGGCGCCGGCGGTCAACGAACCGCCGGCCGTCGCGCCCGGCCCGGGGGCCTCGGCCTCCGCGGTGTCGGCCGCCGTCGGCAAGGCGGTGTCGAAGCTCTAAGCGCGCGCCCCGGCGTTCAGTCGCTGCCGGAAATGCGGGTCACGTCCGCGCCGCAGCGGCTGAGCTTGCGCTCCAGCGCTTCAAAGCCGCGATCGAGGTGATAGACGCGCTGGATCATGCTTTCGCCCTCGGCGACGAGCGCCGCGATCACCAGCGAGACCGAGGCGCGCAGGTCCGTCGCCATGACGGGCGCGCCCTTGAGCACCGGCACGCCCTCGACGATCGCGCTGTCGCCTTCGAGCCGGATATGGGCGCCGAAACGCGCCAGTTCCTGCACGTGCATGAAGCGGTTTTCGAAAATCGTCTCGGTGATGCGCGAGACGCCCTGCGCCTTGGTCATCAGCGCCATGAACTGCGCCTGGAGATCGGTCGGGAAGCCGGGGAAGGGGGCCGTGACGATGTCGACCGGCAGGATCGGTTCGCCATTGCGGGTGACGCGAATGCCGTCGCCATTGGTTTCGACGCGGGCGCCGGCCGCGACAATCGCGTCGAGCGCGGCCTGGAGATGCTCCGGTCGCGCGCCCTGCAGGAAGACGTCGCCGCCGGTCATCGCCGCCGCCATGGCGTAGGTGCCGGTCTCGATGCGGTCCGGCAGCACGCGATGCTTGGCGCCGTTCAGGCGGGCGACGCCCTCGATCTCGATGTCGGATTCGCCGGCGCCGTTGATCTTGGCGCCCATTTTGGTCAGCAGGTCCGCGAGATCGACCACTTCCGGCTCGCGCGCGGCATTGTGGATCACGGTCGATCCATGCGCCAGCGCGGCGGCCATGAGCGCGACATGGGTGCCGCCGACCGTGACTTTCGGGAAATTGATCTTGCCGCCGCGCAGGCCCTTGGGCGCCTTGGCGACGACATAGCCGGCGTCGATCTCGATCGAGGCGCCGAGATGTTCGAGGGCGTTGAGCAGCAGATCGACCGGGCGCGTGCCGATGGCGCAGCCGCCGGGCAGCGACACGCGCGCCTCGCCGCAGCGCGCCAGCAGCGGCGCGACCACCCAGAAGCTCGCGCGCATGCGCGACACGAGTTCGTAGGGCGCGGTGGTGTCCACGATCTCGCGGGCGGTCATGTGGACCGTCTGGCCGGAATCGGGGTCTTCGCCCTGGCGGCGTCCGTCGATGGAATAATCGACGCCGTGATTGGACAGGATGCGGACGAGCAGGCTGACGTCGGCGAGGCGGGGCAGGTTTTCAAGCGTGACTGTGCGATCCGTCAGCAAGGACGCGATCATCAGCGGCAGCGCCGCATTCTTGGCCCCGGAAATCGGGATGGTTCCATTCAGCGGGTTGCCGCCGACGATGCGAATGCGATCCATTACACCTCGCTCTGGCGCGGCGTCATGCCGCGCAAATGGCTCTTGCGCGGCATGACGCCGCGCCAATGTGATCCGGCGCTCTGGCCCTGCTTCGCCTATGGCCGCAGAATGCGGCGATGGCGAGGCGGCCATCCCGGCGAGGCCGGCCTCTAAGGCCTCCTCGGGTCCGGATTCGTCGCCCGGTCCGGCCCGGCGTTGGCGAATCTGGGCCTTGCGGCGGCGCAAATTCGAGCGCAAGGCCTCGGCAAGCCGCTGCTTTTCGGCCAGCTTCGCGGGCGTCAGGGCCGGCTGCGCCGTCGCCGTCCGCGCGACGTCCGGCGCGGAATTGTCTTCGGGGTCCGTGGGCTTGTCCTGCATGAGCGGCGGTTCTATGCGGGAACGACGGCGCGAACAAGCTTTCTCGACGAATTTGCGACAATTTGCCGACCCCGGCCGAACGGACGCTTGCCATGAGGGTTTCGGTGTGGCAGAAACCGCGCGCCCCGACAGCCTGCTTCGTGTCGGCCGGCGCCTCAGCTGCGGTAGCTCAGTGGTAGAGCACTCCCTTGGTAAGGGAGAGGTCGAGAGTTCAATCCTCTCTCGCAGCACCATCAAAAAATCATAAATTATCAAAGAGTTGCGATCTGGGCGCTGTTCCATATCGCAGATGCAAATCTCATCCGGGGAAGCCCGGGGGAAGCCGGCGACGCAATTTCATCGGCCTCGACGTTTGCCGGGTCACAGGGCGACCGTCAGAGCTGCAAAAAAGCCCCGCCCCGGTCCGAGCCGGTAGCGGGGCAGGCCCAACGGGGCGGGGCTACATCCGCCCATTGCATCAGTTGGCGTGAGCGCGCGCGGCCTTCAATCGCGGAGCGTGGCCAGCCCCTGCACAATTTGTTGAAGCAGACGGCGCCGTGCTGGCCGATAGCCGGGATGTCGCGGCGTCTTTTGGGAAACGACACGATTCGGTTATTCGCGACGTGCGCAATCTCGTCGGTAAGGAGCCGGATTTGAGCCTCCACAATTTTCTGGAGTTTAAAAACAACGACTTAACGGGCGAGACCACGTCTCACTACGAAATGGACCGCCGCGGCTTCACCGTCCTCGCGATGGGCTTCACCGGCGCAGGGCTTCGAGCAGGCAACGAAAAACCCCGCAACCGGGGGGGACCGGGCGGGGCTGCTCGTGGGCGGCTGTACATCCGAGCGCGCCCTAATTTCCAGATGGTGCGGGCGGGGCCTTGCGTCAAGCAGACGCCATGAGGCGCCGTGAGGCGCTCCCGGCGGCTCACCTTCGATTAGAAGCGCATTGGCTCCATGATGAATTGGACGCCGATCTCATTAGCGCTGCGCCGGATGATGCGGCAGTGACGGGTAGGCTGGCTCGTCTGGCGCAATTCGAAGAATTCCGGAATGCCGATTGGTATCGCGACGGAGAGTTTAGCTCCGGTGTCGGAAACGTTTCGGATGGTGCAATCGATGACGCAATTGGCGTCATAGAAGCGGATTTGCGCGCTTTTTAGAGTACGGTGCCGTTCAGAGCGAGGGCGTTCTAGCATAGCTGGCATTTGGAATTCGCCGGTTTGTCGCCTCGACCAGGAGGCCAATTTCACGCGCTTTTTATGTCGGGCGGGATTAAGCTTTACCTAAAGAGCTGGTCGCATCTAAGAGTATGCGCTAGCGTGCTGCGAGCTTGCGCAAGGCGGATACGGGCTCATCCATATAATCGAAAGCGACGGTCCCGTAGCCTAAGGTGAGATCAGCGATGAAGTGGCTCCCTGAAATGACCTCGATCACGGGCAGGCGAGCCACGTCGGCCGCGACGTGCCGAAAAAGCTGCAGATCGGCGGGCACGTGCCAAGCTTCCTTTACGTCTATTTCCTCCAATTGATAGCGCACGAGCTCACAAATGCGAGGGCTGCCATCAACGTGCGGAATGACCTTCAGAAGGAAGTTAGGCTGCTTCATCGCATTCAGAACAGTTGCGCGATCGGCAGGGCGGTGCTTGTAGCCAAACGTCGCGGTCGCGCACAAGACTTGCCCGTAATGCAGCGTGCCGACGATCACCTCGCCTTCATGGGTGATCTTCGGCTGCGCTAGCTTCTTGGGAAATCCCCACAGCTCGCGACCGCCGAGGATCGCCGCGTCGTCATCGAGATACATGGAATGAATATAGATGCCCTCTTCACCGCGGAAGCGGACAGGAATCGCCTGACCCGATTCCGTATAGTCGCCGAAACCGGTGGAGTCGGGCATGCGAATGAACTCGTATTTCACGATCGGCGCCACCACTTCCAGCGGTTCGGGGACCACGGCCCGGAGCGCATCCATGTCGGTCCTGTACGTTACGATCAGGTACTCGCGATTGAAGAACCGATAGGGACCCGGCGGAAACGCGGGGTTGGTGAAGGGCATGGCATAGGCTGAGCGGCGGATGTCATTGATCTTCATATCAGGCGCTCCTCGCTGCGGTGTCAGAGGTGGAAAGGCGCGGTTGATCCGGCAGTGATGGACTCGTGAGCAACCCGTCTTTCGGCGGAGCAAGGCCAGAAAGATCGACGGTTGAGCGGACGCCGACCGCCGCTCGGTTTTCCGCTAGCCAGCGATCCGCGGCGCACCAGCCTATCTCGTGAAGATGCTCCAAAAATTTCCCGTCATTATTCAACTTGCTCGACGCCCCGAACGAATCGAGCGCCTCGTCGCCGATGCCGTGAAGATGAAGGAGCTTCAAGGCGGTCTGGGCGCCCGCAGTCTTCACCAGATGCTCGACGAAGGCGACCGCCCCCAATTCCAGCATGAACGCCGAGTTGAAGCTGATCTCGCCAATGCGGTCGATGATGGCGCGCGCTGTCTGCGGCACGTTCTTGCGCCGGATAGGGTTGATGCCAATGACGATCAGATCGGTTGCGCTCGTGCCGAGATAGAGAGGGGCCAGCGCCGGGTTCCCGCTGTAGCCGCCGTCCCAATAGTGGTTCTCGCCAATCTGGACAGCCTGATGGACCTGGGGCAAACACGCGGAGGCGAGCAGCACGTCCGGTGACAGCTCGGCGTTATGAAAAACGCGCCGCAATCCGGTTCGAACATCCGTCGCACAGATGAAGACGCGGGCCGCGGAGGCGTCATTTCGCAGTCCCTCGAAGTCGATGCGATCCAGCATCTCGCGCAGCGGGTTGTGGTTTGCTGGATTGGTCTGATAGGGCGACCATATGCGCGCCAGCATGTCCGCCGAGAGGAAAAGGGGATTGTTTTCGAGGCGCCATTCGCACTGCGGGCCGAAGGGCCAGAAGCTGGCGTAGCCGGGCAGGCGGCCGACATCCTCCCAATAGCGGCGCAGGTCCTCTTGCGCCTGTGACGGGCCGCCGCGGAGCAAGCCATCGGCGAGAACTCCGGCATTCATGGCGCCGGCGCTGGTGCCGCTGACGCCCACGATTTCGAAGTTCGGCTCCTTCAACAGGCGATCGAGCACGCCCCACGTGAAAGCTCCATGAGAGCCGCCGCCTTGCAGCGCGACCGCAATCCGCCGTTTCTTGGGCGGCCGAGCAATATGCCGAGCTTGGGTTTTCCGCTTCATGTGACTACCTCTATTTGCCTTTGGTCATCGGTCGCCAAGGGTGCTCCCTTCCATTGAGTTTCATTTTTTTCACAGTCGTTCGCGCCCCCACCGCGCGCGATGGGGCAAGCAGCTAAGTATCGTCGCCAGTCTGGTCAGCATGCCTTTGCAACATGCTCTCGCTCAGGACCAGCGCGCCGGTCGACTCTCGGATTGTTGGCGGCAGTCAAACGTCGGCCATTGCCGGCCTTTCGGAAGTTGCAGCCTGTTTCGCGTCCAGAGCGGGACTCTTGATGCGGAACCAGGTCACGTAGAGCGCCGGAAGGAAGACAAGAGTCAGAACCGTGGCCACCGCGAGGCCGCCCATGATCGCGTAGGCCATCGGTCCCCAAAAGACCGTGGGCGCGATCGGGACCATGCCTAGGGTCGCTGCGGATGCGGTGAGCAGGATCGGGCGGAAACGGTGGACCGTGGCTTCAACGACTGCATGCCACGGAGGAAGTCCCTTCTGTTTTTCCTGCTCGATCTGGTCGATGAGGATCACCGAGTTGCGGACAATCATGCCCATCAGCGCCAGAACGCCGAGGATGGCCACGAAGCCGAGCGGTTTGCCGGAGAGGAGTAAGGCCGCGACGACACCGATGAGCCCCAAAGGCGCCACGCTGAGCACCAGCAATAGGCTGCTGAAGCTCTGAAGTTGAATCATCAGCACCGTGAGCGCCAGGACAAGCATCAGCGGCAGGACCATGGCGACAGAAATCTGCGCCTTGGCGCTTTCCTCGACGGAGCCGCCGGTGGCGATATGATATCCGCTCGGCAGACTTTCGCTCAGCGCGGCAATTTTCGGCGCAAGCTCTTGCACCACCGTCGCCGCTTGCACGCCGGGCGCGAGGTCGGCCTGCACCGTCACCGTCGGCCTTCGGTCCCGCCGCCAGACGATGGGGTATTCCTGGCCGTAATCGATAGAAGCGATCTGGCTCAGGGGCACGGTCTGCCCATTGGGCAGCGGGACCTGAAGCGTGCGGATCGTGGCCGGTGACATGCGCTGTTCCGCGGAGGCGCGGACGACCACATCGACGAGATAGGTTCCGCTTCGGACCTGGGTGGCGGCGACGCCGGTCATCGCCGCGTTCACGGCTTGGGCGAGATCCTGGGAGCTCAGACCCAGGAGACGGGCCTGGTCTTGGTCAACCCGGATCCGCACCGTGCGCGCCGGCTCCATCCAGTTGTAATTGATGTTGCGGGCGCCCGTGCTGGTCCCGATGACGTCCGCGACCTGGAAAGCGATCGCGCGCACCTGTTCCGGGTCCGGCCCGTTCACCCGATACTGCAGCGGCCATCCCACCGGCGGACCGAGCTCCAACGGGTAGACGCGGCTTACGACGCTCGGGAAATCGTTCGCCAGCGCGCGCTCCAGCTTCGCCTTCACACGCTCGCGCTGCTGCAACCCTTTGGTCACGACCACGGACTGGGCGAAGAAATCATTGGGGAGCTGGACATTGAGAGGCAGGTAGAAGCGCACGGCGCCCTGCCCGACATAGGTGCTCCAATGGTCCACGTCCTCATCGCCCTCCAGGAGTTTATCCAGTCGGGCCGCGACTTCGCGGGTCGCGTAGATGGAAGCATTCTCGGGCAATTGCATGTCCACCAGCAGCTCAGGCCGGTCCGAAGCCGGGAAGAACTGCTGCGGCACGAGGCGCATCCCAAATAGCGCAGCCGCAAACATGGCCAAGGTGACGGCGATCGTCGCCCAGCGCGCCCGCATCGCCGCTTCCAGAAAGCGGCGGAAGGCTCGCATGACCGGGCCGAGTTCCTCCGAATGCGCCTCCTTGGGCTTCTTGAGCATCCAGACGCCGAGCAGGGGCGTGAACAAGGCCGCTACGGTCCAGGATGCGATCAGCGCGATGGTGACCACGGCGAAAATCGAAAAGGTGTATTCGCCGGCTGCGCTGCGCGCGAAGCCGATGGGGACGAACCCCGCGATCGTCACTAATGTGCCGGTCAATCTTGGAAAAGCGGTCGAAGAATAGGCAAAGCCGGCCGCTTTTTCCTTCTCGTCGCCGCGCTCCAGCCGCGTCACCATCGACTCGATGGTGATCATGGCGTCGTCGACCAGCAGGCCAAGGGCGATGATCAGCGCGCCCAGCGAGATGCGCTGGAAGCCGATGCCCAGCGCCATCATCGTCGCGAACACCGCGGCGAGGACGAGCGGAATCGAAATGGCCACCACGGCGCCGGCGCGCAGGCCAAGGCTGACCAGACTGACTCCGAGGACAATGGCGATGGCCTCCCAAAGGGCCTCCATGAAGTCGTCCACCGCATGCTCGACGGTGACGGGTTGGTCGGCGACAAGCGTCGGTTCGATCCCGACCGGCAGATTGGCTTTGATCTCCTCCATCGCCTGCGCGACATTGCGGCCCAGGGCCAAAACGTCGCCGCCGCTGCGCATGGCGACGGCAATACCTATGCCCTCCTTGCCGTTGACCCGGAAAATCGGCTGCGCGGGGTCGGCGGGGCCGCGCGTCACCTTGGCGATGTCACGCAGGGGGATGATCCGGTCATTGGCGACGAAGTTGACGGCGAGGATGTCCTTCTCGGATTGAAACGCGCCGGACACGCGGACGAGGATCTTCTCGTCCCCGGTCTGCACCTCGCCGGCGGGCGTGACGGCGTTCTGGGCTTGCAACGCCGCGATCAGCGCCGCGCGGTTGATTCCGAGTCCCGCCAGCCGCTCAGTCGAGAACTCCACATACATGCGCTCGTCCTGCGCGCCGAGAACGTCGATCTTCGAGATGTCCGGCAGCTGGAGAAGCTGCTTGCGGACCTCATTGACATGGTCCCTCAGCTCCCGGTGGGTGAAACCGTCCGCGGTAAAGCCATAGACGATGCCGTAAGTGTCGCCGAACTCGTCGTTGAAGCCGGGGCCGACGACCCCGGTCGGCAGGGTGAGGCGAATGTCGCCCACCTTCTTGCGCACCTGGTACCAGATATCCGGCACCTTGGACGGCGGCGTCGAGTCCTTCAGGCTGACGAAGATCGTCGTCTGGCCGGCGCTCGTGTAACTCTTGAGGTAATCGAGATATGGCGTTTCCTGCAGCTTGCTCTCGATGCGGTCGGTGATCTGCTCGAGCGTGTCGCTGACCGTCGCGCCTGGCCATACGGCGCGAACCACCATGGTCTTGACGGTGAAATCCGGATCCTCATTCCTTCCGAGGCGCAGGTAGGAAAAGACGCCCGCGGCGACGATGATGAGCATGAAATAGGTGACGAGGGAGCGCCGATTGATCGCCCATGCGGAAAGGTTGACGCCAGTCATTGGCCGGCCTCCGTCAGTCGAACGCGTTGGCCGGGGCGCAGCACCTGCGCGCCGGCAGTCACCACAACGTCGCCTCGTTCGAGCCCCTCCGAGACGACCGCACTTGTCGCGTCATAACGCTGGACGTCCACATTGCGCAGGGACACGGTTTTCTCCTTGGAATCGACCACCCAGACCGCGGGACGTCCGGCCGAATCGGTCAGCGCGCTCGCCGGAACATCGACGCCTGCCGGAGCGGCCAACCGGATGCGCCCGGTGACGGTGGAGCCCAGCTGCATGGTGTCCGGCGGGTCGATCAGACCAACCTTGACCTCGAAGGTTCTTGTGGCGGGGTCGGCCTGGGGCGCCACTTCCCTGATGCGGCCCGTCGCTTTTACGTCAGGATCGTTCGTCAGCGCGATCTCCACCACGGGGTCGCGCGGACCTGTCCGAATGACCTGCTCGGGCACGTCGAAGATCGCGTCGCGTCCGCCCTGGTTCGCCACATCCGCTATCAGCTGCCCGGCGCGCACCACTTCGCCCGCTTCCGCGCCGACCGCAGTGACCACGCCCGGGGCGTCGGCGTACAGCTCGGTGTAGCCCATCTGATCCTGTGCTTCCCGCAACTGGGCCTTGTCGCTGTCGACCATCGCCTGAGCGGAGAGCAGCGCCTGTTGCGCGTTGTCAAACTGGGCATGGGGCGTGAAGCCGCTTTTCATCAGCTCCTGCTGGCGCCCGAAGGTTTTCTGGGCCTCGGTCAGCCGGGCCTGTGCCGCGGAAAGCTGGGCTTCGGCCATGTGGATCGCATTCAGCTGATCCTGCGCGTAAAGGCGACCGATCATCTGGCCTGGCTTCAAAACGTCGCCCACGTGGACCGGCCGCTCGATCAGACGTCCATCGACGCGAAAAGCGAGCCTTTCGGTATCTTTTGCGCGTGTGTGGCCGGTGAATGAGACAGTCTCGCCGACTGCGGCGCGACCGATCGTGATGGTCCGGACGGGCCGGGCCTCCGGAACGGGCGGCTCTTCCTTTTTGCATCCCGCGACGCTCATGGCGATCAATGCGGTTGCGGAGATCCAAATCCTGGACATTGGCGATGCCTTTCGAACGGTGTCGGCGCTAAGATTTCGCCACCGCGGGCGGGTTGGCTGAAATGGCGGGGTCGATCGTAACCTCTGCCCTTGCAATGCACTACACAATGCAGTATATTATATTGCATTAATGAGTGCAATAGGAACGTCGCATGGAATTTCAAAACGGTTCAGCCAAGGACGGCCCGAAGGTGCGGCGAGGGGGAGGGCGACAGGCCATCGTGGAGGCCGCTCGAGCGTCTGTTCTTCGAGCGCGGCTTCGGCGCCGTCAGCATGGACGAATTGGCCGAGGCCGCCGGCGTGGCTCGCCGGACGCTTTACAACCAGTTCACAAGCAAGGAAGAGATATTCCGGGAGATGCTCAACGGAGGCGTCCGCTCAACTCGAGGGCGCCTTCCCGCCTGGCGTTGAAACCCAAGGCGACGTGGAGGAAGTGCTCCGCCTGGTCGCGCGCACCATTCTGCAGCTCCACAAGCATCCCGAATACGTCGGCTTTCTCCGCATGGTGATGGTCGATTCTCGCCAGTTTCCCTGGATCGCCGAGAGTTTCGCCGCCGTTATGGACCCTCAAACTGACCGCTTCGTACGCTATCTCGCCCACCTGACGGCCATGGGGATTCTGAACTGCCAACATCCACTTCTGGCGGCTCACCAGTTCATGGGGGCGCTGAACGAGCTCACTCTCTGGCCCAGGATGATGGGTCGCGAAAGCCTGCCCATTCCCGAGGACGAGTTGATCGACGAGACCGTCCGCATGTTCTCGCAACACTATCGGGGTCCGCGATTTACGGGGCTCGCTCGCGATCGCGAGGGATAGGCCATTCCAGTTGATCCGCCCACAGAACTGCCAGGCTGAGCGCCTGGAATCGCATTCGATATAAATCCGCATTTTGCTCGCACAAAAGGAGACCGCTATGTTGGATATCGCCCGTTCGATCGAGCGCAAATGCGCCAGTGATGTGATGACCTCGCCCGTCCTCACCGTCAGGCCGGATGACACGGCCCGAAAGGCGGCGGAGGCGATGTTGCGCCTCCATATCAGCGGCTTGCCGGTTGTCGATGGCGGGGGCCGGCCGCTCGGCGTCGTCAGCGAAAGCGATTTCCGCTTTTCCGACACCACAACGCGCGACAGGCAGCGCGAAGCCTGGGTGTCCATTCTGGCCGGCGGGCAGGAGATCGCCGCGAATTATCTCGACGCGCTGGAGCGCGAGGGCGAGACGGTGCGCCAGATCATGTCCACGCCGGCGCTCTGCGTCGATCAGGACGCGCCGATCGCCGAAGTCGCCAACCTCATGACCCAGTATCGGGTCAAGCGCATCCTGGTCACGCGGCTGGGAGAGGTGGTCGGCGTCATAACCCGCGCCGATCTTTTGAGCTTCTTCACGCCCGAAGAGCGCCAGCCGCCGATGCCCGTGACGGCGGAAGCCTTCGATGCCTTGCGCGAGGACATCCGAATTGCGCTGGCGAAGCTGCGGCCGGAAGCGCCCCCGCCGCCGCCGGCGCAGCCGGCCGAAACGCGGCAGCAGGGATCGGTCGCCGCCGCGAGCCTCAAGGAAATGGTGAACGATTTCGAGCGCAACAAGGTGCGAATGAAAGACCAGGCGTCGCAGCAGGCGCTTGACAAGCGCAGCGAGCTTGTCAGGGAACTCCTCGCGACCCGTTTCACCGAGGCCGAATTCGTCAATCTCATGACCTTGGCTTGCGAGACGGCGCGCCGCGGCGAGACCGGCGTCGTCGCGCTGACCTTTCCGGCCGCCCTATGCGCGGACGGCGGCCGCGCCATCAACCTGCCCGATCCCGACTGGCCGGCGAGTCTGCGCGGCAAGGCGGCGGATTTTTTCCTGCGCTGGGACAAGGAACTCCGCCCGGCGGGCTTCGCCCTGTCCGCGCGCATCGCGAACTTTCCGGATGGGTTTCCGGGCGACGCCGAACTGTCGCTGGTCTGGGGCCGATGACGTCGCGTTTTATGATCTTGCGGCGCGATTGATGCACGGGCGCACTACGATGCTTCCCCGGATTCATCGGCGTGAACCGACGAGAACGCTAAATGCATCTGCTTTAGAAACCAGGAGAATCGCGGCTCCTTTTCCTTGCCGCGCCTCCAAACCAGATAAAGGTTGAGCGAGGGAAATTCGATCGGCGGATCGAATGCCTGGATTTCGAAGAGCGATTGGAACAATCCGGCGATCGATTTCGGCACGAGCGAGACAAGTTCCGTCCGTGACACGATGAACGGCAGCATCCAGAATTCGGGCACCAAGACGCGATTGAACTGCGACGCCCTCTGAGCGATCAATGTGTCATATTCCAGGGAAGCAGGAAGCTCGCGCTGCAAATAGATTGCTGCGTGCGCGGCCGACAAATAGGCGTCCTTTGTAGCCGGCGCAGCTGTGCCCTTTCTTGCGATCGCGACGAAGGAATCCTCAAAGCACTTTTCGAAGCGCATGCCGTGATCCTGGTCTCTCGCATCAGCCCAATCCAGCATCTGTTCGGGGCCGATGATCATATCGATCAGACCGAGTTGGAGATCGTAGAGACTCTTCTTATTGGGACGATAGACATGAACCGTCATCTCCGGCGCGACTTCGCCAAAATTTCGAAGAATTTCAGGAAGGAAGAGGGTCGAAACATAATCCGCCGTCGCAATTCTGAAAACGCTTCGATCCGTTGTCGGCGAAAAGTCGGGCTCTGAGACCAACTCCTGCGCCAGGTTCAGCGTTGTTTCGAGGATCGGCAATAGCTCCGAAGCGCGCTCCGACAGAACGAACTCGCGCCCGGACTGGATAAGAAGTTCGTCGTCGAAAATTTCCCTCAAATCTTTCAAGGCCGCGCTCACCGTCGATTGCGTCAGCCCAAGATTTTCAGCGGCGATGCTCACATTCCTGCACCGCAGCAATTCCCAAAGAACCGGCAGGCGATTGAGGTTTAAACCGCGAAGAACCCGCGTATCCACCATGGTTTCCTCCCGTTTTCGGCCTATCCCGCCGCTGCCCGGGCTCGACCTATCGATTTGTTCGATAGCTGTTCAGAAAACTTTCAATTTGCTGAATGGCAGGCCGCTCGGCTATTTGTGTATTCAATAAATAAATGAACAAAAATATCAAGGGGAGAGCTCTGCCGCGTAAGCGCCAAAGCAAGTTTATTATAAATAACACTCCAGAATGGAATGCCCTTTGTCCATGTACAGCGCGCACGCTGTGCAGCGATCAACTTTGTCCGTCCATTAGACCCTAGCCGAGGAAACGCTGGTGAATATGTCAGTTGTGCCTACGCCAGAACGCGTCGTGGAGAGCCACGACAAGGTAATCGAACTCATTGCGCCTCGCTCTTCGACGGGTCGCATCAACAGTATATGTCGTTGCTGTGAAAAGCGAAGGGGCCTTCTTCGCGACTACGGCTACGGCGGTGACGTCAGTGTCTTTCGATCCGCCGACGGTTCTTGTTTGCATCAATCGCTCGAGTGCGATCGGCGCCGCGATCGAAAAGGGCGCGGTCTTCTCCCTCAATGTCTTGAAGGCCGACCAGGCGAACGAGTCGCATGCTTGCGCCGGGGGGGCGTCGCATGACGAGCGACAGGCGCTCTTTTCGCCCTGCGAGGGCGAATATGACGCCGCCGTTCTGCGAGATGCGCAAGCGTCGCTGATTTGCCGGCGTTCGACGACCCTTCATTGCGGGACGCACACCATCGTTTTCGGCGAAGTCGTCGATGCGATCCACGACGCCGATGTCAATCCGCTCGTTTATCTCAACGGAAAATACGGCTCATTTGCCGAAACCAACAAGTGACATGGGAGGAAAGATTGAACGCCCCAAGCAACATCACCACGACCACCATTCCGACCGGCAAGGAGCTCATTGCCCGCGCCAAGGCCTTGCGGCCCGATTCTGCGCGAGAGGGCTCGCGAAACGGAACGTCTCGGCAAGGTCCATCCGGACACGGTCGCCGACTTCCAGAAGGCCGGCTTCTTCAAGATGTTCCAGTCGGCCTATTGGGGCGGATATGAATCTCACCCGGCCGATATCTTCCGGGTTCAGGAAGTGCTTGCCCAGGCCTGCCCGTCGAGCGCCTGGATCATGGGCGTCGTCGGCGTGCATAACTGGCAGCTCGCGCATTTTTCCAAGAAGGCCCAGGAAGAAGTCTGGGGCGAAAATCCGACGGTTCTGCTGTCTTCGTCCTATGCGCCGACCGGCACGGTAAAAGAGGTCGAGGGCGGGTGTGTTCTGAACGGCCGTTGGTTCTATTCAAGCGGCGTCGATCATGTCGATTGGGTCCTGCTCGGCGGCAACATTCCCACCGACGCTCCGTTCCCCGACTATCGGACTTACCTCATTCCCAAGAAGGACTTCGAAATCATCGAAGACTGGGACGTGATGGGACTGCGCGGCACCGGCAGCAAGAGCGTCCAGGTCAAGGACGCCTTCGTTCCGCTGCACCGTCAGCTGCCGATTATCGCGAGCCAGACCTTCAGCACGCCGGGCCTTGCCGAAGGCACCGCCGACAACCCGCTGTTCCTCGTGCCCTTCCCGACCATTTTCGGCGCCTGCATCACGACGCCCGCCCTTGGCGCCGCGCAGGGAATGCTCGACATTTTCGTCGAAAACACGAAGAAGGCCACCAGCCTCTATTCCGGCGCCCGCTGGGCGGAAGAGCAGTCCACCCAGATCCGCATCGCCGAGGCGGACGCCCTCCTGCGCGCCGCACGCCTGCAGATGGCGGCGAACTATGACGAGATCATCAACGATTTGTCCGGAGGCGAGGCTCTCGATCTATACAAGCGCGCTCGCTACCGTTTCGACCATTGCAATCTGGTCGAACTCGCGCATCAGTCCGCCGACAAGATCTTTGTCGCCGCCGGCGCCCGCTCCCTCGTCTTGAGTCTGCCGCTCCAGGGTCTCTATCGCGACATTCAGGCGGCGCGCACGCATGCGATCAATAATCGCGTGAAATGGGGCAGTGTGTTCGGCCGCGTCGCCGTCGGCGACATTCCGAGCGACCTGCTTGGTCTCTTCATCTGAAGTCGAGGAGATCACGCCATGTCTCACATCCAGGAACTGAGCTATCTCGTCATCGAGTCCAATAAGCTCGCCGAATGGAAATCCTATGCCGAGAACTTCCTCGGCATGAGGGCCGTCGACGGCGCCGACGGGCTTCGCGTCCGCATGGACGAGCGACCCTACCGCTTTCTGATCAAGAAGGCCGAGAGGGGCGAAGCAAGCGAAGACCTTTGGGCCGCGGGGTTCCGGGTCGAAAGCGTCGCCGCCCTCGAACAATTCTCGGCGAAAGTGCGCGCGGTCGGCGTCGAGGTGCATTCCGCGACGCCGGAAGAACTTGCCGACCGCGAAGTGCAGGCGATGATCTGGCTGCGCGATCCGGTCGGGCTTCGGATCGAAGTATCCGCCAATCCGAAGGAACTGACGGACACCTTGGTGTTGCCGTTGATTCCCGGCGGTTATCTGACGGGCGATCTCGGCTTTCGGCCACATCGCGCTCTGCGCGATCGACCTGCCGAAATCGGAAGCGTTCTACAAGGATGTGCTGGGTTTCAAGCTGAGCGACTATATCGTTCAGGACATCCAGGGCTTCCCGGTCAATTTCACTTTCTTCCATGTGAACCCGCGCCATCACACGCTGGCGCTGGCTGGCCTGCCGATGCCGAACCGCCTGAATCACATGATGGTCGAGGTGAATTCGATCGATGTCGTCGGCGAGGCGATGGCGCGCGCCAAAAGCCTTGGCATCAACTTCTACATGAATATCGGTCGGCACCCCAACGACCGGATGCTGTCGTTCTATGCCTGCAGCCCCAGTAACTTCGCCGTCGAATTTGGCACTGACGGCATCCAGATCCGCGACGAAGAGAATTGGGCGGTGAAGACCTACGACGCGATCAGCGTCTGGGGACACTTGGACTGAAATCAACCGGAAGCTTTTTAAGGGAGGAATATAAATGTCCGATCCAGTAACGTTCAATGCCTTGGCCGATGAACTCGAACGAAAAGTCGAGGCCCTCGGAAATCTGGGCTTGACGATGAAGTTCGTCTTCGAGGGCGAAGGAAACGTCCTGATCGACGCGCGCAAGGACGTTCCGACGCTGACCCGCAACGACGAGGCGGCCGCCGATTTTACAGTGATCGGTCCGTTGAACGTCTGGCTCGACTCTGCGCGCGAAAAAGCTGGCGCCGCATGTCGCCGCCATGACCCGGAAGATCAAATTCCAAGGCGATATGGTGCGCGGCCTCAGCCTCGCGCCGAAGATCATGACGGTCCTTTGAGCGGAGCCTTGGCATGACCTACGCGCCCTATAATGGAGATTTTGTCGACGTCGAACCAGGAATCCGGGTTCGATATATCGAAATGGGCGAGGGCCAGCCGACGATCTTTCTGCACGGAAGTGCTCCAGGCGCCAGCGCCTGGAGCAATTTCAAAGGCAATATGGGCGAATTCGCCAACGCCGGTTTTCGTGCGATCGGCCTGGATCTCATCGGTTACGGCGAGTCCAGCAAGCCGACGGATCGGCGCTATACGCTCGATTTCCATACCTCTGCCGTGCGGGCGCTCGTCAAGGGCTTGAACCTCGGGCCCGTCAATCTCGTCGCCAATTCCCTCGGCGGCGCCATCGCGATGCGCTTTGCGCTGACCGAGCCTCAATCGGTGCGCAAACTCGTGCTGATGGCGCCCGGTGGGCTGGGCAATAAGGTGCGCTATCTGCGCATGAGCGGAATCCGCTCGATGATGTGGGCGCTGTTGGGACCCGGAGGGCCGACCGCGGAAAAACTACGAAAGACGTTCAGCCTGCAAGTCTATGATCGCAGCCTGATCACGCAGGAATTGATCGACGAGCGATTGGCCGTCGCCAAGACGCAGCCTCGCGAGGTTTTGTCGACGCTTAAGATCGACAACCTGCTGCCGCATCTTCCCGGAATCAAATGCCCGACGATGGCCTTCTGGGGTGTGCAGGACAACTTTTGCCCGGTCGAAACCGCGCCGTTGTTGGCGCGCGGCATTCCGGACTGCCGCGTTCTGCTGCTCTCGAAATGCGGCCACTGGGCGCAGGTCGAGCATGTGAACACGTTCAACCAGGAAGCGATCCGCTTCCTGCATGCCGGCTGAAACGGCGTGAGATGGATTTCGTCGGCCTTTTCCGCATCGAAAGTCCTTTTCCCTTCGTCGCAGCGGTCGTCGCAGTCAGCGCCGATCGCGTGGCGACGCTCGGGGATTGTTTCTTGTTCGTCGAGAACCGCGGCAATTTTATCGGCTTTCAGCGAGTCAAGATGCCGTCCGGCATTTTGCTCGACGATGCGCAGGTCAGAATGCATCAGGAAGTCCGGCGGATCCACATCAAGATGTGCAATGCCGCGAGACGCAAAGGAGTTCTTCCGCAGATTGAGATGGATTCACTCGATCGCGGCTTCGTTGATGCGCCCCTCGGCCTTCTCTCCGACCTTTGGAACAACCGCGGATTCAAGGAGCTGCTCGACTGGGTCGGAAAGACAACGGCTTCGGCGCCTCTTCGCGCCGAAATCGACAGATGCCGCCTTCCAGGTTCGAACTCGACGAATTGACTCCCTTACCCCTCAACAAAGCAATGGCCATGTCCTCGCTCGTGCACTACAAAACCTGAAAATATCGCCGAGGCCGCGCGGCGGCTCCATAATGCGGCGGCGACCGGCCTAACGGCGGAGCCGATCCGCGATCTGTTCGATGCCAACGACCTTGCCGCCGCCTATGCGGCGCAGGAGGTCAACACCAAGCGCTGGCTCGAGTCGGGCCGTCGCCTGGTCGGCCGCAAGATCGGCCTGACCTCGCTGGCGGTGCAGAAGCAGCTTGGCGTCGACCAGCCGGACTACGGCATGCTGTTTGACGACATGGCGGTGCCCGACGGCTGGGAGATCGGCCGCTCGCAGCTGATCCAGCCCAAGGTCGAGGCCGAGGTCGCCTTCGTGCTCGATCGCGATCTCGATCACGAGCGCCTCACCATCGCCGACATTTTACGCGCGGTAGCGTTTGCTCTGCCCGCGATCGAGGTGGTCGATTCGCGCATAAGTGACTGGAAGATCGGCATTCTCGACACCATCGCCGACAATGCCTCGTCGGGTCTCTATGTGCTCGGCGCGACGCCGAAGAAGCTCAAGGATCTCGATCTGCGCGCCGCCGGCATGGTGATGGAAAACGCCGGCGAGCCGGTCTCGGTCGGCGCGGGCGCGGCCTGCCTCGGCGATCCGCTGTCGGCCATGCTGTGGCTGGCGAAAACCATGGCCCGCGTCGGGCGTCCGCTGCAGGCGGGCGACACCGTGTTGTCGGGCGCGCTCGGCCCGATGGCGCCGGTCAAATGGGGCGATGTTTTTGAAGCGCGGATCTCGGGGCTCGGCTCGGTGCGCGCGGCTTTTGCAAAGGAGCAGCCGTAATGGCGAAGATTTCCTGCGCGATCATCGGTTCGGGCAATATCGGCACCGATCTGATGATCAAGATCATGCGCATGTCGAAACATCTCGAAATGGGCGCGATGGTCGGCATCGATCCCAAGTCCGACGGTCTGGCGCGCGCCGCGCGCCTCGGCGTCCCGGTGACGCACGAGGGCATCGACGGCCTGCGCAAGCTGCCCGAATTACGCGGACATCCAGGTGGTGTTCGACGCCACGTCGGCGGGCGCCCATATCCACAACAACGCCATCCTGCAGGCGGACGGCAAGAAGGTGATCGACCTGACGCCGGCCGCCATCGGCCCCTTCACCATTCCCGCGATCAATGGCGACGCCAATATCGACGAGCCCAACGTCAACATGGTCACCTGCGGCGGCCAGGCGACGATCCCGATGGTGCGCGCCGTGCGCCGCGCCACCGACCGCGTCATCTGGGGCGAGATCGTCGCCTCGATCTCGTCGAAATCCGCCGGTCCCGGCACGCGCGCCAACATCGACGAATTCACCGAGACGACGTCAAAAGCTATTCGTGTTCTCGGCGGAGCCGAACATGGCAAGGCGATCATCATCCTGAACCCCGCCGAGCCGCCGCTGATCATGCGCGACACGGTGTTCACTTTGTCGCAGGGCGGCTCGCGCGAAGCCATCGAGCAATCGGTTCACGACATGGTCGCGAGCGTGCAGAAATATGTGCCGGGCTATCGGCTCAAACAAAAAGTGCAGTTCGAGAACATCGGCGACAACGCGCCTGTTCGCATCCCCGGCGTCGGCCTCTGCTCCGGCCTGAAGACCACGATCATGCTCGAAGTCGAGGGCGCGGCGCATTACCTGCCCGCCTATGCCGGCAATCTCGACATCATGACCTCCGCGGCCCTGGTCTCCGCCGACCATTGGGCGGCCAAACAAGTTTGCGAAGGAGGCCGCGTGATGGCCCGCACCAATCCCGAACAAGCTTTATATCCAGGATGTGACGCTGCGCGACGGCATGCATTCCATCCGTCACTCCTACAGCCTCGACACGGTGCGCGCCATCGCCCGCGCGCTCGACCGCGCCCATGTCGACGCCATCGAGATCAGCCACGGCGACGGCATCACCGGCTCGACCTTCAACTACGGCTTCGGCGCGCATGACGATGCCGAATGGATCGCGGCGGTCGCCGGCGAATGCAAATTTTCCCGCGTGACCGTGCTGCTGCTGCCGGGCATCGGCACCGTGCATGATTTGAAGCGCGTGATGGAGGCCGGCGCGCGCAGCGTGCGCGTCGCCACCCATTGCACCGAGGCGGACGTGTCGCGCCAGCATATCGAGGCGGCCCGCAAGCTCGGCATGGACACGGTCGGCTTTTTGATGATGGCGCATATGGCGCCGGTCGAGAAGCTGGTCGAGCAGGCGCTGCTGATGGAGAGCTATGGCGCCGAATGCGTCTATGTGACGGATTCCGCCGGCGCCCTGCTTCCGAACCAATATGCCGAGCGCGTAAAGGCGGTGCGCGGCGCGCTGAAGCCGGAAACGGAAATCGGCGTGCACACCCACCACAATCTGACGCTCGGCGTGGCCAATGCGGTGGCGGGCATCGAGGCCGGCGCGGTGCGCGTCGACGCGTCGCTGGCCGGCATGGGCGCGGGCGCGGGCAATGCGCCGCTGGAGGCGCTGATCGCCGTGCTGGACCGCATGGGCGTCGAGACCGGCTGCGACCTGCACATGCTGATGGACGCCGCCGACGACCTCGTGCGGCCTTTGCAGGACCGGCCCGTGCGCGTCGATCGCGAGAGCCTGTCGCTCGGCTATGCCGGCGTCTATTCGAGCTTCCTGCGCCATGCGGAAAACGCCTCGAAGCTTTATGGCGTCGACACCCGCGACATTCTCACCGAACTCGGCAAGCGCCGCATGGTCGGCGGCCAGGAAGACATGATCGTCGACGTCGCGCTCGATATTCTGAAGCAGCGCGGCGCGGAGGCGGCGGTGGCCTGAGGCGTTTTTTTTAGCAAAGCGTCAGGAGCGGTAAATGTTATCGAATGTTATCGAAAGAGCGAACAACGCCTATGCCTATCCGCTGCTCATCAAACATTTGCTGTTGAGTTCGCTTGCCTCGACGCCGAACCAGGAAATTGTCTATCGGGACCTCGCACGCCACACGTATCTGGAAACCCGCGAGCGAATTGGCCAGTTGGCGAGCGGACTCACCAAACTGGGCGTTCAATCCGGCGATACGGTCGCCGTGATGGATTGGGATTCCCACCGTTACCTTGAATGTTTCTTCGCCATTCCGATGATGGGCGCTGTGCTCTTCACCGTCAACGTGAGGCTCAATCCGGAGCAAATCCTTTATACGTTGAACCACGCTGGCCCCAAGGTTGTGCTCGTCAATGCTGAATTCCTACCGATTATTGAAGCGATCAAGGACAGAATCGAAACGGTCCAGAAATATATTCTGATTTCCGATGCGCCGCATATAGAGCAATCGGTCGTGCCGCTTGAATGCGAATACGAAATTCTGCTCCTGTCCGGGGAGTCTAGCTACAACTTTCCGGATTTTGACGAAAACGCCAGGGCGACGACATTTTATACGACCGGCACCACGGGCTTGCCGAAGGGGGTTTATTTCAGTCACCGCCAGCTGGTCCTGCACACGTTGTCCGGGGCGGCGGCTTTAGGCATGGCGCCGCAGCAGGGACGTCTCCACCGGGGAGACGTCTATATGCCGATCACGCCAATGTTTCACGTTCATGCCTGGGGGTTGCCGTATATGGCGACGATGGCCGGGCTGAAACAGGTTTATCCCGGTCGTTATTCCCCAGCCGGAATCTTGGAGCTACGGCGCAGGGAGGGCGTGACCTTCTCGCATTGCGTCCCCACGATTCTGCATATGATCCTGACCCATGGGGAAATCGATTCCTTTGATCTTGCCGGGTGGAAGATCATCATCGGCGGCTCGGCATTGCCGACCGCCCTTGCGTCCGCGGCGCTCAAGCGCGGCATAGACATTTTCACCGGCTATGGCATGTCGGAAACCTGCCCAATGCTGACCTTGGCGCATGTCAAGCCCGAGCTATTGAGCGGCGTTGGCGACGACGGTCTCCCCCTGCGTACGAAAACCGGCCTGCCTGTTCCGCTTGTCGATCTGAGACTCGTCGACCATGAAATGAAGGAAGTGGCCCATGACGGGAAGGCGTCCGGCGAGATCGTCGTTCGCGCGCCCTGGCTAAGCCAAGGATATTTGAAAGATCCCGTAGCTTCGGAAGCGATTTGGAGCGGCGGCTACCTGCATACCAATGACATCGGCAATATAGACGCCAATGGCTATTTGCAGGTCACGGATCGGATCAAGGACGTGATCAAGACTGGAGGCGAATGGATTTCGTCTTTGGAGGTCGAGGACATCATATCGCAACATCCCGCGGTCAGTGAAGTCGCGGTCATCGGCGTCAAAGATGAAAAGTGGGGGGAGCGGCCGAAGGCTCTGGTTGTGCTGAAAACAGATCGGGTCGGCACGTTCGCGGCCGACGATATCAGGGCGTTTATGCAGTCCTATGCCGATCGCGGAATCATTTCCAAATTCGGAATTCCGGGCGACATCGTTTTCGTCGAGCGGCTGACCAAGACGAGTGTCGGCAAACTCAACAAGCGCGCTCTGCGGGAAGCCTATGACGAAAACTGAGGCATGGGCGCGACGTGGAATAAATATCGTTTCTCCGCCATGAACGGGCTGTCGTCAGGAGGTATATCCGTGAAGGTAAAGCCGAAGATCGTGATCGTGGGAGGCGGAATGGCCGGACACAAGATCGCGCACGCTTTGCAGGATCTTGCCGAGATCACCCTGGTCGATCCAAAGGATTTTTTTGAAATCCCGATGGCGGCGCCGAGACTTCTTGTCGCTCCGGGATCCCTGCCTGCGATCATTCCCTACCGCGCCTTCCTGTCCCGAGTCTCGTCTTGTTCGAGGCTGGC
The DNA here is from genome assembly GCA_963811975.1 of uncultured Alphaproteobacteria bacterium. Classification (GTDB taxonomy): domain Bacteria; phylum Pseudomonadota; class Alphaproteobacteria; order Rhizobiales; family Beijerinckiaceae; genus Rhodoblastus. Next base: position 59,177 of record CAWETR010000019.1, read on the forward strand.
TAAGGGAGGTTCGCGATCGCTCGATACTTGTCGATACGGGCGCGCCGACCGGAGCCACTGAGGTTCCCTTTGACTACCTTGTCCTGGCAACGGGGTCCAACTACGACGGCGATCTGGTCAAGCCCTTGGCGGGAGAGGCCGAGGGGCGAATGCAACATTTTCAGTCGGTTCGCGATCGGCTGGCGGACGCCAAGCGCATTCTGATCGTTGGAGGCGGCGCGGTCGGCGTCGAACTCGCCGGCGAGATCGTCGAGACGTTTCCAGAAAAGCAGATCACTCTCGTCGAGGCGGGACAGCACATATTGTCCTTGACGTCGGAAAAGCCCCGACGATGGGCGGTCGCATTTCTTGAATCGCATGGCGTTCGGCTTTTGACTGGGCAGCGTATCGTCGAACCTTCATCGACGCCGCCCGGAAACTTCGATCCGTGCGGGGGCGAAGCAGTCACGGACAAGGGCGCCCGGATTTCCTATGACGCCGGTTTCTGGTGCGTGGGCTTAAAGCCCGACGCCTCCTATATGAGGGCGCACTTTCCTGACGCGATCGATCCACGCGGACTGATCAAGGTCACAGGCGATCTCCGCGTGGTTGGGCAGTCGCGCATATTTGCAGTCGGCGACATTACCAATTTGCCCGAGAAAGGAGCACTGTGGGTTCAATACCACGCCAAGGTCGCGATCAAGAATTTGATGCGCCTGATCGCGTCAGATCAGACATCGGCGTTAGCGCATTACAAACGCCCGCTGCCGCCCACGACCATGCTTGTGACGCTAGGACGCAAAAACGGCGTAATGGACCTGCCGTTTGGAAAGTTCCGTTGGGGTTGGCTATCGCGTAAACTCAAGGGTGAGCACATGCTCGTTCCCGGTTACCGAAAAGGCGTAGGGCTTGACTCCTCTGCCTTCAATGCCGAATGGCGTTTTCGATGGTGACGACAGCGCTCCTTGAAGTCGCCAAACGCCAGCGACGCCACGGTGCACGATAACCACCAGCCCCAAGCTGCGCAACGCCAATAGCTGCTGAGGGCGGCGCGTGATGGCAACGCTCACTAACGACAGGACGCGCGCTTCATCGCGCTCCAATCCTAGCCCGGCCATCGGAAGATGATGTGATCTTCGAATTCATGGATCCACTTCTTCCCAAAAACGCCGTCACGACCAGAAGACACGAAGAGGCCAAACGAAAGAACGAAGTGGAATTGGCGTCGCTCGTTTCCTTGCCCCCTCGTTCTGTGTTCCCGCATCAGGATTTTAGCCAATCCCGATTGACACGCGCTCGCTTGCGATTTATATAGTTCATATATGTACGATCAGTACATGATGATAATATCGGAATGACATGGCCTGTTCGATCCTCGTCCCCGTGAAGCGGGTTGTTGACTACAACGTGAAGATCCGGGTGAAGGCGGACGGGTCGGGCGTCGAGCTGGCGAACGTCAAGATGTCGATGAACCCGTTCGACGAGATCGCGGTGGAAGAGGCGCTGCGGCTGAAGGAGGCCGGCAAGGCGAGCGAAGTCATCGTCGTCTCGATCGGCCCGCAGCAGGCGACCGAAACCCTGCGCACCGGGCTGGCCATGGGCGCCGACCGCGGCATCCTGGTCAAGACCGACGAGAGCGTCGAGCCGCTGGCCGTCGCCAAGATCCTGAAAGCCGTGGCGCTGGAAGAGCAGCCCGGGCTGGTCATTCTCGGCAAGCAGGCGATCGACGACGATTCCAACCAGACCGGCCAGATGCTGGCCGCGCTGCTCGGCTGGGGCCAGGGCACGTTCGCCTCCAAGGTCGAGATCGCCGAGGGCTCGGTCGACGTGACCCGCGAAGTCGACGGCGGCCTGCAGACGGTGACCTTGAAGATTCCGGCGGTGGTGACCACCGACCTGCGGCTCAACGAGCCGCGCTACGCCTCGCTGCCCAACATCATGAAGGCCAAGAAGAAGCCGATCGCCGAGAAGACCCCGGCGGACTACGGCGTCGACGTCACGCCGCGCCTGAAGGTGCTGAAGACCACCGAGCCGCCGACCCGCAAGGCCGGCGTGAAGGTCGGCTCGGTCGCCGAGCTGGTCGCCAAACTCAAAGACGAAGCGGGGGTTATGTGATGACTGTTCTTCTCCTTGCCGAAGTCCACAACGGCCATCTCAACGATTCGACCGCCAAGGCGCTGACGGCGGCGGCGCAACTCGGAGGCCCGGTGCATATCCTGGTCGCGGGCAGGCTGGAACTCCGACGAAGCCGCGCAGGCTGCGGCCAAACTCGCGGGCGTGGACAAGGTGCTGACGGCTAACGGCGAAGCCTTCGCCCATGGCCTCGCCGAGCCGCTCGCCGAACTGATCGTGGCTCTGGCGCCGTCCTATGACGCCATCGTGGCGCCGGCGACCTCGACCGGCAAGAACGTGCTGCCGCGCGTGGCGGCGCTGCTCGACGTGGCGCAGGTGTCGGAAATCTCGAAGGTGATTTCGCCCGACACATTCGAGCGCCCGATCTACGCCGGCAACGCCGTGCAGACGGTTCAGGCGACCGATTCCAAGAAGGTGATCACGGTGCGGACCTCGACCTTTGCCGCCACCGGCGAGGGCGGCTCCGGCGCCATCGAAGCCGTCAGCGGCCCGGCCGCAGCGGGTCTGTCGAGCTTCAAGAGCGAGGCGCTGGCGGTTTCGGACCGACCCGAGCTGACGTCGGCCAAGATCATCATCTCGGGCGGGCGCGCGATGCAGAACGCGGACAATTTCAAGACCTATATCGAGCCGGTGGCCGACAAGCTCGGCGCGGCCATGGGCGCCTCGCGCGCGGCGGTCGACGCCGGCTATGCGCCCAACGACTGGCAGGTCGGGCAGACCGGCAAGGTGGTGGCGCCGGAGCTTTACATCGCGGTGGGGATTTCCGGCGCGATCCAGCATCTGGCGGGCATGAAGGATTCCAAGGTCATCGTCGCCATCAACAAGGACGAGGAGGCCCCGATCTTCCAGGTCGCCGACTACGGCCTCGTGGCGGATCTCTATGCCGCGCTGCCAGAACTGGCCGATGAACTGGACGAAGATCGGACGATAGATACGGGGGGGGGGGGGGGGGGGGGGTCTGTTTTAATGAGAGCCGCGGGGGTGAAGAGGGAAAAGCTTGATGGTCCATGATTAAAATGAATGATTTGACACCGGCCCGCGAGGCGATGGAATACGACGTGGTCATCGTCGGCGGCGGCCCGGCCGGCCTCTCGGCGGCGATCCGGCTCAAGCAGCTCGAGCCGGAGCTCTCGGTCGGGGTGCTCGAGAAGGGCTCGGAAGTCGGCGCCCACATCCTGTCCGGCGCGGTGATCGACCCCAAGGCCTGGACGAGCTGATTCCCGGCTGGGGAGGACCGGACCGGCCGCTCGAAGACGCCGGTGACCGAGGACCGCTACAGATGCTGGGCCCGCGGGCGGCGTCCGCCTGCCAAAGTTCCTCGATGCCGCCGCTGATGAACAATCACGGCAACTACGTCGGCTCGCTGGCCAATGTCTGCCGCTGGCTCGGCGCCAAGGCCGAGGCGCTGGGCGTCGAAATCTATCCGGGCTTCGCCGCCGCGGAACTGTTCTACGGCGACAAGGGCGAGGTGCTCGGCATCGTCACCGGCGACATGGGCATCGGCCGCGACGGCGAGCAGAAGGACTCGCTTTACCCCCGGCATGGAGCTGCACGGCAAGTACACGCTTGTTCGCCGAAGGCGCGCGCGGCTCGCTGTCCAAGCTGCTGATCGGCAAGTTCGACCTCGACAAGGGCCGCGAGCCGCAGAAATACGGCATCGGCATCAAAGAACTGTGGCAGGATCGACCCGGCCGGCACCAGCCGGGCCTGGTGCAGCATTCCTTCGGCTGGCCGCTGGTCGGCGACACCGGCGGCGGCTCGTTCCTCTATCATTTCGAGGACAACCAGGTCGTCGTCGGCTTCGTGGTGCATCTGAACTACAAGAACCCGACGCTGTCGCCGTTCGACGAGTTCCAGCGCTTCAAGACCCATCCGATGGTGCGCGACGACCTTCGAAGGCGGCAAGCGCCTGGCCTATGGCGCGCGCGCGATCACCGAAGGCGGCTGGCAGTCGGTGCCCAAGCTGACCTTCCCCGGCGGCGCGCTGATCGGCTGCTCGGCGGCTTCATGAACGTGCCCCGGATCAAGGGCTCGCACAACGCAGTGCTGTCAGGCATCGAGGCGGCGGAGGCCGCCGCCAAGGCGATCGCAGGCCGGCCGCAGCGCGACGAGCTCGCCGATTACGAGGCCGGCTGGCGCGCCGGGCCGATCGGCGCGGAGCTGAAGAAAGTGCGCAACGTCAAGCCGCTGTGGTCGAAGCTCGGCACGTTCGATCGGCGTGCCGCTCGGCGGCTCGACATGTGGCCAACAACGCTCTTCGGCCTGACCCTGTTCGGCACCTTGAAGCACGGCAAGCCGGATTACGCGACGCTGAGGCCCTCTGAGCGCGGTCAAGCCGATCGCTATCCCAAGCCCGACGGGGTGCTGTCGTTCGACAAGCTGTCGTCGGTGTTCCTGTCCAACACCAATCACGAGGAAGACCAGCCGATCCATCTGAAGCTGGCCGACCCGTCCATCCCGATCGCGCAAGAACCTGCCGCTCTATGGCGAGCCGGCGCGGCTTTATTGCCCGGCGGGCGTCTACGAGGTGGTCTAGGCGACGAGGCGACGAAAGCGGACCCGCGCTTCGTCATCAACGCGCAGAACTGCGTCCATTGCAAAACCTGCGACATCAAGGACCCCGCGCAGAACATCACCTGGACCTGCCCCGAAGGCGGCGGCGGACCCAACTATCCCAATATGTGAGGAGGGCGGGTTCAATAACCGGACGCCGGTTCAAAACGGGCATGGGAAATTGCTAGGAAAGGGGATTCGCGCGGGCGCCACCTGGCGACCACTCATGCCATCGGTGTTGACCGAAGGAGACGGTTCCAGATGACCGCGAACGCCACGGCCTCGATGAAAACGATTTCGCCATGCGCAACTGGCGCGGCAGCGCCGCCGGCCCGATCGAGATCGGCTCGCCGGACCATTGCGCATGTTCACGCGCATGCTGCTCGACACCCATAATCCCTACAAGCCTGCGGTGATCGACTGGCCGAAGCTGGAGCCGGATGCGCTGAGGCGCGTGACCTCGCTGCCGATCTGGGACATTGCGGTCCAGACCGAGGGCCGCGCCTCGATCCGGGTCAAGACCTTCGCCGAGACGGTCGACAATCCGGTGCTGCGCGACGCGCTGGAGATGGACGCGGCGGAAGAGGCGCGCCACAAGGTGGTGCTGTCGAAACTGGTCGAGGCCTATGGCATCAAGCTCGCGCCCGAGCCGGATTACGACGCGCCAAAAAATTCGCTCTGGGCCTGGCTCGTCACCGGCTATAGCGAGTGCATCGACAGTTTCTTCGCCTTCGGCCTGTTCGAGACCGCGCGCCGCTCCGGCTATTTCCCGGAAGAACTGGTCGAGACCTTTGAGCCGGTGGTGCAGGAAGAGGCGCGCCATATCCTGTTCTTCGTCAACTGGGTCGCCTGGCAGAAGCGCAACATGCCGATCTGGAAGCGAATCCAGTTCCGGGCGATGGAGGCGGCGGTCTGGGCCTTCCTCGTCTATGAGCGCATCGGCATTGCGCGGGGCCTCGACAGCGAAGGCGAGATGCAGGACGCCAATTTCGCCATGCAGGGCACGGGTTCGGTCGGCGTCGAGCTTTCGCCCGCCGAATTGATCGACCTCTGCCTTATCGAGAACGACCGCCGCATGGCCGGCTATGACGAGCGCCTGCTGCGGCCGACCTTCGTCCCCTCGCTCGCCCGATTCGCGCGCAGATTCATGAAATCGACCTAAGGCTTCATCATAGTCCTTATCTTCGCATAAGCTAGAAAATCGGGGCGCTCATCGGGCGGCCGCTGACCGCATCGACCAGGATCGGATGGCTCGAGTCCGGTTTCCGGCGGCGCCCGGTGCCGCTGGATCACGTGAAGGTTATTGGCTGCGGCAGGCCGGGCTTGGAGCTACCCAGATCGAAAAAGCAATGGGCTGCACTCGCGGCGCTAAAGCGTGAGCGAACCCGCCAGCGGGTGAACCGGACGATGGCTGGCGCCGGGCCGTCAAAGTTGATGACCTGCGCAAATTCTTTCAGGAGCGCGTTCAACTCGTCGATGCACCTCTTGATCCGGGCGATTGTCGCCGTCTTCTCGTTTTCCGAAATATAAGATTTGGACGACGATCCCCCGGATTGGAGCATTTTGAGTTGCCGCTGGAGGGTCGAACGGATTTGTCATCCAGTCCTCGACCAAGTCATTGATGGCCACCATCGGATCGTCCCTCCGTCGCTGTGGCTAAACCCTCTGCGTTGCTGCCGGTTCCCACAAGCAATTTAGGCGGTGAACGCCATGACCGTCACCCATGCGCTGAAGATGGTGGCCGGGACCATCGAGGAGGCGGAGGCGCTGCGGGGAATTCAGGAAGCTGTATGAGGCCACCAGCATCCGGGGCGGCATCGCCATCAGTGCAATGCCCTTGACGAGCATCATCCACCCCAGCACCGTGACCGCCACCGGCAGGGCGCCGCCCGACCAGACATTGTGACCGATCACCACCGCGACGCCCGCCGCCATTGTGAAGATGCCGGACATCAGCAACAGGCCGGAATCCTTGGCCATCGAATTGGCCGCGTCCAAAGTCGCCTTGGGCCGGGCCATGCAGACACGGCGCAGCGACGAGGAATTCAGTGCCCAGGAACTTTCCGAGAAAGATGGTCAAGGTGCGACACCGGCTTTTGGAAGGCCGCCCCATTGGCAGGATATATCCCTTCCCACTGCTCGGCACCACCTTGAAGCCGAGAGCCTCCAGCGACTTCCTCGCAGCGAGGCGCGCGCGCATCGGTGCTGGCGCCGGGGCGCTTGGGCGGATTTTGTTTTGAACGCGGCGGTCATCGCCACCAGTTCACCCAAAGAGAACGCCGGTGTCCTCGGTGCTGCCTGGGGTTGGGGCCCGCCGCATGGTTGGTCTCCTTGGCTGTCAGGATCGTCACACGACGCTCCAGAGGGCGCAACTGCGGCAACCCGCAGCCCCTCTTGGCACAGCAGCCGAGCATACATCGCTCGGAATGACGGATGCAGCAATGACTCGTGGGATCATTGATGGCGGCCTCCGCCAGGCGCACCGAGCCGTCTCGGGA
>CAWETR010000020.1:0-382796 GCA_963811975.1 uncultured Alphaproteobacteria bacterium
TCGGCTATGTTTTCGTGGGCGCGATGGCGTTGCTCGCGATGGCGTTCCTGCTGATTCTCGGTCCGACCTTGTGGGCCGCTGCGCTCAGCCAGGCGCCGGCGCTGAGCGCCTTCAGCGGCAAGGTCGCAATTGCGCGCTACGGCATCGCCACGATCATCCTGCTCGCGGCCCTGATCATCGCGCACCGGGTCCTGCCCAATGTGAAACTGTCATTGCGCCAGACCGCGCCGGGGGTGATCCTGACCTTCTGCGCCTGGATGATTTTCGCTTCGGCGTTTGGCTCCTACCTCTCGCGCTTCGCGCTCAATTATGTCGCGACCTATGCGGGACTGGCCTCGGTCATGATCGCCATCGTCTTTCTCTATTCGCTGGCGGCGATCTTCATCTTTGGCGCCGAATTGAATGCGGCGATCAAGCGCCATCGCGCCGCGTTCACCTCGTCTCCCGACGACGTCCACAAGGATCGCGCCGATTAGGCGGCGCGGCGCGTGAGATCTTCGGGACTGCCGAAATATTCGATGTAGCGCCCCTCGATCTCGCAAATCGGCATCACCACGAAGACGTCGGTGACCCCGAACTGCCGGTCGACGACCGCGCCCTCGCCGAATCGGGCGCCGACGCGCATATAACCCTTGACGAGCGGGGGGAGCGCGGCGAGGGCGCGTTTGGCCTCGACCTGCTCTTTCCTGAGGCGATTCATCGGCACGAAACGTTGCGGCAACGGGCTGACGAGCCATTCCGGCGCGGCCTTTGCGTGATGGAAAAGGAAGCTCAGCTGCGGCGCGAGCTTTTCCTGGTCGGTCCCTTCAAGACTCGCGCAACCGATCATCGCATCGATGCGATGATGTTTGACATAGGACCAGATTCCCCGCCACAGCATTTCTATGGTTTTCTTGCCGCGATAATCGGCGAGAACGCAGGATCGGCCGAGTTCGAGGAAGCGTGAGTTCGGGTGCCGCGCCAGCAGCGGTCCGATGTCGAATTCCTGGGCGCTGTAGAAGCCGAAATGGGCCTGGGCGACGTCCTGGCGCAATAACCTGTAGGCGCCGACGACCTTTGGCTTGACCTTGCCGAAACGATTCCGCGCCGCGTGATCGATCACCAGAAGATGATCGCAAACATTGTCGAAGGGGCAGATATCGCGGCGGATCAGCGCCGCGGCGCCGTCGGCGGCGGCGCCGCCCTCTTCGAAAAAGACCCTGTAACGCAAACGTTGCGCCTTGCGAATTTCCGATTTCTTCGTCGCCAGCCGCAATTCGAGCGAGCCGGACCAGCCAAGGTGCGGACCGAGGCCGGTATTGGCGAGCGGAAGCCCGCCAGGGGCCGAACCGGCGGAATTTCCCGGGGCCGGATTCGCTCGGCTTCTTAGGGAGAAACGGAAACTTCGACGACAGATCCGCGATCACGGCCAATCCGTTCATGAAAGAGTTTCCCTGAATGACGGTCGCCCTCGGGCTGGTCATTTTCGCCAGGACTCGCCTCCTGTCGCGCCAATGGCGCCAGCCTTCAAACGGGATTGAGCACGTCTATAGCACAGGCGATACGGAAATATGACATCCGCCGTCAGGACGCGCGCTGCGCCGGCTCCAAACGCTCTGGCGGACGGATCGCGCGGGCAAGCTCGGCCAGATCGACCGGCTTGGTCAGGAATCCGTCCATTCCGGCCTGGCGCGCCGCCAATCGGTCCTCATCCGACGCGTTGGCGGTCAGGGCGACCATTCGCAGCCGATCGGTCCCGGCCCTTTGCTCGGCCGCGCGAATCTGGCGCGCGGCGGAGAGTCCGTCGAGCCCCGGCATGCGGACATCCATCAACACGGCGTCGAACTTTTCGCCGCCGCTGGAAACAAGCGCGACCGCCTCGGAGCCGTCATGTGCGCGAACGACCTGGGCGCCGAGGCGCGACAGATGACGCTCGACGAGGAGCGCATTGATGTCATTGTCTTCCGCCAACAGGACCCTGCTGCCGGCGAGGGGACGCGCGACCTCGGGCGCATGGGGCGGCATTTCGAGAGGGAGAGAGCGGCGCCTCCCTTGAAACAAGACGCCCGTGAAGGGATTTGAGACGGACGGGCTTGACCAGCCAGCCGTCGCAATCCTTGAGCAACGCCTCGCCGAACGCCCGTGCGTTCGAAAGGGGAGAACAGGACGAGATTGCTGCGCGCGCCGCTCTTGCGGGCCTCGACGATCAGGCGATGGGTCGCCTGCTCGCCCAGGGCGCAATCGACGATCGCCAGTGCAGGCGTCTTTTCGCGCAGCACCTCGAACGCGGACGCCTCATCCGGGACGCAAAACACCGCGAAGCCCAGTTCGGCCAGACGCTCGCGCAGGAATAAACCGCCGAAGGGCGAATTCGTGACAATCAGCGCGCTTTCGCCGTTCAATTCCGGCTGGGCCGCGGTCGCCTGAAGCCCCGGCCAGAGGGGTCGGCGGAGGGAAGCGCAATCGAGAAAGAGAAAATCGAGCCGTCCGGCCCGGACCTCTCCAATTGCAGATCGCCGCCCATCAGTTCGACAAGAAGCTTGGATATGGCCAGGCCAAGGCCAGTCCCCTCGTGTCGGCGCGTCATGGAGCCGTCGACCTGTTCGAATTCCTCGAAAATCGCCTGACGGCGGTCGTCTGGAACGCCGGGGCCCGTATCGCACACCGAAAAGCCGACCTTCCCTCCCGGCGCTTGTTTGACGACGATGCCAACCCCGCCGCTTTCCGTGAATTTCACGGCATTTCCGGCGAGATTGATCAGGACCTGCCGGAGCCGCTCTGAATCGCCGAGGACGCGAGGGGAAACATGGCGGTCGATCGACGTCGCGATTTCGATTCCCTTGCCTTGCGCGCGCGGCGCCAGCAATTCCGCAATCCCCTCGACCAGCGCATGCAAGTCGAAAACAGCGCGATTGAGGTCAAGTTTGCCCGCTTCGATCTTGGAGAAATCGAGAATTTCATTGATCAGGGACGACAGGGATTCTCCCGACAAGCGGATTGCGTCGACATAAGACGTTTGTTCGGCGTTCAAGTCCGTCGCCGTCAACAACTCCGCCATGCCCAGGATCCCCGTCAGGGGCGTCCGGATTTCGTGGCTGACCATGGCGAGAAAGCGCGATTTCGCTTCATTGGCGGCCTCGGCCTTGTTCAAGGCGCTGGCCGCCGCCTTCAACTCCCAGATCTCATCCAGAAGACGTTCTTTTTCCTTTTCCGCCTGTTTTCGCGCAAGCCGCGCCGCGCGAGCAAAATGCGCGGCCAAGGCGACGACAAGACCGGCGCCTCCCGCACAGAACAAAAAACTCGCCGCAAACGAACCCATCAAGAGCAACGCCCATTAAAACACGGCCGGCAGCGGCAGGTTGCCGTTTTTCCAGTCCGGAAAAAGACCTTAATGGCTGGCGCTGAACGTTTCGTTTCTTGAGACGGCCTCGCCTCGATCGGAAGCCGAGCGGTAGGACAGGGCTTCGGCCAGATGCGGACGGCGAACATGTTCTGCCCCCTGCAGATCGGCGATGGTCCGCGCCAATTTGAGCACGCGATGGAAGCCTCGCGCCGAAAGCCTCAGTTTTTCCGAAGCGTCGCGAGAGGCGGATTCCCGGCTCATCCAGCACGACAATCTGTTCGACGAGTGCGGCGGGAGCGGCCGCATTGCAGGAAATGTCCGGGTGTCCAAGCCGCCGGAAACGTTCGCGCTGGAGGTCGCGCGCTGCTGCGACCCGTGCCGCCACCTCCGCCGAACCCTCCGAGGGCGGCGGCAGGATCAGGCCCTTGATATCGCGGACCGCCCTCACTTCGAGATGAAGATCGATCCGATCGAGCAGCGGACCCGAAAGGCGCGTCGACAGGATTGAACGCAACGCTTTGGCTCGCCGCGACGGCAGGAATAGCCCGGTTCCAGAGCATGACTGCAGCGGCAGGGGTTCATCGCCGCCACCAATTGGAACGCGGCGGACAGATGCAATGGTGATCGGCCCGCGAAACGCACCACGCCCGTCTCCGAGGCTTCCGTCGAGAGGCAGTCGCCTAAGGACGGTGAATCCGTCCAGGGCATCGAAGGGATCGGCCGATTGCCGCCATCACACCAAGGCGATCGGAAGATCGTAATGGCTTCCTTCCTTGGGCATGTCGGCGGGAGCGAGATTGACGGTAATCCGTTTCGCCGGAAGCGCCAGACCGGACGCAACAGTCGATACGCGAACAACCATGCCCTTTCCCCGGATTGCTTGAACGCTAGCGAATCACCTTTGTCTTGGCAAGAACATTTATCGAACAAAAACCTCGCCGGCGATTAGCCGTCCAGACCAGCTACTCTGTTGTAAATATTCACTTTTGTCACAATTTAACCGGGCGTCTGGCGAGGACGAAATCTCAAGACTCGCCAGAAAGGGCAAAAATGTCACAGTATTGTCATGTGCGATGAGGTAACGAGTGCTCAAAGCGAGTTCGTCTTCTCCGATCTCGAGCTCACTGTTTCCGCAAGACCGCACCAAGGAACAGCGCCCGTGAAAAACCCTGCGCCGCCGACAGCCCTAGCCCTGGGTCGCGCCCTGGCCCCCAATTTTTTCGACGTTGCGGCCCTCGCGCTGGTAATCGGCGCGCTTGTCGCGATCGCGGTCGGCGTCCACCAAACCAATGCTCCGCTGACGGTGCTGGACGCCACGCCGATCAGCCTCGATCCGCGCCATTTGCCTGAATATGCGCTTCGGACGACCTTGCGCATGCTGGCGGCGATGGTCGCATCGCTCGTCTTCACTTTCGTTTACGCCACGCTCGCCGCGAAAAGCCGCCGGGCGGAAATGGTGCTCATTCCGATCCTCGATATCCTCCAGTCGGTTCCGATTCTGGGCTTCCTGACCTTCACGGTCGTCTTTTTCATGAATTTGTTTCCGGGCCGAGTGATCGGCGCCGAACTGGCTTCCGTTTTCGCCATTTTCACCAGCCAGGCCTGGAACATGACGTTCAGCATGTACCAGTCGCTGCGCAACGTTCCGAAGGATCTGGACGAAGCCTCGCAAAGCTTTCATCTCTCGTGGTGGCGGCGATTCTGGCGGCTCGACGTGCCCTTCGCGATGCCAGGGCTGGTCTGGAACGCCATGATGTCGATGTCGGGCGGCTGGTTCTTCGTCGTCGCGTCCGAGGCGATCACCGTCGGCGACACCACCGTCACCCTGCCCGGCGTCGGCGCCTATGTCGCCACCGCGATCAAGGACCAGAACCTTCCCGCCGTCGGCTACGCCGTGCTGGCGATGCTGGCGGTCATCCTCCTGTATGACCAGCTCCTGTTCCGCCCGATCGTCGCCTGGGCCGACAAGTTTCGTTTCGAACAAACCGCAAGCGCCGAAGCGCCGACCTCCTGGTTGCTCGACCTTTTTCGTCAGACCCGCTTCCTGAGGACCTTTGGCGGCGCCGTCGCCGACGCCGTCGAGTTCGACGACGCGCCTCCGGCTGCCTCTTCCCGATTTCTCGAAACTGAAGATCCGGATGAACGTCTCGTCGAAATTGATCGATGCGGTGTGGATCGCCATCATCTTCGTCGGGGCGGCATGGATCGGCTGGCAGGTGGTTGAATATGTCTTCGCCACGCTGGCCTGGTCGGACGTCCGGACCGCTGTCGTCGACGGCTTCTATACGCTGATCCGCGTCGTCGTGCTCATCGCGCTCGCCTCGTTGATCTGGGTTCCCATCGGCGTCTGGATCGGCCTGCGCCCCTCGATCGCGGAAAAGGTCCAGCCGCTCGCCCAGTTCCTCGCGGCGTTTCCCGCCAACATCCTGTTCCCGGCCGCTGTCGTCCTCATCATCCATTTCGGGCTGAACGCCAATATCTGGCTCAGTCCCCTGATGATCCTCGGCACGCAATGGTATATCCTGTTCAACGTCATCGCCGGCGCGACGGCTTTTCCGAGCGATTTGAAAGAGGCGGCGGGAAGTTTCCATCTTACGGGCTGGAAATGGTGGCGATACGCCATCCTCCCGGGCATCTTTCCCTATTACATCACCGGCGCGATCACCGCGTCGGGCGGGTCGTGGAACGCCGCCATCGTCGCGGAAGTGGCCAGCTGGGGCGACCAGAAGCTGACGGCGGTGGGTCTCGGCTCCTATATCGCCAACGCCACCGACGCCGGGGATTTCCACCGCGTCGTGCTCGGCATCGTCGTGATGAGCATTTTCGTCACTTTGTTCAATCGCTTGCTTTGGCGTCCGCTTTATGCCTACGCCGAAGACCATCTGCGCCTCGGTTAACCGGATTTATCGGAGATCGCCATGCTCGATGTCGTCAACCCCGGATCTGAATCCGCTCTGGTCGACCTGAAGAACGTCAATCGCAGCTTCGCCAAGGCGAACGGGGACGAACTCGTCGTTCTTGAAAATGTCGATCTGACCATCAAATCCGGTGAGATCGTCGGACTGCTCGGACGCTCCGGTTCGGGCAAATCCACCCTGCTGCGGATCATCGCGGGCTTGCAGAAGCCGTCGTCCGGCACCGCCGCCTGCCGCGGCAAGCCGATCGACGGCCCCCCGCGCGGGATCGCGATGGTGTTCCAGTCCTTCGCGCTGTTTCCCTGGCTGACCGTGCTGGAGAACGTCGAACTCGGCCTGGACGCGCTCGGCGTCGCCAAGCCCGAGCAGCGCAAACGCGCGCTGGCCGCCATCGACCTCATCGGTCTCGACGGCTTCGAATCCGCCTATCCCAAGGAATTGTCCGGCGGCATGCGCCAGCGTGTCGGATTTGCCCGCGCGCTCGTCGTCCATCCCGATCTTCTTTTGATGGACGAGCCGTTTTCCGCGCTCGACGTCCTCACGGCCGAAACCCTTCGCACCGACATCATCGACCTCTGGGTCGAAGGCCGGCTGCCGATGAAGTCCGTCCTGATGGTTACGCATAATATCGAGGAAGCGGTCCTGATGTGCGACCGGATCCTTGTCTTTTCATCGAATCCGGGCCGGATCGCCTCGGAAATCAAGGTCGAATTGCAGCATCCGCGCAATCGTCTCAATCCCCAGTTCCGCCAACTGGTCGACAGCATCTACGCGCGCATGACCCAGCGCGCCGAACCGCGCCCCGCGACCAAGGACGGCATTCCGGGCACCGGCGTCGGCATGGTTCTGCATCCCATTTCGACCAACGTTCTCGCGGGTCTGATCGAGGCCGTCGCGGCTGAGCCGTTCTATGGGCGCGCCGACCTGCCGGTGCTCGCCGACAAGCTTCAGATGGAAGCCGATGAACTGTTCCACATCGCCGAGGCGCTCCAGCTGCTGCGTTTTGGCATGCTCAGCGAAGGCGACCTCTTGCTGTCGGACGCCGGGCGCGCCTTCGCCGATCTCGACACCGACGAGCGCAAGAAGCTGTTTTCCCAGCATCTCATCACTTATGTGCCGATCATCAGCCTGATCCGACGCGTCCTCGACGAACGCCCGACCCATACCGCTCCAGCCGCGCGTTTCCGCAACGAGCTGGAAGATTACATGTCGGAAGATTACGCCGAGGAGACGCTGAACACGGTGGTGTCGTGGGCCCGTTACGGCGAAGTCTTCGCCTATGACGAGATGTCGGAAATGTTCAGCCTCGAAAACCCGAATTGACGCGATGTGTCAGGCGCTGACCGTTTTCTTGAGGGCGTAGAGTGCTTCCAGCGCTTCGCGCGGGCTCATTTCGTCGGGATTGAGCGCATCGAGCGCCGATCGAAGCGTGTCCGCCGCGGCAGGCTCAGGCGTGGGCGCATCTGGCGAATAACGGCAAATCGGACACCAGCCGCTCGACTGGCGCGTGACGATCCGTCTTCTCGAGTTCCGAAAGAAGGTTTCTGGCGCGCTCGACCACCGTCTTCGGCAAGCCGGCCAATTTGGCGACCTGGACGCCATAGGACCGGTCGGCGGCGCCGCGCGCGACTTCGTGCAGGAAGACGACGTCGCCATTCCAGTCGGTGACGCGCATGCAGAGATTGACGAGGCGGGGCAGGCGCTGGCCCAGATGGGTCAATTCATGAAAATGGGTCGCGAACAGCGCCCGCGCGCGATTGGTCTCATGGAGATGCTCCATGACCGCCCAGGCGATGGAAAGGCCGTCGTAAGTCGCGGTTCCCCGTCCGATTTCATCAAGGATGACCAGGGATTTCTCCGTCGCCTGATTGAGAATCGCCGCGGTCTCGACCATCTCGACCATGAAGGTCGAACGACCGCGCGCCAGATCGTCCGAGGCCCCGACGCGGGAAAACAGCCGGTCCACGATGCCGATCTTCGCCTCTTTCGCCGGCACGAAAGACCCGATCTGCGCGAGCACGACGATCAGGGCGTTCTGACGAAGAAAGGTCGATTTGCCCGCCATGTTGGGGCCGGTGACGACGGCGATCTTGCCGCCTGAAGCCGCGGAGTTCTTGCGAAGGATCCCGCTGAGATCGCAATCGTTGGGGACGAAGGCTTCGCCCCGCCCGCGCAGAGCCGCTTCGACGACGGGATGGCGGCCGCCGCTGATCTCGAAATCCAGACTCTCATCCACCTTGGGACGAATCCAGTCCAGGTCGACGCCGATTTCCGCAAGCGCGGCAAGCGCGTCGACCGCCGCCAGCGCCTTGGCCGCGGACTCGATTTCGGCGGAATGGCTTTGCGCCTGCGCCGCAAATCGATCGAAGATCCGACTCTCGATCGCGAGCGCCTCATCGGCCGCGCTGGCGATGCGTCCTTCCAGCTCCGCAAGTTCATTGGTCGAGAAACGCATGGCCCCCGCCATCGTCTGGCGATGGATGAAGGTCGCGTTGAAAGGCGCGCGCAAAAACTTCTCGCCCTGAGCCTGCGAGACCTCGATGAAATAGCCCAGAAAATTATTGTGCTTGATTTTCAATTGCCTGGTTTCAGCCAGATCACAATAGCGACTCTGCAGAGCGGCCACGACCCGGCGGCTTTCGTCGCGCAGGCCGCGCGTCTCGTCGAGCGCGGACTCATAGCCGTTCCGAATGAAATGGCCGTCCCGGCGATCGAGCGGCAATTCGTCCGCCAGCGCCGCGCCCAAGGCTTCCGCCAGCGAGAGATCGACTGCAGGCGAGGAAGGCCGCCGCCTTGGCGAGCAAGGGTGGCGGCTCATCTCGGAGCAGGCGCTCGCCACAATCGCGCGCGGCCAGAAGGCCATCGCGCAGAGCCGCAAGGTCGCGCGGGCCGCCTCGATCCAGAGCCAGCCGACCGAGAGCGCGCATCATGTCGGGAGCGCTCTTCAGGCGGTCCTGGACATCTTTTCGCAACAGGGGATTTTCAAAAAAATGCGCGACGGCGTCCTGCCGGGCGATGATCTTGCCGCAATCGCACAGCGGCGCCGCCAGCCAGTCCGCGAGCAGGCGCGCGCCCGCCGGGGTCGTGGTGCGATCCAGAACGGCAATCAGCGATCCCGAGCGCTGGCCGGCGAGCGTCCGGACCAGTTCCAGATTGGTCCGCGTCGAGGCGTCGATCTGCAGGCACGCTTTCGTTTCCGCCCGGATTGGATGGGACAGACGGGGACGCGCCGAGAATTGCGTTCGCTCGACATAGGCGATTGCTGCGGCCGCGGCGTTGATTTCCGCCTGTGACAGAGGGCCGAAGCCGTCGAGCGTCGCAACGCCGTAAAATTCCTTCAGCCGGCGTTCGGCCAAGGCGCCGCCGGACGCGGAACGGTCGCAAGCCGCCATCGGCGCGCCGAAATCCGTCAGCATCCTGTTGAGTCCCTCGTCGCCGAGGATCGCATCGGAGGCCACGATTTCCCGGGGGTCCAACCGGGCCAACAGCCCCGGCAGCGAGGAAAAATCGACTTCGAAGACATCGAATGCCCCCGTCGAAATATCCACGGCCGCGACCCCAAACAGCCAATTCGTCTCGTTCAACCGCTGTCGGACCAGGGACACGAACAGATTCGATCGACCAGGCTCAAGCAGACGGTCCTCGGTGAGCGTGCCGGGCGTCACGAGGCGGACGACGGCGCGCCGGACGACCGATTTTCCCCCACGTTTGCGGGCTTCGGCGGGATCTTCGATCTGCTCGCACACTGCGACGCGATGGCCCGCGCTGATCAGTCGGTGCAAATAATCGTCCGATCGCTCGATCGGCACGCCACACATGGGGATGTCCTCGCCGAGGTGCTTTCCCCGCTTGGTCAGGACAATTCCCAACGTCCGGGAGGCGGTCTCGGCGTCTTCGAAAAACAGCTCGTAAAAGTCGCCCATGCGGTAGAACAGCAGGCAATCCGGATGTACCGGACTTGATTTCGAGATATTGCGCCATCATCGGGGTGACGCGCTCGGCGGGATCCCGCGCCGCTTTGCGACCGCCGCTCTCCCCGGCGCCGTGTTCTTCCGGAGGCGCGACTCGCAATCCGTTCCTCGTCAACCTTCATGCGATCCTCGACGCTGCTGGGAACCGGAAGCTAACAAAGCCGCGCCCGTCCCGCACCCGGATTGGTGGTCGCGCCGCGATTTTCCCAAAGAATTCTCGTGGCAAAGAAATTTGCGTCAAAAGCCGCCCCTATCGAAAGGATTGCTTGGCGCCAATGGCGTCGCCCGTCTAAGTTCGCCCCTCGTTTCAGCGCCGACCAGAGTTCAAAAATGTCCGATCCCAAGCCGGGCCGTGGAAAGCGGCCGACTTTCACCGAGCAGGAAGCCCTCCTGTTTCATTCCCGCGGCAGGCCCGGGAAGTTCCAGATCATGCCGACGAAGCCCATGGCGACGCAGCGCGACCTTTCGCTCGCCTATTCTCCCGGCGTCGCCGTGCCCGTGCATGCGATCGCGGAAGATCCGTCGAAAGCCTATGATTATACGGTCAAGGGCAATCTCGTCGCGGTCATCACCAACGGAACCGCGATCCTCGGCCTCGGCAATCTCGGCGCCCTGGCCTCGAAGCCGGTCATGGAGGGCAAATCCGTCCTGTTCAAGCGCTTCGCGGACGTCGATTCGATCGATCTGGAAGTCGCGACGGAAGATCCGGACGAGTTCATCGCCGCCGTTCGCTACCTCGGGCCGACCTTCGGCGGCATCAACCTTGAAGACATCAAGGCGCCGGAATGTTTCATCATCGAAGAGCGCCTGCGCGAATTGATGGATATTCCGGTCTTTCACGATGACCAGCATGGCACCGCGATCATCGCCGCCGCCGGCATGATCAACGCCATCCACCTGACCGGCCGCGACATCAAGAAGACCAAACTGGTCTGCAATGGCGCCGGCGCGGCCGGCATCGCCTGCCTCGACCTGATCAAGGCCATCGGCTTCGCGCCGGAAAACGTCACCTTGTGCGACACCAAGGGCGTCGTTTACCGGGGCCGGACGGCAGGCATGAACCAATGGAAATCGGCTCACGCCGTCGCGACGGACAAGCGCACGCTCGAAGAGGCGATGGTTGGCGCCGACATCTTTTTCGGCCTCTCCGCCAAGGGCGCGCTGACCCAGGACATGGTCAAGTCCATGGCCGCGAACCCCATCATCTTCGCGATGGCCAATCCCGATCCCGAAATCACGCCGGAAGACGCCCAATCCGTGCGCGCCGGACGCCATCGTCGCGACAGGCCGGTCGGATTATCCGAACCAAGTCAATAACGTGCTTGGTTTTCCCTACATCTTCCGCGGCGCGCTCGATGTGCGGGCGAAAACCATCAATATGGAGATGAAGATCGCCGCCGTGCACGCGCTGGCCCAGCTTGCGCGCGAGGACGTGCCGGACGATGTGGCCAGGGCCTATCAGGGCGCGCGGCCGCGTTTCGGCCGCGACTATCTCATCCCGGCGCCATTCGATCCGCGCCTCATTTCCATCGTTCCCCCGGCGGTGGCCCAGGCTGCGATGGATTCGGGCGTTGCGCGCAAGCCCATCATCGACATGGAAGCCTATCGCGCCGAGCTTTCCGCGCGGCGCGACCCTGTCGCCGGCATGATGCAGACCATCATGGACCGCATCAAGCGCAACCCCAAGCGGGTGGTCTTCGCCGAAGGCGAGGAGGAGCAGGTCATCCGCGCCGCGACGACCTTCGTCAACCAGGGCCTCGGCACGGCGATCCTCGTCGGCCGCGAGGAACGGATCGCCGAAGTCGCCGAAAAATCCGGCATCGAACTCGACGAAAAACTGATCGAAATTCATAACGCACGGATTTCGCAGCGTAATTCGACCTATGCGCAAATGCTTTACGAGCGTTTGCAGCGCAAGGGTTTCCTGATGCGAGACTGCCAGCGCATCATCAACAATGACCGCAATCATTTTGCCGCGACTATGGTCGCCGCCGGCGACGCCGACGCGATGGTCACGGGCGTCACGCGCAATTTCTCGATCGCGCTCGAAGAAGTCCAGCGCGTGATCGATCCGAAACCCGGCCACCGGCTGATCGGCGTTTCCCTGATTCTGGCGCGCGGCCGTCCGATCATCGTCGCCGACACCGCGATCACCGAAATGCCCGAAGCCGACGAAATCGCCGATATCGCGGTCGAGGCCGCCGGTTTTGCCCGACGGCTCGGCTATGAGCCGCGCGTTGCTTTGCTGGCCTTTTCAAATTTCGGCCATCCTCCGGGCGAGCGGTCGGCGCGCGTCAAGGAAGCCGTGCGCCTGCTCGACCAGCGGCGCGTCGATTTCGAATATGACGGCGAAATGGCCGCCGACGTCGCCCTCAACAAGGAGGCGATGGCGCTGTATCCCTTCTGCCGCCTGACGGACACGGCGAATGTGCTGATCATGCCCGCGTTCCACGCAGCGTCGATCTCGACCAAGATGCTGATGGAGCTCGGCGGGGCCACGGTCATCGGACCGATGCTGGTCGGCTTCGATAAATCCGTCCAGATCGTCCAGCTCGGCGGCAAGGATTCGGACATCGTCAACATGGCGGCTCTGGCCGCCTTCAACGCGCAAGTCTGAGTTCTCACCTTTGCGATGCGTCACGGCGGGCTTGCGCCCGTCGTCGGCGCGCCTATAGTCGCGCCAATTTTCTACCGGATCGGGATTCATGTCCAAGCCCAGCAAAGAAATCAAAAAGGTCGTCCTCGCTTATTCCGGCGGCCTGGATACGTCCATCATCTTGAAATGGCTGCAGACCACTTATGGATGCGAAGTCGTCACCTTCACCGCCGACCTCGGCCAGGGCGAAGAACTGGAGCCCGCCCGCAAGAAGGCGGAGCTGCTCGGCATCAAGCCGGAAAATATCTTCATCGAGGATCTGCGCGAGGAATTCGTTCGGGACTATGTCTTCCCGATGTTCCGCGCCAACGCGCAATACGAAGGCCTTTACTTGCTGGGCACCTCCATCGCCCGGCCGCTGATCTCCAAGAAGCAGATCGAAATCGCGCGCAAGGTCGGAGCGGACGCTGTCTGTCACGGCGCCACGGGCAAGGGCAATGACCAGGTCCGCTTCGAACTGTCCTATTATGCGCTCGAGCCCGACATCAAGGTCATTGCGCCGTGGCGCGAGTGGGACCTCACGTCGCGCACCGCTTTGATCGAATTCGCCGAGAAGCACCAGATCCCGATCGCCAAGGACAAGCGCGGCGATTCGCCCTTTTCGACCGACGCCAACCTTCTGCACACCTCGTCGGAAGGCAAGGTGCTTGAAGATCCGGCGGAGGAAACGCCCGATTACGTCTATTCGCGCACGGTCGATCCGGAGAACGCCCCCGACAAGCCGACCTACATCACCATCGATTTCGAAAAGGGCGACCCGGTCGCCATCGACGGCGAGGCGCTCTCGCCGGCCAATATCCTGACCCGGCTGAATGACCTGGGCCGCGAAAACGGAATCGGTCGTCTCGATCTCGTCGAGAACCGCTTCGTCGGAATGAAATCGCGCGGGATGTATGAAACGCCCGGCGGCACGATCCTCTATTTCGCCCATCGCGGCATTGAATCGATCACGCTCGACCGCGGCGCGGCCCATCTCAAGGATGAGCTGATGCCGAAATATGCCGAGCTGATCTATAACGGCTTCTGGTTCGCGCCCGAACGCGAATTGCTGCAAGGCCTGATCGACAAGAGCCAGGACAAGGTCACCGGACAGGTTCGGGTGAAGCTCTACAAGGGCAACGCCACCGTCGTGGGTCGCGAAAGCCCCTATTCGCTCTATGACCAGGAGCTGGTGACCTTCGAGGAAGGCGCCGTCGCCTACGACCATCGGGACGCCGCCGGATTCATCAAGCTCAACGCCTTGCGCTTGCGGACTCTGGCCAAGCGCGAGCAAAAGATCGCAAAATCCTGAATTTGATCGTCTCCGACGCCAACAGGCGTCGGAGACGCCCTAAATTTGACTCAACTCCCTGATCTTTTGTCCCTGATCTCTTGCCCTCAGAAAGAGTCAGGCTGGCGAGACGATGCGACGCTTTTTCCCTGTGATCGTGGCCGCCGGCGCAGCGCTCGTCGCCCTGGCCACCATCGGAATCTACTTCTACGAACGGCCGACCTCATTGCGGGTCGCGGTCCCTCGCGGAAGCGAATATCAAAAGCTGCTGTCGGCCTTGAACCAGGAATTCATCCACGGCCACGCCGACATCCGCTTCAAGATCGTTCCCACGACCGGCGAACATGCGGCGGCGACGGCCATAGAAGACAAAAATGTCGACCTTGCCGTTGTCCGTTCCGACATCGTGATGCCGACCAATGCGCAAACAGCTTTGATTCTGGCCCATTACTCGGCTGTCATCCTGGCTCCTCCTCATGCGAGCTTCACCAATTTCTCGGAACTGAGCGGCAAGCGGATCGCCGTCATCGAGACGGAGACGTCCGACGACGCCAATCGAAACCTGCTGGCGACGATCGAAGTCGCAATATTCCCTCGCGCCCAATTCCATCAAGCGCGTCGCAACCAGCGTGAGCGAACTGCCGCGATTGCTGCAGGCAGGCGAGATCGACGCCGTCTTTACTTTCGGTCTGTTTGACGCCCCCCATATCGCCGACGCCGTCAGCGCTGTTTCCAACGATGGCGCAAGCGCCGGCGCCCCTGTTTTCGTTCCCATTCGCGAAGCGAAAGCCATCGCCGAAAAGCTTCCCGGCCTCGAAGCAAAACGAGATCTTGCGCGGCGCTTTCGGCGGTTCGCCCTCCAGGCCCGCGGAAAACATCGAAACGATCGGCGCGACCGTTCGCCTCGTGGCTGACAACGACCTCGACAGTTCGACGGTCGGAGAGGTGACCAGGCTGATCCTCGCCAATCGCGCCGCCGCCGCCGCGACCACTCCAGTCGCCAACCACATCGAAGCGCCAAGCACCGACAAGGGCGAGGTTCTCCCGACTCATCCCGGCGCCGCCGCCTTCCTCGACGGCGAGGAGCAAAGCTTTTTCGACAAATACAGCGACCTGATCTACATCGGCGCGATGGTCGGAAGCATATTGGTGTCGGGCTTCGCGACGCTCGCCAGCCGAATGGCCGTATCAGGCTATGCGCGGTTCGATCGCCTCATGGAAGAGGCCCTGACGATCCTGAAGGCCGGGCGCGAGGCTGGTGACCTGGAAACGCTTGCAAAACTGGAAATTCAGATTGACGCCATTCTGACGCGATCGCTGGCCGCGGGAGAGATGCCCAAGCTCGACGGCCACCAGCTCGCCGGGCTCACGCTTGCGGTCCAGCAGGCGCGCCTTGCGATCGCCGACCGCCGGTCCGAATTGAACACCCGTCCCACCAGCCCGACGAATAATATCCTTTCGATTCGGTGACGCCGGACATTTTCGATTGGCGGAAGGTCGCATACCGGGTTTCCAATCTGGCCGTTTTCCGGTAGAGCAGGCGCAAACTTGTTCCAGCTTGCGCGGTTTACGCTGAAAGCGGTGTCATCAATCTGGTGTTATTCGCCGAAGCGCGGCGGATGAACCTGTGACATCTATCCCAACTCGCATGCGAAACAGGCGGCGTTTTCCCAAATCGGGGCAGGCGTCCCTGTTGTCCTTTTCAACGCCTGCCCTGGCCCCTGGCCGCGGTCGGCCCAATAGCCAGGCGCCCATGAAACTGCGTAACATTGCGATCATCGCCCACGTCGACCACGGCAAGACCACGCTCGTCGATCAATTGCTCCGCCAGTCGGGCGCTTTCCGGGAAAACCAGCGCGTCGCCGAACGCGTCATGGATTCCAACGATCTGGAGCGCGAGCGCGGGATCACCATCCTTGCCAAGGCGACCTCGGTCGTCTGGAAGGATACCCGCGTCAATATCGTCGACACGCCCGGCCATGCCGATTTCGGCGGCGAGGTCGAACGCATCCTGTCGATGGTCGACGGCGCCATCGTGCTCGTCGACGCCGCCGAAGGCCCGATGCCGCAGACGAAATTCGTCGTCGGCAAGGCGCTCAAGATCGGCCTCAAGCCGATTGTCGCGATCAACAAGGTCGACAAGCCCGACGCCCGCCCCACCGAAGTGGTCAATGAAGTGTTCGACCTGTTCGCGGCGCTCGACGCCGACGACGAGCAGCTCGACTTCCCGATCCTCTATGGTTCGTCCAAGCAGGGCTGGATGGCGGACAGCCCCGACAAGCCGACGACGGACATGGCCGCGCTGTTCGACCTCGTGCTCGATCACGTTCCCGCGCCCACGGTCGAGGAGGGCAGCTTCCGCATGCTCGGCACCCTGCTCGAAATCGAACCCCTATCTCGGCCGCATCGTCACCGGCCGCGTCTTCGCCGGTTCGATCAAGCCCAACCAGGCGGTCAAGGTTCTCGATCGCAAGGGCGCCGTCGTCGAGCAGGGACGCGTCTCGAAAATCCTCGCGTTTCGCGGCATCGAGCGCCAGCCGATCGACGAAGCCGAGGCGGGCGACATCATCGCCATCGCCGGTCTCGAAAAGTTCAACGTCGCCGACACCCTGTGCGCGCCCGACGTCTCCGTGCCGCTTCAGGCGCAGCCGATCGATCCGCCGACCTTGTCCATGACGTTCCTCGTCAATGATTCGCCGCTCGCGGGAACCGAGGGCGACAAGGTCACGAGCCGCGTCATTCGCGACCGGCTTTACAAGGAAGCCGAAGGCAATGTCGCGCTGAAGATCGAGGATTCGCCCGGGTCCGATTCCTATATCGTGTCCGGACGCGGCGAATTGCAGCTGGCCATCCTGATCGAAACCATGCGCCGCGAAGGCTTCGAACTCGGAATTTCCCGCCCCCGCGTCGTTTTCCAGAAGGACGAGGACGGCTCGCGGCTGGAGCCGATCGAGGAAGTCGTGATCGACGTCGACGAGGAGTTTTCCGGCGTCGTCGTCCAGAAAATGTCCGAACGCAAGGCCGACATGATCGAGATGCGGCCTTCGGGCGGCAATCGCCTGCGTCTGGTGTTTCACGCCCCGACGCGCGGCCTGATCGGCTATCAGGGCGAACTTCTGACCGATACGCGCGGCACCGCGATCATGAACCGGCTGTTTCATGCCTATTCGCCTTACAAGGGCGACATCCAGGGCCGTCGCAACGGCGTGCTGATCTCGAACGATTCCGGCGAAGCCGTCGCCTACGCCATGTGGAACCTGGAAGATCGCGGACCGATGATGATCGAGCCCGGCTGGAAGGTCTATCAGGGCATGATCGTCGGACAGCATACCCGTGAGAACGATCTCGAAGTGAACGTGCTCAAGGGCAAGAAGCTGACGAATATCCGGGCCGCCGGCAAGGATGAGGCGGTCAAGCTGACGCCGCCGATCCGCATGACGCTGGAAAAGGCGCTCGCCTATATCGAAGACAACGAACTGGTTGAAGTCACGCCCAAGTCCATTCGTCTGCGCAAGACGTTCCTTGATCCCAATGATCGCAAGCGCGCCGAACGGGCCAAGGAACAGGCCTGATCAATCCTTCAGTGCGGAAGCCTTGCCTGGCCCGTCCGGGCCAAGGCTTCCGCCCATCAAGGTCGTGGGTCTGATGGAAACGAGGCCTCCCTCTTTGATCTTCGGTTCGGAGCGCCGGCACCTCCGCATCGAGACGCTCACGCGACTGCGCTGGCTCGCCATCTTCGGCCAACTGGCGACTGTGCTGTTCGTTGCTTTCGGATTGCGGTTTTCGCTGCCGCTAGGCCTGTGCCTGGCCATCATCAGCACGTCCGCCATCCTGAATGTCATCGTCGAACTTTTCGTCCCGAAAAATCTTCGGCTGGAACAACAGCCCGCCACGGCGCTTCTGGCGTTCGACGTCCTGCAGCTCTCGGCGCTGCTCTTTTTTGTCGGCGGTCTCGAAAATCCCTTCGCGATCCTGCTGCTGGCGCCGGTGACGATTGCGGCGGTTTCGCTTCGTTCAAGCCAGATCCTGATCATCGCCGCTCTGGTCGCTTTCTCGGCCAGCGTGTTGACGATTTTTCACTGGCCGCTGCCCTGGTATCGCGGGGAAAGTCTGGAACTCGCGCCGCTCTATCGCTTCGCCCTGTGGAGCGCCCTTCTGGTCGCGACGGCTTTCATTTGCCTCTATGCGGCGCGGGTCGCGGCTGAAAAACGAGATCTCCAACTGGCGTTGTCGGCGGCCGAGCTCGTCCTGCAGCGTCAGAACCACCTTTCCCGCCTGGACGGCCTGGCCGCTGCGGCCGCTCACGAATTGGGGACGCCGCTGGCCACGATCGCCCTGGTCAGCCGCGAATTGAGCAAGGCAAATTTGCCCGACGACTTTGCGGAAGACATCGGATTATTGACCCAGGAAGCGCAGCGCTGCCGCGCCATTCTGGGCCGGCTTTCGTCGTTGTCGGACGAAAGACAGCCTCCTCTCGAGCATATTCGGCTGCGGCATCTCCTTGAGAACATCGCCGCGCCGTTCCGGCAATATCCGGTCCGGATCGAAATCGATTGTCGAGGCGAAGGCGACGAGCCCTCGATCCTCAATGACGCCGCGCTGAACTATGGCGTGGGCAACTTTTTCGAGAACGCCGTCGATTTCGCCAAGGAAAAAGTCGTCCTGTCCGGCGCCTGGACAAGCCAGGCCGTCACCATCGAGATCCGGGACGACGGGCCCGGCTTTCCGCATGAAATCATCGATCAGATCGGCGAGCCCTATCTCAGGGCTCGCGCCGCGCGGCGGCTCAAGACGGAAATCGATTCCGGACTCGGCTTGGGGATCTTCATTTCCAAGACCCTTCTCGAACGAGCGGGCGCGACGACAACCTTCGCCAATCTCGAAACAGGCGGCGCTCTCGTGACCATGATATGGAGCCGCAGGCGCATCGAGGGTGCGGAAAGCGCCGCCAATCCGATGCCCTGAATCGCGTCTTGATCAAAATTGGACAAACAATGGGCAAAGTCGCTTTAATCGCGGAAAAGGCCCTCATGCTGAAGAGCGTTGTCATGGATGAATCGCCGGAGAGAAAAGAAGAATCCGAATTGAACGAGGCTGCGCTTCTGTTCGAGAAGGACAAGACTCTCCTGATCCTCGACGACGACAAGCCCTTCCTGAACCGCCTGGCCAAGGCCATGACAGCGCGGGGCTTCATCGTATCGACCGCTGAGACCGTCGCCGACGCTCTCGCCAGAATGCGTCGAGGCTGCGCCTGCTTTCGCCATCATCGACATGCGTCTGACGGACGGCAATGGCATCGACGTCGTGACCGAGCTCAAAACGCTTCGGCCCGAGGCTCGCTGCATCATCCTGACCGGCTACGCCAACATCTCATCGGCGGTCATCGCCATCAAACTGGGCGCCTTCGATTATCTGGCCAAGCCGGCCGACGCGGATGAAATTTTCCTCGCGCTCATGAATACAAGCCAATCCGCCGCCGGGACTGCGCCGGAAAATCCGATGTCCGCGGAACGCGTCCGTTGGGAGCATATCCAGCGAATTTACGAATTGTGCGAACGAAACGTCTCGGAGACGGCGCGCCGGCTGAACATGCATCGACGCACCCTGCAGAGGATTCTCGCCAAACGAGCGCCTCGCTGAATTAGGGCTTCAAAATGACGAGTCCGACGATGAACAGCATCAGGACCGTCGGAATTTCGTTCAATATCCTGTAATATTTTGCTTGATGATTATTGCAGTCCTTGAAAAATTGACTTTGCAACGTCCAGAGCGTGAAATGAAAAATGGTCATCAGGATAACAAGTATAAATTTTATCTTGAACCAGTTTTCTGAAAAAAATCCAGACTGGATCGCCAGTGTCAATCCGGTGGCCCACGTCAAAATCATGGCCGGCGTCATGATCGCGTAAAGTAACCTTCGCTCCATGACTTTAAAGGTTTCCGACTGGACGGAACCCCGTTCGGCGCTCGAATGATAGACGAAGAGACGGGGAAGATAGAGCAACCCCGCCATCCATGAAATGACGGAAACGACATGAAGCGCCTTGATCCAAAGGTACATGTCAGCACTCGAACGAACGAACCTGGCGGACCAGAGCGGTCACGTGTTCGATGGGCGTTTCCGGCAAAATTCCGTGCCCGAGATTGAAGATGTGCCTGCGGCCCCGGTAAGCGCCGAGAATGGTCGTCACCGCCTCTTCCTGCGCCCTGCCGCCCGCAAACAAGGCGAGCGGGTCGAGATGTCCCTGCAAGACCACTGTTTCGGGTATCGTCCTGGCGGCCCATTCCGGATCGACCGCAGTGTCGAGGCCAAGCGCCGACTGCTCCCGTTTGTTGAACGAAACTGGGCAAGCGGGTCGTGGCGCCACGCGGAAAAGCGATGATGCGAGCGTGCGGGATGATGTTGACGCACGCCGGCGATGATCCGGGCGATGGGTTCGGCGCTCCAGCGCAAAAATTCGGATGTTGGCAACACGCCAGCCCAGGAGTCGAAAATCTGCACGGCTTCGACCCCGACGCGGATCTGTTCGCTCAGATAAGCGATCGACGCGTCGACCAACTTGTCGATGAGCAATTGAAACGCTGCAGGATTGCGATAGGCGAACAGCCTGGCGGGCGCCTGATCAGGCGTGCCCCTTCCGGCTATCATATAGCTGGCGACGGTCCAGGGCGCCCCGCAGAAGCCGATGAAGGCCGTATGAGAGGGCAATGAAGTCCGCACCCGATCGATGGTTTCGAAAACGGGAGACAGGCGCTCGAGTGAAAATTCGGGAATTCGTTCGATGTCCGAGGCCGTGGCCAGTGGATCCAGACGAGGGCCTTCGCCCGTTTCGAAAGTCACTTTTTGCCCGAGCGCGTCGGGAATGACCAAAATGTCGCAAAACAGAATGGCGGCGTCGAAATCAAATCGACGAATGGGTTGAAGGGTCGCTTCCGCAGCTAGGGCGGGAGAATAGCAGAAATCCAGGAAATTCCGGGCCTTGGCGCGGATCTCGCGATATTCGGGCAGATAGCGTCCGGCCTGCCGCATCAGCCAAAGGGGCGGTGTCTGAGGGCGTTCGCCATCGAACACGGACAGAAAGACCTTTTTCGGGTCGCCATTTTCGTGATTGCGGGACATGGAAGTCACGGAACAAACCAATCCTTTGATAGAATCCTTTTTTTATTGTTAGGGGTGGGAATAGCCTTATTTCGGATTGTGCACAACGCATCCCCAGATCGTTAAATTTTTATGAACGAAGCGGGCTGGCGAAGGATGGCGGCCGTTAATGCTTTTTTAACGATGAAGCCGTTGCAATTTCGTGGCGTCCGGCCGTCGCAGCCATTGGACTTATCCCCAGAGTTCCCGTTGTTTTGAATCAGGAGGCCGTTTTTTGGCAACAGCGTCAGGCCTGTTAAGAATTTATCAACCATTGACGGCGTCGCGACCGCGACACAGGACTTGTCCCCGTTTTGAACCGGTGTTCACAGGCTTCGAGAAGCCTTGTCTGCGAGGTAAGGTCGGATTAGGGATTGGGTCTTCTCGCTCAGACGAAGGCGCGCCGTGAATCGGAATTATTTCCATCTCCATCTTGTTTCCGATTCGACCGGCGAGACGCTCATCGCGGTCAGTCGTGCGGCGTCGGCGCAATATCAGGGAATTGCCTCGATCGAACACATTTATCCGTTGATCCGCAACCTGGACCAATTGGAACGCGTGATCGCAGGAATTCAATCCTCGCCGGGTATCGTGCTCTACACGCTGGTCGATACGGAACTTGCCGAAAGGCTGGAAAAGGCGTGCATCGAGGCCGGGTCGCCTTCCCTTTCCGTTCTGGCTCCGATCCTCGGGCTGTTCCAATCCTATCTTGGTCCGGCCTCTGCGCCGCGACCGGGCGCCCAACATGTTTTGAATTCAGACTATTTCAAGCGCATCGAAGCGCTGAATTATACGATGATGCATGATGACGGGCAGATGCCGGACGATCTGGAAGGCGCGGACTTGATCCTGCTCGGCGTGAGCAGGACCTCCAAAACGCCGACGAGCATCTATCTTGCCAATCGCGGCATCAAGACCGCCAATGTTCCTCTGGTTCCGGGCGTTCCATTGCCGGCCGCCGTCGAAAACCTGAAAAAGCCCTTGATCGTTGGCCTTTTCGCTTCGCCGGAGCGCATCGTCCAGATCCGTCAGAACAGGCTTTTGGCGCTCAACGCCACACAGGATTCTGCCCTATGTGGACCGCACTTCGGTTGCCGACGAGATCACCCGATCGCGACGGCTGTTTTCGGAACGGGGTTGGCCGACCATCGATGTTTCGCGGCGCTCGATCGAGGAAACCGCAGCTGCGATCATGGATCTTTACAGGGTCCATTTGATGAAATTCATTGCGAATTCCTAGAATTCACTTGGGCGATGATCGCTGATGGGGAGTTGAATGCCAACAAAAAGGGCTTTTGTCATCGGATATCCCATCAAGCACAGCCGGTCTCCGCTCATTCATAATTTCTGGCTCAAAAAATATGAGATCGACGGTTCCTATAGCAAGTTGGAAGTATTGCCTGAAAAATTAGGCGAATTTCTTGGGGAGATGCAGGGACAGGGCTATTGCGGCGGTAACGTGACGCTGCCCCATAAAGAAAAGGTCTATTCCGCTTGCGCGTTTACGACGGCGATGGCTCAAAAAATCGGCGCGGTGAACACTCTTTGGCTGGAGAATGGCAATATCTGCGGGGACAATACGGACGTTAGCGGGTTTTTGGCGAATCTCGATGCTGAAGCGCCGGGATGGGACATCGATTGTGGCAGCGCTGCCGTGATCGGCGCCGGAGGGGCGGCGCGCGCGATCCTTGTCGGCTTGGCCGAGCGGAACATCGCGGAAGTCAAAATTCTGAACCGGTCGGCCGATCGCATGCTGGCGCTCGTGGAAGAGGCAAGGAACTGGGGGTTCCGGAAAGTGTCGGGGCGTCTGCTCGACGACAAGCCGGGCGCGTTGAGCGGCGAAGCGCTTCTGGTCAATACGACCTCTCTGGGAATGGTTGGGCAACCCCGGCTGACGATCGATCTCGGCGGATTGCGAGAGGACGCTGTTGTCAGCGACATCATTTATGCGCCGCTTGAAACCGAACTCCTCGCCGACGCCAGCGGAACGGGGCCATCGAATTTCGTCCGGATTGGGAATGCTGCTGCATCAGGCGGCGCCAGGATTCGAGCGCTGGTTTGGCGTTCGCCCCGCGGTGAGCGAGGAGCTGCGCGAGCTCATCATCGAAGATTTGAGGCGGACGCAGTCATGATCGTCCTGGGATTGACCGGTTCGATCGGAATGGGGAAGTCGACGACGGCGAATTTTTTTCGCGAGCAAGGCGTCGCCGTGTTCGACGCGGATCGTTGCGTGCACCAGCTTTATGGCGGCAGGGCGCTTGATCTGGTCAACGCCCGATTTCCTGCTGCGATTCGGGATGGCGCTATCCAGAGGGACCTGCTGGCGAAGCAAGTCCTGGATGACCCGATCGCATTGGCGGATCTGGAAGGGATCATCCATCCGCTGGTTGTCGCTGAGCGAATTCGATTTTTGCAACGGGAGAAGGGCCGGGGATCGCCGCTCGCCGTCGTCGATGTTCCGCTGTTGTTTGAAACCGGCGGGATCGGGAAGCGTGGATGTGATCGTCGTCGTTTCGGCGTCGCCCGAGGAGCAGCGGCGCCGCGTTTTGGCGCGTCCGGGAATGGATGAGGCAAAATTCCTGGCGGTATCGCGCCGGCAGACGCCCGATGCCGAAAAACGGCGTCGCTGCCATTTTTTGATAAGGTCCGATCGCGGCCTGGCCTCCGCCAGGCGTCAGGTCGGCAGGCTTATTGCCGCGCTTCACCAGGCGGACCGCTAGCGTCTTTCTCAATTTCGCGGCCCAAGACAAGGGAACGAGCATGAAGCGCGAGATCATATTGGACACCGAGACAACCGGGCTGGATCCGAAAAACGGCGACCGGATCGTCGAAATTGCGGCGATAGAGCTCTTCAACGGATCGGTTTCGACGAATAATTTTCATCGATACATCAATCCGGAGCGGGAAATTCCGGACTCGGCCTTCCGAGTCCACGGAATATCGGACGAGATGGTGGCCGATAAGCCAAAATTTGCGGACATTGTCGCCGATTTTCTTCTGTTCATCGGCGATGATTCGATCGTCGCCCATAACGCCGATTTCGATCTGAGGTTCCTCAACTCGGAACTGGAGCGGATCGGCAGGCCGCCGCTTTCGAACGAGCGGGTCATCGACACTCTCGCTCTCGCCCGGAAAAAGCATCCGGGATCGTCAAATTCCCTGGATGCTCTGTGCGCGCGTTATGGCGTTGATCGGAGCCATCGCGTCAAGCATGGCGCCCTGATCGACGCGGAGATCCTGGCGGAGGTCTATATCGAACTGACCGGCGGCAGGCAGACATCGCTCTCGTTGCAGATCCGGAAGGAAATTCGAAAGGTGGAGTTCAAGGCGGGTTTGACCGAGCGACCCCGCGCTTTGCCTTCGTTTCTGGCGGCAGGCGATGAGACATGCCATCGGGAGCTTGTCGCAAGTTTGAGCGCCGCCGCGTTCTGGCGGCGCTACTGGACTGAGGCTGAGCGCGGTGAATCCTGACTGGGCGCGCGAACAAGCGGGTCGAAACAACGAACGATAAAAATTTATGACACTTCGGAGATCGAACATTCAAACCCCTTAAAAAACAAAATGATAATTGCAAAGCTCCTTCCGGGGCGACGGAGCCCGGCCTTGACAAGCACTCGCAATTGGTCCGAATCGCGCGAATGATCGACGGTTTGGATCGCTGGATCCGGGCACGGACAAGAGGCTTTGCTCGGACTCGCGCGGTTCTCAAGCGAAATGCATTTGCGCCTCGGCGGTTGCGAAGTGCGGCGGCGACACGGTTCAGGGATTCTGTCCGGGAAGCCATTGCGTCGGATAAATGCGCTGTGTATGGTTCAAACGTTGCCGCGGAAAAAGCGACGTCGAAAGCCCGATGAAAGACTTCGCATAGATATAAACGCTATCCGCGACAGCAAATCGAAAATAATGTTTTATCAGAACTGACGTAAGCGTGCTCTCCTATTCATTGAATGAGGATAGAGTATTTGTTTTCTAGTTTTTGGTTCAAAGTATTTAGTGAAATCAGAGGTAACGTCTGAGGGGGACAGGATGAGATTTCATGATCATGTATTTGTCGACGCTCTACGTCTAACCTCTTCGCGTCTTCCGCCTTCTCCCCCCGCCAGGCGACAATGCGCCGTCAATTGCGGTCATGCGACAGGCTTTTTGTTGGCCTCTTGATCGAGGGCCGCAGCGCACGAACGCGTCCAATATCCAGCCACATCCTGACTCGCTTGTTTCGCTGCGAAGTGAAGGGGGTCAGGCTTTGTCTAAAGAAGAGAAAAATGTCCAAGGCGCAATTACAGACCAGCGGTATTGAAGAGCGGAATGCCAAAGCAGCGCCGGAAGGCTGGGCCAGGTTTTGCCTTCGTTTCAAGTCGGAAGTCGGCGACGCTGTTTATTCATCGTGGTTCAAGTGTCTTGAGCTCGATCAGGTCTTGAACGGCGTGGCCTATTTGTCGGTGCCGACGAAGTTTTTGAAAAGCTGGATTCACGCTCATTATTTCGAAAAGCTGAAGGCGATTGTTGTTCAGGAACTTCCCGATGTCGGCGATATCGTCCTCAATCTGAGGGCGACAAGTCGGGTCGCTGCTCCTGTCGCGGCGGAGCGGCCGACGGCGGCTCGTGGGAATTCGACGTCTGATCGTTCCAACATCGAAGCCCGTGACGATGGATCAAATTTCGGTCGACGGGTCGTCGATGGATTCGAGGGGTCGAGCCTGGATCGTCGGCTCAATTTCGCGAGTTTCCTGGTCGGACCCTCCAATCAGCTCGCCTATGCCGCGGCGCAGCAGGTTTCCAGCCTGGGGGCGGGCATGGGGACGATGTTCAATCCGCTTTATATCTTTTCGAATGTCGGATTGGGCAAAACCCATCTGATTCAGGCGGTTGCGCACGCAGGATTGGAATCCGGCCGCCGGGTGATCTACCTGACCGCGGAAAAGTTCATGTATGGCTTTGTGTCGGCGTTGAAAGCGCAAAATTCGATTGGCTTCAAGGAGAAGCTGCGCTCGATCGATCTCCTGGTGATCGATGACGTCCAGTTTCTCCAGGGCAAGACCATTCAGCACGAATTCTGCCATACATTGAATGCGCTGATTGATTCCGGCAAGCAGGTCGTTATCGCGGGCGACCGCGCTCCCAACGAACTCGATAACCTGGACGAACGTGTGCGGTCACGCTTTGCCGGCGGATTGTGCGTTGAGATGCAGGGGCTCGAGGAATCGCTGCGCATGCGCATTCTGGAAGCGCGGATCGAAAACGCCCGCACGGCGCAGCCAGGGTTTGACGTATCGCAAGCGGTCGTCGCGATGGTGGCCCATTCGATCGACACGAACGGACGCGACCTCGACGGGGCGGTCAATCGACTTCTGGCGCATACGATTCTCGCCGGAGCGCCGTTAAGCATCGAAGCGGCCGAAGCCGCGATCCGCGATCTCATCCGCGTCCGCGAGCCAAAACGGGTCAAGATCGAGGACATTCAAAAGCTTGTCGCGACGCATTTCAATGTCAGCCGCGCGGATATCTTGTCTTCGCGTCGCACCGCCAACGTTGTTCGGCCTCGCCAGATCGCGATGTATCTGGCCAAGACCATGACGCTGCGGTCTCTGCCCGAAATCGGCCGCCGTTTTGGAGGTCGAGACCACACCACCGTCTTGCATGCGGTGAGGAAGATCGAGGATCTGGTGTCGAAGGATACGGATCTGAATCAAGAGTTGGAACTGCTGAAGCGACTTTTGAGTGATTGACCGCATTTGGAATTGGAGCTCAAGCTCCGCGGCTTCGTGGTGAAGATCTGTATTCTCGCTGCTCCAATGCACGCGAACACTTGCCGCCGCGGTCGCTTGTCCAAGGACATGCCAGCGGAGGTTTAGCGTTTGGTTGAAAATGCATTGCACTGGCGGACGCATCTCGTGATCGGCGGCGCGCGATCGGGCAAGACCGCCTACGGGATGCGCTTGGCGGTCAGAGCGCAATCTGGATCAATGGATGATTGCGACAGCCGAGGCGGGCGATGCCGAAATGCGCGAGCGGATTTCGCGTCATCAGGCCGAGCGGGGCGCCAATTGGCAGGTGGCTGAAGAGCCTATTGCGCTCGTCGACGCCTTGGCCAGAACGGCCGCTCCTGATCGGGTGGTTGTGGTCGATTGCCTGACGATCTGGTTGTCGAAATTGGTTTTTGAGAGAACTTGACTATGCGAGTGAGCTGGAACGGCTCGCGGCTTGGCTCCAGGCAAGCTCTTCGCCGGTCATCCTGATTTCGAACGAGTTGGGAATGGGGCTCGTTCCCGAGACTTCGCTGGGGCGTCGGTTTTCGTGACGCGCATGGCCGAATGAACCAGAATCTCGCCGCGGTTTGCGATTGCGTGACCTTTGTCGCCGCGGGATTGCCGCTTGTTCTGAAATCCCACCATCGATTCTGAACGTCGAATTGCCTGTCGATTCCGGCTGACGCCAAGGTTTAGGCGCGCATTCGCAGGATATTTTTCAGATTGTTTGGCGGATCGTCTTTACGAAAACATCCAAAGTGAGTAGGCTCGACGTCTCTCCCCAAAGCAATCACTTGTCTGGCAGCGTATGACTGACGCACGACAAGGGGCGCGGATGGCGCCCATGATTGAATATTCCCAACCCGATCAGAAGGGCGCATCGCGCCATGACAGATATTGAGAAAACCGGGTCCGAAATCCGGAAACGTGAGATCAAGCTTCAGGATCTGAAGGCAAAATCTCCGACTGAATTGCTTGCGTTTGCCGAAGAGCACGAAGTCGAAAACGCTTCGATCATGCGCAAGCAGGAATTGATGTTCGCGATTTTGAAGCAGCTCGCGTCCCGGGACATCGAAATTGTCGGCGAAGGCGTCGTCGAGGTTCTCCAGGACGGATTCGGCTTCCTGCGCGCGCCCGATGCGAATTACCTTGCCGGCCCGGATGACATTTACGTTTCGCCCTCTCAGATTCGGCGATTTGGGCTAAGGACGGGCGATACCGTCGAGGGTCTCATTCGGAGCCCCAAGGAAGGCGAGCGTTATTTCGCCTTGCTCAAGGTCAACTCGATCAATTTCGAAGACCCGGAAAAGGTTCGCCACAAGGTCCATTTCGACAATCTGACGCCGCTTTATCCGAACCAGCGTTTGAAACTCGAGATCGAGGATCCGACACGAAAGGATTTCTCCGCACGGGTCATCGATATCGTCGCCCCGATCGGGAAGGGCCAGCGCGCGCTGATCGTCGCGCCGCCAAGAACCGGCAAGACGGTGATCCTGCAAAATATCGCCCAGTCGATCACGACGAACCATCCGGAATGCTATTTGATCGTTTTGCTGATCGATGAACGTCCGGAAGAGGTCACGGACATGCAGCGCTCGGTCAAGGGCGAGGTCGTTTCGTCGACCTTTGACGAGCCGGCGGTTCGCCATGTCCAAGTCGCGGAAATGGTAATCGAAAAGGCGAAACGCCTGGTCGAGCATGGCCGGGATGTCGTGATTCTTCTGGATTCCATTACCCGTTTGGGCCGCGCTTACAACACCGTGGTTCCGTCGTCCGGCAAGGTTTTGACCGGCGGCGTCGACGCCAATGCGTTGCAGCGGCCCAAACGGTTCTTCGGCGCGGCGCGCAACATCGAAGAAGGCGGTTCGTTGACGATCATCGCCACGGCGCTGATCGAAACGGGCTCGCGCATGGATGAAGTGATTTTCGAAGAATTCAAGGGAACGGGCAATTCCGAGATCATCCTGGACCGCAAGGTCGCGGACAAGCGCGTCTTCCCTGCGATCGATATCACGCGATCCGGGACGAGAAAGGAAGAGCTGCTGGTGCCGGCCGATATCCTCAAGAAGATGTATGTCCTGCGTCGGATTCTGAATCCGATGGGCACGGTGGACGCCATCGAATTCCTGCTCGGAAAGCTCCGCGAAACACCGAAGGGCAATTCGACCTTTTTCGAGTCGATGAACACCTGACAATCGTGCTTTCGGCGCGAGGCGATATCGACCATGTTTCACATGAAACATGGTCGATTCCATTTTGGAGATGCTGAACGATGGGCGCACCCCAGGTCTCGGCGACGATTTACGCTCTGGCGTCGGGCAGCGGGAAGGCGGCTGTCGCAGTCATTCGGATCTCAGGGCCAAACGTTGCGCGCCTGCTGCACATCCTGATCAAGTCCGTTCCGGCTCCCCGCGTTGCGACCTTGCGCCCGATCATCGAGCCGACGAGCGGCGAGATCATCGATCACGGTTTGGTCCTGTGGTTCCCCGCGCCTCATAGTTTCACCGGTGAAGATTGCGCGGAACTCCAGATTCACGGGTCCCGCGCCGCAGTGCAGGCTGTGCTTCGATTGTTGGGACAATTTCCGGACGCCAGGCTTGCTTTGCCGGGCGAGTTCGCCAGGCGCGCTCTTGCCAATGGCAAGATGGATTTGATTGGCATCGAAGCGCTTGGCGATCTCATCGCCGCCGAAACGGAGCAGCAGCGCCGGCTTGCCACAATCGGCGCATCCGGATCGTTGCAACAGTTGATCGTCGGGTTGCGTCATCGCATCGTCGAGCTGATGGCGATCGTCGAAACCGACCTTGATTTCTCAGACGAGGAAGACCGCCCCGAGGATCCGATTAGCCAGGTTCAGAAGAGTCTGGCTGCGATCCAATCCGAACTTGAGGTTCTTCGATCGAGCCATGATCGCGCGGAGTTGATCCGTGACGGTCTTACCGTCCTGATCGCCGGACCGCCGAATGCCGGAAAATCGAGTTTGCTGAACAGCCTTGCCAGACGCGAGGCGGCCATTGTTTCGGAATATGCCGGAACCACACGTGATATCATTGAAGTTCGGATGGATCTCGGCGGATTTCCAGTCAATTTGATCGATACGGCGGGAATTCGTGAGAGCCAGGATCCGATCGAGCGGGAGGGAATCAAACGGGCGCTCGTCGAAATCGCAATCGGCGGATTTGGTGCTTTGGCTTGTGCCGCTCGATTTCGCCGATGTCGAACCGCCAGAGGAATTGCTTCGTCGCCCCCTATGGCGGGTTGCGACAAAGTCCGACCTCTGCAAGCAGGTCGCGATAGTCGCTGCCAGGTCCGGAAGAAGGCGTATTTCCGCTTTCGGTCAAAAGCGGACTCAACATCGAACTGTCTGATCGAGCGCTTGCACGCTTTCGCCAATGAAAATATGACATTATCCGGGTCGCTGGTTTTGGCGAATGAACGGCAGTTGCATGCGGTCGAACTGGCTTTGGACGCGTTGGCGGACGCGAGACGCGCGAATATTCCGTTGGAGATTTTGGCCGAGGATTTGCGTCGCGTGTGTTTTGCGCTCGAAAGCTTGATCGGCAAAGTCGGCGTGGAAGACATTTTGGATAGCCTCTTTTCCCGCTTTTGCATTGGAAAATGAGAGAGTACGGACATGATCGGCGACTCGGTGCACTATGATGTGATCGTCATCGGCGGCGGCCATGCCGGATGCGAGGCGGCGGCGGCGGCGGCGCGCTGTGGCGCGAAGACGTTGCTGTTGACCCACAAAATTTCCACCATCGGAGAAATGTCCTGCAATCCCGCGATTGGCGGGCTCGGAAAGGGCCATCTCGTTCGTGAAATTGATGCGCTCGATGGACTGATGGGTCTTGCGGCGGACCGGGCAGGAATTCAATTCCGCCTTCTCAATCGATCGAAAGGGCCGGCCGTTCGGGGACCGAGAGCGCAGGCGGATCGAAAGCTTTATAAAAAAGCCGTTCTGGGCTTGCTGGAAGGGACCGAGAATCTTTCGCTGGCGGAAGGCGCTGTCATAGGTCTGGAGCGAATTGAACCTTCCACGGAATTGAAACTGTTCCTCGACGATGACCGCACTCTGGTTGCGCGATCGGTGGTGATCGCCAGTGGGACGTTCCTCAATGGCATGATCCATATCGGCCGGCAGATGACATCGGCGGGGCGCATCGGCGATGCGCCAGCTTTGCATCTGAGCAGCGTTCTCGCGCGCAGCGGCATTCGGCTGGGACGTCTCAAGACAGGGACTCCGCCGCGGTTAAGCCGCAAATCGATCCGATGGGACGATCTGGAGCAGCAGTGGGGCGATGCGGATCCCGAGTTTTTCTCGGCATTTTCGACGTCATGTGAAAACCCGCAGCTCACCTGCGCCATCACCCATACGACCCAGGCCGGACATGACGTCATCCGCGCGCAATCTGGATCGGGCGCCGATCTATTCGGGTCAGATTTCAGGGCGGGGGCCGCGGTACTGCCCGTCGATCGAAGATAAAATCATTCGTTTTGCGGATCGAAACAGTCATCAGATCTTTTTGGAGCCGGAGGGGCTGGATGACGACACGATCTACCCCAACGGGATTTCGACCTCGCTGCCTGTGGATGTCCAGGATGAATTTCTTCGGACAATCCCTGGCTTTGGAGAAGGTCGAAGTTGTTCGACCTGGCTATGCCGTTGAATATGATTACGTCGATCCTCGTGAGTTGAAATCGACGCTGGAGCTCAAGAAATTTCCGGGCCTCTTTCTCGCTGGGCAAATCAACGGAACTACCGGCTATGAAGAAGCGGCCGCACAAGGGCTGTTAGCCGGAATCAATGCAGCGGCGTTGGCCGGCTCGATGCCGGAAACGATTTTTGATCGGACGGACGCGTATTTGGGCGTCATGATCGATGATCTGGTGACGCAGGGTGTGTCCGAGCCATACCGTATGTTCACGTCGCGTGCGGAATTTCGACTGTCTTTGCGTTGTGATAATGCCGATCTGCGGTTGACGAGAAAAGGTGAGGCGGTCGGTTGCATCGGGCCGGCGAGGCGTCGTCTGTTCGCGGACCATCTTCGCGATCTGGAAAACCTGACCGATCGCCTGCGCTCTCTTGAATTGTCCCCTTCGGATGCGGGGAAGTTCGGCATCCAGATCAATCGAGACGGAGTTCGGAGATCGGCCTTTGCGATCCTCTCCTATCCGGACGTCAGCTTTGAACATCTGGTTCGGGCCTGGCCCGAGTTGAACGAGTTCTCCGCGAAAATTCGAAGCCAGGTCGAGATAGACGCCAAATATGCCGTCTATCTGGAGCGGCAGACAGCGGCGGTGAACGCCCTCAAAAGAGACGATTCGGTCCATCTGGGGGCCGAGTTTGATTATGATCGGGTGGTCGGACTTTCCAACGAAGTTCGCGCAAGGTTGAAAATTGCCCTTCCGGAAAATCTGGGTCAGGCAGGACGTATCGAAGGGGTGACGCCGGCGGCGCTTACCCTGATCCTGGCTTGGCTGCGAAAAAATGGTCCAAGCATTGGCCGCGGTTGCCGCGAGTTAGGCCGTTGACGATGAGCGCTAGAAAAGCTGACGGCCGCGAAGGCTGAAACGTTCGATCGACTGAAAATTTACGGCGAGTTGCTCGAGAAATGGCAGGCCAAAATCAATTTGATCGGACCGTCGACGCTGGACGACTTTTGGGTCCGTCATTTCGAGGATTCTTATCAACTCGCTGAGCTTGCCGGCCCTTGGTCAGAATGGGTTGATCTGGGGTCGGGTGGGGGATTTCCCGGGCTCGTCATCGCGATCACCAATGCGGGCGGTGGTCGGGTTCATCTCGTTGAATTGGATAAACGTAAGGTGGCGTTCCTGCGTGAGGTTTCACGTGAAACACAGACGGATGTCCGAATTCATGTCGGGCGGATCGAAACGGTTCTGCCGTCGCTTTGCCAGCAAATCAAGTTCGATGTGGTCTCGGCTCGCGCGTTGGCCCCGATGGATCGGTTGATAGACTATGCGCGGCCCGCCCTGAAAAACGGCGCTCTCGGCTTGTTTTTAAAGGGGAAAGGGTTGAACGCTGAATTGACCCGGCTTTCCCCCGACTATAATTTGGAAATACGAATTATCGAAAGCTGCACCGAACCCGACGGTAGAATTGTCGCTGTTCGGGAGCAAGGCTGTCAGACCGACGGCGTTTAAGGGTGTGGCTATGGAAAATCATGAACAAATGCGTGTCCTTGTTTTGGCGAACCAGAAGGGTGGCGTCGGCAAGACCACGACGGCGATCAATCTTGGCACAGCCTTGGCCGCAATCGGGGAGACGGTTCTGATCATCGATCTCGATCCGCAAGGCAACGCCTCGACCGGCTTGGGAATCGATCGCAAGCAGCGAACCGTTTCGACTTTCGACGTGATGATGGGCGAAAGGGCGCTTGATGCGGCGATCCGGCCCACGTCAGTGCCGCGGCTGTACGTGGCGCCCTCCACGCTTGATTTGCTGGGCGTGGAACTGGCGATCGCCGATCAAAAGGAGCGCAATTTTCGGTTGCGCAACGCGCTGCACGCTTTGGCCAGCAGGGGCGCGTTGCCGAACGGGGATCGGATCACCTACGTGCTGGTGGATTGTCCGCCGTCTCTCAATCTGTTGACGATCAATGCCTTGGCGGCAAGCGATAGCGTGCTCGTTCCTTTGCAGTGCGAGTTTTTCGCGCTCGAAGGTTTGTCCCAACTCCTGTCGACGGTTGAGCAGGTCAAACGCAGCCTGAATCCGCGGCTGACCATTCACGGAATCGTCTTGACGATGTACGATTCGCGCAACAATCTGGCGTCCCAGGTTGTTGCGGATGTGCGCGCGTTTCTCGGCGAAAAGGTCTACGAAACGGTCATACCGCGAAATGTTCGCGTTTCCGAGGCGCCGTCGTATGGCAAGCCCGTTCTGCTTTACGATCTCAAGTGCACCGGGTCGCAAGCCTATTTGAAACTGGCGTCGGAAGTGATCCAGCGCGAGCGGAATTTGCGGGCGGCGTGACGAAGTTTGTGGCGGGTTGTTTTCGTTCTTTGACGGGTTCGATAGGGATTTCAGATGGCTGACGAAGCAAGGTCGCGTTTGGGTCGTGGCTTGGCCGCATTGATCGGCGACGTCGGAGACGGCGACGCGGAAATCGGCCATCAGAAGCCGACGAAAGCCCCGATTGAGTTTTTGCGGCCCAATCCGCGGAATCCTCGCCAAACCTTCAAGGAAGAGGATCTCCAAGAACTTGCGGAATCGATCCGCGAGCGCGGAATTGTCCAGCCGATTCTCGTTCGGGCGATTCCCGGTCTCAACAATGTTTACGAGATCATTGCCGGCGAAAGGCGCTGGCGTGCGGCCCAGCGCGCTGGATTGCACGAAGCTCCCATCGTCATTGTCGAGGCGGATGATCGCGAATCGCTCGAGATCGCCATCATCGAAAATGTCCAACGCGCGGATCTCAACGCTCTGGAAGAGGCCAAGGGCTATGAACGATTGACCGAGGAGTTCGGCTATAGCCAACAGGACATGGCCAAGATCATCGGAAAGAGCCGGAGCCATGTGGCCAATACTGTGCGTTTGCTCAAACTTCCCGATGAGGCCAAACAATATCTCGTGAGCGGGCAAATTTCGGCCGGTCATGCGCGGGCTTTGCTTTCAGTGGCGCATCCCGAAAAATTGGCGCAGCAAATCGTCGATGAGGGTCTGACCGTTCGCGATGTGGAGCGTCTGGCGCAGGACGAAGGGGCAGAAACGCAAAAAAAGACGCGCGTCCGGGCAGAAAAAGATTCGGATACCCGCGCGCTGGAGAAGTTATTGACGGATTTGCTTGGCTTGAGCGTCAATATTTCCCATCGCAATGATTCCGGCGATATTCGCATTCATTACAAATCGATGGAGCAGCTCGATTTGTTGTGCAAGCGCCTTCAGGGCTAGGCGCCTTCAGGCTCATTTAGAATGGCGTCGTTTCGTCGATCCTGCGATGGCCAAACTTAAACGCGCGAAACGTTCGTCAGAGAGAATATTGATCTTCCGCGTTGCTTTGAGCGCGCCGTAAATGGCCTCGACAAAGCTTGTGGTCTTTTCCAACTGGCTGTGGCTGAGCGTCGCCGCGATTTCCGTTTTTCGCTTGTAGCCATTGAGCTGACGGAGCAACGTCTGGAGGCTGTCAGCCGCCGATGCGCCATTGTCCATTTCAGCGCGGGCTCTTTGAATCGCCAGGGCGTAACGGAGCGCCGTGGCGGACATCCGGTTGATGTCGACGTCTGCAATCGACAATTTACTCGTTAATTCAATGATCCGTTCTGATTGCCCGGAAAAAATGGCCGACATCAGGGCATCGAGATTGACGGCGGTCGCATCGAGGAGAAGCTCATTGACATGGTTGACCGTGATCGTGCCCTGGCCTTGAGCATAGAGGATCAGTTTGTCGATTTCGGATCGGGTGGAGAGACGATCGTCGCCCAGTATCTCGGACAGAATGTCGCGCGCCTCGGGTTCGATCGCCAGATTGGCCCGCTTCAGTTCGGTGTCGAGTAGCCGCTGGATGTCTCGCACATCATCGGCAGAACATTCGATCGAGGCGCCGAAGGGTTGCTTTTCAACCCATCTGCGGACAGGCGCGTCCCGCTTGAGCTCGCCAGCCTGAAGGAGGATCGTTGTATCCGTCGGAGGCGAGCGCTCGATATTTTCAAGCGCGGGTAAAATGGATTTCGCGCCGAGACTGATTCGAATGGCGCGGTAAGGCCCATCGAAAAGACCGATGGAATGCGCTTCGTCGGCGAGCATAAGAGGATCGGATGCGATCGCGTCGCCGGAAAGATCGATGATATGGGCCGATTGCCGGCGGTCCTTGGCGATGGATGCGAGCAGCCCCTGGGACCGCTCGATGATCAAGCCTTGGTCGGCGCCGAAAACGAGAAACAGGAAATGAGCACGGTCCGGACGGGCGATGTAGCGTTCCGCGTCCTTATGCGCGATGGCGGCCATCAGGACCCGCGGGTGGCGAGGGCGGCTGCGATGCGGGTGCGGATTTGATCCGCAAGGACCTTGGCGTTGCGAATTTCGGCGTCTCGCGCGGCCCGGACATTCGAGAGCCTTTGGCTGGAGCGGTCATAGACGACAAAATTGGTGACGTTGCCGCTTGCGATCGGTTCGTTGCTTCCGGCGATCGGAACGAGACGATAATCGACGTCAACGTTGACATCGCCCGCTTGGGCTTCGCCCGTGACCGTATTGACGATCGGCGTGCTGAGACGCTCGTGGACATTGACCACGAGACGATATTTCGGCGTCGGCGACGAGCCTGTGCCGTTAAGGGCGAAAATCAGTTCGTTTTCAAGATAATGCCCGATTCGATCGGGAATGGGCTCGACCTTGATGGCCTGCATTTCCGGCACGATCGAGCCGCCACCGATCCTGGATCCGTAAAGCGGTTCGACGCAGCCCGATAATCCGACGGCGAGCAGGAGGGGTAGGGCGAGTCCTGTTGCGGTTTTCCGAGCCCTGGCCATAACGTTCCGATCAGACGACGACATTGACGATCCTTTGCGGCACGACGATGATTTTCTTCGGCGCCCGGCCTTCCAAGGCACGCTGGACACTCTCCAAACTCAATACCGCCGCCTCGATCTCACTCGCAGTCGCGTCGCGGGCGATCGTCAGATCCGCGCGTTTTTTCCCGTTCACTTGCACCGGAAGCATTAGCACGTTGTCCACGACAAGAGAACGATCAGCCGCCGGCCAGGGCGATTCGGCGACCGGGATCGTTTCGCCGAGCTCCGCCCAGCATTCTTCGCCAAGGTGCGGCATCATCGGCGCAAAAAGGTGAACCAGAATCGTTCCGGATTCCTTAAACGCGGCCCGAACATCATCGCCGGACTTTTCCGTGTCGACCGAGCCGAGAA
Source organism: uncultured Alphaproteobacteria bacterium (assembly GCA_963811975.1). Taxonomy (GTDB): domain Bacteria; phylum Pseudomonadota; class Alphaproteobacteria; order Rhizobiales; family Beijerinckiaceae; genus Rhodoblastus. The sequence goes on from CAWETR010000020.1 coordinate 36,902, forward strand.
GCGCTGTCAGCTGATTGGCGAGATCATAGACCTGGGCGACGCAACGGTTGAAGCGAAGCCGCTCCAGATCCTCTTCCGCCTTGATCAGGCTTGCATGGGCGGCGCGCCGGACGCTCAGGGCGAATTCGCCGTAAGCCGCAACCTTGGGCGCGTCGCCGACTGAAATCGGCGATCTCGCCAATCAGACGCCAAAGGCGCTGCACGAATTTAGCCGCGCCCTGGACGCCCTCTTCGGTCCAGATGACGTCACGATCCGGCGGCGAATCGGACAGCATGAACCAGCGGGCGGTGTCGGCGCCATAGGTGGCGATGATGTCGTCAGGATCGATCGTATTCCGCTTCGATTTCGACATCTTCTCGATGGATCCGATATCGACCGGCTGGTTGTCGTCCAGCGAGAAAGCGCGACGCTCGGAGCCAATGGTCTCGAAACGAATTTCAGTCGGGGAAAGCCAGCCGCCGCCGGGCGCCCGATAGGTTTCATGGACGACCATGCCCTGCGTGAACAGACCGGCGAATGGCTCCTTGACGCCCGACGTGGCCCGTTTCCTTCATGGCTCGCGTAAAGAACCGCGAATAGAGCAGATGCAGAATGGCATGCTCGATTCCGCCGATATATTGGTCCACGGGAAGCCAATGATCGACGAAGTTGCGTGTCGTTGGCGCCGTTTCATTGGTCGGATCGGTGAAACGCGCGAAATACCACGACGAATCGACGAATGTGTCCATCGTGTCCGTTTCGCGCCGCGCAGGACGGCCGCATTGCGGACAATCGACATGTTTCCACGTCGGATGCCGGTCGAGCGGGTTGCCCGGCGCGTCGAAGGAGACATCCGAGGGGAGCGTGATCGGCAGCTGCTCTTTCGGCGCAGGAACGATCCCGCAGACCTCGCAATGGATGATGGGAATGGGGCAGCCCCAGTAGCGCTGGCGGGACACGCCCCAGTCGCGGAGCTTGTAATTGACTTTCCGCTGGCCGCGCGGTCGGCCATCCAGCAATTCGGACTCCAGTCGGCGGATGACTTCGTCTTGCGCTTCCTTGGGCGCCATTCCATCGAGGAAGCGGGAATTGACCAGCCGGCCGTCGCCGTCATAGGCGGTGTCGGTCAGGGAAAATGTCGCGGGGTCGACGTTGTCGGGGCAGACCACGATCGTGTGGCCCAGGCCATAGGCGCGCGCGAAATCGAAATCGCGCTGATCATGGGCCGGACAACCGAAAATGGCGCCCGTGCCATAATCCATCAGAACGAAATTGGCGACGTAAACGGGAATCGACCATTGCGAATCGAACGGATGGAGCGCTCGCAAGCCGGTGTCGAAACCCTTCTTTTCGGCGGTCTCCAGCGCCGCCACCGACGTGCCGATGCGGCGGCATTCCTCAATGAAGGCGCCAAGGGCTGGATTATCCTCGGCCAGTCGGGTCGCCAGCGGATGATCCGGCGACAGCGCGATGAACTTCGCTCCGAACAAGGTGTCGGGACGCGTCGTGTAGACATCGATTTCGGACGCGGGCGCAGGCTGGGCCAGCCCGAACCGGACGAGGGCCCCTTCAGACCGTCCGATCCAGTTCTTTTGCATCAGCCGGACTTTTTCCGGCCAGCGATCGAGCGAATTCAGGGAGTCGAGCAGATCCTCGGAAAAGGCCGTGATCTGGAAAAACCATTGCGTCAGCTCCCGCTGCTCGACCAGGGCGTTCGAACGCCAGCCTCGGCCATCGATCACTTGCTCGTTGGCAAGCACGGTCTGGTCGACCGGATCCCAATTGACCTTGGCGTTCTTGCGATAGACCAGGTCCTTCGCAAGCATGTCGAGGAACATCGACTGCTGATGCTTGTAATAGCTGGGATCGCAGGTCGCGATCTCGCGCGACCAGTCGATCGAAAGCCCCATGCTTTGCAGTTGTTTGCGCATGGTCGCGATGTTGGCGTAGGTCCATGTCGCCGGATGGGAGCTGTTGAGCCGCGCGGCGTTCTCGGCGGGCATGCCGAACGCGTCCCAGCCCATCGGATGCAAAACATTGTATCCCTTCGCCCGCATCACGCGAGCAACGACGTCGCCCATTGCGTAGTTTCGGACGTGGCCCATATGAATGCGGCCGGACGGATACGGAAACATTTCCAGGACGTAATATTTCGGGCGCGCATCTGCGTTGCTGGTCTGAAACGTCTCTCGTTCCCGCCAGATTTCCTGCCATTTGGGTTCGACTTCACGGGCGTTGTAACGCTCAGACCGCATTGCCATTTCCATTCCACGCGACATCCGGATTTGCTCGCAATGAGCATGATTTCCGCGCAGCGGTCAATTGTTTAACTCGGCGACGAAGACGCCCTTGCGCCGCACTTGATTTGGCGAAATGACGCTTCTAGATCTGACGCCGGGCGAACAAGCGAAAGCCGAAATCGGCATTGGGCTTGGGCTCGACGCCCGCCGCCAGATGGCGGGATTTGGCACGCAAAGGCGATATCCCTTGGAGTCAGCTTCCATCAGTCACCCTGCGCCCCCCGGACTAGCGGATGTTCGCGCCCGGATCAGTCGCGCCTGCCGGGACTTCGGCCGCCCGGAGGAGTCGGTCGAGTTGGTCTGCGTTTCAAAAAACTTCGCGGCGAACCGATATCCTTCCCGTGCTGGCTGCCGGCGAAACATGCTTCGGCGAGAACCGCGTGCAGGAAGCCAGGGAAAAATGGCCGCAGCTGCGCGCGCAATATCCGGGTGTTACGCTGCACCTGATTGGTCCGCTGCAATCGAACAAGGCGGCCGAGGCGGTCGACCTCTTCGATGTGATCGAAACCGTCGACCGGCCAAAAATCGCGATGGCGCTCAGCGACGCGATGCGGGCCAGCGGCAAAGATCCCGGATTGTTCGTTCAGGTCAACACGGGCGAAGAGCCGCAGAAGGCGGGGGTGGCGCCTCGCGATCTGGGCGCGCTGCTGGCGTTTTGCCGTGACGAGGCGCGCATCAAGATCGATGGGCTGATGTGCATTCCTCCGGCCGATCAGCTGGCGTCGCCCCATTTTGCCTTGTTGAATCAATTGTCGAAGCAATTCGGATTGAAAGAGCTTTCGATGGGCATGAGCAACGACTTCGAACTGGCCATCCAGATGGGCGCTACGAAAGTCCGTGTCGGCTCTGCGATTTACGGGGAACGGCGGACGAAAATCTGACCGATGACGAGTTGCGGACTCGGTCCCAGCCGGAACTGGACCTTCCGCAAATCGTCGGCGGCAAGCGCGACGCAGCCCGCCGTCGGCTGATAGCCGTCTTGCGCGACGTGAAGGAAAATGGCGCTGCCCCGTCCTAGAATGCGGGGACAAAGATTGTAGTCGACAATTCCGACGAGGTCATAGAGATCGTCATCCCGCCAAAGCGTTTCCGTCCCGAACCGAAACGGCAAGCGGACCCGACGGTTGTAGCGTCCGCATCGCGGGTCGTCGCACCAGCCATCCGCTCTTGAAATCCGGATGCAGTCGGCGCGAAAGATGGGCCAGCGGTCGGGCCGTCGCATCCAGGCAAGAATTGCGAAAGCGGCCGATCGGAGTGAGCGAATCACCCTCGCGCGACTTCGCGCCGACGCCTTTGCGGCCGATGGCGCAACGCAAGCTTTGGGAACCGATCTTGACCGTGCCGGTTAACGGTCTTCCGGGCAACCGAGGCAGGGCGCGCACATGGGCGAGCGAAATATTCCTGGGACCGCGAGGGGAGAAGATGTCGGCCTTTTGACGGCAGCCGCGATACAGCGTAGATTCAGTCCGCATAAAAGGAATTTCGCCTCTTTTACCGGGTTGGCCCTCCATATAGCATTTGCGCCGGTAACAGGATCCTTCATGTCGCAAGTTCGCCGGATTTTAATTGTCGACGACGATGCCCTCTTGCGCCTTTCTTTGGTTGAGCAGCTGACAGTCCATCAGGAATTTGTCGCGGCCGAAGCGGCGGATGTCTCGCAAGCGCTCGCCGTTGTCCAACGGGAGCCGATCGACCTGGTCATCATGGATGTCGGACTCCCGGATGGCGACGGGCGCGAGGCTGTGAAGCGCCTGCGCGCCGGAGGCTTTCAAAAGCCGATCATCCTGCTGACGGGCCGGGATCTCGGAGACCGACATCGTGTCGGGATTCGATTCCGGGGCCAATGATTATGTCAGCAAGCCATTTCGTTTCGCGGTTTTGCTGGCGCGCATACGGGCGCATCTGCGGCAATATGAATTCAGCGAGGACGCCACCTTTGAAATCGGGTCGTATCTTTTTCACCCCAGCGCCAAGGTCCTGATCGGCAAGAACGGCGAAAAGTTGCGATTGACCGAAAAGGAAACGGCCATCCTTCAATATTTGAACCGCGCCAAGGGCATTGTCGTCTCGCGCGAAGATCTTCTGCGCGACGTCTGGGGCTACAATTCCAATGTCACGACGCATACGCTGGAAACTCACATCTATCGTCTGAGACAGAAAATCGAGCCCGATCCGGCGAGCGCTCGCCTTCTTCTCACCGATGCCGGCGGCTATCGCCTCGCGATCTGAGCGCGCAAGGGCTTTCGCCATGGGAGCGGCGTCACCCGACCAGTGCGATTGTTCGCGAGAAGGGGAATTGTCATGTCCTTGGACCGTCACGTCGCTGCTCTCGCTCGCCTTCCGATTTTTTCGGCTTTCGAACCGGAAGCATTGCGGTTGATCGCTTTCGCATCCGAGCCTGTCCATTTCAGCGCGGGCGACGTCGTTATTCGTAACGGCGAGGAATCGAATGGCGGCCTTCTGGTCCTGTCCGGGTCCCTCATCCTCGACCTCGGCCACGGTTCGATGGAACAGGGAAAAATCGTCGGTCCGGGGGCCCTGATCGGTGAAATCGCCCTGTTTACGGCGACGACGCAGCCAGCAACCGCGATCGCGCGCGAAAACGCGACGGTGCTCAAAATTCCACGCACCTTGATCCGTCGCGTCCTCGACGAATTTCCTGAAAGCGCAAAACGGGCCGCGCAGGCGTTGCGTCACGAAATCGCGCGTTTCGGGAAAGAACTCGAACAAGTCCGGCAGGTCACGCAAAGCTGACGCGGGCTCGGCGGTCGGACGCGATCCTCGTCTGAATTTCAGAATTTCAATTTCAAACTGACGGGAACGTGGTCGGACGGCCTTTCCCAGCCACGGGCTTCCCGAAGAATCTCGATGCCGTCGAGATGCGGGTCCAACGCCTGTGAGGCCCATATATGGTCGAGCCGGCGTCCCTTGTCCGCCTTGGCCCAATCCGGTGAGCGATAACTCCACCAAGTGTAAAGCTTTTGCTCGATCGGCGTAAATCGGCGCAATGTGTCGATCCACGATCCGTTGGCAATGATGGACTTCAACTTGTCGGTTTCAATCGGCGTGTGGCTGACCACGGGCAATAGCGCCTTGTGACTCCAGACGTCGTTTTCATGAGGCGCGACGTTCAGATCGCCGACCAAAATTGAAGAGTTCCTTCGCGAAGCTGTCGCCGCCGGTCCAATGAAACATTTCGTCCAGAAAGGCGAGCTTATGCGCGAATTTGGGGTTCTTGACGGGGTCCGGTTCATCGCCGCCAGCCGGAACGTACAGATTATCCAAGCGGATGGATTGATTCGCGACCTCGGATCGAAGCGGAAATGTGCCTCGCGTCGCCGACCTCGCAAAAACCCCTTCGATCGATATTGCTCAAAGGCAGCCGCGAGATAATCGCCACGCCGTGGTAGCCCTTTTGCCCGTTGATGGCGATGTGCTCGTAGCCAAATCTACGAATTTCCGCGCTGGGAAACTCGCTGTCGCGGCACTTCGTTTCCTGCAGGCAAAGAACGTCTGGCTGATGCTGACGTATGAAGGTTTCGACTTGCCGAATTCGCAGGCGAACGGAATTGATGTTCCAGGTCGAAATCTTGAGATCCACGTCATCCCCCGGGCTGGCCGTCAAAAGATACTGGCCCAGCGACTAAGCCCCGGAGATCGGCTGGAATCAAGCCGCGATTCTCAGATCCTGCGAATTGATTTCACGTGAAACAATGGGCCGAAGCGCTCAGTTTTGCATCGGCCAGAAACTCGTCGCCGGAATTCGAAAAAGACTGCGATCCGGCACTGTCTTCAGATCCACGTTATGCAAAGTGACCAGCGTTTGGTAACCCTGCGGATCCGTGACCTCCCATTGCTGCAAAGCGAAGGCTTGGCGGTCAAAATTGAGCTTGATCGTCGATGTTCCGCCGAAAGTCGAGCTATCTTCGATCGTGATGGTCGCCGTTTTCGGGTCCGATGAGACGCCGGCTATTTTGACGTCCTTCTTTAAATTGAGCTCATCTTTCAGGAGGAACTTGAGCGGCGTCTGGCTGACAAAGTAAAGCTGCTGCGTCTGAAGCTTGCGGTCCCGAATGGCGACGGAAACACCATCGGCAATGATCTCCATGGTCGCGGGCTGCGCATATTCGAAGCGAAGGCGTCCGGGTTTCAGAACATAGAGCTTGCCTTCCGAACGCCGTCCATCGGCGCCGATCTGAACGAAATCGGCGGTCATGACCTGCGCGGAATTGAAATAATCATTGGCCATCTGGATCGCCGCCTGCGGATCGAGCGGCTCCAGCGCCTCTTTCGCCACAGCGCCCGTTTTCACCGGGGGTTTCTTGTCCGGCGGCGGGAGTTTTTGCGCGGTGGCGCTCCCGATCAACGCCGTCGTCGCGAGGGCGCTGAGAAACAACATTAGGCCGCGCTTCATTTCGTGCTTTGCCTCTGGTCCGAATGAAATTGGTCCCGGTCGGTTGGTGCGTTTCGACCAGTGCTGTTGCGTGGCCGCCGTTTCATCCGAGCGATTAGGCTCTAAACGCACGATGTGGCGGCAATGCGGAGATTTCACTCTCCCATCTCGAAGGCGCCGCGATCGACGCCTCCGCCGGCGAGGATCTGGCGCTTGCCGGCGTGGTTGGCGGCGCCGACGACGCCTTCCTTCTCCATGCGCTCGACCAGCGAGGCGGCCTTGTTGTAGCCCACCGACAGCCGGCGCTGGACATAGGAGGTCGAGCACTTCTTGTCGCGCAGCACGATCGCCACCGCGCGGTCGTAGAGGTCGCCGGCCTCGTCGTCGGCCGCATAGGACGAGGCGTCGGCCTCGTCGTCGCTTTCGTCGTCCTCGACCGTCACCGAATCGAGATAATCGGGCTGGCCCTGCATCTTCAGATGCGCCACCACTTTCTCGACGTCGGCGTCGGACACGAACGGCCCGTGCACGCGCGAGATGCGGCCGCCGCCGGCCATGTAGAGCATGTCGCCCTGGCCCAGCAGCTGCTCGGCGCCCATCTCGCCCAGGATGGTGCGGCTGTCGATCTTGGAGGTCACCTGGAACGAGATGCGGGTCGGGAAATTGGCCTTGATCGTGCCGGTGATGACGTCGACGGAAGGCCGCTGCGTCGCCATGATCAGGTGGATGCCGGCGGCGCGCGCCATCTGGGCGAGGCGCTGGATCGCGCCCTCGATCTCCTTGCCCGCGACCATCATCAGGTCGGCCATCTCGTCGACGATCACCACGATATAGGGCAGGACCGAGAGGTCCATCTGCTCCTGCTCGTAGATCGCCTCGCCGGTCTCGCGGTCGAAGCCGGTCTGCACCACGCGCGAAATGATCTCGCCTTTGGCTTTGGCTTCAGTCACGCGGGCGTTGAAACCGTCGATGTTGCGCACGCCGAGCTTGGACATTTTCTTGTAGCGGTCCTCCATCTCGCGCACCGCCCATTTGAGGGCGACGACGGCCTTCTTGGGGTCGGTGACGACGGGGGTGAGGAGGTGCGGGATGCCGTCATAGACGGACAGCTCCAGCATTTTGGGATCGACCATGATGAGGCGGCACTCCTGCGGCTTGAGCCGATAGAGCAGCGACAGGATCATGGTGTTGATGGCGACCGACTTGCCGGAGCCGGTGGTTCCGGCGACGAGCAGGTGCGGCATCTTGGCGAGATCGACGATGACCGGCTCGCCGCCGATGGTCTTGCCGAGCGCGATGGCGAGCTTGTGCTTGGTCTCGGCGAAATCGGGCGAGGCGAACAATTCGCGCAGGTAAACGGTCTCGCGGCGCGGGTTGGGCAGTTCGATGCCGATGGCGTTGCGGCCGGGCACGACGGCGACGCGGGCGGAGACCGCCGACATCGAGCGCGCGATGTCGTCGGCGAGCCCGATCACCCGCGACGACTTGATCCCCGGCGCCGGCTCGAACTCGTACAGCGTCACCACGGGGCCGGGATAGACGCTGACAATGTCGCCCTTGACGCTGAAATCGTCCAGGACGCCTTCCAACAGCCGGGCGTTTTGCTCCAGCGAATCCTGCGCGATCCCGCCGGTTATTTTCTTTGTCGGCGCCAGCAGGTTGATTGAGGGCGCCGCATAGGGGCCGGAAGATGGCGACGGGCGAGCGGCGATTGCCGGACCGCCGCGAAGGCCGCGGGCGCTCGACAGGCTGGCTGGCGCCAGCGTCGAACCCGGATCGGGCGCCGTGTGCTTCAAGAGCGGTCTCGGCGAAGGGGGGCGCGAGCTCATCGAATTCGCGCGAAGCGATGTCATGCGCCACCGGGACGGGTTTTTCGCCCCTGCGGAAGAGCCCGGAAAGCCATTGCTTCATCGAGAGAATTTTTGAGCCTTCCGAAGCACTGCGATCCGGCGACGGCTGGCGCGGGGCGGTCGCATGTGCGTTCAAGCCCGGAAACCGACCGCCATGATCGGCCTCGTCCGTGATTTCATCGGAATCGTTCGATGGCGGGGCCGTCGTGCCGAGGGATGCGGCCAGCGCCAAAATGGCGATCGAAAAATAGGTCACGCCGGTCACGACGATTCCGAACGATGAAAAATAGCGCTTGGGCAACGCGACCAGGGCGTCGCCGACGACGCCGCCGAGTCCAGTCGGCAAGGGCCAGCCATCGGTCGCAGGAAGAAGCGAGGCGACAGCGGCCGCGCTGAATGTTCCGATGAGCCAATAGGCGACATAGGCCGCTTTGCTGCCGGTACGGCGATGCGAAAGGATCTTCCAGCCGAGCAGGCCGAGGGGCGCCAGCAGAATGATCGCGCTGATGCCGATCAATTGCATGATCAGGTCTGCGACAACGGCGCCTTTCGCGCCCAGTGCGTTGCGAATCGGCGCGTCGGTCGCGTGGTTCAGGCTGGGATCGGCGATCGACCAGGTCGCCAGCGCGACGCCGAGGGCCAGTGTGAGCGCAATCACCGTGAGCCCGGCGAATTCCTGAAGGCGACGTCGGAAAAACACCCGCGCCGACTCGGGCAGCACCTCGCCGATCGGTAATGTTGTCGTGCGCATGTGTCAGGTCCCGAACCGCTCAAACTCTGATGGCGGAGAAAGGTTAAGCCTGTTCGGTTAACTTTGGCTTAACCTTATCGAATTCGCGACCCGCGCGAGCTCTCACAGTAGTTATCAAATAGATATTGACGTGTTCGACTCTGGAACGCATTGCAGAAATAATTTTACATACGAGAAAATTTCATACTGGAAAAATGTAATTGCGCGACATAACGGTCAATGGCGACGAAAATCATCAAGTGAATTGTTAGCAGGAGCGCTAAAATATAGTTGTCGAGCGCTTCAGGTCCGACAGGGCGGGGAGCTTACCCCGCCCTCGCTATTGAATTCCGCGCCTCAGGGCTCTTTGCCGGCGTCGATCACGTCTTCCAACGTGCGAAGTCCGGTCTGGGTCGCGTTGACCAGGACGGCCATATTGCCGGGGGCATGCTGGTTCTTCCACATCTTGGTGTGGGCCAGCGGAATTTTCGCCCAGGGGAAAACTTCCGACATGCAGGGATCGACGCGGCGGTCGACGACGAAATTATTCGCCGCGGCCGCTTGCTTCAGATGCGCGAAATGCGAACCCTGAATGCGCTTTTGCCGCATCCAGACGTATCGGGCGTCGAAGGTCAGGTTGAAGCCCGACGTGCCGGCGCAGAACACGACCATGCCGCCGCGCTTGCAGACCAGCGTCGAGACCGGGAAGGTCGCTTCGCCGGGATGTTCGAAGACGATATCGACGTCTTTCTTGCCGGTGATGTCCCAGATCGCCTTGCCGAACTTGCGGGCTTCCTTGGTCCAATCGGCATATTCCTGCGAATTGACCTTGGGCAGCTGGCCCCAGCACTTGAAATCCTTGCGGTTGATCACGCCTTTCGCGCCGAGCGAAAGGACATAATCGCGCTTGGTTTCGTCGGAAATGATGCCGATGGCGTTGGCGCCGGCCGCCGCGATCAGCTGAACGCCGAACACGCCGAGGCCGCCGGACGCGCCCCAGACCAGCACGTTGTCGCCGGGCTTCAGGCGATGGGGCTCATGGCCGAACAGCATGCGATAGGCGGTCGCAAGCGTCAGCGTGTAGCAGGCGCTCTCTTCCCACGTCAGATGCTTGGGACGGACCATCAGCTGGCGGTCCTGCACGCGGCAGAATTGCGCGAAGGAGCCGTCCGGCGTTTCATAGCCCCAGATGCGCTGGGACGACGAGAACATCGGGTCGCCGCCGTTGCATTCCTCGTCGTCGCCGTCGTCCTGGTTGCAATGGACGACGACTTCGTCGCCGACCTTCCAGCGCTTCACCTTGGAGCCAACCGCCCAGACGATGCCGGACGCGTCGGAGCCCGCAATGTGGAAGGGCTGCTTGTGAGCGTCGAGCAGGCGAGATCGGTTCGCCGAGCGCCGCCCAAACGCCGTTGTAATTGACGCCCGCGGCCATCACGAGGACGAGCACGTCATGGCTGTCGAGCTCCCAGGTCGGGACCACCTCGAGCTGCATGGCGGATTCGGGCGGCCCATGCCGATCCTTGCGGATAACCCACGCATGCATGTTTTTTGGCACATGGCCCAGAGGCGGAATCTCACCAATGTCATAAAGGTCCTTCAGGACCGTTTGGTTCGCGGCGCCGGTGCCGCTCGCCGCTGGCGATGATTTGCTCAACGCTGACTCCTGTCGTAGATGGCCATTGATTGATCAGAAAGTTGGGACGCCATCGCAGGCTTTTCAGAAGCGACGCTTTCGCTCGCATCACGCCTGCGGAAATGGAGCCGCCCGCCCCCCGACTCCTCTCTGGTTTCGTTTGCTCGCCTTCGTTCTTTCCGCGCCAATATACATAATATTGTCGGTTTGCGAGCATCCGCACAATTTTTTTGCTTCGTGCTAAAGTCGGCGCCTGTTTTGTTCTCTTGGCGGCGGACGCGAACGAGAAACAATAATAGGCTCTTGAATCAATGCGTTATACCGCCGTCCGAAATGCGGTCGCGGCCCGCGCTACTCGCGCGAGCCAATTGTGCTTCGCACCAAAGTGAGGCAAAGCATTGGGTCTGGTCTTTGGCCCGATGAAGAGTTCGCGGCGCGCGCCGCCATCGCAGGTGAGGTTCCGATGACGAAGACAGCCCCCGGTCGCGACAAGCCCTGGATTTTCCGCACCTATGCGGGCCATTCCAACGCCGCGGATTCCAACAAGCTTTATCGAGGCAATCTCGCCAAGGGCCAGACCGGCCTTTCCATCGCCTTCGATCTGCCGACCCAGACCGGCTATGATTCCGATCACGAGCTGTCGCGCGGCGAGGTCGGCAAGGTCGGCGTGCCGATTTCGCATCTCGGCGACATGAACACGCTGTTCGACGGCATTCCGATCGCCCAGATGAACACGTCGATGACGATCAACGCCACGGCGCCCTGGCTGCTCTCGCTCTATATCGCCGCCGCCGACGCGCAGGGCGCGCCGCGCGCCGCGCTGCAGGGCACGACCCAGAACGACATCATCAAGGAATATCTCTCGCGCGGCACCTATGTGTTTCCGCCGGCGCCGTCGCTGCGGCTGACCAAGGACGTGATCCTGTTCACGACCAAGGAGGTTCCGAAATGGAACCCGATGAACGTCTGCTCCTATCATCTGCAGGAAGCCGGCGCGACGCCGGTGCAGGAGCTGTCCTACGCGCTTGCCACCGCGGTGGCCATTCTCGACACCGTGAAAAACTCCGGGCAGGTTTCGCAGGAGGATTTCGGCGAGGTTGTCGGACGAATTTCCTTCTTCCTCAACGCGGGGATGCGCTTCGTCACGGAACTCGCCAAGGTCCGCGCCTTCACCGAATTGTGGGACGAACTCACCCGCGATCGCTATGGCGTCAAGGATGAGAAGCACCGCCGCTTCCGCTATGGCGTTCAGGTCAATTCGCTCGGATTGACCGAGCCGCAGCCGGAAAACAACGTCTATCGCATCCTGATCGAGACGCTGGCCGTCGTCCTGTCGAAAAAGGCGCGCGCCCGCGCGGTGCAATTGCCGGCCTGGAACGAGGCGCTGGGCCTGCCGCGCCCCTGGGACCAGCAATGGTCGCTGCGCCTGCAGCAGATTCTCGCCTATGAGACCGATCTTCTCGAATATGGCGATCTGTTCGACGGCAGCATCGAGCTGAGCAAGAAGGTCGACGAGCTGAAACGCGAGGCTCTCGCGGAGCTTGCGGCGATCGACGCCATGGGCGGCGCGGTGGCGGCTGTCGAAACCGGCTATCTCAAGTCCAAGCTCGTCGAATCGAACACCCGCCGGCTTGAAACCATCGAATCGGGCGAGCAGATCGTCGTCGGCGTGAATAAATTCGTCGAAACCGAGCCGTCGCCGCTCACGGCGGGCGAAGGCGCGATCCTGGTCGTGCCGGAACATGTCGAGGCGGAGCAGATCGCGCGGCTGAAGGCCTGGCGCGAGCAGCGCGATTCCAAGGCGGTCGCCAAGGCTCTCGCGGATCTGCGCGCCGCCGCGCAGGAAGACCGCAACATCATGGAGCCTTCGATCGCCGCGGCCAAGGCCGGCGTGACGACCGGCGAATGGGGCCAGACGCTGCGCGAGGTCTTCGGCGAATTTCGCGCGCCGACCGGCGTCGGACGCAGCGCGCGCCAGGCTGGCGGATCGCTCGACCCGGTGCGCGCCGAAGTCGAGCGCGTCTCCAAGAAGCTCGGCCGCCGGATCAAGTTCCTGGTCGGCAAACCCGGCCTCGACGGCCATTCCAACGGCGCCGAGCAGATCGCCGTGCGCGCCCGCGACGCGGGCATGGAGGTGGTCTACGAGGGCATCCGCCTGACGCCCGCCGAGATCGTCAACGCCGCGCTCGAGGAAGGCGTCCATGTCGTCGGACTCTCCATCCTGTCGGGCTCGCACGTGCCGCTGGTCCGCGATGTGCTCGAACGCATGAAGGCGCAGGGCATTTCGGACGTGCCGGTGATCGTCGGCGGGATCATTCCGCCCGAGGATGAAAAGCTGCTGCTCTCGGAGGGCGTCGCGGCCGTCTATACGCCCAAGAATTACGAACTGAACGCGATCATGGCCGATATCGTGCGCGTCATTGAAAAGCGCGCCGATCAGGCCTGACTTGGCGATGCTGTGATTGAAAGCCTCCGACAGGTTTGCGAAAACGGTCGGAGGCTTTTCATTGATTCGACGGGAGAACCTTTATGTCGGCCGAGGCCTGCACCCAGGGATTGGATACCGGATTCATTGAACTGGGGGTTGCCAAGGTCGCGGCGCTCGGCGTCGTTCAGGGCATAACCGAACTCCTGCCGATCTCGTCCACCGCGCATATGCGGATCGTCCCGGCGCTTCTGGGCTGGCGGGATCCCGGCTCGGCCTTTTCCGCCGCGATGCAGATGGCGGCGCTGGCTGCGGTCATCTCCTATTTCTGGAGCGATGTCCGAGGTCTCGTCTTCGGCTCGATCGCAGCGGTCCGGCGGCGCGATTTCCGGGACTGGCAGTTCCGCTTCACGACCTGGATCCTGCTGGCGACGCTGCCCTTGGTGGTTTTCGGCGCGCTGTTGTCGAAGACGTTGAACACCTGCGGCTCGCCCTTGCGCAGCCTGTGGGTGATCGGCGCGGCCTGCATCGTCATGGCTGTGTTGCTGGCGCTGGCGGAATGGTTTTGCGCGCATCGTCGAACCCTCGACAATGTTTCGCTCAAGGACGCCATGATCGTCGGCCTCGCCCAGGTCGGCGCGCTGATCCCCGGCGTGTCGCGCTCCGGTTCGACCTTGACGGCGGCGCTGTTTCTCGACCTCAAGCGCGAGGAAGCCGCGCGCTTTTCCTTTCTCCTCGGCCTGCCGGCGATTTTCCTGGCGGGCCTCAAGGAATTCTATGAATTGTTCAAGGCGCATCTTCCGGCCGAAGGCTGGATGATCCTTGGCGTCGGTCTCGTGGTCGCCTCCATTTCCGCCTTCGTCGCGATCTGGGGCCTGATGCGGATCCTCGAGCGCTTTTCGTCCTGGCCGTTCGTCGTCTATCGTTTCCTGATCGGCGTCGTCCTGCTGGTGGGCGTTTCGCTGGGCTGGCTGCAATGAAAAGGGCGGCCAGAGCCGCCCTTTTTGCGTTGATCAATTCAGTCGCGCCGGCGGCGTTTCGACGTCGAATTTGTCCTTCGTGACCGGGCTTGCCGTCCAGGGTCAGCTCGCCGTCGGCCGCCGAGATCTCCACGGTCCGGCCTTCGCCAATTTCCCCCGCCAGCATCATTTCCGCCAGCGGATCCTGAACGTTCTTCTGGATGACGCGCTTCAGCGGGCGTGCGCCATAGGCGGCGTCGTAACCCTTCTCCGCGAGCCAGCTCCGACCGGCTTCGGTCAGGTCCAGAGTGATCTTGCGATCCTCCAGCAGACGTCCGAGCCGCTTGAACTGGATATCGACGATCGCGCCCATGTCCTGCCGCCGCAGGCGGTGGAACAGGATGATCTCGTCGATGCGGTTCAGGAATTCCGGCCGGAAATGCGAGCGCACCACCTGCATGACCTCGCTATGGACCGCGGAGGAATCTTCGCCTTCATTCTGCATGACGAGGAATTCCGAGCCCGAGATTCGAGGTCATGATGATGACCACGTTGCGGAAATCGACCGTCCGTCCCTGGCCGTCCGTCAGCCGTCCGTCGTCGAGCACCTGAAGCAGGACATTGAAGACATCCGGATGCGCCTTTTCGATTTCGTCGAACAGCACGACCTGATAGGGCCGGCGCCGAACCGCTTCGGTCAGGGCGCCGCCTTCCTCATAGCCGACATAGCCGGGAGGCGCGCCGATCAGGCGGGAAACGGAGTGCTTCTCCATATATTCCGACATGTCGATGCGAACCATCGCGGTCTCGTCGTCGAACAGGAACGCGGCCAGCGCCTTGGTCAGCTCGGTCTTGCCGACGCCCGTCGGTCCCAGGAACATGAACGAGCCGATCGGCCGGTTCGGGTCCTGCAAGCCCGCGCGCGCGCGCCGGACAGCGGTCGCCACCGCGGCCACGGCTTCGCGCTGGCCGACGACGCGGCGCGCCAGCTCGTCTTCCATTTTCAGCAGCTTGGCGCGCTCGCCTTCGAGCATCTTGTCGACCGGCACGCCGGTCCAGCGCGAAACGACCTGCGCGATATGGTCCGGCGTCACGGCCTCGTCGACGAGGACTTCGCCGGATTTCGCCTCGGTTTCGGCGAGTTTCCGCTCAAGCTCGGGAATGACGGCGTAGGTCAGCCGGCCGGCTTCCGCGTAATCGCCCTTGCGTTGGGCGTTCAA
The DNA here is from genome assembly GCA_963811975.1 of uncultured Alphaproteobacteria bacterium. Classification (GTDB taxonomy): domain Bacteria; phylum Pseudomonadota; class Alphaproteobacteria; order Rhizobiales; family Beijerinckiaceae; genus Rhodoblastus. The sequence goes on from CAWETR010000020.1 coordinate 52,395, forward strand.
CAGGTCGTTGCGGGCCGCTTCCAGCTGCTCCTTCATTTTTTGCGCCGCGCCGAGCTTGTCCTTTTCCGCGCGCCAGCGGGCGGTCAGCTCCGCCGATTTCTCGTTGAGATCCGCGAGTTCGCCCTCGAGCCTCGCCAGGCGGTCCTTCGAGGCCTGGTCGGTTTCCTTTTTCAGCGCTTCCTGCTCGATCTTGAGCTGCATGATGCGCCGGTCGAATTCGTCCAGCTCTTCCGGCTTGGAATCGACCTGCATCCGCAGCCGCGAGGCGGCTTCGTCGACGAGGTCGATCGCCTTGTCCGGCAGGAAGCGGTCGGCAATGTAGCGGTTCGACAGGGTCGCAGCCGCGACAAGCGCCGAATCGCTGATGCGGACGCCATGGTGCAATTCGTATTTTTCCTTCAGGCCGCGCAGAATCGAGATCGTGTCCTCGACGGTCGGCTCGCTGACGAAGATCGGCTGGAAGCGGCGGGCGAGAGCCGCGTCCTTTTCGACATGCTTGCGATATTCGTCGAGCGTGGTCGCGCCGACGCAATGCAATTCGCCGCGCGCCAGCGCGGGCTTGAGCAGGTTGGAGGCGTCCATCGCGCCATCCGCCTTGCCGGCGCCGACCAGCGTGTGCATCTCGTCGATGAACAGGATGATCCCGCCCGCCGCCGCCGTGACTTCATTGAGGACGGCTTTCAGCCGTTCCTCGAACTCGCCGCGATATTTGGCGCCCGCGATCAGCGCGCCCATGTCGAGCGCAAGCAGGCTTCTTGTCGCGCAGGCTTTCCGGGACGTCGCCGTTGACGATTCGCAGCGCGAGGCCCTCGACGATCGCCGTCTTGCCGACGCCGGGCTCGCCGATCAGGACCGGATTGTTCTTGGTGCGGCGCGAAAGCACCTGAATGGTGCGGCGGATTTCCTCGTCGCGGCCGATCACCGGGTCGAGCTTGCCTTCGCGCGCCGCCTCGGTGAGGTCGCGGGCGTATTTCTTCAACGCGTCATAGGCGTTTTCGGCGGAGGCGGAATCGGCGGTGCGGCCTTTGCGGAGATCTTCGATGGCGCTGTTCAGGCCCTGCGGAGTGACGCCGGCCTTGGCGAGGATCTTGCCCGCGTCGCTGTCGGAATCCATCGCAAGCGCGAGCAGCAGCCGCTCCACGGTCACGAAGGAATCGCCGGCTTTCTGGGCGATTTTTTCGGCGGTGTCGAAGACGCGGGCGGTCGCCGGAGCAAGGTAAAGCTGGCCCGCGCCGCCGCCTTCCACGCGCGGCAATTTGGCGAGCGCCAGTTCGCACTGCTGCAAGGCGTCGCGCGACCGGCCCCCGGACCGGTCGATCAATCCAGCGGACAATCCCTGCTCGTCGTCGAGCAAGACCTTGAGAATATGAAGCGGCGTGAATTGCTGATGGCCTTCGCGCAAAGCCAGAGACTGCGCCGATTGGACGAAGCCCCGCGCGCGCTCGGTCAGCTTTTCCATATTCATGTCAAACCTCCTATGCCCGCGACCGTCTCCCATAAGGCGAGAACGATGCGTCATGAATTCGGCCCCGCAAGGGCGGCCTTGTCCGATGATATGGGAATGGTTGGCTCTATTGAAAAGGCCAAGCGAACAACCTGCGAAGGGCAAAAAAAGCGGCGCTCGAAGCGCCGCTTTGAAAGCCCGGATCAGGGTCGTCGTTCATTCCGCGTCGGCGGGATTCGCTTCGGCGCGGCGGCGAATTTTCCTGCTCGTCCCCGATTTCCGCGCGCGTGCGCCGACGGCGGCGCGGCCGCAGATGGAACCGTCCGTCCGCATCGTCCTGGGCTTGCGGCCCAGCGAAATCCGCACCTTCCGGATTTGACGGAGCGTTGACGGCCCCGTTTGGCGCGGAGGGAGCAGCCGGGACGGAAGTTCGCGTCGGAGCCGTGATGAAAGCCGGCAGGCCCGGGTTCACCGCATCGAAATTGACGCGCGGCTGTTCCTGCGCCGGAGGGGCGCTTTCGAACCGGGCTTGCTGGTCACGGTAGCTTGTGCCGGCCCTGGCCCTGCTGGTTATTGAAGCGCCGGTCGTTGCGCGGCTGGCGGTCCTGCCGTTCGCCGTGCGAATTCGGATTGCGTTCGCCGGATCGCTCCGGGCGCTCCGACCGTTCGGTCGTGCGTTCCGACGATTCGGGCGCGAAGGCCGGGCGATCGAAATAGGGCTGGGGCTGCCCCGAAAAGCCCATCGGCGCCACGTTCGGCTGCGGAGGATTCAATGGGGGCGTCGGCACGGCGCGTTCAAAGGGTGACGAGAACCGGTCGGGCAGCGCCACGAAATCATCGTCCTCGTCGGTCTCGTCGACGTCGTCGCCACCGCGTCCATAACCCAATTGCGCCTGCTGCTGGGCCGTCTGCGCCGCAGCGATGATGCGGATGTAATGTTCCGCATGCTGCAGGTAGCTTTCGGCGACGACGGTGTCGCCCGAGGATTGCGCGTCGCGCGCCAGCTGCAGGTATTTTTCGGCGATATGCTGGGCGGTGCCGCGGATTTTGACGTCGGGTCCGTTCAATTCATAGGCCCGCGTCAGCGGATTGGGACCTTTGCGATTGTTGTTCCGACCACGCATACGCTTGTTTTGACCAGGTCTCATCGATAATCCCTGAATAATAAAGACGTCCGCAGAACGCCCCGCGCCGATGCCCTGCAGCCTCGAGCCCGTTGCAACTCATCATGGCGCAGCGCTTCCGGCGCTTTTGCCTCACCGGCCATGTTTGCGATTTTCCGCAAACTCGCTTTCAGTTTTCCAGATCCATTTAGGGAAACGGCGATCGTACCACGTCGCTCAAATCGCAAGCCTAACGGGCCGGTCTTGGCTCGGCGTCATTCTCCGCAATGTGCGGGATCGTTCGCCAACCAAGCCACGCTGCGATGAAATCAAGCGCAACCAGGTATTTGCTGCCACAAAGACTAGACGCTTTTTGGCGCTGCGCCAAGCCCAAACTTTCGCGCAACCGTTGGGAAGGCGAAAATCAGCGGTCGGCATTGCTGACAATGACGACGCGGTCCCTTTGACAGGCGTCCTGCACGACGCCAGCGTTCGGCAAACCCTCGTCCGCGAAGATCGCCGCGACGCTTGAGGCCTGCCGCCAGCCGATCTCGAAAAACGCGCGACCGCCGGGCGTCAGCAGTTGCGCCAGGCGCGGCGCGATCCGGCGATAGCAGTCCAGCCCATCCGATCCGCCATAAAGCGCCAGCGCCGGATCGTGATCGGCGACTTCCGTCGCAAGCTCGGTCTTTTCCGTCAGCGCGATATAGGGAGGGTTGGATACGACCAGATCAAAAGTCCCGACAAGGGAGTCAGCCCAATTGCCGCAGATCACGGAAGCCCGCCCGGTCAGGCCGCAACGGCCCAGATTGGCCCAGGCGATGCGGCAAGCGGCCGGCGACAGGTCGACGCCGATGCCGAAGGCGTCGGGAAGCGCATCCAGCAGCGCGCATAAAATGGCGCCGGAGCCGGTTCCGAGATCGAGAATCTTCGGACGCGCCATTTGGCGGGCGCTGACGAAGTCGAGCGCCGCGTTGACCAAGGTTTCGGTGTCGCCACGCGGGTCGAGAACGTCGGCGGTCACAAGAAGATCGAGGCCGTAAAAGCCGCTGCGGCCAAGAATGCGGCCCACCGGTTCGCCCCCGAGCCGCCGTTCCAGAAAGTCGCCCAGCCGCCCGGCGCTTTCGGAGCCCAGGCGCTCGTCGGCGCGCGTCAGCAATTCAAGCGAATTGAGCCCCGACGCGCCTTCCAGCAAGAGGCGGGCTTCGAGGGCCGCAGGCTCCTTGCCGGCGTCGGCAAGGGCCGACGCCAGTCTGATTCGCGCCTGCGCCAAAGTGTCGGCGGAGGCGAAAGGCGCTGACGGAGGCGTCAGCGTCCGGCTCCCAGCGCCTTGCCGAGCACGCGCGTCAGGCGCGCGGCGAAGGCGGCGGCGTCCTTGGGCGGCGCGCCATCGAGGAGCCGCGCCTCGTCGAAAATCAACCAGACGGCATCCTCGAACAGATCCCTGTCCGGGGATTTCGCCAGCGATTCGAGCGCGGCGACCAAGGGATGCGAGGGATTGACCTCCAGCACCGGCTTCATCTCGACCGGCGATTGGCCGTGCGCCGACAAAATCTGCTGGAGGCGGAGGTCCGGGCCGAATTCCGGCGCGACAAGGCAGGCCGCGCTTTCCGAAAGCCGGTCGGAGACGCGCACGTCTTCGACCACCGAGTCCAGAACCTGCTTGGCGAGGGCGACGAATTCCGCGACCGCGGCGGCGTTCTCCGCCGGCTTGGCGGTCTCGTCGAGAAGAGCGACCTCCTTGAGGTCGGCGGCGCCTTGCGTGATCGATTTGAACGGCTTGCCGTCGTAGCCGACCGCCGTCTGGACCCAGAAGGCGTCGACCGGGTCGGAGAGCAGCAGAACCTCGACGCCCCGGGCGCGAAAACCTTCGATTTGCGGGCTTGCGGCGATGCGCTCCGCGCCTTCGCCGACGATGTAATAGATGGCGGTCTGGTTGGGGCGCAGCGCCGCGACGTAATCGGCGAGCGAGCGCTTGCCCCTCCTTGTCGACCGTCGTGGCGAATCGCGCCATTTTCAGGAGCACGTCGCGCCGTTCGGGGTCTTCGTAGAGACCCTCCTTCAGGACGGCGCCGAAATTCTTCCAGATCGCGGCGAATTTCTCCGGATCGTTCTCGGCGAGCTTGGCCAGGTCCTGAAGCACCCGGTTGGTGACGCCCTTCTTGATCGCGGCGAAAAACGGGCTCTCCTGCACCATCTCGCGCGACACATTGAGGGGAAGGTCGGGCGAATCGACCACGAGGCGCACGAAGCGCAAATATCCCGGCAGGAGGTCGATATCGCGCGAAATGAGCACGCGGCGCGAATAGAGCTTGGCGCGGCCTTTGCGCGCCGGATCGAACAGGTCGAAGGGCCGGGATCCCGGCACGAAAGCCAGGACCGTATATTCCGCGCGCCCCTCGGCGCGCCAGTGCGCGGTCAGCGCCGGTTCGTCGAACTGGCCCGCCAGCTCCTGATAGAATTCCTTGTAGTCCTCGTCCTTGATCTCGGACTTGGGCCTCGCCCAAAGCGCCGCGCCTTCGCTGATCCGCCGCGATTCGGCGCCCGGCTTCTCGATCAGGTCGATCGGAATGGCGACGGCGCTCGAATGTTCGCTGACGATCGATTCGACCTTGTGCGGCTCGAGATAAGCCGTCGATTCGCTATTGAGATGGAGAATGACGCGCGAACCATGCCGCGGCGCCTTTTCGGGATCGAGCGGCGAAATCTCGAATGCGCCCTTGCCGTCGGAGCTCCAGCTCCAGGCCAGGCTCTCGCCCGCGCGCCTCGTCTCGACGACGACGCGGTCCGCGACCATGAACGCCGAGTAGAAGCCGATGCCGAATTGGCCGATGAGCTCTGCCGCGCCCGAGTCGGACGCCTTGATCTTTTCAAGGAAGGCGCGGGTGCCGGAATTCGCGATGGTGCCCAGGGCCGAGGTCAGGTCCTGATGGGACATGCCGACCCCGTTGTCGTCGATCGTCAGCGTTCGCGCCTCGGGGTCCAGGGCGATGCGAATCGCGAAAACCTCGCCGTCTTCGAGAAGCGCGGGGTCGCTGTTGGCCTCATAGCGCAGCTTCTCGCAGGCGTCGGCGGCGTTGGAGATCAGCTCGCGGAGAAAGATATCGCGTTCGGAATAGATCGAATGGACCATCAAATGCAGCAGGCGGGCGACATCCGCCTGAAAAACATGGTGTTCGACTTCCATAGTGGCCGCTTCCTGCGTCATCTCGTTCGCTCTTGTCTTTTTGGATGCAAATCGTGGGCGCGTCGCCCCGGGCCGCTATATTGCGGCGGTCGCGCCCGCTTTCAAGATCCGGGACGAAGTTGGAGTTCGCCTCTCGCCCGCATGGCGGCCAAAAAAACGAGCCGGCCGGAAAAAGCCGGCCGGCTCATGTCGCAAGATCCTGTGTTCGACCCGGGACGCCGCTCCGGCTGGGGGGCTGCGTCAACGCGGCAAAATCCCGGGCGAGGGCTTTCGACCGCGCATTTGTCGCTTCCCAAAACAGCGGGCCGATGGCGTGACAGCGGCGGAATTGTGAATTCGCGGCGCGGCCTCCCTCTCCCAGCCTGGGAGCCATAATCCCTGCTTGCCAGTAAACGGGAACCGGGTCATCATCCGTCATCAACCCTCAATCGATGATTTCCGCTTGAGCGAAAACCCGCCTGAGACGAATTTTCAAATCCTGCGCCTACCCTTCCCGTCCGTGACGGAGGCGGCGCCCTCCGGTCAGGTCGTCGGGTTCAATCGGGGTGAGCTGCAATCGATTTTCAACCTTTACGGGCGAATGGTCGCCCAGGGCGTGTGGCGCGACTACGCCATGGATTTTTCGCCCTCACAGGCGGTTTTCTCGATTTTTCGTCGCAATGGCGAGGCGGCGACCTTTCGGATCGTCAAAGAGCCGAAAGCGATTCGCAAACAGGGCGCCTATTCGGTGGTCGCGCAAACGGGGCTGATCTTGAAGCGTGGCCCGGACCTGTCGCGGGTTCTCCTGGTCCTGGAGAAAAAGCCGAAGCTGGTCTTCTCCGACGCCTCGTCATAATTTCCGCAGCGCAACCTCTTCAATGCGATGGCTCGAGCCCTTTGTCAGGATCAGGCTGGCGCGCGCGCGGGTCGGCAGAATGTTCTCGTGCAAATTGCGCAGGTTGATCCGCTTCCAGATGCTGCGAGCGGTCGCTTCGGCTTCCGCGTCAGTGATATCCGCGAATTTCCTGAAATAGGATCGCGGATCCCGGAACGCCGTCGATCGAAGCCGCATGAACCGCGAGACATACCATTTCTCGAGCTGGTCCTCGTCCGCGTGAAGATAGACCGAAAAGTCGAAAAAGTCGGAAACGAATGGCGTTTCCTTGCCGTCGCGCGGCAGCCGGCTTGGCAGGAGGACGTTCACGCCCTCGACGATGAGAATGTCCGGGCGGTCGACGCTGACCGCCTCGTCGGGAACGACATCGTAGGTCAGGTGCGAATAAACCGGCGCCTCGACATGGCCGCGGCCCGCCTTGACGTCCGACAGGAAGCGAACCAGCTTGTTGGTGTCGTAGCTTTCCGGAAAGCCCTTCCGGTCCATCAGGTCGTCGCGCTCCAGATCGGCGTTGGGCAGGAGAAAGCCGTCGGTCGTGATCAATTCCACCTTGGGCGTGTTCGGCCAGCGGGACAAAAGAGCCTGGAGGACGCGCGCGGTGGTCGATTTGCCGACCGCCACCGAACCGGCGACGCCGATGATGTAGGGAACCTTGCCGTCATCGGCGCCCAGAAAGCGCTGGGTGGCCTTGAACAAGCCTTGCGTCGCGGCGACATAAAGCGCGAGCAGGCGCGAGAGCGGCAGATAGATGGCGATGACTTCTTCAAGGGAAATCGGGTCGTTGATCGACTGGAGCCGCTTCAAATCGTCGATCGTCAGCGTCAAAGGCGTATCGGCGCGCAATTGCGCCCATTCTTCACGGGTGAAATGCCGGTAGGGCGAGAGATTCGGCCCGACGGTTTCGCTCATGGTCTCGGCGACGGCTGGTCTGATGATGTCGTTCAACGCCGCCTCCAGGACGCGCCGGGCCCCCTATTGATCGCGGGAGGCTTTCTCCTGATGGCCCGATTGCAGGGTGCGCCGGGCGAGTTCATCGATCACATCTTGCAACGGAACGCCGCCGTCTTGAAGCAAGACCAATAGATGATAGAGGACGTCGGCCGCCTCCATTTTCAGCCCCGCGCTGTCGCGCTCGACCGCCGCAATGACCGCTTCGAACGCCTCTTCGCCGAATTTCTTCGCAATCCGGCCGGTGCCGGAATCGAGCAGGCTGCGCGTGTAGGATTCGTCGGCGTGGGCCATGGCGCGATTTGCGATGAGCGCGGCGAGGTCGCCGAGCGAAAAGGCGTCGGTCATCTGGTTTCCTGAATGCTTGAACGGTCGAGGCGCATCGGAAGCCCGGCCTTGGCCATGTAGGCCTTGGCTTCTCCGATGCTGAATTCGCCGAAATGAAAGATCGAGGCGGCGAGGACGGCGCTGGCGTGACCGTCGCGCACGCCTTCGACGAGGTGTTCCAGCGTTCCCACGCCGCCGGACGCGATCACCGGGATCGAAACCGCGTCGGCGATGGCGCGGGTCAACTCGATGTCGAAACCGCATTTCGCGCCGTCGCGGTCCATCGACGTCAGCAGAATCTCGCCCGCGCCGAGAGCCGTGACCTCTCTGGCGTAGGCGATGGCGTCGATGCCGGTCGGGCGACGGCCGCCGTGGGTGAAGATTTCCCAGCGGCCCGGCGAGACAGCCTTGGCGTCGATCGCCACGACAATGCACTGGCTGCCGAATTTCTCGGCGCCGCGCCGGACAAAATCACGATCGTGGACCGCGGCGGTCATGATCGACGCCTTGTCCGCGCCCGCGAGCAGGAGATTGCGGATGTCGTCGAGCGTCCGGACGCCGCCGCCGACCGTCAGCGGCATGAAACAGGCTTCGGCGGTCCTGCGGACGACGTCGAGGAGCAGGTTGCGCTCCTCGTGGCTGGCGGTGATGTCGAGAAAGCACAATTCATCGGCGCCGGCGGCGTCATAGGCGATGGCGCATTCCACCGGATCGCCCGCATCGCGCAAATCGACGAAATTGACGCCCTTGACGACGCGCCCATCCTTGACGTCGAGGCAGGGAATGACGCGGGTTTTCAGCAAATTTCTGCTCCGTGCTGGCGCCGCGCCGTCTCAGGCGCCGCGCTTGGCCTTGATGAGGTTCAGCGCCTGTTGCGGATCGAGCCGGCCGTCATAGAGGGCGCGGCCGCTGATCGCGCCGGCGAGGCGCGCGCAATCGGGCTCCAGCAGCCGTTCGATGTCGGCGATGGACGCGAGGCCGCCCGAGGCGATGACGGGAATGGCCAGCGCATTGGCCAGCGCCAGCGTCGCTTCGATGTTCAAGCCCTTCAGCACGCCGTCGCGGGCGATGTCGGTGTACACGATCGCCGCGACCCCGACGTCCTCGAATCTCCTGCCCAGTTCGACGGCGGTCAGCTGCGACGATTTCGCCCAGCCGTCGACAGCGACGAGCCCATCGCGCGCGTCGATGCCCACGGCGATCCGGCCGGGATGTTTTCGCGCGGCCTCGCGGACGAGATCGGGATCGCGGACCGCCGCGGTGCCGATGATCACGCGATCGACGCCCTTGCCGAGCCAGCCGTCGATGGTCCGCATGTCGCGGATGCCGCCGCCGAGCTGGACCTGCATGCCGGTCAGCGCCGCCAGCACCGCATCGACGGCGGCGGCGTTCATCGGCTTGCCGGCGAAGGCGCCGTCGAGGTCGACCACATGCAGATATTCGAAGCCCTGGCTCTCGAAAACCAGCGCCTGGGCTGCGGGATCGTCATTGAAAACCGTGGCCTGAGCCATGTCGCCATGAATAAGCCGAACGCATTGCCCGCTCTTGAGGTCAATCGCTGGAAACAGAATCACGGGCGCCACCTCAGGAAATTGGAAATAAGCTTGAGCCCCATCGCCTGGCTCTTCTCCGGATGAAACTGCACGCCGACAATGGTGTCCCGGCCGACCATCGCCGTCAAAGCGCCGCCATACTCGGCGGTCGCGATGATGTCGTCCCGGTCCGAGGCCAACAAATGAAAGGAGTGGACGAAATAGGCGTTCAGCCCATCCGGACCGGTGGCGATGCCGTCGAGGACGGGATGCGGCCTGGCCAGCTCAAGATTGTTCCATCCCATATGCGGGATTTTCAGTTGGGGATCGCTCGGTTCGATCGGAACGACCGCGCCTCCGATCCAGCCAAGACCGGGCGTATCGCCATGTTCGAGCCCGCGCTCCGCCAGCAATTGCATGCCGACGCAAATTCCGAGGAAGGGCGCGCCGCCCTTGCGAACGGCTTGCTCGAGGGCTTCGGCCATGCCTTCGATCGCCAGAAGGCCGCGGCGGCAATCGGCAAAGGCGCCGACGCCGGGCAGCACGATACGGTCGGCGCGGCGAACATGTTCCGCATCGGCGGTGACGGCGATCGTCGTCGTTGACGCCGCTTTCGCGCGCCGCTCGCTCGAAAGCCTTGGCCGCCGAATGCAGGTTGCCGGAGCCGTAATCGATGATGGCGACGTTCAAGATCAGGACTCCCGAGCGGGAAACAGGCCCAAAAGATCGGTGTCGGCGCTGAGTCCGGACGTCGGCGGCGCGCGGCCATCTTCCTTGGGCGGGGCGGGCGGCGGCTCAGGAAAAGGCGCCGCGGCGCGCTGGGAGAAATAGACGAGTTCGGCTTCGCGCTCGGAGCCGCCGAGCGCCAGTCCATGCATCAGGAAGCCTGCTCTGGACAGCCGGCTTTGGCGGAAGCGGTCCGCTTCGAGGCCGAACGCCAGCGCGCCGACGCCATAGAGCAGCAAGGCGGCCGCCGCGCCGATATGGGCGAGCGCGACGAGAAGCCCGATCCCGGCGACCAGGCCGAGCCAGAGGCCCAGCGCCAGCCAAAGGCCATGGCGGACAGCCCAGACCGGCGTGGCCAGAAAAGCCAGCCAGGAAAACCCGAGCTTCACGAATTTGGCGCGTTCGAGCGATCGCGGCGGCGAAACGCCCGTCGGGAGGAAGACGGAATAGAGCTTCATGGCGTTCCCACGTGGCGTCAGAGCGCTCCCTTGGTGGAAGGGATGCGGTCCTTCTGGCGCGGATCGATCGCCAGAGCCGCGCCGAGCGCGCGCGCGACGCCCTTGAAACAGGTCTCGACGACATGGTGGCTGTTGACGCCATAGAGCGTCTCGATATGCAGCGCGATCGCGGCATGCTGGGCGAAAGCCTGGAAAAACTCCCGGACCAGCTCGGTGTCGAAGTCGCCGAGCTTCGCTTGCGGTATCTCGGTCCGGAACACCAGAAAGGGCCGCCCCGACACGTCGATGGCGACGCGCGTCAGGGTTTCGTCCATCGGCAGATGAACGTCGGCGTAGCGGACGATGCCGCGCAGGTCGCCAGCCGCCTGGCGCAACGCTTGCCCAAGCGCAATGCCGACATCTTCTACGGTATGGTGCTGGTCGATGTGGAGGTCGCCTTTCGCCGCGACCTCGATGTCCATCAGCGAATGGCGCGCCAGTTGATCGAGCATATGATCGAAAAAGCCGATTCCGGTCGAAATCTTGCTGTGGCCGGAGCCATCGATCGCAAGTTTCACCAGAATGTCGGTCTCTTTCGTCGTGCGCTTGATCTCAGCTTGGCGCGTCATAATGTTTCCTTGCCGATCTGGGGCCGAGCGCCATTCCGTCAGGATAGGCGGCGCGCCGTGATTTTCAACGCGCTCGTGCTCACGCGGGGCATAATTTTAGACCTCTGCTGCAACGGCTCATAGCAAAACCCTTTGGCCTGCGCCACTCTATCGCCGCAGGGCTTGCAACATTGCCCTTGTAACATCGCCTTGGGCGCAATAGATGCGCTGGCGAGACCGAGCGACCCCCGCGATTTCCCGAGATTCTTTGATGACCGAGCAACCTGGCCCGCCTTCCATGCACGCGACGACGATCATCCTGGTGCGCAAGGGCGGCAAGACCGTGATCGCCGGCGACGGCCAGGTCAGCCTGGGGCAGACCATCATCAAGGGGAATGCGCGCAAGGTGCGGCGCCTCGGCAAGGGCCAGGTCATCGTCGGCTTCGCCGGCGCGACCGCCGACGCCTTCACCCTTTGCGAACGGCTCGAAGCCAAGCTCGACCAATATCCCGGCCAGCTGTTGCGCGCCTGCGTGGAATTGGCCAAGGACTGGCGCACGGACCGCTATCTGCGCCGCCTCGAAGCCATGATGCTGGTCGCCGACAAGAACGCGGCCCTCGTCCTGACCGGAAACGGCGACGTCCTGGAGCCCGAGCCCGCGCCCGACGGCGTGGTCATGGGCATCGGCTCCGGCGGAAACTATGCCCTGGCCGCCGGTCGCGCGCTGATGGACAGCGGTCTCGACGCCGAGGCCATCGCGCGGCGCTCCCTGCAAATCGCCTCGGAAATCTGCGTCTACACCAATTCGAACATCGTCGTGGAAAGCATCGATTCGCTGTGATCGAATGTTTCGCCAGCTCCAGAGCCCGTTCATGACCGACCTTTCTCCGCGCGAAATCGTTTCCGAGCTTGACCGCTTCATCATTGGCCAGAAGGACGCGAAGCGCGCCGTGGCGATCGCCTTGCGCAATCGCTGGCGGCGCCTGCGCCTCGAAGGCATGATGCGGGAGGAGGTCCTGCCCAAGAACATCCTGATGATCGGGCCGACCGGCTGCGGCAAGACCGAGATCGCGCGCCGCCTCGCGCGGCTGGCCAACGCGCCCTTCCTCAAGGTCGAGGCGACCAAGTTCACCGAAGTCGGCTATGTCGGCCGCGACGTCGAGCAGATCGTGCGCGACCTGGTCGAGATCGGCATTTCCCTGGTCAAGGAAACCAAGCGGAAGGATGTCGAGGCGCGCGCGCAGCTCGCGGCCGAGGAGCGGATCGTCACGGCTCTCGTCGGGGCCAACGCCAGCGCGGCCACGCGCGATTCCTTTCGCCGCAAGTTGCGGGCCGGCGAACTGGAGGACAAGGAGATCGAGGTCGAGATCGCATCGTCCCCCGGGACTTCGATGCCGATGTTCGATCTGCCGAACATGCCGGGCGCCTCGATCGGCGCGATTTCCCTTGGCGATATTTTCGGCAAATCGCAGCGTTCGAAGCAGCAGCGATTGCTGGTCAAGGACGCCTATGCGCCCCTGCTCGGCGAGGAAAGCGAGAAGCTGCTCGACCAGGACGAGATCGTGCGGCTGGCGGTCCGCGAGGTCGAGAACAACGGGATCGTCTTCCTCGACGAAATCGACAAGATCTGCGCCAAGGACGGCCGCAGCGGCGACGTCTCGCGTGAAGGCGTCCAGCGGGATCTGCTGCCCCTGATCGAGGGAACAACGGTGGCGACCAAGCATGGCGCGGTCAAGACCGACCATATCCTGTTCATCGCCTCGGGCGCTTTCCACGTCGCCAAGCCATCGGACCTTTTGCCCGAATTGCAGGGGCGTCTGCCGATACGGGTCGAGTTGTCCTCGCTGGACGAGGAGGACTTCAGGCGCATCCTCACGCAGCCCGAAGCCAGTCTGGTCAAGCAATATCGGGCCTTGCTGGCGACGGAAGGGGTGACCCTGGATTTTGCCGACGACGCGATCGACGCTCTGGCTCGCGTGGCGGTCCAGGTCAATTCCAGCGTCGAGAATATCGGGGCGCGCCGGCTGCAAACCGTGATGGAGCGTGTGCTCGACGACGTCAGCTTCGCGGCCGCCGATCATTCCGGCCAGGTCGTCACGATCGACGGCGCCTATGTCGAGGAGCGAGTTGGGGATCTCGCGCGCAATGTCGATCTGAGCCGGTTCATCCTCTGATCGTACACAAAATGTTGCAAATGCCGGATATTGACGTTCGGCGGTCATAACCTTAATTTCGAAAATAGAAAAAACCTTTCAAAATCAACTGTTAGTTTCCGCGCGCCATGGGATGGACCCACGCGAATCCAAACCATGAGCGCGGCGTCAAAGGTGTTTTGACCTCGTTTTGTTTTTTCAAAGGCGTTTCGTCATGCGTCGATTTAATATCACCTTAGCGTTTTCTGGCTTTTTGGGTTTGTTTTGCATGTCCGGGACCGGTCATGCCGAAAACTTCTTCGAGGCGATTTTCGGTCACTTTTCGCAACGCGGCGAAACCCAAAATCCCTCGGCGCAAGCCCGTGCCGCGCATGCGCCCGGACGCAACGGTGGCCATGAAATCGATCACATCGCATCGCTGCCCGTCCTGTCCTGGCGATCAAAAGTCTTGGTTGCGAGGGGGCCAATCCGGCCAGCAATGGTGTGACGCACCAAGGGGGCTTCCGAAAGCGCTTCGCGGAAGGCGCCGTCGCCCATGACCGACGCAGCGATCACGGCGGCCCTGTGCAAGGACCCGACATTACAGGCCGGCGATGCGGTCATGACCAGCAACGGCTTGCGCATCATCGAGGGCGCCACGGATTCCAGAATCGTCCCCGTCGAGGAATCCCGGATCGACGAGCGGCTCAAGGCGCGCCTGGCGGAATTCGAGAAGCCGGCGTCGTCATCGGACGCGGCCGTCAATCCGAAACAACCGCCCATCCGGCGCGCTGCCGCCGAACTCGCCCGTTCCCCGGGCTCCGAGACCAAAAAGCCCAGGGCCGACCGGCTGAATTCGAACTTCGGACGGCAAGGTGATTCGCCTCGTCGGCGGTTACGAAAGCTCGACCTGAGCGCCCGACGCGACTGCGCCCTTGCCAGCAGCATTGAGCGACGCCATAAGACGGCAATCCCCTTCTTCTCGCCCGGATTCCGATGACCTCTTTTCCCGAACGCGTTTTTTCCGGAATTCAGCCGACCGGAAACCTGCATCTTGGCAATTATCTGGGCGCCATCGTCAAATTCGTCGCCTTGCAGAAGACGCATGAATGCCTGTTCTGCGTCGTCGATCTCCATGCGATCACCGTGCCCCAGGACCCGATGGCGTTGCGCGAGGCGATCCGCAAGATCGCGGCCGCCTATATCGCCTCGGGCGTGGACCCGGTGAAAAACATCATTTTCAATCAGAGCCAGGTCGCCGAACACGCGGAACTGGCCTGGGTTTTCAACTGTGTCGCCCGCATCGGCTGGCTCAACCGCATGACCCAGTTCAAGGAAAAGGCCGGCAAGGACCGCGAGAACGCCTCGATCGGCCTTTTCGCCTATCCGACCCTGATGGCGGCCGACATCCTGCTCTATCGCGCGACCCATGTTCCCGTCGGCGAGGATCAGAAGCAGCACATCGAACTGGCGCGCGACATCGCCCAGAAATTCAACAATGATTTCGCCGAATCCATTGCGGCCAACGGACATGCCGAGGGCTTCTTTCCCCTGCCCGAGCCTTTGATCCAGGGTCCGGCGGCGCGCGTGATGAGCCTGCGCGACGGGTTGAAGAAAATGTCGAAGTCGGATCCGTCGGAATATTCGCGCATCAGCCTGTCCGACGACGCCGACACGATCGCGCAGAAGGTCAGGAAGGCGAAGACCGACCCCGAGCCGTTGCCGACCGACAAGGAAGGCCTGAAAAACCGTCCTGAGGCGGAAAATCTGATCGGCATTTACGCCGCCCTCGATGATTCGACGGCCGACAGCGTGCTGCAGCAATTCGGCGGCGCGCAATTTTCGTCTTTCAAACAGGCGCTTGCGGATCTCGCCGTCGCCAGGCTTGGCCCGATCGGCGCGGAAATGCGGCGGCTGGAGGCCGATCCGGCCTATATCGATTCCGTGCTCCGCGACGGTTCGCAGCGCGCGCGGGCGATCGCCGGGCCGATCATGAATCAGGTCAAGGACATCGTGGGGCTGATCCGCTGATCGCGGCCTGAGGGCCAATCGGCCCTTTTTATTGCGGCGCCAGAGGATTATCTTCTGATTATTCCATCTCCGGCCTTGAACCGGACGATCTCGGAGGCATGCATGTTCATTCAAACGGAATCGACGCCCAATCCCGCCACGTTGAAGTTCCTTCCCGGCGGGCCGGTGCTCGAGAACGGCTCGCGCGACATGGCCAGCGCGGAAGACGCGAAGGTCTCGCCGCTCGCCAGCGCGCTTTTTACCATTGAAGGCGTCAGCGGCGTGTTCCTGGGGCCGGATTTCATCTCGGTGACGAAATCCTCAGGTGAATGGCAGCATCTCAAGCCGGCCATTCTCGGCGCCATCATGGAGCATTTCATGTCCGGCGGCCCAGTTCTTTCCCCGGACGCCAGGGAAGCGGATCCGTCGCAGCATGAATTTTTCGCTCCCGAGCACGCAGCAATCGTCACGGAGATCAAGGATCTGCTCGAGACGCGGGTCCGCCCTGCGGTTGCGGCCGATGGCGGCGACATCGTCTTTCGCGGTTTCAAGGACGGCGTGGTCTATCTCCACATGAAGGGCGCCTGTTCCGGCTGCCCGTCGTCGACAGCGACCTTGAAGCGCGGCATTCAAAACCTGCTCTGCCATTTCCTGCCGGACGTGAAATCGGTCGAACAGGTTTGAAGCGGCGCGCCCTTCCTTTCTCGCGAGCCCGATCATAGCTCCATGCGCATCCTCGCTATCGACACGGCTTTGCCCGCGGTTTCAGTCTGTGTGCTCGATTCGGGTTCGAGCGTTCCGGTCGCGCGCGCATCGATTCCGATGGAAAAGGGCCATGCCGAGGCTTTGATGCCGCTGATTGCGCAAGTCATGGCGCAGGTCGAGGGCGGGTTCGGGTCCATTGGCCGCATCGCGGTCACCGTCGGGCCGGGCTCCTTCACCGGCATCCGCATCGGCGTCGCCGCCGCACGCGGCATCGCGCTGGCCCGCGGCGTGGAAGCGGTCGGCGTTTCGACGCTGGCGGCTTTTGCGGCCCCGCTGCTGTCCGAGGAGTCCGATGGGATCGTCGCCGCCGCGATCGACGCCCGCCATGGCCATGTTTACTTCACGGCCTATGGTCCCGCTGGACGCGTGCTGACTTCGCCGCGCATTCTCTCCTTGCGCGACGCCTGCCGCCTGCTGGGCGCGGGCCGGATTCGCGCGGTCGGGTCGGGCGCGATCCTGTTGCGGGATGAGGCGACGATTTACGGCGGCGACATCAATGTCGTCGATGGCTCTTCGGCGCCGGATATCCTGGCGGTGGCGCGGCTAGGGCTGGTCGCCGATCCCGCCAACGCGCCGGCGCGCCCCATTTACCTCAAGGCTCCGGACGTCAAGCCGGGCGCCAAATCGTCGATTCCCCACGCGTCCCCGTGAAGCCGTTCCTCAAGAGATCGCCGCCAAGAGATCGCCGCAATGAGATCGCCCTTCTTCTGGCGCTCCGCGCCGCCCGTCATGGCCCCGCGCCTGCTGCGCGCGGGCGATGCGGCGGCTTGCGCCGATCTGCACGCCACGAGCTTCGCCCATCCCTGGCCGGCGCCCGAATTCGAGGCGCTGCTGGCGGATTCGGCCTGTGTCTGCGACGGGATGGGTGAAAAGAGCGCCGTCGCCGCTTTGATCCTGTCGCGGCGCGCCGTCGACGAGGCCGAGGTCCTGACCGTCGTCGTCGATCCATCTTCGCGCCGAACCGGCTGCGGACAGCGGCTTCTGGGCGCGCATCTCGCGCGTTTGGCCTCGCTCGGCGTCTCGAAGGTGTTTCTCGAAGTCGAGGAGGGCAATGTCGCGGCCCTCGCGCTTTATCGTCGCTTCGGCTTTTCCACCGAGGGCCGACGCAAAAACTATTACGCCAAGGCCGATGGAAGCCGCGGCGACGCTCTTCTGATGCGACGCATTCTCTCTTGAACGCGACCCAGAACAGGTTCGTCATCAATCCGTCATCGCTCAAGCCTAACCGGCCTCCCATGCCTTATCTTCGTGCGGCTCTCCTGATCTTCGCCCTTGGCGGCTTCTATCTGATCGGCGTGCCGCTGCAGCGGCTGGCGCGTCGCCGGGGCTGGAACGTGTCACGCGACATTCCGCCCTTTTTCGCGCGCACGATTTGCGGGCTCCTTGGTCTTCGGGTCCGGTTCGAAGGCGAGGATCTCGGCCCGAAACCGCGCATGATCGTGGCCAATCACGTCTCCTGGAGCGATATCCTCGCCCTTGCGAGCCGTGAAACGCCCTGTTTCGTCGCCAAGAGCGAGGTCGCGACCTGGCCTTTGCTGGGCGCTTTCGCCCGTGTGCAGGACACGATTTTCGTGCGGCGCGAGAGCCGGACAGAAGTGCCGCGGGTCAATGCCGCGATGGCGGAAAAGATGGTGGCGGGCGAAGACGTCCTGCTGTTTGGCGAGGGCACCTCCACCGACGGCTCCGGCGTACAGAATTTCAAGCCGTCGCATTTCGGCGCAGCGCGCGAGGTTTTTCGTCTTTTTCCGGACATCGCGGCCGTAACGGTGCAGCCGGCGGCGATCACTTATACCCATGCGCGCGGCAAACCGCTCGATGCGGCGAGCCGCCGCGCTTTGGCCTGGTTCGGCGACGCCGACCTCGCGCCGCACATCTGGCTGCTGCTGAAAAGCGCGCCAGTCGATTGCGTCATCAGCTTTGGCGCGCCGCTCTTTTTTGTCGCCGAAAGCGATCGCAAGGCCGTGGCGATGGAAACGGAGCAGCGGGTGAGGGCGCTCGCCGAGGCGCAGATCGACAAAATCGGATGCGTGTCCAAAATCGATTAAGCGTCCAAAAATTGCGCGGGCTTTCTTACCGGAGACGGCAAAATCGGTTATTGATGGAAGAGTGCCATACTCCGTCCCGGAGGGACCTGTTCGATTTTGAAGTCCGATCTCACCATTGCGCGACCTGACGTGGAGACAGCGCCGGTCGACGCCGAGCCTGTTCAGGCCCAGAGCAAGAAGCTTCTCGTCAAATCCTATGGCTGCCAGATGAACGCCTACGACGCTTCGCGCATGGCCGATGTCCTGGCCCCCGAAGGTTTTGTCGAGACCGGCGATGTCGAAGAGGCGGATCTGATCGTCCTGAACACGTGCCACATCCGCGAAAAGGCTGCAGACAAGGTCTTTTCGGAACTCGGCAAGCTGCGGGTGCTGAAGGAAGCCCGCAAGGCCGAAGGCAAGAGCCTGCAGATTGCGGTCGCGGGCTGCGTCGCTCAGGCCGAAGGCGCGGAAATCCTTCGCAAGCAGCGCGCCGTCGATCTGGTCGTAGGACCGCAAAGCTACCATCGCCTGCCGGAAATGGTGCGTCGGGCCGCGACCGGCCCGGTGATCGATACCGACTTTCCGCTCGAGGACAAGTTCGACCATCTGGCGCAGCCTTCGAACGAGAAAATTCGTCAGCGCGGACTCAGCGCCTTCGTGACCGTTCAGGAGGGCTGCGACAAGTTCTGCTCGTTCTGCGTGGTTCCTTATACCCGCGGGGCTGAAACGTCCCGTGACGCGCGCAAGATCGTCGCGGAAGCGGCGCATCTGGCGCAGGCGGGCGTTCGCGAGATCACCTTGCTGGGGCAGAACGTCAACGGCTACCACGGCGCAGGCGAAGACGGCGCCGACTGGTCCCTGGCGCGCCTGATGGAGCGCCTCGCGCGGATCGATGGCGTCTCACGCCTGCGCTACATGACGAGCCACCCCAACGACATGTCGGATGACCTGATCCGCGCTCACCGTGACTTGCCGAGCCTCATGCCGTTTCTCCATCTCCCGGTCCAGTCGGGCTCCGACCGCATTCTCGACGCCATGAACCGAAGGCATCGGGCTGACGATTATGTGCGGCTGGTCGAGCGCATACGCGCAGCGCGGCCCGACATCGCCCTGTCGTCCGACTTCATCGTCGGCTTTCCCGGCGAGACGGAAGAGGATTTCAAGGCCACGCTGGCGCTCGCGCGCACGGTTGGTTTCGCATCGACCTTCTTTTTCAAATATTCCTCGCGTCCCGGCACGCCGGGGGCCGATCTTGCCGACCAGATTTCGGAAGAGGTCAAATCGGAGCGGCTCGCGCGGCTTTCGGAGGTTGTCGAGGCGCAGCGCCATGCCTTCAACGCCTCGATGATCGGGCGCACGATCGAGGTGCTGTTTGAAAAGGCTGGCCGCCGTCCGGGGCAGATCGCCGGGAAGTCGCCTTATCTTCAGCCGGTTCAGGTCGACGGGCCCGAAACATTGATCGGGCAAGTGGCGCGGGTTGAAATCATGGAATGCGGGACGAATTCATTATTCGGCCGCCTCGCGAGCGAGGCCGGCCGGGATCGTCCCACTCCCGGGAAGGCGGTTTGAGCATGGCCGTCACGGATGGCGCATTCGGGAAAGCGGAACAGAACGTCGATGGCGGATCGGTGGAGCTGTCGCTGACGCTCGAGGACAATCGCATGGCCTCGCTGGTTTTCGGTCAATACGACCAGAACCTTGCCCGGATCGAGCGCCGTCTGAACGTCGTCCTGAACACCAATGGCAACCATGTCGTCATCAAGGGGGCTGCCGAGGCGGTTGGCCATGCGCGCCGCGTGCTGCAGATTCTCTGGGAGCGCGCCCGCGCTGGCCAGCCAGCGAGCATGGGCGACGTCGACGGGGCGATCCAGGAATGCGCCCTTCAGGGCAATCTCTTTCCCAAGGAGGCTCCGCCGAGCCCGCGTTCGACCTTCGAGCAGATTTCCACCCGCAAGAAGGGTTCGGTTCGGGCGCGGACGGCCGCGCAGGATCTCTATATCCGGGAGTTGCGGCGGTTCGAACTGGTTTTCGCCGCCGGTCCCGCCGGCACCGGCAAGACCTGGCTCGCGGTCGGCCATGCGGTGTCCCTGCTCGAGCAAGGCGTCATCGAGCGCCTGATCCTGTCGCGTCCGGCGGTCGAGGCGGGGGAGCGTCTGGGATTTTTGCCGGGCGACATGCGCGACAAGGTCGACCCTTACCTTCGCCCGATCTATGACGCCCTGCAGGATTTCATGGACCCGCGCATGGTCGAGCGCGGCATGCAGACGGGAATGATCGAGGTCGCGCCGCTCGCTTTCATGCGCGGGCGCACCCTGAGCAACGCCTGCGTTTTGCTGGACGAGGCGCAGAACGCCACGACCATGCAGATGAAGATGTTCCTTACGCGTCTCGGCGAGGGGTCCCGGATGATCATCACCGGCGATCCGACCCAGACCGATCTGCCGCCTGGCCAGAAATCGGGCTTGAGCGAGGCGATTGCGCTTCTTTCGGGGCTTGAGGGCGTCGGCCACGTGACGTTCAGCGACGCGGATGTCGTGCGCCACGATCTCGTGCGCCGGATCGTCGGCGCCTATGAAGCGGCGGCGCGACGGGAGCGCGAGAAGCCGGCGCCGCGCTCGCCGATCGACAAGGACTGGTCGCCATGAGCCTGGCGATTGAAATCGCGGTCGAATGCGCCGAGTGGGGCCGGCTGGACCATCTGGACGCCCTCGTCGCCGAAAGCTTGCAGACCGTCCTCGACGAAACGGGCGAACGCCTTCGCGAAGGCGCGGAGGTCAGCTTCCTTTTTGGCGACGACGCGCGCATCCGGGAATTGAACCGCCAGTTCCGCGGCAAGGACCAGCCGACCAATGTTCTGTCGTTCCCGGGGCCGGAGCCATTGGAATCGGCGCTTTTTCTCGGCGACATCGCGCTGGCCTTCGAGACGATCGCCCGCGAAGCGCAAGAGCAGGGCAAGTCGCTGCAAGATCATAGCCGTCACATGATCGTCCACGGCTTTCTGCATCTTCTGGGCTACGACCATGAGGACGACGCGGAAGCCGACGAGATGGAAGCGGTGGAAATCCGCGTCCTTCGGGCCTTGGGCGTCGAAAACCCTTATCGCGACGACCATGAAAGTGAGATCGGAATCAATGGGCGCGCCTGAGCGGGAAACCGACGAATCCTCCCCTGTCGAGCGAAGTCCCGGCAAGCAGGGCGGCTCCGTTCTCGAACGTTTGAGGGCTTTGTTCGGTCTCAGCGGAGCCTCCATCCGCGACGATATCGAAGACGCGCTCGACGACGCCTCGATCGCCGACGATTTCAGTCCGCAAGAGCGGACCATGCTCAAGAATGTGCTCGGATTGCATGAAATCCGGGTCAGCGATGTGATGGTGCCTCGCGCCGATATCATCTGCGTGCCGATCGACGCCTCGCTCGCGGCGGTGCTGGCGACGTTCCGGACCGCCGGCCATTCGCGTTTTCCGGTCATCGGCGAGACGCTCGACGATCCGCGCGGCATGGTTCACATTCGCGATTTCGTCGATTTCGTCGCCGCTTCGGCGGAGAAAATCCTGACCCAGCGGCGAGCGAAGCCAAATGGCGCCGCATTGCTGGAAGGCGCCGCAGCGCCGACGGAAGCTCAGAACGCCCGTTTCATGCCGGTCGATCTCGGCATGTCGCTCGAAGCCGCCGGCATCCTGCGCCCGGTCCTTTTCGCGCCGCCCTCCATGCCGGCCCTCGATTTGCTCATCAAGATGCAGGCCACGCGCACCCATATGGCCCTGGTGATCGACGAATATGGCGGAACCGACGGCCTGGTCTCGATCGAGGATATTGTCGAGGTGATCGTCGGCGATATCGAAGACGAGCATGATCTCGACGAAAGCCCGAAAATCGAACGCGTGGCGCCCGGCGTTTTCGTCGCCGACGCGCGCATGGGCCTCGAGGAGGCCTCGGAACTGACCGGCCTCGACTTGTCGGCGCATGGCGAGCGCGAGGATGTCGACACACTCGGCGGTCTCGCCGCCGCGTTTGCGGGCCGGGTGCCGATTCGGGGCGAGGTCGTCGCCAGTCCGGGGCGCGATTTCGAATTTGACATCCTCGACGCCGATCCCCGGCGGGTGAAGCGACTCAAGCTGCGTCACATCGACGCCAAATCCGCCAATTCGCCCGAGACCGCGCCTGAATGACCGATCGGCGCGCATGCCGACCTCCTGCGGCCTTTTCTGGGGAAAGAAGGCCCTCAGCGCGAAGGGCGTTCGCATTCCGGTTCAGGTCGATCTAGAATTTCACGCCGTCATTCCGATCCGCGTCCGATGCGCCGGCTTCTGAAAACAGAAGCCTTGCCCTGCAGAGAGGCCGGATCGCCCGCCATGCTTGAAACCCGGAAGCCGATGTTTGCACTTGCCCAGAGCGTCATCCTTGCCGAGGCCTGGCGCCGACGCTTGATCGCATTCGCCGGCGGCGCCATCGGCGCCCTGGCCTTGGCGCCGGTCGGGTTCTTCCCGGCCTTTTTCGTCCCGATGACGCTCTCCGTCTGGCTTCTCGACGGCTCGTCCGGCGATTCGCTTTGGTCGAGCCTGCGTCGCGCGGCGGGCGCCGGTTGGTGGCTGGGCTTCGGTTATTTCGTCGCGGGCCTGTGGTGGCTGGGCGCCGCCTTTCTCGCGGAAGCCGATCGATTTGCCTGGGCCTTGCCTTTCGGGGTGCTGGGCCTGCCTGCCGTTCTGGCCGTATTCACGGCCTTTGGCTTCGTCGTCGCGCGCCTGTTGTGGTCGTCGGGGCCGGCGCGGATTTTTGCGCTCGCGGCGGGCCTGAGCGCCGCCGAATGGCTTCGCGGAACCGTGCTCACCGGTTTTCCCTGGAACGATTTCGGAATGGTTCTCGGCGGAAACGTCATTCTGGCCCAGACCGCTTCGATCTGGGGGCTCTACGGCCTCACGATCTTGTCGGTCCTGATTTTCGGCTCTCCCGCGCTTCTGGTCGCCGAAGGCCGCAGAAAAGTTCCGCTGGTCTTGCTGGCGCTTCTGGCGGCCCTGGGCCTGTTCGGATTTTTTCGGCTGTCGGCGCCGTCGGGCGATGTCAAAGGCGTCCGCGTCCGAATCGTGCAGCCGAACGTTCCGCTGGAGGATTTTCGTGCGGACCGCCGCGATCAGATTCTCGAGCATTACCTGAGCCTGTCGGATCGCGCGACTTCTCCTCAAACCAGCGGCATTGCGGACGTCACCCATCTGTTCTGGCCGGAATCGTCCTTCCCCTTCATCCTGTCCCGCGACGGCGCGGCGCTCTCGATGCTGGCGTCGCGGTTGCAAAATGCGGTCCTGTTCACCGGCGCCGCCCGCGCCGAGGGCGAAGGGCGCCACACTCAATATTTCAATGCGATCCAGGTGATCTTCGGCGGCGAGGTCAAGGAGAGCTATGACAAGAAGCATCTGGTCCCGTTTGGCGAATATATGCCGTTCGCTTCCTGGCTCGGACGCCTTGGCGTTACGCAATTCGTCGCGATACCCGGCGGCTTCGATTCGGGTCAATCGTCGCGCTTCCTGACAGCGCCCGGACTGCCGCCGGTCGTGCCGATGACCTGCTACGAATCGGTTTTCCCGAATGAAATCGCGGACCGGATCAATTCCCAGCCCACCCGTCCGGGCGCGCTGCTCAATGTCACCAACGATGGCTGGTTCGGCGATGACGTCCGGTCCCTATCAGCATTTCGCTCAGGCGCGGCTTCGAACGATCGAACAGGGATTGCCGATGATTCGTGCGGCGAACACCGGCATTTCGGCGATTCTCGATCCTTACGGCCGGACCATCGCCGTCGCGCCGCTCGGGACCGAAGCGGTTCTCGACGGGGCGTTGCCAAAAGCTCTGCCGGCGACTTTGTTCTCGAAATTTCCCTATGCAGGCCCCTTCATCTTGTGGGTTTTTGTCCTGATTGGAGCCTTTATTCGGCGCCGGAGGATTTGACTTTAGGTCAGGCTCCAGCGCAAACTAGGGTTGTAATCTGAAGGCTCGTAACTTCGTGATCAAAGTCCCCAATCCCATCGACAAACATGTTGGCGCGCGCGTGCGGATGCGGCGCATGCTGATCGGCATGAGCCAGGAAAAGCTCGGCGACGCCCTGGGGCTGACCTTCCAGCAAATTCAAAAATACGAAAAAGGCTCCAACCGAATCAGCGCCAGCCGGCTGCAGCAGATTTCGGAAGCGCTGAGCACGCCGCTTGTCTTATTTTTTCAAGGGCGCGCCGACGTCCGACGGCGCGGTCCAAGGCGGATTCGCCGAGGCTGGCGCCGAAGAAAATCAGGTCAGCGATTTCGTGATGACGGCGGAAGGCCTGAGCCTCAATCGCGCTTTTGCGCGCATTACGGACCCCAAGGTGCGCAAGAAGATCGTCGATCTCGTGGCGACGCTCGCCGAGGGCCAAAGCGCGGGTTGACCTTCCGCGTTCGTTATATCGAACAAAATCGACCAAATCGCTTGACGAAACGAACGCTGTGCCTGTAAACGGTCAGGTCTTCGTGCGTTGCAAAACAGAGTGCGAGGGATTTCGCGCAACCGATCTCGCGCGCTTCCTTCCGTCTTTGACGCAGCGCGTTTGAGCCAATCCGGTTCGCTGCCGCCGGTTTTCCCCGGTGGCGATCCCCGGCGCTGATCATGCGCCCGGCTGCGGCCCGGTCTTGAATTGGAGAAAGTTCGTGGCCCGCAGCGATTTTCTGTTTACGAGCGAATCCGTGTCCGAAGGGCATCCCGACAAAGTCGCGGACCGGATTTCCGACGAGATCGTCGATCTGTTCTATCGCGAAGGCGAAAAGGCGGGCCTTGATCCCGTTCCAGATCCGCGTCGCCGCCGAAACCCTGGTGACCACCAATCGCGTGGTGATCGCCGGCGAAGTGCGCGGTCCTGAAATTTCGCACGAGCAGATCGAAGCAGGTCGCCCGCAAGGCGATCAAGGACATCGGCTACGAGCAGGCCGGTTTCCACTGGGACACCGCGCAGATCGAAATCCTGCTTCACGCGCAATCGGCCGATATCGCCCAGGGCGTCGACGCCGCCGGCAACAAGGACGAAGGCGCGGGCGACCAGGGCATCATGTTCGGCTACGCGTCCAATGAGACCGTGGATCTGATGCCGGCCCCGCTCTATTACGCGCACAAGATCCTCGAATCGCTGGCGAAGGCCCGCAAGGCCGGCGAAGGCGCCGCGATCAAGCTCGGGCCCGACGCCAAAAGCCAGGTGACGGTGAAATATGTCGGCGGCAAGCCGGTCGGCGTGACGCAGATCGTGCTTTCGACCCAGCATGTCGACGAAGACCTGACGTCCGAGGACGTGCGCAAGATCGTCGAACCCTATATCGTCGCCGCCTTTCCCAAGGGCTGGATCTCCGAACGAGACCGTCTGGCACGTCAATCCCACGGGCAAGTTCGTGATCGGCGGACCGGATGGCGACACCGGCCTGACCGGACGCAAGATCATCGTCGACACTTACGGCGGCGCGGCGCCGCATGGCGGCGGCGCCTTTTCGGGCAAGGATCCGACCAAGGTGGATCGCTCGGCCGCCTATGCCGCGCGCTATCTCGCCAAGAACGTCGTCGCGGCCGGCCTTGCCGATCGTGTGACGATCCAGCTCGCCTATGCGATCGGCGTCGCCGATCCGCTGTCGATCTATGTCGATGCGCACGGGACCGCCAAGGTCGACGAAGCGACGCTGGAAGACGTGCTGTTCAAGATCGTTCGCCTGTCGCCGCGCGGCATCCGCGAGCATCTCCGCCTCAACCGTCCGATTTATGCGCGGACTTCGGCTTATGGCCATTTCGGCCGCGAGCCCGACGCCGAGGGCGGCTTCAGCTGGGAAAAGACCGATCTGGTCGACAAGCTCAAGACGCATTTCGCCTGAGTTCGTGGCGTCATGAAACCGGTCGTCGATGCGGGCGAACCGCGTCGCGCTCGTCGCGACGCGGGGCTTTACGGCAGGCGCAAGGGCAAGACCTTGCGGCCCTATCAGGCTGGGCTGATGGAAACGCTGCTGCCGCAGCTTCAGGTCGAGCTTTCCGGGGGCTCGTCGATCCCGGCGGCCTCTTTCCGAATCATCCCGACGATTTGCGGCTCGAAATCGGCTTTGGCGGCGGCGAACACCTCGCCGCCGACGCCCAGTCGCATCCGGAACGCGGCTATTTCGGCTGCGAGCCCTTCGTGAACGGCGTCGCCAAGCTGCTCGTCGAAGATCGAAACGCGTGGCCTTTCGAATATCCGCGTTCATGCCGGCGACGCCGGCGAACTGATCGACGCGCTTCCAGACAAATGCCTGTCAGGCGTCTGTCTTTTCTATCCGGATCCCTGGCCGAAGCGGCGCCACAAGGAGCGGCGTTTCGTCTCGGACGCGCTTCTCGTCCGTCTTGCCCGCGCGATGAAGCCGGGCGCGGAATTGCGCTTCGCCACCGATATCGACGATTACGCGGGTTGGACGCTCGCCCGAATTCTGAGATCGCCCGATTTCGTCTGGCCGGCGCGCGGCGCCGAGGACTGGATTCATCCCTGGGCCGGTTGGCCCGGGACGCGCTACGAAGCGAAAGCGCTGCGCGAGGGGCGTCGCCCCGCCTATTTGACCTTCGTTCGCCGATAGGGCTTCAAGCCGCGCTCTCGCCGCCTCGCCGGCCATAGCGGTGCAATTCGGCGCCGTGGGCTTTCAGCCAGGCTTCCGCCTTTGCCGTTTGCGGGCAAAGGCTTTTCGTCAGCGCCCAGAACAGGTCGGAATGGTCGTGATGGCGCAGATGGGCGCTTTCGTGGGCGGCGAGATAATCGAGCACGAAGGGCGGCGCCAGGATGAGCCGCCACGAAAAATTCAGCGCGCCCTTGGCCGAACAGGATCCCCACCGGCTTGCCGTGTCCCGCAGCGTCAGGCTGATCGGCCGCCGGCCGGTCTTCTCGGCGTATTGGCGGACCGCGCGTTCGAGGTCGCGGCGCGCTTCTTCGCCGCAGGAAAGCGGCGATTCGGCGTTCGAAATGAACCGCCTCGCCCGACGCGCAGATCGATGCGAATTCCGTCGGCGTCCTCGATCCAGACCGGCCCGCGGCGCGTGGCTGGCCGGGGGCAGTGGCGCAGCTCGTGCTCGACGCCGCGCAAGGGGATCGTCGCGCCGGGAAGAAACGGCGCGCGTTGCGGCAGGCGCGCCAGCCGGTTCGCGAGCCATTCCGCATGGGCCTCGACGAAATCCCGCGCCTGGCCGAGGCTCGCGCGCGCCGGCATGGTCAGGACGATATCGCTGGTCGCCCCGCGCACGCGCAGCGTGAAACGCCGCGCCGCGCCATTCCGCTTGAGCGCGACTTTCAGGCGCTGGCCTCGATGGGTGACTTCGATGGCGGTGGTTTCCGCCCGGTCATCGATGCGGAAGACCTTGAGCCATGCGTTCAAGCCCGCGGCCTTTTTCGCCAAATGCGTTCTCCCGTCGTTCATTTCTGACACTTTGGGCAATAAAAGGTCGAACGGCCATTTTGCGTCCGCCGCTGAATGATTCCTCCGCATCCAGATCCGGGACAAGCCTCGCCCACCCGATTGTAAACACGAAAATTGTGCTGGAAATAGCCCAGCGTTCCATCCGCCTGGCGATGGTCGCGCAGGGACGACCCCCCTGCCAGCACCGCTTCCTCCAGGACCTCGCGGATCAAACGCGCCAGTTTTTCCGCGGATTTCGTGGGCGCGCCGTCGCGCCGGGCGAGATCGCCCGCGGGCCGGTCCGGCGCCAGGCCCGCGCGATGCAGGGCTTCGCACACATAGATATTGCCAAGGCCGGCGATCAGTCTCTGGTCGAGCAGCGCCGCCTTGAGCGAGGTTTTTCGATCCGCGAACAAGCGCGCCAGCGTCTCGGCGTTGAAGGCGTTGGAAAGAGGTTCGACGCCAAGCCCCGCGAAAAAGGGATGGGACGCAAGCTCGGCCTCGACCGCCAGGGTCATGAAGCCGAACCGGCGCGGATCGTTGTAGATCGACGCAAGAGCCGTCGAGATGGATGACGACGTGGTCGTGGACGGGGTTTTTCGAGCGCGGAAAGGCGAAGCCGCCCGGCGCCTCTCCTGGTTCTCGATGCGAAACGAGCCGCTCATGCCGAGATGGGCGATCAGGGCCGTCCCGTCGTCGAGCGAGGCGACGAGATATTTGGCGCGGCGATTGAGCCCGAGAATGCGTCGGTCCTCGCAGGCGTTCGGCGAAATCGCTCGGGAAGGGAAACCGCAGATCAGGGCGGCGCAATTCGACCCGAACGATCCGCGCTCCGACGAGCGTTGGGGCAAGACCGCGTCGAACGGTCTCCACCTCGGGCAATTCGGGCATTTGTTTTCCTTCATTTCAGGCCGCCGACGCGATAGATAGCCATGCTGAAGCGGTCGCGCTATGGTCCGCTCGTTGCTGGGAGTGGAAATAATGCAGGACGCGCATCCGTCAGAGACGACGCCGGATCAGGACGCCGCAGCGCGGACGCATTTCGGCTATTCGGAGGTCCGCCTCGACCAGAAGCAGGGCCTCGTCGACGACGTCTTCCACAAGGTCGCGCATCGCTACGATGTCATGAACGACCTGATGTCGGGCGGTCTGCATCGCGTCTGGAAAGACGTGTTCGTCGCCAAGGTCCGGCCATCGCCGCTCCGGCTTCAAACATCTCGATGTCGCGGGCGGCACCGGCGACATCGCCTTCCGCGTCGCCCGCGCCGGCGGCCCGAAGACGGACGTCACGGTGCTCGACATCAATCCCGACATGCTGCGCGTCGGGCTTGAACGAGCCGAAAAGAACGGCTTGTCCCGCCAATTGAAATTCGTCGAGGCCAATGCCGAGGAACTGCCCTTTCCGGACTCGGAATTCGACGCCTATACGATCGCCTTCGGCATCCGCAACGTGCCCCGGATCGACAAGGCGTTGGCGGAGGCCTTCCGCGTGCTCAAGCGCGGCGGCCGCTTCCTGTGCCTCGAATTCTCGCAGGTCGAGGCGCCGGCGCTGGCGAAGGTCTATGAATCCTATTCCTTTTCGGTGATTCCCGATGATTGGCCGGCTGGTCACCGGCGAAGCCGAGCCCTATCGCTATCTGGTCGAATCGATCCGCCAATTCCCCGCCGCCGAGGACTTTGCGGCGATGATCGAAAAAGCCGGCTTTCAGCGCGTCGGCTTCACGCGCCTCACCGGCGGCGTCGTCGCCATTCATTCCGGCTGGAAATTGTAAAGAATCGAGTTTCTTGCGTGTTCGCCACGATTGGTCATGTCCTTCGCCTGGGCCGCGCCGGCTTCATTCTGGCGCGTGAAGGCGTCTTTTCCGGCGTCGACGCCGCCGCCCTGCCCGTGGAGGCTCGACCGGCGCTCTGGCTCGCCGGGCTGCTGGCGCGTCGGGGCGGCGGCATGGCGAGGCTCGCCCCGGCGATCGCCCAGCTCGGACCGTCCTACGTCAAGCTGGGCCAGACCCTGGCGACGCGGCCCGATGTCGTCGGCGTCATTGTGGCGCGCGAGCTCGAAGCGCTTCAGGACCGGATGGAGCCGTTTTCGCGCGACATCGCCGTGAACGTCATCGAAAATGCGTTCGGACGGCCGCTCGGCGAGCTCTTTTCCGAATTGAGCGAACCCGTCGCCGCCGCTTCGGTCGCGCAGGTCCATCGCGCCAAGGTGGTGGAGGACGGCGTCGAAAAGCCGGTGGCGGTCAAGGTGCTTCGCCCCGGCATCGAACGTCGATTCCGGCGCGATCTCGGCGACATGTTTTTCGCCGCGCGTCAGGCGCAGCGGTTCTCCATCGAGGCGCAAAGGCTCAATCCGGTCGGCGTGGTCGATACTTTGGCCCGCTCGGTCAAGATCGAGATGGACTTCCGCCTCGAGGCGGCGGCGGCGTCGGAATTCGCGGAAAACACCCATGGCGACGACGATTTTCTCGTGCCGAAGGTCGATTGGGACCGCTGCGCCCGCGAAGTCATGACGCTGGAATGGATCGACGGCATTCCCCTGTCGGATATCGAGGCCCTGCGCCGCTCCGGGGCGGACCTGCCGCGGCTCGGGCGCACCCTGATCCAGTCCTTCCTGCGCCACGCCGTGCGGGACGGCTTCTTTCACGCCGACATGCATCCCGGCAATCTGTTCTACACGCCGGAAGGTCGCCTCGCGGCGGTGGATTTCGGCATCATGGGCCGGCTCGGCCTGAAGGAGCGGCGTTTCCTCGCCGAGATCCTTTACGGCTTCATCACCCGCGATTACCAGCGCGTGGCGGAGGTCCATTTCGAGGCGGGCTATGTGCCGCCGCATTATCGCGTCGCCGATTTCGCCCAGGCGATCCGCGCGGTCGGAGAGCCGATCCATTCCCGGCGGGCCGACGAGATCTCGATGGCCAAGGTGCTGACCTTGCTGTTCGAGATCACGGCGCTGTTCGACATGCACACGCGCATCGAACTGGTGATGCTGCAAAAGACCATGGTTGTCGTCGAGGGCGTCGCGCGCTCGCTCGATCCGCGTCTCGACATGTGGTCCACGGCCGAACCGGTCGTGCGGAGCTGGATCGAGGACAATCTCGGCCCGCGCGGCAAGATCGCCGACGCCGGGCAAAGCCTTGCGGCGCTCTCCCGCGTGGCGGCGCAGACGCCGGACATGCTCACGCGCGCCGGGCGAATGGTCGAAAAGCTCGAGACCATGGCGGAAGGCGGCCTCGCTTTGGCGCCGGAGACCGTGCGGGCGATCGGCAAGGCCAATGCCGCGGGCCATCGGATCTGGCGTTATGGCTTTCGCTTTCGCCTGCATTCATCATCATCTTCCTGCTCTGGCGTTGAGGACGGCCGCCATGACAACGCCTGTAGCGACAACGCCCATCGACAAGCCCTCCGTCCTGCTGATCGTCGGCGGCGGCATCGCCGCCTACAAGAGCCTCGAACTGATCCGGTTGCTTCGCGGCGCGGGCATCGGGGTGCGGACCGTCCTGACCAAGGCCGGCGCCGCAATTCGTCACGCCGCTGTCGCTCGCCAGCCTGAGCGGCGAAAAAGTTTACGACGACCTGTTTTCGCTGACCGACGAAACGGAAATGGGCCATATCGAATTGAGCCGGCAAGCCGATCTGATCGTGATCGCGCCGGCGACCGCCGACCTGCTCGCCAAGGCCGCGCACGGTCTGGCGAACGATCTCGCCTCGACGCTTCTGCTCGCGTCCGACAAGCCCGCGCTCGCCGCGCCGGCGATGAACTGGCGGATGTGGGAGCATCCGGCGACGCGCCGCAATTGCGCGCAATTGCGCGCCGACGGCATGAAATTCGTCGGGCCGAACCAGGGCGCCATGGCCTGCGGCGAGTGGGGCTTCGGCCGCATGTCCGAGCCGGAAGAGATATTCGCCGCGATCCAGGACCTGCCTGAAAGGCGAACCCGGCGGCGCGCTCGCGGGGAAAAAGATCGTCATCACGGCGGGGCCGACGCATGAGCCGATCGATCCCGTGCGCTATATCGCCAACCGCTCGTCCGGCAAGCAGGGCTATGCGATTGCCCGTGCGGCCCGCGCGGCGGGGGCGGAGGTGAGTCTGGTTTCGGGTCCCGTGACGCTTCCGGCGCCCGAGGGCGTGCGGGTGATTGCCGTGGAAACCGCGCTGGAGATGGCGGTCGCCGTCGATGAGGCGCTGCCGTGCGACATTTTCATCGCCGCCGCCGCCGTCGCGGATTGGCGCGTCGCGGGAGACCATGCCGAGAAGATCAAGAAGGGCGCAAAAGGCCCGCCAGAGCTTCAGCTGGTGGAGAATCCGGATATTCTCGCCAGGGTGGCCCGTTTGCAGGAAGGCCGGCCGCTCCTTGTCGTCGGCTTCGCAGCTGAGACGGAAAAACTGGTCGAGCATGCGCGCCAGAAACTGGCGCGAAAGGGTTGCGATCTGATCGTGGCCAATGACGTCAGCGCCGCGGCCGGCGTCATGGGCGGCGACGAGAACACATTGGTCATCGTGACCGCCGGACGGTGAAACAGCCTGGCCGAAACTCGACAAGGATGCGGCGGCGGCAAAGCTCGTCGATCATCTCGCAACAATTCTGGCGCAGCGACAAGGACGTTGACGTGGACATCAGGATCAAACGCCTGCCGCATGGCGAAGGCCTGCCCTTGCCGGCCTATCAGAGCGTGGGCGCGGCCGGCCTCGATCTCGTCGCCGCCGTTCCTTCGGGCGCGCCGCTCACCTTGCCGCCCGGCGGCCGCTGCCTGGCCCCGACCGGGCTCGTTTTCGAGATTCCGGCGGGCTTCGAGGCCCAGGTGCGGCCGCGCTCCGGCCTCGCCCTGAAACAGGGCGTGACGGTGCTCAACACGCCGGGGACCATCGACAGCGATTACCGCGGCGAGTTGCAGGTGATCCTGATCAATCACGGCGAAAAGCCGTTTGAAATCGCGCGTGGTGACCGGATCGCGCAACTGGTTGTCGCGCCCGTCGTGCAGGCGCGCCTGATCGAAGCGCACGAGATGTCCGAAACGAACCGCGGAGCCGGCGGTTTCGGCTCGACCGGCCACTTTGTGACGAAGCCGCCATCTGAATAGTCCTGCGGTTTCTTTGGGCAGGCGATTAGTCGACAGCTTTGGTCGGCTTTGTTAGGTTGACCGCGGCGATGAGAATCCGCCAGGGAGCAACGCATGACTGACGCCACCAACCCGAAAAAACCGGGACGCGGGAAAATTTACGATTCCATCACGCAGACCATCGGCGACACCCCTCTGGTGCGGTTCGACCGCATCGCGGCGTCGCGTGGCGTCAAGGCGCACCTGCTCGGAAAACTCGAATTTTTCAATCCGATCGCCTCGGTCAAGGACCGCATCGGCGTTTCGATGATCGATGCGCTCGAAGCCCAGGGCAAGATCACGCCCGGCAAGACCGTCCTGATCGAGCCGACGTCGGGCAATACCGGGATCGCTTTGGCCTTCGTGGCCGCTGCGCGCGGCTACAAGCTGCAGCTCGTCATGCCGGAATCCATGTCGATCGAGCGGCGCAAGATGCTCGCCCTGCTGGGCGCCGAACTCGTTCTCACGCCGGCCGCGCAAGGCATGAAGGGGGCGATCGCCAAGGCCGCCGAACTCGTCGCCTCGACGCCGGGCGCCATTACTCCCGCCCAGTTCGAAAACCCCGCCAATCCCGAAATTCATCGTCGCACCACCGCCGAGGAGATCTGGAACGACACCGATGGCGCGGTCGATATCGTGATTTCCGGCGTCGGCACCGGGGGCACCATCACCGGCGTCGGCGAGGTCCTGAAGGCGCGCAAGCCCGGGCTCAAGATGATCGCCGTCGAACCGGTGGAATCGCCCGTGCTCTCGGGCGGCCAGCCGGGACCGCACAAGATCCAGGGCATCGGCGCGGGTTTCGTGCCGCCGGTTCTGGATCGCGGCGTGATCGACGAAGTCGTCACGATCGACAGCGCCACGGCTCTGGAGACGGCGCGGCAGGTCGCGCGGATCGAGGGCGTTCCGGTCGGCATTTCCTCGGGCGCCGCCGTCGCGGCGGCGTTGCAGGTCGCGGCGCGCCCGAGTTCGGAAGGCAAGAACATCGTCATCATCATTCCCTCTTTCGCGGAGCGCTATCTCTCGACGGCGCTGTTCGAGGGCCTCTGAGTTCCGCAATTTCTCGACCGGCCTCGCCTCCGCCAGACTTGCGGGGGCGGCGCCGGGAAAGGTGATTCATGACGTTCGAAAATATCATCGTGGAAACCCACGGCTCGGTGGGGCTGATCCGGCTCAATCGACCCAAGGCTTTGAACGCCCTGAATTCGGCGCTGATCCAGGAGCTGAACGCCGTTCTCGTCGCTTTCGAGAATGACCCCGCGATCGGGGCGCTCGTCCTGACCGGATCGGACAAGGCCTTCGCCGCCGGCGCGGACATCAAGGAATTGCAGTCGCTGACCTATATGGACGCTTATCTCAGCGATTCCATCCGGAGCTGGGAGCGGCTTTCGTTTTTCCGCAAGCCGGCCATCGCCGCCGTCGCGGGTTTCGCGCTCGGCGGCGGGTGCGAGCTGGCGATGATGTGCGATTTCATCCTCGCCGCCGAAAATGCGAAATTCGGCCAGCCGGAAGTCAAGCTCGGCATTCTCCCCGGCGCCGGCGGGACCCAGCGCCTGGCGCGGTTCGTCGGCAAGGCGAAGGCGATGGAAATGTGTCTGACCGGGCGCATGATGGATGCGCAGGAGGCCGAGCGTTCCGGTCTCGTCTCGCGCATCGTTCCTGCCGAGCGTCTGGTTGACGAGGCCTTGGCGACGGCGAGCGCCATTGCCTCCATGTCTTTGCCGATCACCATGCAGATCAAGGACTGCATCAACTCGGCCTATGAGTCGACATTGACCGAGGGCGTGAAATTCGAGCGCCGGAATTTCCACGCCGCCTTCGCGACGCATGACCAGAAGGAAGGCATGGCGGCCTTCATCGAAAAACGGCAGGCCAATTTCAAGAACCGGTGACGCCGATTCGCATGCCGGGAAAATCCCGCGTTGACGGAACACCCATTTCGCGCTTATAAGCCCCTTCACACGCGGCGCCTGCTTGAGGCGCCGTCATTGTTTTTGGATGGCGCGGTCGCCGAGTTCAGGCGCGCGCTTTCTTCCGGGGATCAGTATGGCGAATACCAAATCGGCCAAGAAGGCCGTCCGTCAAATCGAGCGCCGCACGACGGTCAATCGTCAGCGCCGCAGCAAGATGCGCACTTTCGTTCGCAAGGTCGAGGAAGCCCTCATCGCGGGCGATCAGGCTGCAGCCAAGACCGCTCTCGCCGTCGCCGAGCCGATCCTGATGCGCGCCGCCCAGAAGGGCATCGTCCACAAGAACACGGCTTCGCGCAAGGTTTCGCGTCTGGCCGCCCGTGTCGTGGCGCTCGGCGCGCAGGCCTGAAAAACCTCGTTTCCTGAACATGACGCCCCGCCGTTGGTTTCGGCGGGGTTTTCGTGTTTGCGCTTTCTGGCGTGCGACGGCTTGCGCCCCGGCGATTGGCGCGTAAAGATCGTTCCATGGCCGCCAATCCGGAATTTCCTGTTTTTTCGAGCGCTGGAACGCTCACGCGTCTGAACGACAGATCGCGCGAGATCTTCAAGAATATTGTCGAAAGCTATCTCGCCTCCGGCGAGCCGGTCGGCTCGCGGCACCTGTCGCGCATCCTGCAGATGCCGCTCTCGCCCGCCTCCGTGCGCAATGTGATGCAGGACCTGGAAGAGCTGGGGCTTGTGTTTTCGCCGCACACCAGCGCCGGTCGCTTGCCGACGGAGTTGGGGCTGCGGTTCTTCGTCGATTCCCTCCTTCAAATCGGCGATCTGACGAACCAGGAGCGTAGCCGGATCGAGACGCAGATCCTGGCCGCCTCGCGCACGCAGACGATCGATGAGGCGCTTGCCGAGGCCAGCCTCCTGCTCTCCGGCCTGACCCGGGGGGCCGCCGTCGTCCTGACCACCAAGGAGAACAATCGCCTGAAGCAGGTCGATTTTGTCCGCCTGGAGGCCGAGAAAGCCCTGGCGATTCTGGTTTCGGAAGACGGCTCGGTCGAAAACCGCATCTTGCCCGTCCCGGCGGACCTGCCGCCGTCCTCGCTGATCGAGGCGGGAAATTATCTCAATGCGCGCATTCGGGGCCGGACCTTGACCCAGGTGCGTGACGAGATTCAAATGTCGAGCGCGGCCGCCCAGGCGGAGCTGGACGTCTTGACGGCGCGGCTTGTCGACGCGGGGCTCGCCAGTTGGGCTGGTCCGGAAGGCGCGGCGCAAAATCTCATCGTCCGGGGCCAGGCGAACCTGCTCGAGGACCTCACGGCCATGGCCGACGTCGAGCGCATCCGCCTTCTGTTCGACGATCTCGAAACCAAAAGGGACGTCATCGACCTGCTCGCGCGCGCGGAAGACGGCGAAGGCGTGCGGATTTTCATCGGCTCGGAGAACAAGCTGTTCTCGCTTTCCGGGTCGTCGATGATCGCCGCGCCGTTTCGCGACTCGCAGCGCCGCATCGTCGGGGTGCTCGGCGTGATCGGACCGACGCGGCTCAATTATGCGCGCGTCGTCCCCATGGTCGATTACACCGCAAGGGTGATGGCGCGTTTCCTTGGCGGCGTTTAAGAAACGGGATCGCCGGCATCGAAGGAACGAACGCGTGACCCTTGAAACGGAAGTCGTCGGCTTTGTGGCGGGGACGCTCACGACCCTTTGCTGGGCGCCGCAGGCGATCAAGATTCTGCGCAGCCGGGACGGTCGATCGATCTCGCTGATCACGCAAATGGTCTTCGTGACCGGGTGCGCCTTCTGGCTGGCTTATGGCGTGCTGCTCGGCTCGATCTCGATCGTCATCTTCAACGCGATCACGATCGCGCTGAATGTCCTGATCATTCTGCTCAAGCTGCGCTTCGACGGCGGCGTCGGCGACAGCGCGCCCTGATCCTATTCGCCGAGGATGGCGCCGAAGATACGCTCGATGTCGTTGTGGTGACGCGCCGGCGCGTAAGACATCACGTGCGGCGACAGATCGTTCGCGCCTTGCGCGTAATGGTGGCGCTGGTGACGATGGGTTTCGCTCGCGAAAGGCTGGCTCGGCGGCGGGGAGCCGCTGATCCTGATGATCGCGCCCTCGGCCCGGACCAGGGAATAGAGCTTGGCGGCATGGGCGGTCGAGATTCGCACGCAGCCGTGCGAGGCGGGGCGGCCCAGCGACGCCGTTTCATAAGTGCCGTGGATTGCAAAGCCGCCATGGAAGAAAATCGAGTGCGGCATCGGCGAATTATGGTAC
The DNA here is from genome assembly GCA_963811975.1 of uncultured Alphaproteobacteria bacterium. Taxonomy (GTDB): domain Bacteria; phylum Pseudomonadota; class Alphaproteobacteria; order Rhizobiales; family Beijerinckiaceae; genus Rhodoblastus. The sequence goes on from CAWETR010000020.1 coordinate 89,202, forward strand.
TTTTTCGAATAATGCATCGCCTGCAGGCTGTTTGCCGAGTAAACGCCGCGCGGCGTCACATAGCCCGCGCGAGCCGAAGAGATGGGCCATGAATAGCTTTCGCCATTGGAAGCCTGCACGTCCATTGTCTGCGTGGAGAGATCGACCGAAATCTGGACCTTCGCCTCGGCGGCGGCCGGCAAAATCAGGAAAATGACGATTCCGAAAAAAAGTTGGGCCAATTTACGCATGGCAGGCTCCCAACGAACTCAAGCTGAAAAACTGATTGAACATCTCAACTCCGAATGGCGCAGTAAAGTTCGAACTGAAATGAAGGTTGACGAAATGAGCTCGCGAACAAAACCCGGTCGCCCTGTTCTTGGCGTCGTCACAGTGCTGGCGATCGCACTCCCCTTCAGTCTTTCTGCTCGCGCGCAGGAAAAAGGCAGCGTCGATCCGAAGCCGCTGCCGCCGCTCGCGCATCCCGACGATCCCGCGACTCCGGCGAAGGAATTGTTCGGCCGGGCGACCGCAGCCTGCCGATCTGGCGGCGCGCTCGATCGGCTTTTATTCCCGCGGGTGCCTCGCCGGGGCAAAGGCCCTGCCCGTCAATGGCGAAACCTGGCAGGTCATGCGGGTTTCGCGCGACCGATACTGGGGCCATCCCAACCTGATCCAGTTCCTGGAACGGCTGTCCTCGCATGCGCCGAGCGAAGCGGGCTGGCCGGGGATCCTGGTCGGCGACATGTCACAACCGCGCGGCGGCCCCATGATCACGGGACACGCGTCTCACCAGATCGGCCTCGACGCCGACATCTGGCTCAGGCCGATGCCCGACCGTAGCCTGTCGCGGCAGGAGCGCGAGGAAATGTCGGCGGTCAACATGGTGCGCCCGGACGGGCTCGACGTCGACCGTTCGGTCTGGACGCCCGGTCAGGTCGCGATCATCCGGGCTGCGGCGCGAGACCCCGTCGTGGAGCGCATCTTCGTCAATGCCGCGATCAAGAAAGCCTTGTGCCGCGACGCTACCGGCGATCGCTCGTGGCTGAACAAGGTTCGTCCCTATTACGGGCACAATTACCATTTCCACGTGCGGATCGCTTGCCCGAATGGGGGCGAGGCGTGCCAGGAGCAGGATCCGGTTCCGCCGGGCGACGGCTGCGACGCGTCGCTGAACTGGTGGTTCCGCGACGCCGTGCTGCATCCGAGGCTCAATCCGAACGCCAAGCCGAAACCCGCGATGACCCTGGCCAATCTGCCGCCGGAATGCCGCCAAGTGCTCGTCGTCAAATAAGGTGCTCGTCGTCAAATAAGACGCTGGACGCCTCGTCGAGAACCTGGCCTTAATTTTACGCGCTTTAGGTTTGACACTGCCTGAAGCGCAGTCGGTCAGAGCTGCGGCCAATCCGCGAGCATGGGGAACGGGAATGCGTTCCGCCTTCAATCGCGGGCGGGAAGGAAGGGCGCCAAGGCCGATCACGGAGCGAGCCTTCATGACCAATGCATTCTTTTCCGACCTTTTGACGAGCATCGCCGAACGCGGGCGCAATCTGCTCGATCGTGGCGTCTGGTCGCTCGGCGAAGCGCCCGTGGCGGCCGCAGACGTCCTCGCGCTCTGCGAGGCGCTGCTGTCGGGGCGCGGCGAGGCGACCGGCGCACTGATCGCCCGTGAGACGCTCAATGCCTATGCGCGACTTCCGGAAGCGGCCCGCGCCGAATTCTTCGCGGCGCTGGCGCGTGATTTCGGCCCCGACCATCGCCAGCTCGACAAGGCTGTCGCAGCCTATAGCGGCAATCCGGACGCAGCCGCCGCGTCGGGACTGCATTATCTGACCGAACCGCGCCGGCAGGAATTGTTCCGCCGGCTCAATCGCGCGCCCGGCGGCACCAAGGACCTCGTCGCCATGCGCGCCGACTTCCTCAGGCACAATCGCGACAATCCCGCTCTGGCGCTCGTCGACGCCGATTTCACGCACTCTGTTCTCGTCCTGGTTCAATCCGGGCTTTCTCGTCCTGCGCCACATCGACTGGGGCACGCCGGCCAATGTCCTCGAAAAGATCATCCGCTACGAGGCGGTTCACCAGATTCGCGATTGGGACGACCTGCGCCGTCGTATCGATCCGCAGGACCGGCGCTGTTACGCCTTCTTCCACCCGGCGCTCGTCGACGAGCCGCTGATTTTCGTCGAGGTCGCGCTGACCGCCGCCATTCCGGACAATGTTCAAAGTCTGCTGGCCGCCGATCGCACGCCGGAACATCCGCAAAAGGCGCGTACGGCGGTGTTCTATTCGATCTCCAACTGCCAGCAGGGACTGGCGGGCATTTCGTTCGGCAATTTTCTGATCAAGCAGGTGGTCGAGGAATTGCGCCGGGAGCTTCCGCGACTCGATCAATTCGTCACGTTGTCGCCCGTTCCCGGCTTCATGAAATGGCTTTCGGCCGGGGACGATGCTCCGATCGCCAAGATCGATCCCGCCTTGCGGGACCTTCTCGAGAAAGACGACTGGATCGATTCGGCCCAGAGCGCCGAGGCCTTGCGCCGCGTGCTGGAGCCGCTGGCCGCGGATTATTTCCTCAAGGCCAAAACGTCAAAAGGGCGACCCGTCGATTCGGTGGCGCGGTTTCACCTCGGCAATGGCGCGCGGCTGGAGCGAATCAACTGGGCGGGCGACCGATCCGCCAAGGGCGTGCGTGAATCGGCGACGATCATGGTCAATTACCTTTATGACCTCGACGAGATCGAGGCCAATCACGAGGCGTTCGTCAATAATGGCGAAATCGTCGCGGCGCCTGCGGTCAGGAAGCTTTTGCGGGGCGAGACGCGCTCGCTGTTTCCGTCGCGGCGCGACCCGCACCATCAGGAACGAGTTCGAGCCCGGCTTGAGCCGGGTCCGTGCGATCGAACGATTGTTGGCGGTGTTTTGGTGGAGCCAGACGGAATCGAACCGACGACCTCTTCAATGCCATTGAAGCGCTCTCCCAACTGAGCTATGGCCCCACGTTTTTCCTCAGGCCCTTGGGAAGGCGACCGCGTCGCGGCGAGGCGTGGCGGGTGTATAACGGCAAGGCGCGGAGGGGACAAGCCCTTTAAGGCGTCGAGGGACAAAAATTTGCGTGGCGAACAATTTCTGTCGCGATGACGCTGTATTTTCGATCTTTTGCCCTCGACATCGAGACCAAAAGAAAACGCCCGCGCCACCGGGGCGCGAGCGTGAGATGAGACGGCCTGGATCGGACGCTGGGCGTCAGCCCTCTTCGTCCGTTTCGATATCGCCGTCGATGAGATCGGCGACGTCATCATTATCTTCCTCTTCTTCTTCGAGGAAGGTGTCGTCAGGCGCATCGTCCCCCAGATCGACATCATCGTCGACGACCGCCGCCGCCTTTTCGTCGGTGGCGTCGGCTTCTTCGAGGGAGACGATCTCGGCTCCGGCTTCGGGCAGATCCGCTTCTTCGTCATCCGCCACGGCGGCGCGGGCGGCCGCGCGCGACAAGGCCGGCGGCTGGAAGGTGGCGCCGCATTTCGGGCAAAGGATGGGGTCCCGATTGAGATCGAAAAATTTCACGCCGCAATTCTGACACTGACGTTTGCTGCCGAGTTCCGGTTTCGCCACTTTTGGAATCCCCTTGTCGTCGACCGCCGGCTACAAGGCCTGGGCAGTCGAAGGCCATCGGACGGTCGGGTTATTCGCGCCGGGTCGCGCTGTCAATCCGATTCGATTCGGAAAAATCGCGATCCTGTCGATTCCACCGTCGCCATGCGCCCAAGTTTTATAAAATGCGTGTAATTTCAATATGATGCAAGAGAGGACGGATTTGACAGGCCCGCAGGTCGGCGCATTTTTTGATTCGCCTTCTCGATCAAGCGTCGTGCGTTGGCGGCGATCGCAATTGGTCTCCTGGGTGAGAGAGAACGGAAACGATTTCATGCGAGGGTCGCATCGACGTCGTCGAGACCGGCGTTCACACCGTCGAAATCGTGTCCGATCTTGAGCAAGCACCAGATCTTCCGAGCCCTGAACGCCTCCCTCTCGGGCTTGGCCAGCGCCTTGCGCACCGAGCGCGCCTTCCGGCTCGAGTTGGGCGTGCTAGCGGCGGCTCTCCCCGTCTCCTTCGTGCTGACGCCGGATTTCTTTCGTCGGGCCGAATTGATCGCCTGTCTGTTGGCGGTTCTGGCAGTCGAGCTGCTGAATACGAGCATCGAAAAATTATGCGATCGGACTACGCCGCAAATCGATCCGGTCATCAAGATCGTCAAGGACATGGGTTCCGCCGCTGTCTTCTGCGCGCTTTGCATGGCGGGTGTGATCTGGATCGGGGCGGGGCTCGCGCTGTTCGCCTGACCCGTGGCGCGCCGGCGCGATCAATGTTGCGCGAGCTTGGCGGGAAGCGTCCGCAGCGCGGCGAAGGTCTGTCGCGCCTTTCATGTTTTTCAGAGGACAGGCCGGACGGCGGCATTTCTCGATCGTCGCCAGGGCCGTGGCGACGCCCGTTAGAATGATGATGCCGCCATCGGAGTTCTTGACGCGGATTGACGCGCCGGGGCAATTTCTCGCCGCGAGAGCCAGCGCCTCGACCTGGCACCACGCCGCCGCGATATCGTCCAGAGACTGCGTCTGCGCGACGAACGCCGGCTTTCCGGGCTGTGCGATCTCGAACGAGAACAGCGGCATGACGACCTCATCCGGAGGAAGGCCAAAACCTACCCGCACATCAAAGGAAAGTCATCGAGCGCTGCAACAGGATATATGCTGTCGCGCAGCATGAAGCAGCTACGTCCTCGGCGCGTCCGGTCCGGTCTCCAGCCCTTCGAGGAGCGTGGCGAGCGCCGCCTCCAGCGCGTCAGGGCCGACCTTCTCGGGCCACAGCAGGCCGTCGATGGTCAGCATGGCGGCGCCATGGATCTGCGCCCAGCAGGCCGCCGCCTGGCCTTGGATCGGCCGTTTGCGGAGTGCGCCCGCATCCTGGCCGTGTTGCAGCATCTCGAGCAGCACGCTGAAGGCGCCAAGCGCCCGTTCGTTCAAATGCACGTCGGCCGGCTTGCCGGCGTCGGCGCCGAACATCAGCCGATAAAGCGCCGGATTGGCGATTGCAAATCCGACATAGGCTCGCGCCGCCGCGATAAACTGTTCGCGCACCGAAGCCGGATGCGTCGAGGAGATCAGCGACTCGCGCAGCCGGTCGAAGCCGATCAGCGCGAGTTCCGTCAGCAGCGCGGCCTTGTCGGGAAAATGCTTGTAAGGCGCCGCATGGCTGACGCCAGCGCGGCGGGCGAGCTCCCGGAGCGTGAATCGCCAGCCTCCGCCTTCCTGGAGCATGTCCATCGCGGTGTCGATGATGACCCTGCGAAGATCGCCGTGATGATAGGGCCGGTCGGTCGTGTCGTTGTTCGTGCCCTGCATGCGCCCGAAAGGTGTCGGTGAAATCATATGTTGACAATGCCTACTTCCGGACCTATGTGTCAATGGGAAAGTTTCTGTTGCCTACATTGGAGCCGCGCATGAACGCCATCATCGGCACGAGCGCCGTAAAGCTCGATGATATGCTCGCGCCGCCAGCGAGCCGCTTTCCTGCGCGACGGCGCACCGTCTCTGGAACAGCGCCGCGCCGATCTGAAAACGCTCCGGGCCGCGGTCATCGCGCGGCGGGGCGTGATCGAGGACGCGCTGATCGCCGATTTCGGCCATCGTTCGCGATGCGAGACCGCGATCATGGAATTGACGTCGCTGGTTCTGGGCATCGATTACCTGCACCGTCATTTGCGCCGCTTCATGCGGCCCACGCGAAGGCATGTCGCAATGACGATGCGGCTCGGGTCGCGCGCGCATCGAATATCAACCGCTGGGCGTCGTCGGAATCATCTCGCCCTGGAACTATCCTTTGTCGCTGGCGCTGATGCCGCTGGCCACCGCGCTTGCCGCGGGTAACCGCGCGATGATCAAGCCGTCGGAGTTCACGCCTGCTACGAGCGAGCTGCTGAGGGCGATGCTGGGCGAGATTTTCGCCGAGGAGCAGGTCGCTGTCGTGACGGGGGATTCCGCTCTCGGCGCGGCCTTTGCCGCATTGCCGTTCGATCATCTCATTTTCACGGGCAGCACGGGGGTAGGCCGTGCGGTGATGAAGGCGGCGAGCGACAACCTCGTGCCCGTCACGCTGGAGCTCGGAGGCAAATCGCCGGTGGTCGTCGGGAAGGGACATTCCCTCGACCATGCGGCGTCCAGCATCGCTTACGGCAAGCTCGCCAACGCCGGCCAGACGTGCGTGGCGCCCGATTACGCTCTGGTGCATGAAAGCGACATCGAGCCGTTCGTCTCCGCCTATGGCGCGGCTGTCGCGACGCTCTATCCCGAGGGCCCGGTCAGCGACGATTATACCTCCATCATCAACGACCGGCATCACGCCCGCCTCGTCGGCCTGCTCGACGACGCCCGCTCAAAGGGCGCGCGGGTGGTAGAGGTAGGGCGCAAACCCGGCGAGGCGTCCTCCCGGCCGCATACGCTCGCGCCGTCGATCGTGCTGGGCGCGACGGACGACATGCGCATCCTGCAGGAAGAGATCTTCGGCCCGATTCTGCCGATCCTGCCCTACCGCGACGCCGACGAGGCCATCGCCTATGTCAACGCCCGGCCGAGGCCGCTGGCGCTCTATTATTTCGGAGACGAGGGCGACGAAAAGCGCAACATCCTGAGCCGCACGACCTCCGGAAACGTCACCGTCAACGGCACCCTGATGCATTATGCGCAGGATGACCTGCCGTTTGGCGGAGTTGGCCCGAGCGGCATGGGCGCCTATCACGGCGTCGAGGGCTTCCGCGCGCTCAGTCACGCCAAGGGCATTTTCGAGCAGGGCCGCTGGAATGGAGGCAACCTGCTCCGCGCGCCGTTCGGACGGGTCGCGGACACGATTCTCAAGGCGCTGCTTCGGTAGGCTAGAGTTCGAGTTCGGTATCCCAATATAAAAAGTCGTTCCAGGTCTTGTGAAGTTCGCTGTTGGCTTGCGGCAGGCGCCTCGCGATCATGTCAAGCTGGTATGGGCGTGGGCTCGAAAGGCTTTCTTCTCAGTTTCAGGCCAGCCTGCTTGGGCGTCAGGTCTGCTTTTCTCAGATTGTCCATCTGGCAGCAGGCCACGATATTGGACCAGACGGTCTGGCCGCCTTTGGACCGCGGCACGACGTGATCGAACGTCAGATCCTTGGTCGTCGATTTCCGTGCCGCAATACTGGCAGGTGAATTCGTCCCGCAGGAAGACATGATAGCGCGTGAAGGCGATGGTCTTCCTGCGGTGGTAGTCTTTGAGCGCGACAACCGACGGCACCTGGAAGGACCTGGACGCGGACCGCACTTCGACGTCTTCATAATTCGCGACGGGATAGACGCGGCCCTTGATGAGCGCGACGAGGGCGTCCTGCCAGCTCCAGATCGACAAGGGCGCCCAGCTCACCGGCTGCATGTCGGCGTTGAGCACGAGGGTGCGGAGATTGGCGACCTGGGCGTTCATGCGCGCCCCCATGCCGGAATGCTGGCGATCATGAGGCGCGGCTTCCGGTCGCAGGATCGAGGGGAAGGACGTTTTTTGAGCGTGGCTGTGGAGCCCGCCGTTTCCGCATCCAGCGCCGCCGGGCGCCTATGCAGAAACGCGGCGGTCACGCCGCCCTCGCTTTCCTGGGGTGAACGACGAGTCGTTCGAGCTCGGGGGACGACGAGAGACGCACCGGGCGAAGCCACGGGTTGGGCATCGGCTGCGTCTGACCTGTCATGGGTCGCTCCCCTGCAAAACGACTCGTTGAACGAGCCGATTCTCGGATGCGGATAATGTATATAGCGGATGACGCCTTTGTGAAGGCGTTGCCGCGAATTTCCTGCGATTGCGACGTTTTATCGCGTCGGGATCGGCGCGCCGCTGCGGTAATCGTAGAAGCCGCGCTGCGTCTTGCGGCCGAGCCAGCCGGCCTCGACATATTTGACCAGCAAGGGGCAGGGCCGGTATTTCGAATCGGCCAGACCCTCATGCAGGACCTGCATGATCGAAAGACAGGTGTCGAGGCCGATGAAATCGGCGAGTTGCAGCGGACCCATCGGGTGGTTTGCGCCGAGCCGCATCGCGGTGTCGATCGCATCGACCGTGCCGACGCCTTCGTAAAGCGTGTAGATCGCCTCGTTGATCATCGGCAGCAGGATGCGGTTGACGATGAACGCCGGGAAATCCTCCGAGACGGTCACCGTCTTGTCGAGCTTCTCGATATAGGCGCGCGCCGCGGCGAAGGTCTCATCCTCGGTCGCGATGCCGCGAATCAGCTCGACCAGCTGCATGCGCGGGACGGGATTCATGAAATGAATGCCGATGAAGCGGGTCGGACGATCCGTGGTCGCGGCGAGGCGGGTGATCGAGATCGACGAGGTGTTGGTGGCGATCACCGCGTCTTTTTTCAGGGGCGCGCAGACGTCGGCGAGGATCTGGCGTTTGACCTCTTCGTTCTCGGTGGCGGCTTCGATGACGAGGTCGCAAGTCGAGAGATCCTTGAAGGTCGCGCCGGGCTTGATGCGCGCGATGGCTGCCGCCTTGGCCGACGCCGACATCGCCTCGCGTTCGACCAGACGGCCGAGATTGCCGTCGATCTTGGCAATGGCCGCGTGGATTCGATCCTCGGAAATATCGTTCATGACGACGTCGAAACCGGCGGCGGCGCTCACCTGAGCGATGCCGCTGCCCATCTGGCCCGAGCCGACGACGCCGATCTTGCGAATTTCAAAGGTCATGATCCATTCCCGGAGGCTTCATGAAAGCGGCGGCGATCATAGGTCACAATCGCCGCCGCCGCATCTATCCTAACGGCCGATCTTCTTGAGCTCTTCGCTGAGTTCCGGCAGCGCGGCATAGAGATCCGCGACGAGGCCGTAATCGGCGACCTGGAAGATCGGGGCCTCCTCGTCCTTGTTGATGGCGACGATGACCTTGGAATCCTTCATGCCGGCCAGATGCTGGATCGCGCCGGAAATGCCCACCGCGATGTAAAGCTCCGGCGCCACCACCTTGCCGGTCTGCCCGACCTGCCAGTCGTTGGGCGCATAGCCGGCGTCGACCGCCGCGCGCGAGGCGCCCATCGCCGCGCCGAGCTTGTCGGCCACCGGCTCGATATAGGTCTTGAAGTTCTCCGCGTTCTGCATCGCGCGGCCGCCCGAGATGATGATCTTGGCCGACGTCAGCTCGGGACGGTCGGACACGGCCAGCGCCTCGCTCTTGAAGCTCGACAGCCCCGCTGCGGCCGGGCCGCTGACGGCTTCGATGGCGGCCGAGCCGCCCTCGCCGGTCGCGGCGAAGGTCGAGGTGCGCACCGTGATCACCTTCTTGGCGTCGGTCGCCTGCACCGTCTGCACGGCGTTGCCGGCGTAGATCGGGCGCTCGAAGGTGTCGGGCGAAATCACTTTCGAGATTTCCGACACCTGCGCCACGTCGAGCAGCGCCGCGACGCGCGGCAGGACGTTCTTGCCGGTCGAGGTCGCCGGCGCGACGATGGCGTCATAGGACGGCGCCAGCGCCACGATCAGGTCGGCGAGCGGCTCGGCGAGGCCATGGGCGAAGGCTTCGCCCGAGGCCGTCAGCACCTTGTCCACGCCCGCGAGTTTCGCCGCGGCCTGCGCCGCTTCGTCACCCGCGCCCGCGACCAGGATATGCACCGGGCCGCCGAGAGCCGCCGCCGCCGTCAGCGCCTTGGCGGTCGAATCGTTGAGATGGCCGTTGTGGACTTCGGCAAGGAGAAGAACAGTCATCACAGAACCCCCGCTTCGTCTTTGAGTTTGGCGACCAGCTCGGCGACCGAGCCGACCTTCACGCCCGCCTTGCGGGTCGGCGGCTCGGTGGTCTTCAGCACCTTCAGGCGCGGCGTGACGTCGACGCCGTAGTCCGCCGGGGTCTTCTCGGCGATCGGCTTCTTCTTGGCCTTCATGATGTTGGGCAGCGAGGCGTAGCGCGGCTCGTTGAGGCGCAGGTCGGTGGTCACCACCGCCGGCGTCTTCAGCGTCACCGTCTGCAGGCCGCCGTCGACTTCGCGGGTCACGTCGACCGAGCCCTCGGCGATCTCGACCTTGGAGGCGAACGTGCCCTGGCCCCAGCCGAGCAGCGCGGCGAGCATCTGGCCGGTCTGGTTGGAATCGTCGTCGATCGCCTGCTTGCCGAGAATGACCAGGCCGGGCTGCTCTTCCAGCGCGACGGCCTTCAGGATCTTGGCCACCGCCAGCGGCTCGACGCTCTCGTCGGTCTTGACCAGGATGCCGCGGTCGGCGCCCATGGCGAGCCCGGTGCGCAGGGTTTCGGTCGCCTGCTGCGGGCCGATCGAGACGACGATGACTTCGCTCGCCTTGCCGGCCTCCTTCAGCCGCAGCGCCTCTTCCACCGCGATCTCGTCGAACGGGTTCATCGACATCTTGACGTTCGCCAGCTCGACGCCGGACCCGTCCGTCTTCACCCGGATCTTCACGTTGTAGTCAACAACCCGCTTCACGGGCACCAGTATTTTCATTGGGCTAGACCTCCATAAGCCAGTTCCCGAGCCGCTCAACGACGGGGAACAAGCGTCAAGACCTTCGGTGGAAAGACTTCACCGCTTGCTTCGGCCGCCTGACGAGGGCCGAAGCAGTCGCATACCTCAAGTGTCATCGCTTTCATCCGGCGGGGTCGGAAAGGCGTCGAAGCCCTTCGTTCCAGACGACAGGAAAACTCGGAATCATCTGGTAGTCGCGGCATTGCGGCGAGTCAACGCCGTCGCCGCGCATGGCGGCCTTCGCGCGTCACCGGTTCTTTCCCGGCGTCCACAGCACGTCGTCGGCCCCGTCGCGATTCGCGACCCGGGCGGCGACGAACAGGAAATCGGAAAGACGGTTGATGAATTGCAGCGCGGGCGCGCTGACCTCCTCGCCGGACGCGGACAGGGCCACCATCCGCCGTTCCGCGCGGCGCGAAATCGCCCGCGCCAGATGCAGCGCGGCGGACGCCGCCGAGCCGCCGGGAAGAACGAACGAGCGCAGCGGACTGAGCCGCGCGTTGAGGGCGTCGATTTCCTGTTCGAGCCGGGTGACCTGCGCCATCACGATGCGCAAGGGCTCGTAGCCGAGCGGCTGGTCGGAGGGCGGGGTGGCGAGATCGGCGCCGAGATCGAACAGGTCGTTCTGGATGCGCTCCAGCATGGCGTCGAGCTCGGGCAGGCCGGATGTGGAGAGGCGGGCGAGGCCGACAGCCGAATTGGCCTCGTCGACGTCGCCATAGGCGTCGACGCGCGCGTCGCATTTGGCGCGTCTCTCGCCGTTCGCCAGGCCGGTCGAGCCGTCGTCGCCCGTCCTGGTGTAGATCTTGTTCAGTTTGACCATGGCCGCGAAGTCTCTCGGACGGAATTATCGGCGCAGGAAAAGCACGGTCATGATCACGATGATCGCGACCAGTTGCAGTCCAACGCGCCAGCGCATCAGTTTTTGCGACAGATTCGGACTGCCGCCGCGCAACATGTTGGCCAATCCCAGAAAAAGCACAAGCGCCACCGCGAGAAGCGCGGCGCCGGTCATCAGATTGGAAAGCTTGGTTCATTCCCTGAAATCCTGACTTGAAAATCCTGATTTCGCCCTCGGCGATCAATCGGGCCTGATCAGGCGTTCGAGATAATCGAGTTCCTCGCGGGCGCGGTTCGGATCGGAAAGCCTGCGCCGCAATTCCTCAAGCACCTTGCGCGCCTTTTGCGCGGCGGTCGCGTCGATATTGTTCTGCTTGTTGGCGCGGCCGAACGACACCTTCGCCGTTCTGGCCCTTCATGCCCTGGCCGTTCTTGTCGCCCGCCTGGTCCTGGTCGTCGGACGGACCGTTCTCGTCGCCTTGCTGGGCCATTTCGGCCGCGCCCTTGCGCAATCCCTCGAGCGCGCGGCCCTGGGCGCTCAACGCGGACTTGTCGTCGCCCTGCCTGAGCGCCTCCTCGGCCTGCTTCATCGCCTCGGCTGCGTCCGACAGGCCTTTTCCGGCGCCCTGGCCTTCCGCGCGCCGCCGGAGCGCATCGAGTTTTTCCTCAAGCTGTCCTTGCCGCTGCCCGAGTTCGTCCTGCGCGCCTTGCCCCTGTTCGCCCTGTCCCTGCTGCGATTGGCCGCGTTGTCCCGGCTTCTTGCCCTTGCCGGCGCCGGGCGATGGCGCGCCCCGATCCTGCTGGCTTTCGCCCTGGCCGTCCTGCGCTTCGTCCTGACCGGGCTGCTGGCCGAAGCCCTTGGGATTGCCGCGCTCTTGCGAATACGTGTCGTCGCGCAATTTCTGCTGTTCGCGCATCAGATTGTCGACGTCGCGCATCATCCGGCGTTTCTGCGCGGCTTGTTGCGACTGCTGCGATTGCTCGGCCGTGCGCAAATTTTCCAGCATGTCCTGCATGCGGTCGAGCAGTTCCATCGCGGCGTCCTTGTCGCCGTTCTTGGCCGCCTCGGCCAGCTGATCCAGCATGGATTTGAGATCCTTGGGCGTCACCGACTGCCCGTTGCCGGTGTCGCTTTCGGCCGGCTTGCCCGCTTTTGGGGCTTTGGCCTCCATGGCTTTGAGATATTGGTCGAGCGCCTTCTGCAATTGCTCGGTCAGTTTCGCGATCTGCTCGGGCGGGGCGCCGTTCTTGAGGGCGTCGCGCAAGGCCTTTTCCGCGGCGCGGAGATCACGTTCGGCCTGGGAGGCGTCGCCGTCCTCGATCTGCAACGCCATTTCCCAAAGGAAATCGACCACCGCGACCAGTTCGGCATCGCTGCGGGCATGGCGGAGGGAATCGTGGGCGAAGCGCAGGCCGAGATAGACCTTGGGGTCCGGCGTGAAAATTTCGGGCGCGATCATCAAGGCGTCGACCGCCGCGAGCGTCTTGTCCCTCTGGCCGGCGTCGAGAGCAAGGATTCGCCGTTGTTCGACCAAGGCGAGGGCGAGGGGATTTTTGAACGCCCGGCCCGGCAGGACGAAATTCTGCAGGATCGCCTGGCCTTCGTTGCCGCCCTCGTCATGGACGCGCAACGAGAGATCGACCCGCGCGCCGGCATAGGGGCTGTCGCTCCAGTCGAGCGTCGTCTTGGCCTCGCCAAGCCCGCCCGGGCCCGACGGAAGGTCGAGCGAGCCGCTCGGCGGCTGGACCAGGGGATGCGCGTCGGGCGCCGTTTCGCCGGCCGGAGGGTCTGGCGGCGACCTGCGCGTCGCGGGCGCCGTAATCGTCCTCGATCCGATAGGCGAGCACGAACGAACCGTGGAGATTGATCTGCGGCGCACCCAGCGGCGTGATCCGGGGCGGAAGGTCGGGGATGGCGCGCAAGGCAAAATGCGCGATTTCGCCGGAATCGCGGGAAATGCTCAGGCGGCCGTCGCCGCGCAGGGTGAAGCGCTGCTCTTTCGCAGCCGCCTCGGGACCCGCCGCGGCCGGGGCGGTTTCGATCCCGCCCTGGGTTCCGACGCGCAGCGCGGCGGCATTGGCGGCGCGGACGACGATGATGGAGCCGACCGGAGCGGCAATCGCATCCTCCGACGCGCCGGACAGCGAAAGGACAATCGGCGGCTTGCCGGTATAGGCGGGCGGATCGATCCAGGCGTCGACGCGGGACGGCGCGCCATCGGCGGGCCGCCAGCGCCAATCGAAGGCGGCGGCGACGCGGGCGTATTTTTCCGGCCCCGCGAGCAGGCCCGTGGCGCACAAAGCGAGCACGGCCAGCGCGCCCAGCGCGTAACGATCGATGGTCCAGAGGCGGGGCGAGGGAACGACCGGCCGAAGCTTTGCTGCAAGACGCTCGGCGCGGAGCTGATGCAGCCGCCAGAGGCCTTGCGTCCGCGGATCGCCGCTATTGGCGAGCGCATCCGCCAGCGCGGCGGCGGGCGCGTCGGAATCGCCGGCGTCCAGCGCATCGCGGGCCTGACCGGCGCTGGGCCAGCGAAAAAGTGCGCAGCCGGGTCAAAGCCGCGACCAGGGCGCCGATGAAGGCGGAAACGCCGAGGATGCGAAGCCAGCTCGGGGCGCCGAGCCAGAGACCGGTCCAGCTCAGGGCGACGAAGAAGCCGGTGACGATCAAGGCCGGGGCGATGGCGCGCGCGAAACGCTCGAAGACCAGCGCGCCTTGCGCGAGCAGGGTCAGCCGGCGCGGCCTCGTCTGGCGCCATGTCGCAAGGCGGGCGCGCAACGCCTCCCGCCAATCCGATGGATCCTGCTTCACCCTTCGGCGCCTCGCTTTCGAAACAATGATTTCGCGCCGAACACAGGCTTCATGTCAACCAAGGCGGAACTTTGTCGAGGCCGATCAAGGCTTCGTAATCCTGTCGCGGCCGAATGACGGCGTGCCTGTCGCCATCGACCAGGATTTCGGGGATGAGCAGGCGGGAATTATAGGTGCCGGCCTGGACCGCGCCATAGGCGCCGGCCGACATGATCGCCAGCAGGTCGCCCGCCTGCGGCTCCGGCATATGCCGGTTGCGCGCCAGGAAATCGCCGGTTTCGCAGACCGGGCCGACGAGATCGGCCTTGATCGCGGCGGCGCCCTCGGGCGCGGCGACGACCGGGAAGATATCGTGATGGGCTTCGTAGAGCGTCGGCCGGACGAGATCGTTCATCGCGGCGTCCACGATGACGAAATTCTTGGCCTCGCCGCGCTTCACGTAGATCACGCGGGTCACCAGCACGCCGGCGTTGCCGACGATCAGCCGCCCCGGCTCGAACACCAGCTTGGCGCCGAGCGGCTTGATGTGACGGCGGACGACCTCGGCATAAAGCTCCGGCCGGTAGCTTTCGGGATTGTCGTGCTCGGAATAGGGAATCCCGAGGCCGCCGCCGAGATCGACATGGGCGATGTCGTGACCGTCGGCGCGCAGCTGACGCACGAAATCGGCGAGAATGGCGAAGGCGCTGTCGAATGGCGCGAGATCGGTGATCTGCGAGCCGATATGCATGTCCACGCCGGCGATCTTGATCCCCGGAAGGCTTTTCGCCCGCGCATAGACCTCCCGGGCGACCGAGATCGGGATGCCGAACTTGTTTTCGGACTTGCCGGTCGAAATTTTTGCGTGCGTCCTGGCGTCGACGTCGGGATTGACGCGGATGGAGACCGCTGCGGTCTGGCCGCGCGAAAAAGCGATCTGCGCAATGCGCTCCAGCTCCGGCTCGGATTCGACGTTGAAACAGAAGATGCCGTAGTCGAGCGCGAGGGCGATTTCCCGCTCGGTCTTGCCGACGCCGGAGAAGGTGACGCGCTCGCCGGGAACCTTCGCCGCCTGGGCGCGGCGCAATTCGCCTTCCGACACCACGTCCATGCCGGCGCCGAGACCGGCGAGCAGGGTCAGCACGGCCTGGTTCGAATTGGCTTTCATCGCATAGCAGACGAGCGCGTCGAAATCGCTCATCGCCTGCGAAAAGACGGTGAAATGACGGCGGATCGTCGCGGCGCTATAGCAATAGAAGGGCGTTTCGACGCTTTTCGCCAGTTCCGGCAAAGCGACGCCTTCGGCATGGAGCACGCCGTCCTTATAGTCGAAAAAGTGCATCCCGGACCTTAAAGCAGGAAATCGAAGGGCGTCGGTGTTTTACGCGCGCCGGCCTTGAGGGAGTTGTCGTCGATCCCCTTCGGCAGTTTCTGGTGTGAATTCGCCGTGGGGCTCTCATTGGCGGGCGAGGCCGGGGCCTCCTCGGCCTTCTGTTCGACGGCGGGGTCGAGCGGAACGGGAAGGCCTTTTCTTCCGCACCCTTCGAGCAGGAGCGCGCCCGACAAGGCGGCCGTGAGCAGCGCCGCCTTGAAAAGACTGTGACAGGTCAAATACCGGACTCCCGAATGATCCGCGAACGGCGCGGACTATAGTCGATAAAGCGAAACGGCGCGTCAACAAAGGCGCCGCTCCAGACGAAATTCCGCCGCCGTCAGGCGCCGGTTTTTCCTCGGCGAGGCGTTGCGTCCAGGATTGCGCCTGCCGGCGGACATTGTCCGGCGCGGTGCCGCCAAGGCTCAACCGGCTGCGCACCGAATTCTCGACGCCCAGCACCTCGAAGATCGCGGGCGTGATCGCCGGCTCGACCGATTGCAGCTGTTGCAGCGTCAATTGTTCGAGCTCGAGGCCGCCCTCGGCGGCGATCGCCACGATCCGTCCGGTGACATGATGGGCCTGGCGGAAAGGCATGCCGAGCGTGCGCACCAGCCAGTCCGCCAGATCGGTCGCGGTCGCATAGCCCGAGCCCGCCGCCGCCTTCATGCGCTCGACGCGGGGCGTCATGTCGCGGACCATGCCGGCCATGGCGGCGATGCACAGCGACAGCGACTGCAGCGAATCGAAACAGCCTTCCTTGTCTTCCTGCATGTCCTTGGAATAGGCGAGCGGCAGGCCCTTCATGACGATCAGCAGGCCGGCGAGATCGCCGATGATGCGGCCGGACTTGCCGCGCACCAGCTCCGCCGCGTCGGGATTGCGCTTCTGCGGCATGATCGACGAGCCGGTGGTGAATTTGTCGGACAGAGCGATGAAGCCGAATTGCGGCGTCGTCCACAGCACGATTTCCTCGGCGAATCGCGACAGATGCGTCGCCGCGATGGCGGCGGCCGCCAGGGTTTCGAGCACGAAATCGCGGTCGGAGACGCTGTCGAGCGAATTGGCGGTGGGGCGGTCGAAGCCAAGCGCGCGCGCCGTCGCCTCGCGGTCGATCGGAAACGACGTGCCGGCCAGAGCCGCGGCGCCGAGCGGGCATTCGTTGAGCCGCGCCCGGGCGTCGCGGAAGCGGCCTCGGTCGCGCGAGATCATCTCGACATAGGCCAGCAGGTGGTGGCCGAAGGTCACGGGCTGGGCCGATTGCAGATGGGTGAAGCCGGGCATGACGGCCTCGGCGTATGTTCCGGCCTTTTCCACCAGCGCCTGCTGCAGGTCCCGCAACTGGCCGTCGAGTTCGTCGATGGTGTCGCGGACCCAGAGCTTGAAATCGACGGCGACCTGGTCGTTGCGCGAACGCGCGGTATGGAGGCGGCCCGCGACGGGGCCGATCAGTTCGGCGAGGCGCGATTCGACATTCATGTGAATGTCTTCCAGCGCCCGGGAGAAGACCAGCTTGCCGCTCTCGATTTCGGCGGCGACCTCGTCTAAACCCTTGGCGATGGCGTCGGCATCCGCCTGGGAGACGATGCCGGTCTTCGCCAGCATGGCGAGATGCGCCTTGGAGCCGGCGATGTCCTGCCGCGCCAGGCGATAATCGAAGCCGATGGAGGCGTTGATCTCCTCCATGATCGCATCGGGACCGCTGGTGAAACGGCCGCCCCACATTTGATTGCTCATGACCGCTCCGCAGCGAGGTCCGTGATGAATGACGAGCAAGAAGCGCCGCCGATCGATCCCGCGCGTATGCGCGCCATCGCCCGCAAGCTCATCCTGCCGCATGTGTTCCTGGTCGCCGCGACTGTTGGCGGCGGCTGTCCTATACGTGAAGAACATGGGCGGGAGCAAGGAAGCCGCGACGGCCGCCGGCGATTGCCCGGTCTCGACGGCGCTCGCCGCGAAACTCGCGCCGCTGGCGAAGGGCGACCTCGCGGCTCTGGCGATTCACGCCCGGCCGCGCCCGATGCAGAACTTCAGCTTCGCCCACGACGAATCCGCGACCGACGTCGCATCCTTCAAGGGCCGGACGATCCTGTTGAACCTCTGGGCGACATGGTGCGTGCCATGCCGGGAGGAAATGCCGGCGCTGGATCGGCTTCAGGGAGAGGCCGCAAGCGACGATTTCAGCGTCGTCACGGTCAATATCGACACGACTCGCCTCGAGCGGCCCAAGGCCTTCCTGCAGGAAATCGGCGTGAAAAATCTCGCGTTCAACGCCGATCCGAGCGGCAAGGCGTTTCAGGCGCTGCAGCAGAGCGGGAAGCTGGTCGGGCTGCCGACGACGTTCCTGATCGGTCCCGATGGCTGCGAAATCGGCGTGCTCGCCGGTCCGGCCAAATGGGACGGCGCCGACGCCCTGGCGTTGATTCGGGCGGCGGCGCAGAAGCAGGGCGCGCCTTAGCGCGGATCCTTGACCGGCACGCCGGCGGTCTTGAGATGGTCCACCAATTCGCCGGACTGGAACATTTCGCGCACGATGTCGCAGCCGCCGACGAATTCGCCCTTGACGTAAAGCTGGGGAATCGTGGGCCAGTTGGCGTATTGCTTGACGCCTTCGCGCAGTTCGCCGTCTTCCAGCACGTTCACGCCCTTGTAGGGGACTTCGAGGAAGCCGAGAATCTTCGCAACCTGGCCGGAGAAGCCGCATTGCGGGAAATTCGGCGTGCCCTTCATGAAGAGCACGACGTCATTTTCGGCCACTTCCTGCTTGATGCGGTCGATGGCGGTGGAAACAATTGCGTCCGACATGGAATGTTCCTTTCAAACGGAGGTCAAGGCTCCGCGATGGACCATAATTAAGCCTCGTCGCCTCCGGCTTCAAGCCGTTTCGGGCGCGGCCGTCTCCAGCGCCAGCGCATGGAGCACGCCGCCGACCTGTCCGCCCAGCGCCGAATAGACCAGCTGATGCTGGCGCACGCGGCTCAAGCCGCGAAAGGCCTCGGAAATCACCTGGGCGCGGTAATGGTCGCCGTCGCCCGCGAGGTCGGTGATGATGACCTCGGCGTCAGGCATGGCGACCTTGATCAGGCGTTCGATTTCGCTGGCTTCCATCGGCATGGCAAATTCCTCGAATGTTCAGGCGGCTTTTCCGCCGGCCATATAGGCCGGCATCCAGTTTTCATGCCCCTCAAGCAATTCCCGCACCAGCAAAGGCGAAGCTCCGCCCAGCGCAAGGGCGTCGCCGCCGGTTTCTCCGAGCGCGGTCACGGGCACGCCGGCCGCCTTGGCCCGGGCGAGGACGTCAGCGGCCTTGTCGGCGGGGGCCGTGAGCAGATAGCGGCCCTGATCCTCGCCGAACCAGATTGCGGCGCCATCGGCGCCCGGGCGCGGCGACTTTCGCGCCGATGCCGCCGGCCATGGCCATTTCGGCCAGGGCGACGGCGAGGCCGCCGTCGGAAAGGTCATGCGCCGCGCTGACGAGGCCGTCGCCGATCAGGTCGCGGACGAAATCGCCGTGGCGCCCGCTCCTGCGCCAGATCGACCGGCGGCGGGGCGCCTTCCTCGCGGCCGAGGATTTCGCGCAGATAGATCGACTGGCCGAGCCAGCCCTCGGTTTCGCCCACGAGCAGGATTTTCTCGCCCGGCGCCCGGAAGGCGAGGCCGACGCTTTTGGTCACATCCGCGACAAGGCCGACGCCGCCGATCGACGGGGTCGGCAGGATGCCCTTGCCCTGCGTCTCATTATACAGCGAGACATTGCCCGAGACGATCGGGAAATCCAGCGCCCGGCAGGCCTCGCCGATGCCTTCGAGGCAGGAGACGAACTGGCCCATGATCTCCGGCTTTTCCGGATTGCCGAAATTGAGGTTGTCGGTCAGCGCCAGCGGCTTGCCGCCGACGGCGGTGATGTTGCGCCAGGCTTCCGCGACCGCCTGCTTGCCGCCCTCCGCCGGATCGGCGAAGCAATAGCGCGGCGTGACGTCGGCAGTGAGCGCCAGGCCCTTCGGGCCGTCGTCGATCCGCACGACGGCGGCGTCGCCGCCCGGACCCTGGATGCTGTTGCCCAGGATCAGATGGTCGTATTGCTCCCAGATCCAGCGCTTGGAGGCGAGATCGGGGCAGGCGACCAGCTTCTTCAGCGCGGCGTCAACCGGAAGCGGCGCGGGAAGCGTCGCGGAATCGAGCTTCTGCGGCTTCGGCGTCGGGACTATGGGGCCGGTCATATAGCGGGGCCTCGTCGCCAAGTTCCTTGATCGGCAGGTCGGCCTTGATCTCGCCGCCATGCTTGACGACGAAGCGCAACGTGTCGGTGGTCTGGCCGATCACCGCGAAATCGAGGCCCCATTTGCGGAAGATCGCCTCGGCTTCCTCTTCCTTGTCCGGATCGAGCACCATGAGCATGCGCTCCTGGCTCTCCGAGAGCATCATTTCATAGGCGGTCATGCCGGTCTCGCGGCAGGGCACCTTGTCGAGATCGAGCTCGACGCCGAGGTTGCCCTTGGCGCCCATTTCGACCGCGGACGAGGTCAGTCCTGCGGCGCCCATGTCCTGGATGGCGACGACGCAGCCCTTGGCCATGATTTCGAGGCAGGCTTCGAGCAGGAGCTTTTCGGAGAAGGGATCGCCGACCTGGACGGTCGGGCGCTTTTCGTCGGAATTGGCGTCGAATTCCGCCGAGGCCATGGTGGCGCCGTGGATGCCGTCGCGGCCGGTTTTCGAGCCGAGATAGACGATGGGACGTCCGACGCCGGTCGCGGCGGCGTAGAAAATCTCGTCCTTGCGCACGAGGCCGACGGCCATGGCGTTGACGAGGATATTGCCGTCATAGCTCGAATGGAACGCCGTCGAGCCGCCGACGGTGGGAACCCCGAAACTGTTGCCGTAGCCGCCGATGCCCGCGACGACGCCCGACACGAGATGGCGCGTGCGCGGGTGATCGACCGAGCCGAAGCGCAGCAGGTTCAGGCAGGCGATGGGCCGCGCGCCCATGGTGAAAACGTCGCGCAGAATGCCGCCGACCCCGGTCGTCGCGCCCTGGTAGGGTTCGATATAGGAGGGGTGGTTGTGGCTTTCCATCTTGAAGGCGCAGGCGAGGCCGTCGCCGATGTCGATGATGCCGGCGTTCTCGCCCGGTCCCTGAATGACCCACGGGGCCTTGGTGGGAAGCTTTTTCAGATGCAGCCGCGACGATTTGTACGAGCAATGCTCGTTCCACATCGCCGAAAAAATGCCGAGCTCCGTGAAGGTCGGCTCGCGCCCGATCAGCTTCAGGATACGCTGGTATTCGTCGGGCTTGAGGCCGTGCTGGGCGACCAGCTCCGGCGTGATCTTCGGTTCGTGGGATTTCGTCGGATCGGTCAAGGAAATCGGCCTTGTGAATCGCGCGCGGACGGAACGCGGGGAAGCCGCGAAAATGCGCATGCCGTTCGATTAAATCGTCGCGCCGGACTTGGCAAGGATCGGCGGGGATGACTCGTGTTTGTGCTATTTTCGTCACAGTCATTTCGCGATGCGGTATCGCGGCGCAGCATTTTGATTTAGATCAAGCCTGAATTGGCGTCTTGGGCACAGGTTCAACCCAGCGCCCGGAACGCCGCGATGGGTGCCAGGCCAAAGCTTTTGAAACTGGAATGCCTCCCATGAAAAACAAATTCCGCCTTGCCTTCGCGGCCGCCCTGCTGACCACCGTCGCCGCCCCCGTTCTCGCGGCCGACCTTCCCTCGACCAAGTCCGCCCCGGTCTACGCGCCGATCGACGACTCGTTCGACCCCTTCCTGATCCGCGTCCGCGCCCTCGGCGTGCTGCCGAACGGCAGCGGCTCGACGATCGCCGGCGCTCCGATCTATGGCGCCAAGCTGTCGGACAACGTGGTTCCGGAAGTCGACTTCACCTATTTCATCAACAAACATCTCGCTGTTGAAGTGATCGCCGCCATCGCTCATACGAGCCTGACCGGCGGCCTGACGCCCGGTCGGCCTGAATCACAACTTCGCCAACACGACGCTGCTGCCTCCGACCGCGACGCTGCAATATCACTTCGCGCTGGGCCAGCTCGACCCCTATCTCGGCGTCGGCGCCAACTACACCTGGTTCCTGGAAACCACTTCGCCGCTGACCCGCAGTTTGGGTTACGGCAATGCCGTCAACATCAAGCCGTCCGCCGGTCTCGCGCTGCAGGCGGGCTTCGACTACTACCTGACCAAGAACTGGTTGCTCAACGCGGACGCCAAGTACCTGTTCCTGAATACGGACGCCAACACCCCGTTCGGCCCGAACACGGTTCACGTGAACGCGGACACCTGGCTGGTCAGCGTCGGCGTCGGCTATCGCTTCGGCCTCGCCGCCCTGTCGGCTCCGGTCGTCGCCAAGTACTGAACTGTTTCAAAGTACTGATCTTTCTCAAATCGAGAAAGCGAAAGCCCGGTCGCCAGACCGGGCTTTTTTCTTGGGCGGTCGTGATCTGCGAACGGAGGCCGGCGGCGTGGAGTGAAACTCCCGCCGCCAGGCTTCGTAGATCCCATCAGAAGTCGTCGCCTGGCGTCGACGGTCCGGCCGGAAGCCGGACGAGATGAGGATCTTGTCATGTCCAGCAGAAAAATGATTGCGAAACGGATGTTGAGTGCGACAAGCGTCACGCTGGCGCTCGGTCTGTCGATGGGCGCTACGGGGCCTGCCGCGGCTTATTCCGGCCCGTCCGGACAGACGGCGCCTCGGGGCGGCGAGCTGATTTTCGGATTCGCCGGCGTCAACGACGGATCGGCCTCGTCGTCATCCCGGGCGTGCGAAGGGCGGTTGGGCGGGGCGATCCTCGGAAATTTCGCCGATGCTTCCGATTCGCCGTGGCTTGGCCCGCATTGCCGCTACTGAACCAGCGGAGCTTCACCCGAAAATCGATCGGCGCGTCCGCGAGCCGGTCAAGCCGCGCGCAAAAGGCTTTCGAACAGGCCGCGGCCGTCGATCCCGCCGACCAGCGGATCGATCAGGTTTTCCGGATGCGGCATCATGCCGAGCACGTTGAACTTTTCCGAATAGATCCCGGCGATGTCATTGGTCGAGCCATTGGGGTTGGCGGCGCCGCCAACCTTGCCCGTGGCGTCGCAATAGCGGAACGCGACGCGGCCTTCGCCTTCGAGCCGCGCGATCGTTTCCTCATGGGCTTCGTAATTGCCCTCGCCATGGGCGATCGCGACATCGATCGGCTGATGCAAAGCGTAGGCTCGCGTGAAGGCGGTGTCGTTGCGCTCCACCCTCAGATGCTGGCGCTTGCAGATGAAGCGCAGATCGCGGTTGCGCATCAGCACGCCCGGCAGCAGGCCGCTTTCGCACAGGATCTGGAAGCCGTTGCAAATGCCCAGCACCAGCCCGCCGCGCGCGGCGTGGCGGCGAACCGCGTCCATGACATGGGCGCGACCGGCAATGGCGCCGCAACGCAGATAATCGCCATAGGAAAAGCCGCCGGGCAGCACAACGAGATCGGTTCCCGCCGGAAGATCGTGGTCGGCGTGCCAGACAATGCTGGTTTGCGCGCCGGCCTGACGCAGCGCGCGCGCCGCATCGCCCTCGCGATTGGATCCCGGGAACAGCACGATCGCCGCTTTCATGGCGTTCTCGCTTTCATGGCTTTGGCTTTGGCGGAAGGGGGTTCGAGAACCGCGACGGCTCAGAGCAATTCGACGCGGAAATTCTCGACGACGGTATTGGCCAGCAATTTCTCGCTGGCGGCGGTCAGGGCCGCTTTCGCCGCCTCGGCGTTTGCGCCCTCGAATTCGATGTCGAAGACCTTGCCCTGGCGCACGGAGGCGATGCCCTCGACGCCCAGCGAATGCAAGGCGCCTTCGATCGCCTTGCCCTGCGGGTCGAGCACGCCGGTTTTCAGGGTGACGGTGACGCGCGCTTTCATAGGAAGCACTTTCCTTCTGCCGATGGATCTTTCCGCCCGTCGCTGCAGGACGGGCGCCGCAAGGGGGCGTCGAACAAGCCCCCGGCGCGGCGCAGAGAATTGAATTCCGCGCCGCGGGGCGCCTCGATCGCAGTCAAGGATCGGGGTCGATCAGGTCATTGCACCAGTTTCGGGCCGCCGGTGTGCGGCTTTTCGTTTTCCTGCATGATGCCGAGCCGGCGCGCGACTTCGGCATAGGCCTCGACCAGGCCGCCGAGGTCGCGGCGGAAACGGTCCTTGTCGAGCTTGTCGTTGGACTTGATGTCCCACAACCGGCAGGAATCGGGGGAAATTTCGTCGGCGACGACGATGCGCATCATGTCGCCTTCCCACAGGCGGCCGCATTCCATCTTGAAATCGACGAGGCGAATGCCGACGCCGAGGAACAGGCCGGTGAGGAAGTCGTTGACGCGGATGGCCAAGGCCATGATGTCGTCGATTTCCTGCGGCGTCGCCCAGCCGAACGCGGTGATGTGCTCTTCCGAGACCATCGGATCGTTCAGGGCGTCGTTCTTGTAATAGAACTCGATGATCGAACGCGGCAGCTGCGAGCCTTCCTCGATGCCGAGGCGGGTGGACAGCGAGCCGGCGGCGACATTGCGCACGACGACTTCGAGCGGAATGATCTCGACCTCGCGGATCAACTGCTCGCGCATGTTGAGCCGGCGGATGAAATGGGTCGGCACGCCGATATCGTTCAGATTCTGGAAGATATATTCCGAAATCCGGTTGTTCAGAACGCCCTTGCCGTCGATCACTTCATGCTTTTTGGCATTGAAGGCGGTGGCGTCGTCCTTGAAGTGCTGAATCAAAGTGCCAGGCTCCGGGCCTTCATAGAGGACCTTGGCCTTGCCTTCGTAAATGCGACGGCGGCGGTTCATGGGAAATAACCGATCTTTGAGATATCCACGGATGCCTCGGCTCTTCCGGGCCTCCAGCGATTCTTGCGTCCTGACGGGATCTTGCCGGCGACGCGCGCCTCGCGGGCGCATGTCGCGGGAGCTCTTGTCGCGCGGGAAACCTTCAGGCCGCGTTTCCCTTGGTTCCTAGCCCGTTCCGCGCCGATACACAACCGGTTTCGACGAATCGCGGGCCGCCCCGGCCTCTCTCACCCGAAAGACCCATCCGCCGCGCCATTGTTGCGCCATCGCAAAGCTAGGCAGACCGAGAGGGAGACTATATATATGCGCCCACGTAATGTCTGAAACGGGAAGGAAATTCGAATGTCCGGATTCGACAAGCGCGAAGTGGCTTTTGAAAACAAGTTCGCGCATGACGAGGAAGTCCTGTTCAAGGTCCTCGCCCAAACCAATCTGATGCTCGGGCTCTGGGCCGCCGAGAAGCTCGGCAAAACCGGCGCCGAAGCCGAGGAATACGCCAAGACGCTCGTCGCCCAGGATGTCGCGGCGCATGTCAAGGCGGGCGTCCTCGCGCAGATTCAAAAGGATTTCAGCGCGGCGGGCGTCGCCCAGTCCGAGCATCAGGTCTCGCGTCATTTCGAGGAATTCCGCGCCCAGGCCGCCAAGACCGTCAAGGGCTGAGCGGCTCCGGCCTCGCCTGCGGCAAGAATGTTCGGCGCGGCAAAGGATTGTTGAGATCCCGCCGCTAGACTGTCGGCATGGATGCGTCCCCCCGACAGCCGGCGACAGCCGCGCTCGAAAATTCCTTTGTCTGCGCCGAGGCCGATCTCGCCGCGGCGGCGCGCCTCTGGCTGCGCCGGCTCGCGGGCGAAAGACGCGTCTCGACGCTCACGCTCGACGCCTATGCGCGCGATCTCAGGCAATTCCTGTCTTTTCTTCGCGACCGCTTCGCGACATCGCCCGATCTGGCCCAACTGGCCGGGTTGAAGCCGGCTGACCTGCGCGCCTTTCTTGCGCGCAGGCGCGAGGACGGCGTCGCGTCGCGCTCTTTGCTGCGGCAACTGGCGGGCCTGCGCTCGTTCGCGCGCCATCTGGGCCGCGAAGGTCTCGCGAGCGTCGCCGTCTTCGACAAGGTGCGGTCGCCGAAAGTCGCCCGCGCCTTGCCCAAGGCGCTGCCGGCAGCCCGGGCGAGGGAAATGGCTTTTGGCGAAGAGGCGGCCGACGAGCGCCGCGCGCCCTGGATTCTGGCGCGCGATGCGGCGGTGCTGGCCCTGCTCTACGGGGCGGGCTTGCGCATTTCGGAAGCCCTGTCGATCCGGCGCGCCGACGCTCCGGTCGGGACCGTCGATTCGCTGACCATCGTCGGCAAGGGCGGCAAGACGCGCGCCGTGCCGGTGATCCTGCCGGTCCGGCAGGCGGTCGAGGCCTATCTCGAAAGCTGTCCCCATCGTCTCGCCAAGGACGGGCCGCTGTTCGTCGGCGCGCGCGGCGGCCCGCTGTCGCCGCGAATCATCCAGCTGACGGCGGAGCGGCTGCGCGGCGCGCTCGGGCTTCCGGATTCGGCCACCCCCCACGCGTTGCGCCATTCCTTCGCCACCCATCTCTTGAGCCGGGGCGGCGACCTTCGGTCGATCCAGGAACTGCTCGGCCACGCCAGCCTGTCGACGACGCAGATCTACACTTCGATCGACAAGACGCGGCTGTTCGAGGCCTATAGCGCCGCCCATCCTCGCGCGCGGTCTTGAGCGGCGTCAGATTCCAAAGGCGCTGCGCACGGCGGAATCGGCCTGTTCGGCATAGCGACGGGCGAGATAGGGCTCTGTCAGTACGCCGAGCGGCGCCTTGGTTTCCGGGTCGAGCACGACGAGCTGGTCGGCTTCGGCCTGGTCGAACAGGGTCATGGCCGTCTTGGCGTTCATCCGGGGCGTCAGCCAGACGTCCTTCTGCCGCGCAAGGCTGCTGATCCAGCCCTCGGCCTCGTGGGCGTGAAGGTGGGCCTCGGGCAGGCTGACCATGCCGGCGTAGCGGCCGGCCTCGTCGGTCAGGACGATGAATTGGGCCGAACCGAGCGGATTGCGCTGGCAGAAATCGTCGATATCCAGCCAGGCGGGCGCGGTCGGCGGCTTCGGGCGCATCAGCCTGCCGACCTGAAGTTCGGAGATCCAGCCGACGTCGGAGGCGCTGCGGACGTTTTCGCCGCGCAAATGCAGCCGCCAGGTGGAGAAGGAATAGCCGAAGGTGGAGCGCACCATCAGGCTGGCGGCGATCGAGGCCGCGAGCACCCCGGCGGTGACCGAGAAATCGGCGGTGTTCTCCAGCACCAGGAAGGACATGGTCAGAGGCCCGCCGACGATCACCACGCCGAATGTCGCCATTCCCGCGAGAATGCAGATGGTCGGGTCCGGGGCGAAGGCGGGAAACAGGGCGACGCATCGCCAGTCCGTAGATCTTGCCGAGCGTCGCGCCCATGAACAGGGACGCGAAGAACAGGCCGCCGCGAAAGCCGCTGGCCAGCGAAATCAGGCAGGCGACCAGCTTCAGCGCGAGGAAGGCCGCGAGCGCCGCAAGCGGAAAATGGCCGGAAATGTTCAGCGCCGAGCGCGCCATGGCCGGCGCCCAGAACCTGCGGCGTGATCGTCGCCAGCGCCGCCACGGCCAGCCCGCCGATCACGGGCCGCGCCCAGACCGGCGTGCGCGTGGACTGGAGCGCGCGCTCCGACGCGCCGGCGCCGCGCATGGCGACGACGCCGATCGCCACGGCGCAGGCGGCCAGGCCGAACAAGGCCGGATAGCCCGAGAGCTTGAGCGGATCGACCGCAGGCGTGTTGATCTGGTAGGGCGCGCCGGCAAGAAAATGCGTGACGAGGACGCCGACGATCGAGGCGGTGAAGATCGGCCCCGCCGCCGCGATGGAATAGCTGCCGAGGACGACCTCGAAGGCGTAGAAGGCGCCGGTCAGCGGCGCGCCGAAGGAGCCGCCGATCGCCGCGGCCGCGCCGGCGCCCACCAGCAGGCGCAAATCGCTGCGGCGCAGGCGCAATTTCTGGCCGAGGAACGAGCCGAGACCCGATCCGACCTGGGTGTAGCCCGCCTCCAGCCCCACGGAGGCGCCGCAGGAATTGGAGATCAGGGTCTGCATCCCGACGATGAAACTGTCGCGCAGCGACATGCGGCCGCCGCGCAGGGCGTTGGCTTCGACCGGATCGACCGGGCCGGGAATCCCTTTCCGAAGGCGAAAGGCCTCCATCAGGCCGAGGCTCAGCCCACCGAGCGTGAGCGCCGCGAAAGCCGCGACGGGCGCGATGCGGTCCGCCGCGCTCAGCCGCACGTCGAACGGCAGATGGAAGATCAGGACATGCATCAAGTTCGCGGTCGCGGTCATGGCGGCGACGCTGGCGGCGGCGACCACGCCGACCAAAGCCGAGGCGACGACCAGACGCCAGTTCGTTCGACCGCAACAAGGCGCGGAGACGATGCGCCAGCCGCGTCGCTCGGGAAGGCGGCGAAGCGGGAGCGGCGGAATCCTGCGGCGACATGATTTTTCTTCCGAGGATCTGGACCTTGATTCGCGATCGTGGCGCCCGCCGATCTTAGGGGGATGGCCGGCGGAAGCAAACGGGTCCTCGAAATGCAAAAGCCCGGAAAATCCGGGCTTTCACGCGTTCATTCTTTGCGAGATGGCAGGTCACATATGGATGGCGCGCTTCTCGACGGCCATGGCCGCTTCCTTGACCGCTTCCGACATGGTCGGGTGGGCGTGGCAGGTGCGGGCGAGGTCTTCCGAAGAACCGCCGAATTCCATCAGCACGGCGGCTTCATGGATCATTTCGCCGGCGCCGAAGCCCAGGATATGAACGCCGAGGACGCGGTCGGTGGCGGCGTCGGCCAGCACCTTCACGAAGCCGTCGGTATGGCGCATGGCGCGGGCGCGGCCATTGGCGGTGAAGGGGAACTTGCCGCTCTTGTAGGCGATCCCCTTGGCCTTGAGCTCTTCCTCGGTCGCGCCGACCGAGGCGATTTCCGGATAGGTATAGACCACGCCGGGAATGACGTCGTAATTCACGTGGCCATGCTGGCCGGCGAGAAGCTCGGCCACCGCGATGCCTTCGTCTTCGGCCTTGTGCGCCAGCATCGGGCCGCGCACGACGTCGCCGATGGCGTAAACGCCGGGCACATTGGTCGTGAAATGGCTGTCGATGACGATCTGGCCGCGCTCCATCGCGACGCCGAGCGCTTCGAGCCCGAGGCCTTCCGTATAGGGACGGCGGCCGATGGCGACCAGCACGATGTCGGCGTCGAGCGTCTTGGCCTCGCCGCCCGCCGCGGGCTCCACCGTCACCTTGGCGGCGCCCTTGGCCGTCTCGACCTTGGTCACCTTCGAGCCGAGCACGAACTTGACGCCCTGCTTTTCCAGGATGCGCTGGAACTGCTTGACGGTCTCGACATCCATGCCCGGCAGGATGCGGTCGAGATATTCGACGACCGTGACCTCCGCGCCGAGACGGCGCCAGACCGAGCCGAGTTCGAGGCCGATCACGCCGGCGCCGACCACGATCATCTTCGCCGGAACCTTGGACAGCTCCAGCGCGCCGGTCGAGGAGACGACGATCTTTTCGTCGATGGTCACGCCGGGCAGCGGCGCGACGTCCGAGCCGGTGGCGATGACGATGTTCTTGGTCTCGAGAACCTGTTTCGAGCCGTCCTCGGCGGTCACTTCGACCTTGCCGGCGGCGAGGATCGAGCCGGTTCCGAAGAAGGCGTCGACCTTGTTCTTCTTGAGCAGGAAGGCGACGCCCTGCACATTGGCGCCGACGGTGTCGTCCTTGTGCTTCATCAGCGCGGCGAAATCGAGCTTGGGCTTGCCGACGACGACGCCGAGCGCGCCGACGTCATGGGCGACTTCCTCGAACACTTCGGAGGCGTGCAGCAGCGCCTTGGACGGGATGCAGCCGATGTTGAGGCAGGTCCCGCCATGGGTCTTGCGCTTTTCGACGACGGCGGTCTTGAGGCCGAGCTGGGCGGCGCGGATGGCGCAGACATAGCCGCCAGGGCCGGTGCCGATGACGATGAGATCGTAGGACATCAATTTCTCCGCGAAAAAGCAGCCATGCCCGGCAAGCCGGGCATGGAAAGGGATCGGATCAGAGATCGAGAACCAGGCGCGCCGGGTCTTCCAGCGCTTCCTTGACGCGGACGAGGAAGGTCACGGCCTCCTTGCCGTCGACGATGCGGTGATCGTAGGACAGCGCCAGATACATCATCGGGCGGATCTCGATCTTGCCGCCGATCACGACCGGACGGTCCTGGATCTTGTGCATGCCGAGGATGCCCGACTGCGGCGCGTTCAGGATCGGGGTGGACATCAGCGAGCCATAGACGCCGCCGTTGGAGATGGTGAAGGTGCCGCCCTGCATTTCCTCGATCTTGAGCTGGCCGTCGCGGGCGCGCTTGCCGAAACCGGCGATGGTTTTTTCGATGCCGGCGATGGACAGCGTGCTCCGCGTCGCGCACGACCGGCACGACGAGGCCCTTGTCGGTGCCGACGGCGACGCCGATGTGGCAGAAGTTCTTGTAGATGAGGTCGGAGCCGTCGATCTCGGAATTGACGGCCGGGATTTCCTTCAGCGCATGGGTGCAGGCCTTCACGAAGAAGCCCATGAAGCCGAGCTTCACGCCATGCTTCTTCTCGAACAGGTCCTTGTACTGGCGTGCGCAGGCTCATCAGCGGCTGCATGTCCACTTCGTTGAACGTGGTCAGCATGGCGGCGGTGTTCTGCGCTTCCTTCAGGCGGCGCGCGATGGTCTGGCGCAGCTTGGTCATCTTCACGCGCTCTTCGCGGGCGGCGTCGTCGGCGGGGGACGGCGCGCGGACGGCGACCGGAGCGGGCGCGGCGGCGGCCGGCGGATTGGCGGCATAGGCGAGCACGTCGCCCTTGAGCACCTGGCCGCGCTTGCCCGAGCCGGCGACATCATTGACGTCGACGCCGCGATCGGCGGCGTTCTTGGCGGCGGCTGGCGAGGGCGGCGCGCCGGCGCCGGCAGGCGCGGGAGCCGGGCGGAGCCGCGGCCGGAGCAGGCGCGGCGGCGGGGGCCGCAGCGGCGGCGGGAGCCGCGGCGGCGCCGGCGCCTTCCGCGATCTGGCCGAGCAGGGCGCCCGGCTCGACGGTGTCGCCGTCCTTGGCGATGATTTCCGCCAGCACGCCGGCGGCGGGGGCGTTGACTTCGAGCGTGACCTTGTCGGTTTCAAGCTCCAGCAAGGGCTCGTCGGCCTTGACGGCGTCGCCGGGCTTCTTGAACCAGCGGCCGATGGTCGCTTCGGAAACGGATTCGCCGAGGGTAGGAACGCGGATTTCAGTGGCCATGGGGATCACATCCGCCGCTTGAGCGGCTCAATTTGGAGGGAAAGGCGGGAGCCCCGGTCGGCGTTTTGCCGCCGGAGCCCCGATGGGAGGGAGATTTCAGCTTGAGAAGGCGTCGTCGAGGAAGGCTTTGAGCTGGGCGAGGTGGAGGGACATCGTGCCCGCCGCCGTGGCCGCCGAAGCGGGCCGCCCGATATAGCGGACGCGCTTGCTCTTGCCGCCGGCCTGCGCCAGCACCCATTCGAGATAGGGCTCGACGAAGGTCCACGCGCCCATGTTCTTGGGCTCTTCCTGGCACCAGGCCACCTCGGCCTTCTTGAAGCGCGACAGGCGCGCGACAAGAGCCTTCAGCGGCAGCGGATAGAGCTGCTCGACGCGCAGCAGGTAAACGTCGTCGATCCCGCGCTTCTCGCGCTCCTCGTAGAGGTCGTAATAGACCTTGCCGGTGCAGAGGATGACGCGGCGGATCTTGTCGTCCTTGACCAGCTTGATCGCTTCGTTGGGCTCCGTCTCGGCGTGGTCCGAGAGCAGGCGGCGGAAATGGCCGTCGCCCGTGAATTCCTCCAGCTTCGACACCACGCGCTTGTGGCGCAGCAGCGATTTCGGCGTCATCAGGATCAAGGGCTTGCGGATGTCGCGCTTGAGCTGGCGGCGCAGGATGTGGAAATAATTCGCCGGGCTCGAGCAGTTGGCGACCTGCATGTTGTCTTCGGCGCACATTTGCAGGAAGCGCTCGAGACGGGCCGAGGAATGTTCCGGGCCCTGGCCTTCATAGCCATGCGGCAGCAGGCAGACGAGGCCGGACATGCGCAGCCACTTGCGTTCGCCCGACGAGATGAACTGGTCGAACAGGACTTGCGCGCCATTGGCGAAATCGCCGAACTGGCCTTCCCAAAGCGTGAGCGCATTGGGCTCGGCGAGCGAATAGCCATATTCGAAACCGAGCACGGCTTCTTCCGAGAGCATCGAATTGATGACCTCGTAATGGCCCTGCTTGCCCTCGCGGATATGGTTCAGCGGCACATAGCGGCGCTTCGTTTTCCTGGTCGATCAGCACCGAATGGCGCTGCGAGAACGTGCCGCGCTCGCAATCCTGGCCGGACAGGCGGACGCGATAGCCGTCGTCGACCAGCGAGGCGAAGGCCAGAGCCTCGGCGGTCGCCCAGTCGATGCCCTCGCCGGTGTCGATCGCCTTGCGGCGATTGTCGAGGAAGCGCTGGATCGTCTTGTGGAGGTGGAAGCCCTCCGGAACCTTGCACAGCTTCTCGCCATATTCGCGCAGCGTGCTCGGCTCGATGGCGGTCTTGCCGCGGCGCGGATCCTCCTGGTCGGCGGTGGGGACGGATTTCAGGCCCGCCCAGCGGCCGTCGAGCCAGTCCGCCTTGTTCGGCTTGTAGGCCGGGCCGGCTTCATATTCGGCGTCGAGGCGGGTGCGCCAGTCGGCCCTCATCTTGTCGACTTCGCCCTGGGTGATCAGGCCCTGCGAGATCAGCTTCTCGGAATAGAGCTCGAGCGTGGTCTTGTGCGCGCGGATCTTCTTGTACATCAGCGGCTGGGTGAAAGACGGCTCGTCGCCCTCGTTGTGGCCGAAGCGGCGGTAGCACCACATGTCGATGACGACCGGCTTCTGGAACTTCTGCCGGAATTCGGTCGCGACCTTGGCCGCAGAACACGACCGCTTCCGGGTCGTCGCCGTTGCAGTGCAGGATCGGGGCCTCGACCATCTTCGCCACATCGGAGGGATAGGGCGAGGAGCGCGAATAGCGCGGATAGGTGGTGAAGCCGATCTGGTTGTTGATGATGAAATGGATCGAGCCGCCGGTGCGGTGGCCCTTGAGGCCCGAAAGGCCGAAACATTCCGCCACCACGCCCTGACCGGCGAAGGCGGCGTCGCCGTGGATCAGCAGCGGCATGACGCTGCGGCGGTCTTCCGGCGCGCGGTCACTTGTCCTGGTCCTGCTTGGCGCGGACCTTGCCGAGCACCACCGGATCGACGATTTCGAGATGCGACGGGTTCGCGGTCAGCGACAGATGCACCTTGTTGTTGTCGAACTCGCGGTCGGACGAGGCGCCGAGGTGGTATTTCACGTCGCCGGAGCCCTCGACCTCCTCGGGCAGGAACGAGCCGCCCTTGAATTCGTTGAACAAGGCGCGATGCGGCTTGCCCATCACCTGGCAGAGCACGTTGAGGCGGCCGCGATGGGCCATGCCGAGCACGACTTCCTTCACGCCGAGGGCGCCGCCGCGCTTGAGGATCTGTTCGAGCGCCGGAATCGATCGACTCGCCGCCGTCCAGGCCGAAGCGCTTGGTGCCGGTGTAGCTTACGTCGAGGAACTTCTCGAAGCCTTCAGCCTCGACCAGCTTCTGCAGGATGGCGCGCTTGCCCTCCTTGGTGAAAGAGATCTCCTTGTGCGGTCCTTCGATGCGCTCCTGGATCCAGGCCTTCTCGGCCGGATCGGAAATGTGCATGAATTCCCAGCCGATGGTCGAGCAATAGGTGCGGCGCAACATCGGCCAGCATCTCGCGGATGGTCGCGTATTCCATGCCGAGCACGTGGTCGATGAAGATCTTGCGGTCGTAATCGGCCTCGGTGAAGCCGTAGCTCGACGGGATGCAGTTCTTCGTGGTCCTTCTGCGGATCGAGGCCGAGCGGATCGAGATTGGCGTGCAGATGGCCGCGCATGCGATAGGCGCGGATCATCATGATCGCGCGCACGGAATCCTGGGTCGCGCGGTGCAGTTCGGCGGCGGAAATCTCGCCCTTGCCGTCGCTGGCCGCCTTGCCCTTGATCTTGTCGGCGAGCGCCTTTTCATTGACCGGCCACTGGCCGTCGAGCGCGGCGACGAGGTCGCCCTGCGGCGCGATCGGCCAGTTCGGGCGCTTCCACGAGGCGCCCTTGGCGTTGGCGGCGACGGAATCGCCGTCGTCGTTCAGGGCGCCGAAGAATTCGCGCCATTCGGGATCGACGCCGGCCGGATTGGCCTTGTAGGCGGCATGGAGCTGCTCGATATAGGCGGCGTTGCCGCCGAACAAGAAAGACGAATCCGCGAAAGCGGCGTTCTGCGCCGAACGGCCCACGCCGCCGCCGCCATTGCTTCCATTGCTGTCTTGACGCGCCATGTCAGTGTCCTCTCGCTCCGCGCGGCCGATCGGACGGCGGTCGCGGGCTCGGGCGGCTTTCCACCCACATCGACGCCTTCGCGGCGCCCGGTTCGGCCCGCATTGCTTGCGGCGGGCTTCGTCCAGTTCCTCCGAGCCGGCGCGAGGCCGGCCCGGATCAGTTGTCAGCCGCGGACGGAGGGCCGTCCGCGGCAGGGATCAATGGCCCTTGAGCAGTTCGACCAGGGTCGAGCCAAGGCGCGCCGGCGAAGGCGAAACGCGGATGCCCGCCGCCTCCATCGCCGCGATCTTGTCTTCGGCGCCGCCCTTGCCGCCCGAAATGATCGCGCCGGCATGGCCCATGCGGCGTCCGGGAGGGGCCGTGCGGCCGGCGATGAAGCCGACCATCGGCTTCTTGCGGCCGCGCTTGGCCTCGTCGGCATGAACTGCGCGGCGTCTTCTTCCGCCGAGCCGCCGATTTCGCCGATCATGATGATCGAGTGGGTCTTGTCGTCGGCCAGGAACATCTCGAGCATGTCGATGAATTCCGTGCCCTTGACCGGGTCGCCGCCGATGCCGACCGCCGTGGTCTGGCCGAGGCCGACCTGCGTGGTCTGGAACACGGCTTCATAGGTCAGCGTGCCGGAGCGCGAGACGATGCCGACATTGCCCGGCTTGAAGATGTTGCCGGGCATGATGCCGATCTTGCATTCGCCGGCGGTCATGACGCCCGGGCAGTTCGGGCCGATCAGGCGCGACTTGGAGCCGGAACAGCGAACGCTTCACCTTGATCATGTCCTCGACCGGAATGCCTTCGGTGATGCAGACGATCAGCGGGATTTCCGCGTCGATCGCCTCGCAGATGGCGTCGGCCGCGCCGGGCGGCGGGACGTAGATCACCGAGGCGTTGGCGCCGGTGGCGTCACGCGCTTCGGCGACCGTGTCGAACACCGGCAGGCCGATATGCGTGGTGCCGCCCTTGCCGGGCGAGGTGCCGCCGACGACCTTGGTGCCGAAATAGGCCAGCGCCTGCTCGGAATGGAAGGTGCCGTTCTTGCCGGTAAAGCCCTGGGTGATGACCTTGGTGTGTGTTGTCGATCAGGATGGACATTAGGCTTGGCCTCCTTGACGGCCTTGACGATTTTCTGCGCGGCGTCGTCGAGATCGTCGGCGGGAATCACGTTGAGACCCGGATTCACTGATGATTTTCTTGCCGAGTTCGACATTGGTGCCTTCGAGGCGCACGACCAGCGGAACCTGGAGGCCGACTTCCTTGACCGCGGCGATCACGCCTTCGGCGATGACGTCGCAGCGCATGATGCCGCCGAAGATGTTGACCAGGATGCCTTTGACATTCGGGTCGGCGGTGATGATCTTGAACGCCGCCGTGACCTTCTCCTTGGTGGCGCCGCCGCCGACGTCGAGGAAGTTGGCGGGCTCCATCGCCATAGAGCTTGATGATGTCCATCGTCGCCATGGCGAGGCCGGCGCCGTTGACCATGCAGCCGATCGCGCCGTCGAGCGTGATGTAGGACAGGTCGTATTTCGAGGCTTCGATTTCCTTGGCGTCTTCTTCGGTCTCGTCGCGCAGCGCGAGCGATGTCGGGGTGACGATAGAGCGCGTTGGAGTCGAAGGAGACCTTGGCGTCGAGGCACTTCAGTTCGCCCTGCTTGGTGACGATCAGCGGATTGATCTCCAGCATGGCCATGTCCTTCTCGACGAAGGCCTTGTAGAGCTTGGCGACCAGCGCGCCCGCCTGCTTGGCGAGATCGCCCGACAGGTTCAGCGCCTTGGCGACGCGTGCGGCCGTGGTGCGGCATGATGCCGGTGGCCGGATCGACCGAGAAGGTGATGGATCTTTTCGGGAGTCGAATGGGCGACTTCCTCGATGTCCATGCCGCCTTCGGTGGAAACGACGAAGGACGACGCGCGAGGTCGCGCGATCGACCAGCGCCGAGAGGTAGAATTCCTTCTCGATGTCGGAGCCGTCCTCGATATAGAGGCGGTTGACCTGCTTGCCGGCCGGGCCGGTCTGGATGGTGACCAGCGTGTTGCCGAGCATTTCCTTGACGTAGGTCTTGACCTCGTCGATCGACTTGGCGAGGCGCACGCCGCCCTTTTCGCCGGCGGCGGCTTCCTTGAACTTGCCCTTGCCGCGGCCGCCGGCATGAATCTGCGACTTGACGACCCAGAGCGGACCGCCGAGCTCCTTGGCGGCGGCTTCCGCGTCTTCGACCTTGAGGACCGGCACGCCACGCGAAACCGGTACTCCGAATTCCTTGAGAACGGCTTTCGCCTGATACTCATGAATGTTCATTTGCAGTCCTCATGAATGAGCGAATCGGCGCCTGGCGCGTTTCCGGCGCGTCAGAATGTCGCCGGAAACGCGCCGGCCTTTGACTTCAAATCAGGCGAGCGCCGGATTGATCTTCTTGCAGGCTTCGATCAGGCCCTGGACCGACGCGATCGACTTGTCGAACATCGCCTTTTCGGCGGCGTCGAACTCGATCTACGACGATCTTCTCGACGCCATTGGCGCCGATCAGCGCCGGGAACGCCGACATAGATGTCCTTCACGCCATATTCGCCGTTGAGATAGGCGGCGACCGGGCAGGACGCGCTTCTGGTCCTTGCAGATAGGATTCAGCCATGGCGATGGCCGAGGCGGCCGGCGCGTAGAAGGCCGAGCCGGTCTTGAGCAGGGCGACGATCTCGCCGCCGCCCTTGCGGGTGCGGTCGACGATCGAGTCGAGCTTGTCCTGCGTCAGCCAGCCCATCTTGACCAGTTCGGGCAGCGGCACGCCGCCGACGGTCGAATAGCGGACCAGCGGCACCATGTCGTCGCCGTGGCCGCCGAGCGTCATGGCGTGGATGTCCTTGACCGAGACGCCGGTGGCTTCGGCGAGGAAATAGCGGAAGCGGGCGGAATCGAGCACGCCGGCCATGCCGACGACCTTGTTGTGCGGCAGGCCGGAAGCCTTCTGCAGCGCCCAGACCATGGCGTCGAGCGGGTTGGTGATGCAGATGACGAAAGCGTTGGGGGCATATTGCTTGATGCCGGCGCCGACGGAATCCATCACCTTCAGGTTGATGCCGAGCAGGTCGTCGCGGCTCATGCCGGGCTTGCGCGGCACGCCGGCGGTGACGATGATCACGTCGGCGCCGGCGATCGCCGTATAGTCATTGGCGCCGGAGAGCTTGGCGTCGAAGCCGTCGACCGGGGAGGATTCCGCGAGATCGAGCGCCTTGCCCTGCGGCGTGCCTTCGGCGATGTCGAACAGGACGATGTCGCCCAGTTCCTTGAGGCCGGCGAGATGGGCCAGGGTGCCGCCGATCTGGCCGGCTCCGATCAGTGCAATCTTGTTACGCGCCATGGGTGTTCGTCCTCGTTCCAACTTGTCGTTCAGTCCGTCGCCGCAACAGGCGCGACGCCGGGATTTCCGCAGGCGGCGGATATGGGACGGCGTTGTGCATCGAAGTTTCCAGGCTTTCAAGTCGTGAGAAAGACTAAGCCCGTGACTTTATCGTGAACGCTTGCCGGGCGAGCTTGGCGCCGCGGGCAGGAAGAGGCTGAGAAAACAAGGCGTTGAGATAAAGCAGCGCCAGTCAGAGGCCCGCTCGCGCGGGCGCGCAATTGCCGCATAGTGACAATTTACAAAATATGTCACATATCAAAATCGGGATCGCCGAAAGTCAGGGCTGCGCTGGATGATCGCGATCACCCGGCCGGCGCGAAACTCCAGCTCCGGCCGCGGAAACGCTCCTGTCGAGCGCGATCGCCACCGGCTGGATGAAGCGATGGGCGAGATCGAAAACGAGCGCCATGGCGCGGCGGCGGTCCTGCATGCGAAAGGCGCCCGAGCCGATGCCCTCCTCCACGATGGTCTGAATCTCGCCCTGCACCTTGTTGCGATGCTTGCGCGCGATGCCGCCG
The DNA here is from genome assembly GCA_963811975.1 of uncultured Alphaproteobacteria bacterium. GTDB lineage: Bacteria > Pseudomonadota > Alphaproteobacteria > Rhizobiales > Beijerinckiaceae > Rhodoblastus. The sequence continues at coordinate 126,914 of CAWETR010000020.1, forward strand.
CCCTGTTCGATGGCGTCGCAGAGCAGCCGGAACAGGATCGGGTCGCTGTCGCGCTTCTCGCGATAGGCGCTCTGCAGCGCGGTCAGGGCGCGTTCGAGCTTGTCATAGGCGGGATCCTGCCCCTGCACGATGACGCGCAGCTCTTCTTCGAGCGGCTTGAGCCAGAGCGAGGTGACCGCGTCGAACAGGGCCTCCTTGGAGGGGAAATAGCGATAGACATTGGCGTGGGACATGCCGGCGGCTTCGGCGATGCCCACGATGGTCGTCCGCTTCGGGCCGAAGCGGCGCAAATGGTCGCAGGCGAGCTCCAGGATCCGCTGCGTCGGCGGACAGTTCGCCGGAGCGCGCCGAAGCGCTCATGTCTCGACCAGTCCCGTGATGTCGCCGCTGACCACGTCGCCGCGGCCGTGCGGCAGCGCCATGATAGTCCGCCGAGCGCATTTCCGTGAGGCGCGAGCAGGTGCGCGCGAATTCAAAGGCCTCGCGGCCCTGCTCGGCGCGGTAGAGCAGTTCCGGCTCCGCTTCGGCGGAGGCGATCAGCTTGACCTTCTGGTCGTAGAGCGCGTCGATCAGATTGATGAACCGTTTCGCCTCGTTGCGCTCCTCGGGCCGGATGACCGGAATATTGTCCACGACGAGCACGTGGAAACGTCTCGGCGATGGCCGAGGAAATCGGCGGCGCCGAGCGGCTGCTTGCACAGATCCGCATAATCGAAGCGCGCGACATGGCTGGCGGCCTGGGGAACGGCGATTTCGCGCCCGAGCAGGGGCAGCGCGAACCGGCAGCGCCTCTGCTCGACGCCCGCCAGCGCGCGAAAGGCCTTGTCGAGGGCCGAGCGCGCGGATTCGTCGGCCGGCGTGTGAGTAAACCGGCGCGCCGCCGAGCTTTTCCAGCCGGAAATCGGTGCGCGAATCCAGCTTGACCACCTCCATATTGCTCCTGATCATGGCGATGAAGGGCAGGAACAGGGCGCGGTTCAGGCCGTCCTTGTAGAGATCGGCCGGGATCGACGTTGGAGGTGGCGACCACGACGATCTTGCGCGCCCAGAGCGCCTGGAACAGCCGGCCGAGAATCATGGCGTCGGCGATGTCGGTGACCGCGAATTCGTCGAAGCACAGCAGCGTCGATTCCTTGATCAGCTCGTCGGCGATCGGAGCGATCGGATCGTCGCCCTTGACCTCGTTGGCCTTCTTCTTCTGGCGCCAGGCGAAAATGCGCTTGTGGACGTCAGCCATGAAGGCGTGGAAATGCACCCGCCGCTTCAGCGGGATTTCCACGGAATCGAAGAACAGGTCCATCAGCATGGTCTTGCCGCGCCCGACCGATCCCCAGATGTAAAGGCCGCGCGGGGTCGGCGTCTCGACCTTGCGCGCCCCGAACAGCCAGCCCAGCGCGCTCGATTTGCTCGCCAGCCGGCTTTCGACCAGCGTCACGCTCAGCGCGTCGAGCTTCTGCACCACCGCCATCTGTTTCGAATCGCGCTCGATGCGCCCCAGCGAAACGAGGCTGTCGTAATGGTCGATGATCGAGCGGCGGGAATGTTCCATCTGGGCGTTCCGGAGTTCAATAAAGGCGTGTAGCGGCGGGCGAGCGCGGCTGGCAAGCTAATCTTTCGCCGGAGAGAACCGGCGATCGTGCGGTTCGTCCGCGCTTGCGCCTTGGCGGATCGGCGATTATTGTCAGCAGCCTGTCAGCAATCTTTAAGCCCAATTCGCACGCCGAAAGAGAGCCATGGTCAAGATCCGTCCGCTCGACGAACCCAATCCGCTCGAGCCGCCAAGGCGCCGCGCGCGCCCGCTCGACCTTCCCGGCGAGAACGGCGACATCGCCGCCCTGCTGCGCCAGGCGGCGAGCGCCCAGCGTCTCGCGGAGGAGCGCCTGCTGGCCGATCTCGGAATCACCCCGCCGCAGCTCGCGGCGCTGGCGCTGATCGGCGCCGCTCCCGGCCTGCTGGCGGCGGATCTGGCGCGCAAGGCGAGGCTGACGCCGCAGACGGTCTCGCTGATCGTCGCCAATCTCCGCCGCGCCGGCCTGGCGCGGGAGGAGGAGGCCGCGGTTTCGTCCGCGTCGCGGGCGCGTCCGCTCATCCTGACCCCCGAAGGCGAGAAAATCCTCCGCATGGGCCGCGAGCGAACCGAGGCCGCAAGCGCGCGGCTGATCGAGGGCATGCGTCCCAAGCGCGAGAAGGCGTTGCGCCGCTGGCTTGCGGCCATCGCCGCGGGCGTGCCGTCCCCCGGGGCGCTGGAGACGGACGACCTATAGGCCGCCGAGCGCGCAAATCGCCCGCCAATGATCCTCCGAGACCGGCTGGACGGAGAGGCGGGACATCTTGACCAGCGCGAGGTCTGAAAAACGCGGGTCGGCCTTGATCTCTTCGAGCGTGACCGGCCGCTTCAGCGGCTTGACCGCGCGCACGTCCACCATGCCGAACTTGCCGCTGGAATCGGTCGGGTCCGGGTGGAAGGTCTTGATGATCTCGACGATGCCGACGATCTCCTTGCCGACGTTCGAATGATAGAAGAAGGCGAGATCGCCGCACTTCATCGCCATCATCTGCTGCTTGGCGAGATGGTTGCGCACGCCGGTCCAGCCCGTGCCCTCGGCGCCGCTGGCGACCATCTGGTCCCAGGACCAGGCGTCGGGCTCGCTCTTGACCAGCCAGTAGGATTTTTCCGCGCTCATTACAAAGCGGCTCCGAGGACGGGCTTGTAGGCGCGCAGCTCGACCGAGGCGAACAGGTCGGCCTTGGCATAGGGGTCGCCGGCCAGGAAGGCGCGCGCCGCGGCCTCGTCGGGGCAATCGAGGATCAGCATCGAACCGCAGGGCTGGCCTTCCGGATCGAGGAAAGGGCCGCCGAGCTTCACGATTTCGGGCTTCTCGCCGAGAAAGGCGAGATGGGCGGCGCGGTTTTCGAGTCGTTTCGACAAAGAGTTCGGCTTGTCGAGGCAGATGGCGACAAAATGCATGTTGGCGTTCCGGGATTGGTGCGGCGGGAGGGGCTTTTGCGCCAAAAGGGTGCACCAGACAGGAACCGGATTCAACCGCGCGGCGCGGAAAAGGCGCCCGATACGAGTTGTAACTGTCGCAACTTCGCCCTAGCCTGCCGCCGTTTCCCGCGCCGTTCCGGCGCCGGGAACCTGTGAAACCCATTTGACGGCAGGACTCCCATGAGCATTTTCAGCTCCATTCTCGGAAAGATTTTCGGCACGACCCCGGCTGAAGCCGCTCCCGCCGCTCCGGCCGCTCCCACCAGCGAAGCAGCCGCCGGCACTCCCTCGCGCCGCTCCGGCCCCCGGCGCTCCCGCCAGCGTTCCCGCCGATGTCGCCGCCAAGGTGGACATCGCGGCCGTTCTCGACGATTTGAACGAGAAAAATCCGGAAACCCTCGACTGGCGCGTTTCGATCGTCGACCTTCTGAAGGTTCTGGGCCTCGATTCCAGCCTGACCGCCCGCAAGGCGCTGGCCGCCGAGCTGAAATATGAGGGCGACACCCATGACAGCGCCAAGATGAACATGTGGCTGCACGACAAGGTCATCGCCCTCGTCGCCGCCAATGGCGGCAAGGTTCCGGCGGACCTGCTCAACAAGTAAGCCTGATCCGGCGCGGCGGTAGCTCGGCGAAAAGCCCGTCGCGAGACGGGCGTCAGCCCTCGGCCTTGAATGGCCGGCTCATCAGGGCTTCGATCGCCGCGCCGACTTCGATCCGGTTTTCGAGAACGGCCGTCACGGCTTCGGCGATCGGCATTTCCACGCCGAGTTTGCGGGCCTTTTCCGTCAGGATATGGGCGGTCAGGGCGCCTTCCGTCAGCTTGCCGTGGCCGGCGGTCTGCGGCTTTTCGCCGCGCCCGAGGGCGAAGCCCAAGGCGTAATTGCGCGATTGCGGCGACGAGCAGGTCAAGGCGAGATCGCCGAGCCCCGAGAGACCCATGAGCGTTTCCGGCCGCGCGCCCTGCGCCGAGGCGAAGCGCATCAGTTCGGCGAAGCCGCGCGCCAGCAGCGCGGCATGGGCGCTGGCGCCGAGTTCGCGGCCCATGACGACGCCGCAGGCGATGGCCAGCACGTTCTTGGCCGCGCCGCCGATTTCGACCCCGACCAGATCGCTCGACCGGTACAGCCGGAAATGCGGCGCCGCGAGCCGCGCGCACAACTCTTCCGCCAGTTCGATCCGCCCTGCGGCCAGCGTCACCGCGGTCGGCAGGCCGCGCGCCAGATCGACGGCGAAGCTCGGGCCGGACAAGGCGGCGGCGGGCTGGCCGGGCAGAACCTCGGCAAGCACCTCGCGCATATAGAGGCCGCTATGCTGCTCGATGCCCTTGGCGCAATTCACGACGGCCGATCCGGGACGCAGATGGCCGCGCATGGCCTCCGCCGTCGCGCGATAGCTCTGGGCGGGGACGACGGCCAGCACATGGTCCGCCGCGCCGACGCAGGCGATGTCGGCGACAGGCTCGACTTCTGGCGCCAGAGCGACGCCGGGCAGGCGCCGGTCGTTGCGCCGGGTCTGCCTCATGGCCTCGACATGGGCGGGATCATGCGCCCAGAGCCAGACGCTGGAATGAGAGGTCGCCGCCATATTGGCCAGAGCCGTGCCCCAGGCGCCGGCGCCCAGGACCGCGAGCGTCGCATTGCGTTCTTTTTCGCAGAAGCTGGACTCATCTTCGCAGGATTCATGGCGCCGCATTCCGGTTGTCGCGCCTCGCCCAGAGCTTTTCGAACTGGCCGGTGAATTGCTCGGCGGCCTGGGGGCTATCGATGATGATGAGGTCGTTGTCCTGGCGGGTCTCGCCGGACCAGGAGAAATTGGTCGATCCCGTGCGCAGCCAGCGCCCGTCCAACGGCATAGGCCTTCAGGTGCATCATGTCGTTCTGCTCGGCCTTGATCTTCGCCTCGACATTGGGCTGGTTGACCAGCGACTGCACGTTGTCGTTCATGCCGCCGACCCGGCGGTATTGTTCCGGGTCGAAATAAAGGCGGATTCGCCCGCCGCGGCTCGCCGCCGCCGACAGGGCCTCGATCACCCTCTGGTCGCTCAGCACATAGGCCGCCATGTCGATGTTCTTTCGCGCCTTGCCGATCAGGTCGGGGTCGAGCGTCTCGAAGCCCGGCGCCGGGCCATAGGCCACGCGCACCGGGGCGGAGACCGGCGTCCGTGTCTGGAGAAAGGGCCCGGCCTCGATCGCCAGAATGAAGGCGCCGGCGAGCAGGAACATATTTCAGCGCGCGCAAAAAAACCTCACGTCAGGAGAAAACTCAGGCTTTCCCGTGCCAGCGGGAATTCTGGTCGGAATCGAGCGGCCAGCGCGGCCGCGCGGCGAAATCCATGCCGTCGACGAGGCCCAGGCGGAATCGCTCCAGCCCCGCCCAGGCGATCATCGCGCCATTGTCCGAGCACAGGCCCGGCGGCGGCAAGGCGAGCTTGAGCCCGGCTTCGGCGCAGAGCCGGCCCAGCGCGCGGCGGATCGCGCCATTGGCGGCGACGCCGCCCGCCGCGACCAGCGCGGTCGGCGGCTTCGGCGCGTCGGCGAGCAGCCGCAAGGCGGCGCGGCAGCGGTCGACCAGCACGTCGACGGCGGCGGCCTGGAACGAGGCGCAGAGATCGGCGACGTCGGTGTTGGTCAGCGGCGCGATGCGCTCGGCCTCCAGCCGCACGGCGGTCTTGAGGCCCGAAAAGGAAAAATCGGGGTTGCGCCGGCCCAGTCATCGGGCGGGGAAAGTCGAAGCGCGCCGGGATCGCCGCCGAGCGCGGCCTGTTCGACGCGCGGGCCGCCGGGATAGGGCAGGCCGAGCAGTTTGGCCGCCTTGTCGAAGGCTTCGCCGACCGCGTCGTCGATCGTCGAGCCGAGGCGCCGGTAGTCGCCGACGCCGTCGACCGCGACGAGCTGGCTGTGGCCGCCGGACACCAGCAGCAGCAGATAGGGAAAGTCGATATTGTCGGTCAGGCGCGGCGTCAGCGCATGGGCTTCGAGATGGTTGACCGCGACGAAGGGCTTGCCGGCGGCGAGCGCGATGGCCTTGCCGGTGGTCAGGCCGACCATCACGCCGCCGATCAGGCCGGGACCGCCGGCGGCGGCGATGGCGTCGAGATCGTCGATAGCGCAATCGGCCTCGGCGAGCGCGCGGCGAATCAGCCGGTCGAGCAAATCGACATGGGCGCGCGCGGCGATTTCCGGCACCACGCCGCCATAGGCCGCGTGTTCGGCGATCTGGCTCAGCACCGCGTTGGAGAGGATCTTGCCGCGCCCCATGGAATCGGCCTCGACCACGGCGGCGGCGGTTTCGTCGCAGGTGCTCTCGATTCCCAGAACGCGCAGGCTCGCCCACATCTGATTCTCTCCTGCCGCCTGACACGTCGGTAAGCGAAAATTCCGCCCCGCGCTTTCTTCACGGCGCGCTTTTTCCTATAGTCCGCCGCCCGGACAAATGAAAACGGCTTGGAGCTTGAATTTTGGCGCCCTGGATGAAAATCGGCACGCGCGGCAGTCCCCTGGCGCTGGCGCAGGCCTATGAGACCCGCCGCCGCCTCGCGCTCGCCCATGGCGCGCCCGAAGAACATTTCGAAATCGTCGTCATCAAGACCAGCGGCGACCTGATCCAGGACCGGCCCGCTGAGCGAAGTCGGCGGCAAGGGCCTGTTCACCAAGGAGCTGGACCAGGCGCAGCTCGAAGGCGGGATCGACATCGCCGTCCATTCGGCCAAGGATCTGCCGACCGTGCTGCCCGACGGCCTCGTCGTCGCCGGCTACCTGCCGCGCGAGGACGTGCGCGACGCCTTCATCGGCGGCGCGGCGAAAACGCTGATGGAACTGCCGCAGGGCGCCCGCGTCGGCTCGGCCTCGCTGCGCCGGCAGGCGATGATCAAGCGCCTGCGGCCCGGATCTTCAGGTCGAGCTGCTGCGCGGCAATGTCCAGACCCGCCTGCGCAAGGTCGAAAGCGGCGAATTCGCCGCGACCTTGCTGGCTCTGGCCGGCCTGAAGCGGCTTGGCCTCGCCGATCAGGCGACCTCGATCCTGCCGCTCGACCTGTTCCCGCCCGCCTGCGGTCAGGGCGCCATCGCGCATCACAGCGCGGGCGCGACGACGCCCGGATCCGCGAAGATCTCGCCTTGATCTGCGATGCCGAGACCGGCCACGCGCTGGCGGCCGAGCGCGCCTTTCTCCACGTGCTCGACGGCTCCTGCCGCACGCCGATCGCCGGCCATGCCGTCGTCGCGGGCGACAGGCTGAGCTTCTATGGCCTGGTCCTGCGCAAGGACGGCTCGCAGGCGTTCGACGCCCGCGCCGAAGGGCCGGTCGGCGGAGGCGGACGGCCTTGGGCGAGGCGGCGGCGCGAAAGATCCTCAGCGTCGCGCCTTCGGACCTGCTGAGCTTCTGAGCGACATGCGCGTCCTGGTGACCCGGCCTTCGGATCAGGCGGCGCGCACGGCGAAACGGCTTGTGGCGCTGGGGCATCGGCCTGTCTGCGCGCCGGCGCTCGAAATCGTCCCGATCCCGGCCCCGTGCGCCCGACGGGCCGTTCGACCTGATTCTGGCCGACCAGCGCCCAGGCTTTCGCGGGATCTGGCAGCCCGCGCCGGCGTTACGCGCCGCGCCGCTGTTCTGCGTCGGCGAAAAAACCGCCGAAGCGGGCCGGGCGCTGGGGTTTCGCGTCGCGTTCGTCGCGCCGCGCGCCGAGGCCTTGGCCGTGCGGCTCGCCGAGGAAAAGCGCCCGAGGTCGGCGCTTTATCTCGCCGGACGCGAGCGCAAGGCATGCTGGAAGACAGCCTGCGCGCCGCCGGCTGGCGCCTGTCGCATCCTGGAAACCTATGACGCGAGGCCGGTCGCGGCCTGGCCGCCGGACATCGGTGCGGCGCTGGACAAGGGCGAGATCGACGCCGTCCTGCATTATTCGCCGCGCAGCGCGGCGGCGGCGCTGGGCCTGATCGGCGCGGCCGCGGCGTCGCGCCTGTTGCATTTCTGCCTTTCCGAAGACGTCGCCGCGATTTGCCGCAATTGGGCGCCGGCGGAAAAAATTTTCACGGCTTTTCAACCGGATGAAGAATCGCTACTGACTTTGCTCGGATTCGCCGGCCGTCCCGCAGGGAGTGATCGTGAATGAAGAAATCCGCCGCCTTTTCCGCCTTGCTGTTGACTCGCGCTCGTCGCACCGCCGGCGCAGGCCGCGCCGCAATTCCCCGCCGGGCTCTGGCGCGTGGCGGACGGCACGGCCGTCATCCGCATCGCGCCCTGCGGCAAGACCGTCTGCGGAACCATCGCCGCCGCGCCGCCGCCGGGGCCGGGCGAAAAATCGGCGGTCGGCCATAAGATTCTGATCAATCTGCGGCGCGAGGGCGACGTCTGGAAGGGGCCGATCTTCAATCTCGACGACGGCAAGATGTACGACGGCGAAATCTCCGCCGGCGCCGATCCCGATCATCTGAAAGTCCGCGGCTGCGTCCAGGGCGGCGGCCTTTGCGGCGGCGAGACCTGGAAACGGGCGCGCTGAGCGGGGCGCTTCCGCGCGCGACGGCGGGCCGTCGCGTTGACAAGGCGGCCCCGCGCTTCTATCTCTCGCGCGCCGGATTCCCGGTTCTTTCGCGCTTTCGCGCCGTTTTCGTCAAACAATTGTCGCGGCGCTCGAGAACAAGGCGCGGCGTCTTGTTTCTCGCGCCACGGCTCCCGACATTGGGACGGCGCGCTTCGCCGGCCCGGACCTTCCGATCGCCGGCGTTCACCGGATTGCGGCGCGCGGGCGCCGCGCTGAAAGGTCGTTGGGATGTTGGGGAACCTCGCGAAGAAGATTTTTGGCAGCGCCAATGATCGCAGGTTGAAGACCTATCGGCCCAAGGTCGCGGCCATCAATGCGCTCGAGCCCGAGATCGCCGCGCTTTCCGACGAGGCGCTGCGCGCCCGCACCGACGAATTCCGCGCCCAGCTCGCCGCCGGGCAAGCCTCGACGACCTGCTCGTTCCCGCTTTCGCGACGGTGCGCGAGGCCGCCAGCCGCGCCATCGGCCAGCGCCATTTCGACGTCCAGCTCGATCGGCGGCATGGTGCTGCACGAGGGCGCCATCGCCGAAATGAAGACCGGCGAAGGCAAGACGCTCGTCGCCACCCTGGCCTGCTATCTCAACGCGCTGGCCGGCAACGGCGTCCATGTCGTCACCGTCAACGATTATCTCGCCCGCCGCGATGCCGAAAACATGGGCCGGATCTATAATTTCCTCGGCCTGACGGTCGGCGTGATCGTCCACGGCCTCGACGACGCCGAGCGGGCGCAGGCCTATGCCGCCGACATCACCTACGGCACCAACAACGAATTCGGCTTCGACTATCTCCGCGACAACATGAAATACGAGCTGAACCAGATGGTTCAGCGCGGCCATGCCTACGCCATCGTCGACGAGGTGGACTTCGATCCTGATCGACGAGGCGCGCACGCCGCTGATCATTTCCGGCCCGTCCGACGACCGGTCGGACCTCTACGCCTCGATCGACAAGCTGATTCCGCGCCTCGCCGCCAGCGATTACGAGATCGACGAGAAGCAGCGCAGCGCCAGCCTGACCGAGGACGGCAACGAGAATGTCGAGCAATTGCTGCGCGAGGCGGGCCTGCTGACCGAGGGTTCGCTGTACGAATCCTCGAACGTCACGCTGGTCCACCACGTCAACCAGGCGCTGCGCGCCCACAAGCTGTTCCAGCGCGACAAGGATTACATCGTCCGCAACGGCGAAGTGGTCATCATCGACGAATTCACCGGCCGCATGATGCCGGGCCGCCGCTATTCGGAAGGCCAGCATCAGGCGCTGGAAGCCAAGGAAGGCGTGACGGTCCAGCCCGAGAACGTGACGCTCGCCTCGATCACCTTCCAGAATTATTTCCGCCTCTACAAGAAGCTCGCCGGCATGACCGGCACCGCTTCGACCGAGTCGGAGGAATTCGCCGAGATCTACAAGCTCGACGTGGTGGAAATCCCCACCAACATGCCGGTCCGGCGCATCGATTCCGACGACGAGGTCTATCGCACCTCGGCCGAGAAGCTGAAGGCGATCGTCACCGAAATCGAGGCCGCCAACGCCATCGCCCAGCCGCTGCTGGTCGGCACGACCTCGATCGAGAAATCGGAGCAGCTCGCCGATTTCCTCAAGAGCAAGGGCTACAAGCATGATCGATTTCGGCGCGCCCGGCGCGCTGGACAAGCTCTACGCGGCCGCGCGCTCGGGCAAGCCGTCGAAGCAGTTCGCCGTGCTCAACGCCCGCTTCCACGAACAGGAAGCCTATATCGTCGCCGAGGCCGGCGTGCCCGGGCGCCATCACCATCGCCACCAACATGGCCGGCCGCGGCACCGACATCCAGCTCGGCGGCAATCTCGACATGCGCCTCGAAGCAGGAATGCGCGGAGCTCGAAGGCGAGGCGCGCGAGGCGCGGGAAAAGGCGATCCGCGACGAGATCGCCGACTTCAAGCAGAAGGCGCTCGCGGCCGGCGGCCTCTACATCATCGGCACCGAGCGCCACGAGAGCCGCCGCATCGACAACCAGCTGCGCGGCCGCTCGGGCCGCCAGGGCGATCCCGGCAATTCGAAATTCTTCCTGTCGCTTCAGGACGATCTGATGCGCATCTTCGGCTCCGACCGCATGGACGCCATGCTGGTCAAGCTCGGCCTGCAGGAAGGCGAGGCGATCATCCATCCCTGGATCAACAAGGCGTTGGAAAAGGCGCAGCAGAAGGTCGAGGCGCGCAATTTCGACATGCGCAAGAACGTGCTGAAGTTCGACAACGTCATGAACGACCAGCGCAAGGTCGTGTTCGAGCAGCGCCGCGAAATGATGGCGCAGGAATCGCTCGAGGAGATCATCGGCGAAATGCGCCACGGCGTGGTCGACGATCTCATCACGTCGCACATTCCGCACGACGCCTATCCCGAAGCCTGGGACATCGCGGGCCTCGCCGAGGAGGTCAAGACGCAGCTCAATATCGAGCCGCCGCTCGCCGATTGGGCCAAGGAAGAAGGCATCGGCGACGAGGAAATGCGGGACCGGCTGGAAAAGGCCGCCGACGAGGCTTATGCCGCCCGCGAAAAGGTGAATTCGCCGGATCTCACCCGCTATATCGAAAAGCAGGTGCTGCTGCAGACGCTCGACCATTTGTGGCGCGAGCATCTCGTCGTGCTCGATCATCTGCGCCAGGTCATCGGCTGGCGCGGCATCGCCCAGCGCGATCCGCTCAACGAATACAAGTCCGAGGCGTTCGACCTGTTCGACGCGCTGATCACCCGCCTGCGCGAACTGGTCACGGGCCAGCTGATGCGCATCGAGGTCGCCCGCGAGCGCCCGCCGGAGCCGCAATTGCCGCCGATGCAGGCGATGCATCTCGACCCCTCCACCGGGCGAGGACGAACTGGCGCTTGCCCAGATCAACGCCCGCATCGAGGCTGGCGACTTCACGCCGCAATCGCTCGGCGTCGGACGAGCCGGCGCCGGAGCGCGATCCGAACAATCCGGAAGGCTGGGGCCGCGTCGGCCGCAACGAGCCCTGTCCCTGCGGATCGGGCAAGAAATACAAGCATTGCCACGGCGTGCTGGCCTGACGCCGCGGTCCTCGCGAGACCACGTGGGGACGCAAGGGACCGGACCGGATGGCGCCATGACTGAGCGCGGCGAAGGGGATCGAGCCGATGTCGCCGCGTCCGTCGCCGACGTGCTGGTCCCGGTCGCGGTCGATCATCCCTATTCCTATCGGATCCCGGACGGGCTGACGCTCGCGGCAGGCGATTTCGTCACAGTTTCGCTCGGCTCCCGCGAGGCCTTCGGCGTTGTCTGGGGCTTGCGCCGCGACGCGCGACAAAAATCTCAAATTCGTCAGCGCGCGGCTCGATCTGCCGCCCTTGCCGCAAAAGCTGCGGACCTTCCTCGATTGGGTCGCGGCCTGGACGCTGGCCCCGCGCGGCATGGTCCTGCGCATGGCGACCCGGGCGGCGGAGGACTCCGGGGACGAGCCGGCGCGAATCGGCGTCCGCGCGACCGGCGCCGCGCCCAAACGGCTGACGGCGGCGCGCCAGCGCGTGCTGGCGGCGCGCGCTGGACGGGCTTGCCGTCGGCAAGGCGGACCTGGCGCGGCCGCGCGGGGGTTTCGCCGGGCGTGATCGACGCGCTGGTCGACGACGGCGCGCTGGAGGCGATCGCGCTTGCCGGCCGAAAAGCCCGGCGGCAATCCCGATCCGGATTTTTGCGCTCCGACCCTCTCGCCGATCCAGGACCAGGCCGCGCAATGCGCTGAGGGAAGCGGTCGCGGCGCGGGCGTTCAAGCCGATCCTGCTCGAAGGCGTCACCGGCTCCGGCAAGACCGAAGTCTATTTCGAGGCGGTGGCCGAAGCCCTGCGCTCCGGCGGCCAGGCGCTGATCCTGATGCCCGAGATCGCCCTCACCGCGCAATTTCTCGACCGTTTCGCGAAACGGTTCGGCGAGGCGCCGGCGGAATGGCATTCCGGCGTTTCGCCGCGACGCCGCGCGCGCGTCTGGCGCGGCGTCGCGGAGGGCGGCGTTCGCGTCGTGGCGGGCGCCCGCTCGGCTCTGTTCCTGCCCTTCGCCGACCTGCGCCTGATCGTGGTCGATGAGGAGCACGAGGCCGGCCTACAAGCAGGAGGAGGGCGTCGCCTATCACGCCCGCGACATGGCGGTGGTGCGCGCCCGGCAGGAAGCCTGCGCCATCGTGCTGGCGTCCGCGACGCCCTCCATCGAGACGCGGGAAAACGCCCGCCAGGGGCGCTACGGCTGGCTGCGGCTGGAGAGCCGTTTCGCCGGGCGCTCGCTGCCGACGATGGAGGCGGTCGACCTGCGCCGCGACGCCCCGCCGCGGGGCAAATGGATCTCGCCGCGGCTCGCCGAGGCCCTGCGGGACAATTTCGCGCGCCACGAACAGGCCCTGCTGTTCCTGAACCGGCGCGGCTATGCGCCGCTCACCTTGTGCCGGCGTGCGGCCACCGGTTTCAATGTCCCAATTGCTCGGCCTGGCTGGTCGAGCATCGCCACCGCCGCGCCCTCGTCTGCCATCATTGCGGCCATGTCGAGCGCCGGCCCGACCAATGCCCGCAATGCGACGCGGCGAATTCGCTGACGGCCTGCGGTCCCGGCGTCGAGCGCGTCGCCGAGGAGGCCGCCGAGCTTTTTCCCGACGCGCGGCTGCTCGTCCTTTCGTCTGACATGCCCGGCGGGACGGATCGCATGCGCGCGGAATTGCAGGCGGTCGAAAACCACGATTTCGATCTGGTCGTCGGCACGCAATTGGTGGCCAAGGGCCACAATTTTCCGCACCTGACGCTGGTCGGCGTGGTCGACGCCGACATCGGCCTCGCCAATGGCGATCCGCGCGCCGCCGAGCGCACGTTCCAGCTGCTCAACCAGGTCGCCGGCCGCGCCGGCCGCGGCGAAAAGCCGGGCCGCGCCCTGCTGCAGACCTGGCAGAAGGAGCATCCCGTCCTGCGCGCGATGCTGTCAGGCGATTTCGAGCGTTTCTACCGCGAGGAGACGCAGGCGCGGCGCGACGCCGGCCTGCCTCCTTTCGGACGGCTGGCGGCGATCATCGTCTCGGGCCCCGATCGCGCGGCGACCGAAATCTACGCGCGCGAACTGGCGCGCGGCGCGCAGCTGGCGCGCGGCGAAAACGGCTCGCCGGAGTTCCGAAATCGTCGTGCTCGGTCCGGCCGAGGCGCCGCTCGCAATGTTGCGGGGAAGAAGCCGTTTCCGCCTGCTCGCCAGGGCCCCGCGCCGCGCGGATCTGCAAGGTTTCCTGCGCCGCGTGCTGGCGGCGGCGCCCAAGGCCGCCGGGGGCGTGCGGGTCGCCGTGGACGTCGATCCGCAGAGTTTTCTCTAAGGACATTTTCTGGGATTCCATTTGTAAATTATCCCAAAGCCTTACTTTCGCCGCGTCGCTCAGGGTTGCGCCGGGTGGCGCCCTATGTTACGTCAGCCGCGCCTTTCGGGGAGACCGGTTTCGCCACTCTCCGTTTCCAGCCAGTTCAGCCCTTGAAGATGATACGGCGTTTCGCGCTGGACCGTTTGAGGGCGAATGGTCGTCCGATCCAAAGGGAGCTTTTCCGCGTGGCTGAAGTCGACGACTCCAATAATCCGACGTCCGGCGTCGCGGAACGCTATGCCCAGGCCCTGTTTACCCTCGCGCAGGAACAAAACGTCACCGACGCCGTCGCGGACGCCCTGCGCAATTTCGGCGGCATGATCGACCAGAGCGCCGATCTCAAGCGCCTGGTGCTGAGCCCGGCCTTCACGGCCGAAGAGCAGCAGAAGGCCGTCGGCGCCGTCCTCAGCCAGTTCGGCTTCGGCGGCATCACCGCCAATTTCATCAAGCTGGTCGCCTCCAAGCGCCGCCTCTTCGTCCTTCCCGACATGATCCGCGCCTTTCTCGCCCTGAATGACAAGGCGAAGGGTGTCGAGCGCGCCGATGTCACCGTCGCCGCGCCGCTTTCGTCCGACCAGTCCGCCGCGCTCCAGGAGACGCTGCGTCAGGTCTCGGGCGGCCAGACCGTCAAGGTCAACGTCAATGTCGATCCCTCGATCATTGGCGGCATCGTCGTCAAGCTTGGCTCGCGCATGGTCGACGCCTCGCTGAAAACCAAGCTCAACTCGCTCCGCACACGTATGAAAGAGGTCGGCTGATGGATATCCGCGCCGCAGAAATTTCCGCGATTCTGAAGAACGAAATCGCGAATTTCGGTAATGAAGCCCAAATCACGGAAGTCGGCCAGGTCCTGTCCGTCGGCGACGGCATCGCCCGCGTCTACGGCCTCGACAACGTCCAGGCCGGCGAGCTGGTGTCGTTCGAAAACGGCATTCAGGGCATGGCGCTGAACCTCGAAGCCGACAATGTCGGCGTCGTCATCTTCGGCTCCGACCGCGAGATCAAGGAAGGCCAGACGGTCAAGCGCACCGGCTCGATCGTCGACGTTCCCGTCGGCAAGGAGCTGCTCGGCCGCGTCGTCGACGCGCTGGGCAATCCGATCGACGGCAAGGGCCCGATCGTCGCCGGCAAGCGCGCCCGCGTCGACGTCAAGGCGCCCGGCATCATTCCGCGCAAGTCGGTCCATGAGCCGATGGCGACCGGCCTCAAGGCCATCGACGCCCTGATCCCGATCGGCCGCGGCCAGCGCGAACTGATCATCGGCGACCGCCAGACCGGCAAGACCGCCGTCGCGCTCGACGCCATCCTGAACCAGAAGTCCCTGAACCAGGGCACCGACGAAAGCGCCAAGCTCTACTGCGTCTATGTCGCGGTCGGCCAGAAGCGCTCCACCGTCGCCCAGTTCGTGAAAGTGCTCGAAGAGCAGGGCGCGCTGGAATATTCGATCGTCGTCGCGGCCACCGCGTCCGACCCGGCCCCGATGCAGTTCCTGGCGCCCTTCGCCGGCGCCGCCATGGGCGAATATTTCCGCGACAACGGCATGCACGCGCTGATCGTCTATGACGATCTGACCAAGCAGGCCGTCGCCTATCGCCAGATGTCGCTGCTGCTGCGCCGCCCGCCGGGCCGCGAAGCCTATCCCGGCGACGTGTTCTATCTCCACAGCCGCCTGCTCGAGCGCGCCGCCAAGCTCAACGACGCCAACGGCGCCGGCTCGATGACCGCCCTGCCGGTGATCGAAACCCAGGCCAACGACGTGTCGGCCTATATCCCGACCAACGTGATCTCGATCACCGACGGCCAGATCTTCCTCGAGACCGACCTGTTCTACCAGGGCATCCGCCCGGCCGTGAACGTCGGCCTCTCGGTGTCGCGCGTCGGCTCCTCGGCGCAGACCAAGGCGATGAAGAAGGTCGCCGGCAAGATCAAGGGCGAGCTCGCCCAGTATCGCGAAATGGCGGCCTTCGCCCAGTTCGGCTCCGACCTCGACGCCACCACCCAGCGTTTGCTGAACCGTGGCTCGCGCCTGACCGAACTGCTGAAGCAGTCGCAGTTCTCGCCGCTGAAGATGGAAGAGCAGGTTTCGGTGATCTACGCCGGCGTCAACGGCTATCTCGACGCTCTGCCGGTCAACCGCATCAAGGCTTATGAAGACGGTCTTCTCGCCCTGCTGCGCACCAGCCATCCCGGCCTGCTCGAAGCGATCCGCTCCTCCAAGGATCTCTCCGCCGACAGCGAAGCGAAGCTGAAGGCGGTCGTCGAAGGCTATACCAAGTCCTTCGCCTGAAATTGAACCGGGCCCGCCGTCATACCGGCTGCGGGCTCGCCTCCTGGAACGCTCCCGAGGCCAGCAATGGCGGAAGGCGCGGCAGTCGAGCGGACAAACCATGCCCTCGTTGAAGGATCTTCGTAATCGCATCGCCTCCGTGAAGGCGACGCAGAAAATCACCAAGGCCATGCAAATGGTCGCGGCCGCGAAACTGCGCCGCGCCCAGTTGGCCGCGGAGGCCGCGCGTCCTTATGCCGAGCGCATGGACAACGTGCTGGCCAATCTCGCCTCGGGCGTCGCCGGCTCCTCCGGTCCGGCGCTGCTGACCGGCAACGGCAAGAACGACGTCCATCTTCTGGTCGTCGCGACGGCCGAGCGCGGTCTGTGCGGCGGCTTCAACTCTTCGATCGTGCGCCTGGCGCGCGAAAGGATCCTGGCGCTGCAGGGCGAAGGCAAGACCGTCAAGATCATGTGCATCGGCAAGAAGGGCTTCGACCAGCTTCGCCGTCAGTTCGAGAAGCAGATCGTCGATCTGATCGACCTGCGCGCACTGCGCCAGATCGGCTTCGAAAACGCCGATCCGATCGGCAAGAAGATCATCGCGATGTTCGAGCAGGGCGAATTCGACGTCGCCACTTTGTTCTATTCCAAGTTCCGTTCGGTGATCCTGCAGATCCCGACCGCCCAGCAGCTGATCCCCGCGGAAATTCCCGCCGGCGGCGAGGCTTCGACGGCGGCTTACGAATACGAGCCGGGCCAGGACGAAATTCTCGCGACCCTGCTGCCGCGCAACATTTCGGTGCAGGTTTTCCGCGGGCTGCTGGAAAACGCGGCGTCCGAACAGGGCGCGCGCATGAGCGCCATGGACAGCGCCACGCGCAACGCCGGCGAAATGATCAAGAAGCAGACGACGATCTACAACCGTTCGCGTCAGGCAATGATCACCAAGGAACTGATCGAAATCATCTCGGGCGCTGAAGCGCTCTGACCGTCATTAAGTAATGTGAGGACGAAAAATGGCTGAAGCCTCTATTGCCACGGGCCGCGTCACGCAGGTCATCGGCGCCGTCGTCGACGTCAAGTTCGACGGTCATCTGCCCCAAATCCTGAACGCGCTGGAAACCTCGAACAACGGCAATCGCCTCGTTCTCGAAGTCGCCCAGCACCTTGGCGAAAACTCCGTGCGCTGCATCGCCATGGACGTTTGCGAAGGCCTCGTTCGCGGCCAGCCCGTGACCGACACCGGCGCCCCGATCACCGTTCCGGTCGGCCAGGCCTGCCTCGGCCGCATCATCAACGTCATCGGCGAGCCGGTCGACGAACTCGGCCCGGTCCACGCCGAAAACCATCGCGGCATTCACCAGCCGGCGCCGACCTACGCCGAACAGGCCACGGAAGCGCAGATTCTCGAAACCGGCATCAAGGTCGTCGACCTTCTGGCGCCCTACGCCAAGGGCGGCAAGATCGGCCTTTTCGGCGGCGCGGGCGTCGGCAAGACCGTGCTGATCATGGAGCTGATCAACAATATCGCGAAGGCCCACGGCGGCTATTCGGTGTTCGCCGGCGTCGGCGAGCGCACCCGCGAAGGCAACGATCTCTATCACGAAATGATCGAGTCGAAGGTCAACGTCGATCCGCATGAGAACAACGGCTCGGTGGCCGGTTCGAAATGCGCGCTGGTCTATGGCCAGATGAACGAGCCCCCGGGCGCCCGCGCCCGCGTCGCGCTGACCGGCCTGACCGTCGCCGAAGAATTCCGCGACCAGGGCCAGGACGTGCTGTTCTTCGTGGACAATATCTTCCGCTTCACCCAGGCGGGTTCGGAAGTGTCGGCGCTGCTCGGCCGCATCCCCTCGGCGGTGGGCTATCAGCCGACGCTCGCCACCGACATGGGCATGCTGCAGGAACGCATCACCACCACCACCAAGGGTTCGATCACCTCGGTGCAGGCGATTTACGTCCCG
This sequence comes from uncultured Alphaproteobacteria bacterium, assembly GCA_963811975.1. Classification (GTDB taxonomy): domain Bacteria; phylum Pseudomonadota; class Alphaproteobacteria; order Rhizobiales; family Beijerinckiaceae; genus Rhodoblastus. The sequence goes on from CAWETR010000020.1 coordinate 145,040, forward strand.
GCCGACGACTTGACCGATCCGGCGCCCGCCACCTCCTTCGCGCATCTTGACGCCACGACCGTGCTGTCGCGCTCGATCGCGGAAAAGGGCATCTATCCGGCGGTGGATCCGCTCGACTCGACCTCGCGCATGCTGTCGCCGGCCGTCGTCGGCGAAGAGCATTACGACGTCGCCCGCAAGGTGCAGTCCACGCTGCAGCGCTACAAGTCGCTGCAGGACATCATCGCCATTCTCGGCATGGACGAACTGTCCGAAGAGGACAAGCTGGTCGTTGCGCGCGCCCGCAAGATCGAGCGCTTCCTGTCGCAGCCGTTCCACGTCGCGGAAGTGTTCACCGGCTCGCCGGGCAAGCTCGTCTCGCTGGCCGACACGATCAAGGGCTTCAAGGGCCTGGTCGAAGGCCAGTACGATCATCTGCCGGAGGCCGCCTTCTACATGGTCGGCTCCATCGACGAAGCCATCGAGAAGGCTCAGAAGCTCGCCGCTCAGGCGGCCTGATCCGTGAAATCGACCGGCGGCCTCCTCGCCGCCGGCGCGCCGGCCGGTTGACGGCCGCGCGGTCGGCGCAAGCCCAGGTTTGGAGAGACTTATGGCGACATTTCACTTCGAGCTCGTCTCGCCGGAAAAACTGCTGTTTTCGGGCGAAGTCGAAGCCGTGGTCGTGCCGGGCATCGAAGGCCAGTTCACGGTCATGAAGGATCATGCGCCGGTCATGACCGTGCTCAAGGCGGGCATCGTCGAAATCGACGAGACGGCGACCAAGAAGAGCAAGCTTTTCGTGCGCGGCGGTTTTGCCGACGTCGCCGGAGGCGTTCTGACTTTGCTCGCCGAACAGGCGACGCCGCTCGAACAATTCGACGCCGCGAAGCTCGCGCAGGAAATCAAGAACGCCGAGGAAGACCTCGCCGACGCCAAGACCGAAGAGACCCTGAAGCTGGCGGCGGAAAAGCTCGATCAGCTCAACGAGCTGAAGGCGGCGGTCGCGGCCTGACGCGCAAACCGCAATCGTTCAGGCGGCCCCTATCGGGGCCGCTTTTTTTGCCCGAACGAAGCCGCGCGTATTACGCGTCGCGCTCCAGCGCGATCATGTAATTCACGTCGATATCGCCCGAGAGCCGCCATGCGTCGGCGAGCGGATGATAGACGAGGCCGGCGCGGTCGATCTCCCTGAGGCCGGCGGCCTGCAGCGGCGCCAGCATTTCGCCGGGACGAAGGAACTTGGTCCAGTCATGCGTGCCGGGCTCGACCCAGCGCAGGACATATTCCGCGCCGACGATCGCCAGAGCATAGCTTTTCAGGGTGCGGTTGAGCGTCGCGCCGACGAACAAGCCGCCGGGACGAACCAGCGCTGCGGCGGCGCTCAAGAAGCCCTTCACGTCGGCGACATGTTCGAGCACTTCCATCGCGAGAACGATATCGAAGGTCTCGCCCGATTCGGCCAGCGCCTCGACCGTCAGCGGACGATAGTCGATTTCAAGCCCGGCGATCGCTGCATGGCGGCGCGCGGCGGCGATGTTCTCTTCCGAGGGATCGATTCCGGAGACGCTCGCGCCCAGGGCTGCGAGGGGTTCGCTGAGGAGGCCGCCGCCGCAGCCGAGATCGACGATTCGAAGTCCGGCCAACGGCTTTGCGCTGTTGCGGTCGCGTGGTTTGCGGCCGTCGGGAAAATGCCCGCAGAACAGATTGCGCAGGTAAAGCACGCGCGCGGGATTGAGCTTGTGCAGCGCCCGCTGCGGGCCGTCGGCGTCCCACCAGGAATCGCCGAGCTTGGAGAAACGCGCCAGTTCCTCGCGATCGACGCTTGCCGCGTCCGCGTTCCGAAATTCCGTCATGGCGCGCTCCAAACTCTTTCATAGAACGTTGACACAATCGGCCTGTCCCGTCATGTATAGCCGCCTCGCGCGCATGGGCGCGACCCCGGTCTTTCTCACGAGCGGAAGCGAAAGAAAAGCCCGGCGGCGAAGGCGCCGCTGGCCCTCGCGGGAGGTCCGGCGCCGACGTCGACGAATGAACAATTCATAGAGCGAATTTAGGTCATTATGGCGCGTCTGGTCATGAAATTCGGCGGCACGTCGGTCGCCAATATCGAACGCATTCGCAATGTGGCGCGCCACGTCAAGCGCGAGGTCGAGGCCGGCAATGAAGTCGCCGTGGTCGTGTCCGCGATGTCCGGCAAGACCAACGAACTCGTCGGCTGGGTCAACGAGGCCAACAAGCATTACGATCCTTGCGAATATGACGCCGTCGTCGCCTCCGGCGAACAGGTGACGTCCGGCCTGCTGGCCGTCGTGCTTCAGGAGATGGGCCTGCCGGCCCGCTCCTGGCAGGGCTGGCAGATCCCGATCGAGACCGACGGCGCGCATGGCGCGGCCCGAATCGCCAAGATCGACGGGGCGCGGCTGATCGAGGGATTCGCCCGCAAGCAGATCGCGGTCATCGCCGGCTTCCAGGGCATCGATCCGGCGACGGGGCGCCTCGCGACGCTCGGGCGCGGCGGCTCGGACACCAGCGCCGTCGCGATCGCCGCGGCGATCAAGGCGGACCGTTGCGACATCTATACCGACGTCGACGGCGTCTATACGACCGATCCGCGCGTCGTGACCAAGGCGCGCCGCCTCGAGAAGGTCGCCTTCGAAGAAATGCTGGAAATGGCCTCGCTCGGGGCCAAGGTGCTGCAGGTGCGTTCGGTCGAGATGGCCATGATTCATCGGGTCAAGACCTTCGTGCGGTCTTCCTTCGACGATCCCGCCAATCCGCAGCCCGGCACGTTGATTTGCGACGAGGAGGATATTGTGGAACAGCAGGTCGTGACCGGAATCGCCTTCTCCAAGGACGAGGCGCAGATCACCTTGCGCAAGGTGGCCGACAAGCCGGGCGTCGCGGCGGCGATTTTCCAGCCCCTCGCCGAGGCGAACGTCAATGTCGACATGATCATCCAGGTCGTGTCCGACGACGCCAGGACGACCGACATCACCTTCACCGTGCCCGCGGCCGAATTCGAGCGCGCCCGCGCGATCCTCGAAAAGGGCAAGGAGGAGATCGGTTTCTCGACGCTCCAGGCCTCGACCGACGTGGTGAAAGTTTCGGCAATTGGCGTGGGAATGCGCAGCCATTCGGGCGTCGCGGCCGCCGCCTTCCGCGCCCTCGCGGAAAAGGGAATCAACATCCGCGCGATCACCACCTCGGAAATAAAGTTCTCGGTTTTGATCGACGCGGCTTATACGGAACTCGCGGTGCGCACCTTGCACTCGCTCTACGGTCTCGATAAGGCCTGAGGTGACGACAATCAGCCGCACTTGACGGAAATTTGTCGGCGGCGACACAATAAGCGGCTAGAACCCGTCCGAGGCGACAACCCGCCACGCCCGCGGTCCGGCCCTTGCATCCAGTCCTCAAGGCAAGAGGCGGTCGGCGAGCGAATCGCCAAGTTTATTCACGGGAGGCGCTCCTGCGCTTCCCCCGGTCAGGAAAAGGTCATGCGCGGCGCTTTGGGCGGACCCCGTCTGCTATTGCGCCGGCTTCGCGAGGTCATGGCGGAGCCGGTGAACGCGCAGGCGCGTCTCGATCGGATCGTCATTCATATCGCCGCCAACATGGTCGCCGAAGTCTGTTCGGTCTATGTGGCGCGCTCCGACGGCAAGCTTGAGCTCTACGCCACCGAAGGCCTGAACCGCGAGGCGGTCCATCTCACCACCATGACGACGGGCGAGGGCCTGGTCGGCCTGATCGCGGAAAAGGCGGAAGCGCTGGCGCTCGCCGACGCGCAGGCCCATCCGGCCTTCTCGTACCGGCCGGAGACCGGCGAGGAAATCTATCAATCCTTCCTGGGCGTGCCGATCCTGCGCGGCGGCAATACGCTCGGCGTCCTCGTGGTGCAGAACCGGGCGCGGCGCACCTATTCCGAGGAAGAGGTCGAGGCGCTGCAGACGACGGCCATGCTGCTGGCCGAAATGATCGCCTCGGGCGAATTGCAGTCGCTCGCCCAGCCGGGCCAGAGCTTCAGCCTGCAAAAGCCCATGGCCCTGAAGGGCGCGCCGATCAGCGAAGGCGTCGGGCTCGGCCATGTCGTGCTGCACGAGCCGCGAATCGTCGTCAAGCAACTGGTGGCGGAAGACCCGCAGGCGGAACTGCGCCGGCTCGACGCCGCGATCCAGGCCATGCGCGAGCAGATCGACCAGCTCGTCGCGCGCGGCGACCGCTACGGCATGGGCGAGCATCGCGACGTGCTCGAAACCGTGCGCATGTTCGCCAATGACCGCGGCTGGCTGCGGCGGCTGCGCGAGGCGCTGGAATCCGGCCTCACCGCCGAGGCGGCGGTGGAGCGCGTGCAGAACGACGCGCGCGCGAAATTGCAGCGCCAGACCGATCCCTATCTGCGCGAGCGCCTGCACGATCTCGACGATCTCGCCAACCGCCTGTTGCGCCAGCTGACCGGCCAGGGCGTGGCGCATGGCGGCGCGCTGCCGGCCAACGCCATTCTCGTGGCGCGCAACATGGGCCCCGCCGCCTTGCTCGAATATGACCGCGCCAATCTGCGCGGCCTCGTGCTGGAGGACGGCGGCCCGACCAGCCATGTCGCGATCATCGCCCGCGCGCTCGGCGTGCCGGCGATCGGCGAAGTCCCGAACGTCACCGATCTGGTCGAGACCGGCGACGCCATCATCGTGGACGGCGGCTCGGGCGAATTGCAATTGCGGCCGCCGGCCGACGTCGAGACGGCCTATGGCGAAAAGGCCCGCCTGCGCGCCCGGCGCCAGGAGCAATATCACCGCTTGCGCGACGTGCCGGCGATCACCCGGGACGGCGTCGAGATCGGCCTCCACATGAACGCCGGACTGCTGATCGATTGCCAGCACGCCGCCGAGGTCGGCGCCAAATCGATCGGCCTGTTCCGCACCGAACTGCAATTCATGGTGGCGCCGAGCTTTCCGCGCCTGTCCGAGCAATACGCGCTCTATCGCAAGGTCATCGAGGCGGCCGAAGGGCGTCCCGTCACCTTCCGCACCCTCGACATCGGGTCGGACAAGGTGCTGCCCTACATGGCCAAGATGGACGAGGAAAATCCGGCGCTCGGCTGGCGCGCGATCCGCATCGGCCTCGATCGTCCCGGCCTGCTGCGCATGCAATTGCGCGCCATGCTGCGGGCCGGCGCGGGACGCGACGTGCGGATCATGTTCCCCATGATCGCCAACACCGCCGAATATTCGCAGGCGAAGGCCATCGCCGAGCGCGAACTCGAATTCCTGCGCCGCCACGGCTATGATCTGCCGACCGATCTGAAGCTGGGCCTGATGGTCGAGGTCCCGTCGCTGCTCTGGCAGCTCGACGAGATTTGCGCTTTGGCCGATTTTCTCTCCGTCGGCTCCAACGATCTCACGCAATATCTCTTCGCCGCCGACCGCGACAACAAGCGCGTCTTCACGCGCTACGACGCCTTGTCGCCGCCCAATCTGCGGGCGCTGAAATCCATCGTCGACGCCGGCGACCGTCACGGCAAGCCCGTCAGTCTTTGCGGCGAAATCGGCGGCAAGCCGCTCGAGGCGATCGCTCTGGCCGCCATCGGCTACCGGGGGCTGTCGATGACGCCGTCGGCGATCGGCCCGGTGAAAGCCGCGCTGCTCGGGATCGATCTCGCCGCGACGCGCGACTTCCTGATGCCGATGGTCGACAAGCACGACGACCGGATTTGCGTGCGCCAGGAGCTTCAGGCTTTCGTCGAAAAGCAGGGCGCGCCGCTCTAGCGACGCTCGCCCGCTCCTTCGCCCGCGCGCCCAAAGGCGCGCGACTCTGACCTCGTCGCCAGAAAATCGCCATGCTCCCCGCCGAAAAACTCGACCTCATCCTGCGCCGCCACGACGAAATCGGCCATCGCCTGTCGGAAGGCGTGGATTCGGCGGCTTTTTCGACGCTCTCGCGCGAATTGGCGGAGCTGGAGCCGGTCGCTGCGGCGATCCGGGCCTATCGCTCGCTCGAGCAGGAAATCGCCGAACTCGAAAAAATGGCCGCCGACCCGCAGACCGACGCGGACATGCGCGCGCTGGCCGAGCGAGGAATTGCCGGGACTGAAAAGCCGCCAGGCCGACAGCGGAGCACGATCTGCGCCTGGCGCTGCTGCCGCGCGATTCGGCGGACGAGAAAAGCGCGATTCTCGAAATCCGGGCCGGGACCGGCGGCGACGAGGCCGCGCTGTTCGCCGGCGACCTGTTCCGGATGTACCAGCGTTATGCCGAGCGGCGCGGCTGGACCATGGAGCTGGTTTCGGCCAGCGAGGGAACGGCCGGCGGCTACAAGGAAATCATCGCGCAGGTGCGCGGCAAGGGCGTGTTCGCGCGGCTGAAATTCGAGAGCGGGACGCATCGCGTGCAGCGCGTGCCCACCACCGAAACGCAGGGCCGGATCCACACCTCGGCCGCGACCGTCGCCGTGCTGCCGGAGGCCGAGGAGGTCGATCTCGCGATCAACGAGGCTGATCTGCGCATCGACACCATGCGCGCCGGCGGCGCCGGCGGCCAGCACGTCAACAAGACGGAATCGGCGATCCGCATCACCCATATTCCGTCGGGGCTCGTGGTGATGATGCAGGAGGAGCGCTCGCAGCACCGCAACAAGGCCAAGGCGATGGACATCCTGCGCGCGCGGCTGTTCGATCATGGAGCGCCAGAAGCTCGACGACGTCCGCGCCGCCGACCGCAAGCAGCAGGTCGGCTCGGGCGACCGCTCCGAGCGCATCCGCACCTATAATTTCCCGCAGGGGCGGGTCAGCGACCATCGCATCAATCTCACCCTCTACAAGATCGACAAGGTCATGGAAGGCGAGGCGCTCGATGAAATTCTCGATCCGCTGATCGCCGATCATCAGGCGCGCCTGCTGGCGGAAAATGAAGGGGGATAGGCGGGATGAAACCGGAATTGGCTTCCTTTGCCGGGCTGCCTGGCGGCTCCTGGCTCGTCTGGGCGCTGTTTTCGGCGGCTTTCGCCGCGCTGACGGCGATTTTCGCCAAGATCGGCGTCGAAGGCGTCGATTCCGATCTGGCGACGCTGGCCCGGACCATCGTCGTCGTCTGTCTCCTGACCCTTCTTCTGGCCGCGACCGGGCGCCTGCATCCGGCCAGCCTGTCGGCCAGGACGTTGCTTTTCCTTGCGCTTTCCGGCGCGGCGACCGGCGCCTCATGGCTCTGTTATTTTCGCGCCCTCAAGCTCGGCGACGCCGCCCGCGTCGCGCCGATCGACAAGCTGAGCGTGGTGCTGGTCGCCATATTCGGCGCGACGTTCCTCGGCGAGAAGCTGTCCACGGTCAATTGGCTGGGCGTCGCGCTGATCGCCTTCGGGGCGTTGCTGGTTGCATTTCGTTAGCTCCATCGTCATGAAGCTGGTTCCGTCCGTTCATAGGGTTGGATAATGTCCGCGTCGGATCGCGCCGTTTCTCTGGGGGTCGTATGAAGAAAATCATTCCGGTCATCATGTGCGGCGGGGCGGGGACGCGGGTATGGCCGGCGTCGCGGGAGACGATGCCGAAGCAGTTCATTCCGCTGCTTGGCGACTTGTCGACGTTCCAGGAGACCTTGCGCCGCCTCGATCCGGAGATCTTCGACGAGCCGGTGGTCATCACCAATCACGACTATCGGTTTCTCGTTCAGGAGCAGATGCAGCAGATCGGCGTCTCGGGCGACATCGTCCTGGAGCCGGAGCGCCGCGATTCGGCCGCGGCCGTGGCCGTGGCCTGCGAACTGGCGAGCCAGCGCGCCGACGATGCGGTCGTCGCGGTCTTCGCCGCCGACCATGCGGTGCGCGACGTCGCGACGTTCCGCAGCCTGTGCCGCAAGGCCGGCGCGGCGGCGTCGCAGGGCTATATCGTGACGCTGGGCATCAAGCCGACCCATCCGGCGACCGGCTACGGCTATATCCGTCCGGGCGCGCTGGTCGTGGCGGACGCGGGCGTCGCCAAGGTCGAGGCCTTCGTCGAAAAGCCGGACCTGGCGACCGCCGAACGCTATATCGCCGAAGGCTATCTGTGGAATTCCGGCAATTTCTTCTTCCGCGCCGACGTCATGCGCGCAGAGCTGCAGGCCTTCCAGCCGGAGATCGCCAGCGCGGCGGCCGAGGCCTTCGCCGGCGCCCATCGCGACCTCGGCTTCCTCGCGCTCGACAAGGAATCGTTCGGCCGCGCGCCCAAAACCTCGATCGATTACGCGGTGATGGAGCGCACCGCCCATGCGGCGGTCATTCCGGCCGACATCGGCTGGAACGACGTCGGCAACTGGCAGGCGGTCTGGGACCTGTCGGACCGCGACGCGAACGGCAATTCCGTGCGCGGCAAGGGCGTCGTGATGGACGCCCGCAATGTCCACATCCGTTCGGACGAGCGCCTGACCACGGTGCTCGGCGTCGACGACGTGATCGTGGTGACGACGGACGACGCGGTGCTGGTGCTGGGCGCGCAGCATGGCGACAAGGTCAAGCAACTGGTCGACGAGCTGAAGACGCCGCAAATTCAAGGAGGCGCAGGAGCACAGCCGGGTCTATCGTCCCTGGGGCTATTACCAGTCGATCGACAATGGCGAGCGCCATCAGGTCAAGCGCATCGTCGTCAAGCCCGGCCACAAGCTGTCGCTGCAGAAGCATTATCACCGCGCCGAGCACTGGATCGTGGTGCGCGGCGCGGCCGAAGTGACCCGCGACAACGAAGTGACCATGATCCACGAGAACGAGTCGATCTACCTGCCGATCGGCTCGGTCCATCGCCTGGTCAATCCGGGCAAGATCGATCTCGAACTGATCGAGGTGCAGACCGGCTCCTATCTCGGCGAGGACGACATCGTCCGCATCGAGGACGTCTATCACCGCGCCTGACCTTTTCCGCCCTGCCGCCGCTCTCGTCGCCCGAGAGCGGCTTTTTCCGCGAGCGACCCATGTTTCCCAAGCCCGTTTCCGTCCTGACGCCCAACACGTTCGAATACGAACGCCTGCCGCTGGTGAAGCCGACCGGCTTTCGCGAATATGACGCGCGCTGGCTGTTCGGCTCCGAGCTCAATCTCATGGGCGTTCAGGCTCTGGGTCTGGGCCTCGCCACCCTGCTGCACGAGATGGGCGTCAAGCCGCGGCTCGCGACCGGCCACGATTTCCGCTCCTATTCCGCCTCGATCAAGCATGCCCTGATCTGCGGCCTGATGGCGGGCGGCGTCGAGGTCGTGGACATCGGCCTCGCGCTGTCGCCGATGGCCTATTTCGCGCAATTCGCGCTCGATTGCCCGGCGGTGGCCATGGTCACGGCCTCGCACAACGACAATGGCTGGACCGGCGTGAAGATGGGCGCCCAGCGCCCGGTCACGTTCGGCCCGGACGAGATGGGCCGGCTGCGCGACATCGTGCTGAACGGCCGCTATCAGGCGCGCTCCGGCGGCTCCTACGTTTATGTCGAGGATTTCGGCAAGACCTATCTCGACGACCTCGCCAGCCACACGAAACTCAAGCGCAAGCTGAAGGTCGTCGCCGCCTGCGGCAACGGCACGGCGGGCGCCTTCGCGCCGGCCTTGCTGGAGCGGCTGGGCTGCGAGGTGATCCCGCTCGACGTGACGCCGGATTATAATTTCCCGCGCTACAATCCCGAATCCCGAAGATCTCGAAATGCTGCACGCCATGGCCGACAAGGTCCGCGAGACCGGCGCCGACGTCGGTCTCGGCTTCGACGGCGACGGCGACCGCTGCGGCGTGGTCGACAATCGCGGCGAGGAGATCTTCGCCGACAAGATCGGCGTCATGCTGGCGCGCGACTTGTCGAAGCTCTATCCGGGCGCGACCTTCGTGGTCGACGTCAAGTCGACCGGCCTGTTCGCCGCCGACCCGGTGCTCAAGGCGCAAGGCGTCAAGGCCGATTACTGGAAGACCGGCCATTCCTATATCAAGCGCCGCGTCAACGACCTCAACGCGCTCGCGGGCTTCGAGAAATCCGGCCATTTCTTCTTCAACGCCCCGGTCGGGCGCGGCTATGACGACGGCTTGCTGACCGCGGTCCATGTGCTGGAAATGCTCGATCGCAATCCGGGCCGGTCGATGGCCGAGCTTTACGACGACCTGCCCAAGACCTGGGGCTCGCCGACGATGTCGCCGCATTGCGCCGACGAGGTGAAATATGGCGTGGTCGACAAGGTCGTCGCCCGTTTCCAGGCGATGCAGGCGGCGGGCGAAAAGATCATCGGCCAGCCGATCGCCAGCCTCGTCACCGTCAATGGCGTCCGCGTGACGGTCGAGGATGGCACCTGGGGACTGGTGCGCGCGTCGTCCAACAAGCCGGAACTGGTCGTGGTGGTCGAGAGCCCGGCGTCGAAGGACAATCTCCACGCGCATGTTCCAGGCCGTCGACGCCGTGCTGCGCGAAAACCCGGAAGTGGGCGCCTACAACCAGACCATCTAGCCTCCCGGAGGCATGACCGCTGGCAGGCGACACGGCGCGAAATCCCGTTATAGTTGCCGCGTCCCGAACCGGAATCGCCCGCCGCCCATGTTCGTCCTGAAAATCTATCGCCGGGTGCTCGCCCAGCTTTTGCCCGAGCGTCCGCTCGCCCTGCTGCTGGTTTTCGCCAACCTGGCGCTGGCCTGCTCGCAATTCATCGAGCCCGTGCTGTTTGGACGGATCATCGACCGGCTGACAAGCGCGCAGGCGCAGCAGCGCAGTCCGACCTGGCCCGAGCTGACGCCGATGATGGGCGCCTGGGTCGGCTTCGGCCTGTTCTCGATTCTCGCGGCGGTGGTCGTGGCGCTCCATGCCGACCGGCTGTCGCATCGCCGCCGCCTCGCGGTCATGTCCACGTTCTTCGATCATCTGCTCGAACTGCCGCTGAGCTTCCACAGCGCGACCCATTCCGGCCGGCTGCTGAAGATCATGCTGGAAGGCGCCAGCGGCATGGCCGGCATCTGGCTGTCGTTCTTCCGCGAGAATTGCGCTTCGGTCGTCGCGCTGTTCATCCTGCTGCCCGCGACCTTGTTCGTGAACTGGCGGCTCGGACTGGTGCTGGTCGTCCTCGTCGTCTTTTTTCGGCCTGCTGACGATTTTCGTGCTGCGCCGGACGGAAGGGTTGCAGGCGCAGGTCGAGGTGCACAACGCCCAGCTGGCCGAACGCGCCTCCGACGTGCTCGGCAACGTTCCGGTCATCCAGTCCTTCACGCGCGTCGAGAGCGAGTCGCGCGGGGTCCGGCAGATCATCGATCAGGTGCTGGCGGCGCAGCTGCCGGTGCTGTCGTGGTGGGCGCTGGCGGCGGTGGCGACGCGCGCTTCGGCCACACTGAGCCTGCTCTCCATCTTCATCATCGGCGTCTGGCTGCATTTCCAGCATCTGGCGACCATCGGCGTCATCGTCACCTTCATGAATTTCGCCACCATGCTGGTCGCGCGACTGGAGCAGGTCGTCGGCTTCGTGAACTTTCTGTTCATGCAGGCGCCCAAGATCGGCGACTTTTTCGAGGTCATGGACACGGCGCCGAGCGTCGCCGACAAGCCCGACGCGGTCGATCCCGGCCGGCTGGCCGGCGAAGTGGTGTTCGACCACGTGACCTTCGCCTATGACGAGCGCCGCAAGGCGGTGGACGACGTCAGCTTCGTCGTGCGGCCGGGCGAGACCGTCGCTCTGGTCGGCTCGACCGGCTCCGGCAAGTCGACCACGCTCAGCCTGCTGCACCGCGTGTTCGATCCGCAAGGCGGCGCGGTCCGCATCGACGGAATCGACATCCGCGACATGAAGCTGCGTGGCGCTGCGCCGCAATATCGGCGTGGTGTTCCAGGAGCCGATGCTGTTCGCGCGCTCCATCGAGGAAAACCTGCGCGTCGGCAAGCTCGATGCGACGCGATTCCGAAATCGCGCTGGCGCTGGAGCGGGCGCAGGCGAAGGATTTCGTCGCGCGCCAGAGCGACGGCGTCAAGACCATGGTCGGCGAGAGCGGGCGGTCGCTGTCCGGCGGCGAACGCCAGCGCGTCTCGATCGCCCGCGCCTTGCTCAAGGACCCGCCGATCATGATTTTCGACGAGGCGACCTCGGCGCTCGACGCGGCGACGGAGAAGCAGTTGCAGGCGGCGTTGGAGGCCGCGACGAAGGGGCGCACCACATTCGTCATCGCCCACAGGCTGGCGACGATCCGCAGCGCCAACCGGATCTTCGTGTTCGATCAGGGCCGGATCGTCGAACAGGGCTCTTTCGAGGAGCTGGTGGCGCGGAACGGCCGCTTCGCCGCGCTGGCGCGCGCGCAGTTCATGGCGCGCGGAAGCCAAGGCCGACGCGCTGAGCGGCAAGCCGCTCATTCCACCGGCTGCTTCTGCTCCGGCGTCAGGCGCAGCAGCGTGATGCGGTTGCGCTGCTTGCGCAACACCTCGAAGCGGAAGCCGTGGAAGGTGAATTTCTGGCCCTGTTCGGGAATCGCCCGCGCCTCGTGAATGACGAGGCCGGCGATGGTGGTGGCCTCTTCGTCCGGCAGGTCCCAGGCCATGACGCGGTTGAGGTCGCGGATCGGCGCGGAGCCTTCGACGATGACCGAGCCGTCGGTCTGCCGCCGCACGCCGATCACGGCGACGTCATGCTCGTCGCGGATGTCGCCGACGATCTCCTCCAGAATGTCTTCCAGCGTCACCAGGCCCTGCACGTCGCCATATTCGTCCACGACCAGCGCGAAATGGGTCTTGCGCTTGCGAAAGGCCTGCAATTGCGCCTCGAGCGTGGTCGTGTCCGGCACGAACCACGGGGCGACCATGATCGGCTCCAGCCTGACCTGGCTGGCGTCGCCATTGGCGTTGCTCATGGCCCGCAGCAGGTCCTTGGCGTGCAGCACCCCGATGATATTGTCCGGCCGTGCCGCGCCAGAGCGGCACGCGGGTATAGGGCGAGGCCACGACTTCGCGCACGAGGTCGGCGATGGGCGCGTCGGCGTCGAGCGCGACCATCTTGGTGCGATGGACCATGACGTCGGAGACGGCCAGCTCCTTGAGGTCGAGCAGGCCGCCGAACATGTCGCGGTCGGAGCGGGCGACGCCGCCCTCCTTGTGCATCAGGTCGACCGCGCTTTTCAGCTCCTCCTGCGGCGAGAGCAGCGGGTGCTTCTCGTCGAGCCGCAGGCCGCACAGGTAAAGCGCGCCGCGCACGACCTTCTCGACCGCGTAGAGGACCGGGCCGAACAGCGTCACGAAGAAGGAACAGACCCGCGACACCACGAGCGAGGTCTGGTCCGGGATAGTTGATCGCGATGGTCTTGGGCAGGACTTCGGCGAAGACCAGCAGCAGCACGGTCATAGCGGCGGTGGCGTAAAGCGCGCCGCTCTCGCCGACCATCGCCACGAGAACCGTGGTGAGCAAGGCCGACGAGCCGATGTTGAAGAGCGTGTTGCCGAGCAGCATGGCGCCGATCAGGCGGTCGCGACCGGCCAGCAGCCGGTTGACGATGGCGGCGCGCTGGTCGCCCTGCTTTTCCAGCGCGTGCATGCGCGCGCGCGAGGCGGCGGTCATCGCCGTCTCGGTGCCCGAAAACAGCGCCGAAGCCACGATGCAGAAAAACAGGATCGCGCCGGCGATCCAGATGTTCATCGACGACACGCCGCTCGCGCCATGCATTTCGCGTCAGGCTCCCGCGCGCAATTCGTCGTCGAGGAAGGCGCGCACGGCCTCGGGCTCGATGTTTTTGGCGATGAAGCAGCCGCCGATGCCGCGGGCGAGAATGAAGGTGAGCGCGCCGCGCTTCACTTTCTTGTCCTGCGCCATGGCCGTCATGATCTCGTCGGCGCCCGCGCTCCAGCCCGCGATGTCGCGGATGCGGGTCGGCAGGCCGACGGCGCGCAGATGCGCCTCGACCCGCTCAGTTGCTTCCGCCGGGCACAAGCCGGCGCGCGCCGAATAGCGAAAGGCGCAGGCCATGCCGATCGCCACGCCCTCGCCGTGGACGAGGCGGGCGCTGTCATAGCCGACGAGCTTTTCCAGCGCATGGCCGAAGGTGTGGCCGAGATTGAGCAAGGCGCGATCGCCTTGCTCGGTCTCGTCGCGGGCGACCACGGCGGCTTTCGATTCGCAGCTGACCGCGATGGCGTGGCCCAGTTCCGGCCCGCGTGAAAATACGGCCGGCCAATGCTTCTCCAGCCAGTCGAAGAAATCGGGCCGGTCGATCAGGCCATATTTGACCACTTCCGCATAGCCGGCGGCGAATTCGCGCGGCGGCAGCGTCGCGAGGCTGTCGGTGTCGGCAAGCACGAGCGAGGGCTGGTGGAAGGCGCCGACCAGGTTTTTGCCATGGCCGGAATTGATGCCGGTCTTGCCGCCGACGGAGGAATCGACCTGCGACAGCAAGGTCGTGGGAATCTGGATGAAACCCATGCCGCGCCGCACGCTGGCGGCGACGAAGCCGGTGAGGTCGCCGATGACCCCGCCGCCCAGCGCGACCAGGAAATCGCCGCGCTCCATTTTCGCTTCGCAGCGCCGCTTCGCAGACCTGTTCGAAATGGGCGTAATTCTTGGTCGGCTCGCCGGCCGGCAGCACGATGTGGCCGCTTCGGAGTCCCGCTGCCTCGAAGCTCGCCTGCAGCGGCGCGAGCCAGCGCGGCGCGACATTGGAATCGGTCACGATGAAGGCGCTGGCGCCGGGCGCAAGCTGGGCCAGCCGCTCGCCGGCATGGGCGATGAGATTCGGGCCGATGAGGATGTCATAGGCGCGGTCGCCAAGGGCGACGCGGACGCTGGTCGAGGCGGGGGGCAGGACGGGTGCGGTCATGTCGGGGGTGAATTGTCCTTGTTGGGCCAGATGGCCTTCGAGCGCCGCGAGAATTTCGGCGATGATGGTCTCGTGGGGCGCGTCGCGCGAGACGATGGCGAGATCGGCCTCGGCATAGACGGGATAGCGGTCTTCGATCAGCTTGCGCATCACGCCTTCCGGGTCCGGGCCTTGCAGCAGCGGACGGGTGGGGCGCTTGCGGACGCGGCGCATCAGCACGTCGAAATCGGCCTTGAGCCAGAGCGAGACGGCATGGTCGCGGATCAGCCCGCGCGTCTGCGGCTGGATGAACGCGCCGCCGCCGGTGGCGATGACGCGCTGGCCCTCGCCGATCAGCCGCGCCAGCACCCGCCGCTCGCCGTCGCGGAAATAGGCTTCGCCATGGGAGGCGAAGATTTCGGCGATGGTCATGCGATGGGCG
This sequence comes from uncultured Alphaproteobacteria bacterium, assembly GCA_963811975.1. Lineage (GTDB taxonomy): Bacteria > Pseudomonadota > Alphaproteobacteria > Rhizobiales > Beijerinckiaceae > Rhodoblastus. Next base: position 160,197 of record CAWETR010000020.1, read on the forward strand.
GCTTCGATCTCGTGATCCGAATCGACGAAGGGCAGGCCGAGCCTTTGCGCGAGACGCCGGCCGATCGCGGTCTTGCCCGATCCCATCATGCCGACGAGAATTAGCGGCCGTCCGGCCAGACGGTCGACGATCGCCTGCGCGCGCGCGTCGCGAGGCGGCGGCGGAGACGCCTCCGGCTGGTGAACGATGGCTTGATCCCACATAATCGGCATGTACTATCACGTCGCGCGCGCAAATTGTATCTGGCTTTAGCCGAGTATCCGTCCGGCTTTGGTCATGTGCGCCGCGGAGAGTTCTCATGCCCAGCCTGTTCCGCTTCCTCCTCGTCCTCGGCCTGATCGCCGGAGCGGCTTTCGTCGGCATGGCGGCGCTGGTCGCCTTCGTCGAGCCGCAGCCCCGCGAGATGAGCCAGCCCATTCCCCCCGCCGTGCTCAACAAATGACCGGCGCCAGCCCATGACGGATTCCGGGAGGCCGGCTTCGCGCGCCGCGATCGCGGATTTCCTCGAAATGCTCGCCGCCGAGCGCGGCGCCGCCAAAAATACGCTCGACGCCTATGCCCGCGACCTCGGCGATTATGTCCTCGGCCTCGGGCGGCGGGGCCGCGATCCGATGACTGCGACGATCCAGGATATTCGCGATTATCTTTCGGCGCTCGCCGAAGCGGGGCTCAAGCCCACGTCGTCGGCGCGCAAGCTTTCGGCGATCCGGCAGTTTCATCGCTTCCTCGCGGCGGAGGAGCGCCGGCCCGACGATCCCGCCGTTCTGCTCGAAGGCCCGCGCCAGGGCCGGCGCCTGCCGAAGATCCTTTCCATCGCCGAGGTCGATTCGATCCTGCGCGTCTGCCGCGAAGGGCTGGACGATCCCGCCCGACCCCCGGACGAACGGTTGCGGGCGCGCCGCGCCGCCTGTCTGGTCGAGGTGCTCTACGCCTCCGGCCTGCGCGTGTCGGAACTGGTGGCGTTGACGCTGGTCGCGGCGAAACAGGCCGAAAAGCCGCCGGAACAGGGCGGCGGCTTCCTCACCATTCGCGGCAAGGGCGGACGCGAGCGCCTCGCGCCCCTGACCGGCGCGGCGCGCGAGGCGCTCGCGTCCTACCGGCACATTCTGCTGGAGCTTCATCCTGAGGCGGCGGCGCAGAAATGGCTGTTCCCCTCGGTCGGCGAGAGCGGCCATCTCACTCGGCAGGTTTTTGCGCGCGAGCTGAAATTCCTGGCGGCGGCGGCGGGCGTCAGGCCGGAGCGCGTCAGCCCGCACGTGCTGCGGCACGCCTTCGCCAGCCATCTGCTGCAGAACGGCGCCGACCTTCGCGTCGTGCAGGAATTGCTCGGCCACGCCGATATCGCGACGACGCAGATCTACACCCACGTGCTCGACGAGCGCCTGAAAGGCATGGTGCGCGACCTGCATCCGCTGAATGATCCAGGACGACTGACGCCACGCGCTTCATTAATCGAAAATCAACGCCTGCACGTTTTAGTTGTAGTCGCGGATCATGCCATCCTGCGCGCGTGGCGGCGCCGGGTGGGCAATCCATGAGGGGATGGAATGAATTTCCTGTTTTCCGGCGACGGCGTCCTGCATCGCGCCGCTTTCGAGGCGATGAATCGTTCGATGGCGATCGTCCAGTTCGACCTCGACGGCACGATCATCACCGCGAACGAGAGCTTTCTGGAGACGATGGGCTATCGGCTTGGCGAGATCGTGGGACAGAATCATGCGCTCTTCGTCGATCCGCGCGAACGCGTCGGCGCGGACTATTGCGCTTTCTGGGACGATCTGCGCGCGGGAAAATTCCGCCGCGCGGAATTCAGGCGCATTGCCAAATCCGGAAAGCCGGTATGGATTCAGGCGACCTACATTCCGTTGCTGGATCGCTCCGGCAAGCCGTTTCGCGTCGTCAAGTTCGCGACCGTGACGACAGCGGAAAAGCTCGCCGCCGCTTTCACCCAGGGCCAGATCGACGCCATTCGCCGGACGCAGGCGGTGATCGAATTCGAGATCGACGGCTCGATCGTCGCCGCCAACGAGAATTTCCTGGCGACGATGGGCTATCGTCTGGAGGAAATCGTGGGACAGCGCCATTCGTTGTTCGTCGATCCCTCGGAGCGCAATACCGACGCCTATCGCGCCTTCTGGACCCGGCTCGCCGGCGGCGAAGCTTTTTCGGGCCAATATCGGCGCATCGCCAAGGGCGGCCGCGAAGTCTGGATCCAGGGCTCCTACAATCCGATCTTCGATCCTCGACGGCAAGCCGATCAAAATCGTCAAATTCGCCACCGACGTCACCGAACAGGTGCAGTTGCAGAATCGGCGGGCGGAAACCTTCCGCAAAATGGACGACCAGATCGGCGACATGACCGAATCGGTCTCGTCCGTCTCCAACGAGGCGGTCGAGGCGGCGGCCGCCTCCAGCCAGACCTCGGGCAATGTGCAGGCGGTGGCGGCCGGCGCCGAGGAGCTTTCCGCCTCATTCCACGAAATCGCCCGTCAGGTCGCCCATGCGAGCTCCATCGCACAGCAGGCCGTGACCCAGGCCGGCGGCGCGAGCGGCCTCGTTTCGGCGCTTGCCGACGACGCCCAGAAAATCGGCGAGATTGTCAGCCTCATCAATGATATCGCGTCGCAGACCAACCTGCTGGCGCTCAACGCCACGATCGAGGCGGCGCGCGCGGGCGAGGCCGGGACGTGGCTTCGCCGTGGTCGCGGCGGAGGTGAAGACGCTGGCCACGCGCACGGCGCGGGCCACCGAAGAGATCGGTGAACAGGTGGCCTCGGTGCGCGCGTCGACCGCCGGCGTGACCAGCGCCATCGAGACCATCGGCGAGATCATCGCACGATCACGAAATCACGGCTTCGATTGCCGGCTCGGTCCAGGCGCAGAGCGCGGTCACGGCCGACATGTCGGAGAACATGCAGGTCACGGCCAAGGGCGTCGAGGCGATCACGGCCTCGATGAACGCCATCGCGCAATCGACCGTGAAAATCGATTCGTCCGCCAAGGCGGTGCGCGACATTTCCCGCACGGCGGCCTGAGCGTTTCAGTCCTTGTTCTGGCGCTCCAGCAGGAAGACCGCCTGTTCGCCGAACAGGTTCCAGGCCCACCACGGCGCATTGACCCGCATCGGGGCGCCGCTGCTGTTCATCGCGACGGCGCGGACGATGCGCGCGTCCACCAGCTGCACCAGGTTCACGAAATCGCGGATCGTGCAGAAGTGGATGTTCGGCGTCTCGTACCAGGCGTAGGAGAGGTTCTCGGTGATCGGCATCCGCCCGCGCAGGCCGAGCTGCCAGCGGATGCGCCAATGCCCGAAATTGGGGAACGAGACGACGGCGCGCTTGCCGATCCGCATCATCTGCTCCAGCACCTTGCGCGGATTGCGCGTCGCCTGCAGCGTCTGCGACAGGATGACGTAATCGAAGCCGTTGTCGGGATAATCGGCGAGATCGACGTCGGCGTCGCCCTGGACCACCGACAGGCCCTTGGCGACGCAATCATTGACGCCCTGCTGGGAAATTTCGACGCCGCGCGCGTCGACGTTCCGGGTCTCGGACAGCAGCCGCAGCAATTCGCCGTCGCCGCAGCCGACGTCCAGCACACGGGAATTGTTCTCGACCATGCTGGCGACCAGCAGCAGATCGATGCGCGTAAGGGCAGTTTGCGGGATTTCGCTTCCGGTCTGCATCAAGGTTTCGCGTCCCCGGTTTCGCTCAGGCCCCGCGCTCTCGCCGCGCCGCGCAGGAAGCCGCGCGTGGTGGCGATGAAATCGGGCTCGTCCAGCAGGAAGGCGTCATGGCCCTTGTCGGTCGCGATCTCGACAAAGGACACCGGGGCGCCGCCGGCGTTCAGCGCATGGACGATGGCGCGCGATTCGACGGTCGTATAGAGCCAGTCGGACGTGAAGGAGACCACGCAGAAGCGGGACTTGGCGCCGAGGAAGGCCCGGGCCAGCGAGCCGCCGTAATCCCCGGCGAGGTCGAAATAATCGCAGGCGCGGGTGACATAGAGATAGGAATTGGCGTCGAAGCGATCGACGAAGGTCGAGCCCTGATGGCGCAGATAGTTCTCGACCTGGAAATCGGCGTCGAAGGAGAAGGTCGGCTCGGCGCGGTTCTGCAATTTGCGGCCGAATTTGCGTTGCAGCGCCTCGTCCGAGAGATAGGTGATATGGGCGGCCATGCGGGCGACCCCGAGGCCCTTGGCCGGACGCACGCCCTCGCTGAGATAGCGTCCGCCGCGCCAGTCCGGATCGGCCATGATCGCCTGCCGGCCGACCTCGTGAAAGGCGATGTTCTGCGAGGAATGGCGCGCGGCCGTGGCGATGGGCATGGCCGAAAACACGCGCTCCGGATAGAGCGCAGCCCATTGCAGCACCTGCATGCCGCCCATCGAGCCGCCGGCGACGCAGAACAGGGTGTCGATGCCGAGCCGGTCGATCAGCATGGCCTGCGCGCGCACCATGTCCGCGATCGTGACCATCGGAAGGTCGAGGCCATAGGGCGCGCCGGTGGCGGGATTGATCGAGGCCGGCCCGGTGGTGCCCATGCAGCCGCCGAGCACATTCGAGCAGATGATGAAATATTTGTCGGTGTCGAACGGGCGTCCGGGCCCGACCAGCGCCGACCACCAGCCCGGCTTGCCGGTCAGCGGATGGCTGTTGGCGACGTGCTGGTCGCCGGTCAGGGCGTGGCAGAGCAGGATGGCGTTGGATTTGTCGGCGTTCAGCACGCCATAGGTCTGGTAGGCGACGGTGAAGGGGCTGAGCGAGACGCCCGCCGTCATGGCGAGCGGCTGCGATCCGTCGAACACGGCGACCTGGCTATGGGGCTGCACGGCCTCGGCCAGACTGGGATTGGCATCGGAGGACGAGTCGTTCAAGAGTCCGGCTTGGGGTTCAGCTTGTTCGATTTTCCGAACGGATCGTTTGATCAATAGGAGAACGGCCGTGGCGAAGTCAAGGAAGGCGGCGGCTCGCGGCGCGTGGGCGGGCGCTTGCTTGCGTCCCCGCGCCGTCTATAGATGGGGCCTTGCCGCAACCGCGCAAAGCGCGTCCAAACGAGCGACCTTGCAATGAGCAAACCGACCGCCCTGGAGTCCCTGGCCGAACTGCGCGAGGAAATCGACCGGATCGACGGCGAAATGCACGAGCTGCTGATCGAGCGCGGCGGGATCATCGACAAGCTGATCGCGGTCAAGGCCCGGCAGGGCGGCGGATCGGCGTTCCGCCCCGGGCGCGAGGCGGACATGATGCGGGTGATCGCGTCGCGCCATCGCGGCCGGCTGCCGCTCGACACCGTCGAGAGCATCTGGCGGGTGATCATTTCGACCTTCACCTTCGTCCAGTCGCATTATTCCGTTCACGCCGACATGTCGGGCGGCGACGCCGCCATGCGCGATTCGGCGCGCTTTCACTTCGGCTTCACCGTGCCCTTGCGCAGTCATGCGAGTCCCGGCGAAACCATCGCTTCCGTGGCGGGCTCGGCGCGGCCCGACGGCGGCGGCGACCTCGGCATGATTCGCGCGCAATGGCGGGCCGGGGACGAGCGATGGTGGGACCATCTCGCCGACCCGGACGCGCCCAAGATCATCGGCCGGCTGCCCTTCGTCGAGCGGCCCGATCATCCCGCGGGCATGCCGGTCTTCATCATTTCCAATCCGCTGGCCGAGGCGGCGGCGCGCGATGTCGTGCTGTTCGCCGCGCGATGGCCCGGCGCGGGCCCCGACGATTCGACCTTGCGCGCGTCGGGCTGCGAAGGCCTCGCGCGGGCCGCGATCCCCGAGGGCGTCTCGCTGCTGATCTCGGCGCCCGGCGAGCGGAGCGCCGAGGATCTTTCCGCCGCCCTGCAGGGCCGCTTCGCGTGGATCGGGAGCCACGCCGAACGCTTCGCCCTGCACGAACAGGCTCAATAGAGCGGCGCGACCGTCGCCGGCAGCCTGATCGGACCGAGAAAGACCTGGCCGTTCGCCAGCGTCAGAGGCAGCGAGATCGAATCGGCCTTTGCGCCGTTCGGGGCGGCTTGCGCCGGCTTGCCGAGCAGCGCGCCGAGAATGGCGTTCGCCTGGGCCGCCGCGACCGGAACGCCGAGACGCGCGAGCAGGGGCCCGGCGCCCTCCGCCGTCACGTTGAGCCGGCCGGCGGGACGGTGCGCGTCATCGAGCGACAGGGCGCCACTGATCCTGAGGTTGAGGTCGCCCGCCTGCCACTGCAGCTGGTCGATGGTGATCGCGCCCGATTTCTTCCGCCAATCCTCGACCGCCGCGCCGACATCGTCCCCGGACGCCGGAGTTGGCGTAATGGCGCCGCCGATCGAGAAACGGCCAAGATCGCTCTTCTGCAGCAAAGCTTGCAGCACGGGAACGGTCAAACCGTCGCCGGTGAGGTCATAATGCAAGGCGCTGGCGTCCGGGCCGGACGGAGCGGCGGTCGCCGTCAGGTTCTGCACGTTGAAGGCGACGCCGGCCTGCGGCGATTCCGGCCGCCAATCGAGCGATTTCATGTCCAGCCGCGCCTGGGACAGGCCCGACAGCGACCAGGCGATATCCAGAACCATGCCGTCATGGCGCAGTTTCGCCAAAGGCGAGCCGTCGGCTTTGCGCGCGACCAGCGGGCTGGAAAAGGCCAGCTGGATGTGATTGGGCGAAAACAGGCTGGCGACGCCATGCGCTTCCTCGGCTCCGAAAAAGACCGTCTCGCCGCCGATTCGCACCGGCGCGGCGAAGCCGTCGCAGCTGACCTTCAGCCGGAAGGGAAATCCGCCGATGTCGCTCGACTGGCACAGGTCGGCGACCGAAACGCCGCCGAGCGCGCGCTTGTGCATGTAGTCGCCGAGGCGATGCGCCGAATAGAGCCAGAACTCGCCGACCGCGAGGCAGAGCAGCAGAAGGAAGCCGATGATGAGGGGACGGCGGTAACGAGCCATGAAACAATCCTGACGCCCGCGGGAACAGCGGGCGCCAGGAATGTTTCATGGCCCGACTTTTCGCCGCCGCCGGGCGGCGCCCGGCGATTCGGCGGCCATCCTAAGCCAAATCAAGGCGCGAGCGAGATCCGCGCCGGAAAAAATCAGGCGGCGAGCCGTCGCGCGGGCGAGAGGTCGCGCAGCGCCAGCGCGCGGTCCTCGGCCGTTTCCGCGAGCAGATGGACATGCCATTCGTTGGCGCCGGCGACGCGCGCCTTTTGCGTCCAGAAGCGCAGATCGTCGGCCGCTTCGTCGGCGCCGGGCTCGAACAGGAAAAGCATCGCGACCCCGCAGGCGTCGCGGCGCACGGCGGCGACCAGAGCGCGGCGGCAGTCGAAGGCCGGCGGTTCGCCCAGCGCATAGACCGAGCAGATATAGCGCCGCCCCGAGGCGCCGAGCCAGCTGTGGAACAGCTTTTCCAGCCCCGTGCGCAGTCAGGCTGGCCAGAGGACGATTGACTGCCATAACGAGCGGCGGACGGGCGAGCGGCGGGCGGGTCATGTCCGGTCCTTGCTTGACGAAACGTGAGGCAAACAAAGAAAGAACAAAACGGGGGTAAAGTCAATTCGTCGCGGGGGTGGGGTCCGGATTTTTTTCCAGATTGACGGCGAGGCCCGGATCCTTGGCGAGCGCTTCCGCGATCAGGCCCTGCGTCGCGGTTTCGATCCTGTCCTGAAGAACGCGGGCGAATTCGCTGGTCTTCAGCCCCGCCGGAATGACCGGGAGGAATTCCACCAACACGGTTCCGGGGCGGCGCAGCACCGTGCGGCGCGGCCAGAACAGGCCGGAATTCAGGGCCACCGGAACGCAGGGCGCCTTGGCGGCGGCGTAGAGGTGGCTCACTCCGCTCTTGTAGAGCGGCGGCGCGCCGGCCGGGCGGCGCGTGCCTTCCGGGAAGATGAAGATCGCGCGTCCCTCGGCGATCGCCGCGCCCGCCTGCTGGACGAGATCGCGCAGCGCGGCGCTGCGGCTCTTGCGATTGATGGCGATCTGGTTGCTCAGCTTCAGATATTGCCCGAACAGCGGGATGAAGATCAGCTCGCGCTTCAGGATATAGGTGAAATCCTCGACCTGGGTGACGAGAGCGACGGTTTCCCAGGCGGATTGATGTTTCGAGGCGATGATGCAGCCATGCTGCTGGCGGAGGTTTTCGACGCCGCGAAACTCCACCTTCATCCCGCAGATCGCGTCGAGCAGCCACAGCGTGGCGCGACCCCACACCCGGGCGAGTTCGAGGATGGCGCGGCGGCCGAACAGGATCGTCGGCAGGCCGCCGATCGCGAGGATCGTGGTCAGCAGATAGAAGGCGATGTTGAACAGGACGGAGCGGATCAGAAGCATGGGCCTCTTGTGCCGGACGGTCGTTCAAATGAAAAGCCCGCGCGCGCCGGTTCGGGCCTTCCGCGCCGACCTGTCACGCAAAAGCCGCAGTCACGACGTCAGTCCTTGACGTCGTAAAACCCGCCGAGCGCCCGGAACACGATGATGCGGGACATCAGGCTCGGCGAGCAGGGCCACCCCGACCGAAATCATCGCGATCGCCAATATCCCGCCCCAGCCCAGCGAAAACGAGCCGAACAGGGCTTCGGCCTGTTCGCCGCCCGGCGCTGGTGGTCCATTGTCGCGTGAAAACGCCGAGCAGAAGAAACAGCAGGATCGCGGCCCCGCCGCCCGCCGCGCCGCCGCGCAGGCCCAGCCGCAGGAAATGGAACTGGAACTGCCGGGCGATGAAACCGTCCGCCGCGCCGACGAAATGCAGCGCCTCGATGATGTCGCGGTTGCCGGCCATGGCGCCGCGCGTGGCGAAGCCGACGGCCAGCGCCATGGCGATCAGCACGAGCACGAAAACGGCCGCCGCGGCCCCGACCACGACCTGCGCCATCGTATCGAGCCGCTGCATCCAGGCGCCGTGGTCGTCGAGGCTGGCGTCGGGCAAGGCGACGTCGAGCGCGGCCCGCAGGCCTTGCACGTCGATCGCTTTCGCCGGATCGCGGCGCACCACGATCATGCGCGGCGTCGGCAACTGGCTGAGATCGAGGCCCGCGCCGAGCCAGGGCGCCAGCAATTCCTCCGATTGCTGGCGCGTGAAGGCGCGCGCCTCCGCGACGCCGGGGAAGGCGGCGGCGACGCTCGCGGCCTTGGCGGCGTCGGCGTCGATGTCGCGGCCGGAGCGCGGAATGACCTGGATGGTCATTTCGACGCCCACCGCGCCGCGCCATTCGCGCGAGGTGTCCGCGAGGACGAAGGCGAAGCCCGCCGCGAGCGCGGCGAGAAAGGTCATGATGGCGATGACGATGGCCAGCGCCCGCCCGGCCACCGTCGCCGCGGGCACCAGCGGCGTGTCGCGCCAGGCGTCGTCGACCGCCAGGGTCTCGATCGGCGGACGGGCGGCGGGAAGGGGGGACATGTCGGCCATGGGCGCGCTCAATCGTAAATGTGCAGGCGGCCGTCGCCGAGCACCAGCCGCCGCGCCCCGTCGAACTGGTCCATCAAGGCGAGATCGTGGGTGGCGATGACCACCGAGGTGCCGGACTTGTGCAATTCGAGGAAAAGCCGCATCAGCCGGCGCGCGAGCGGGGGGTCGACATTGCCGGTGGGCTCGTCGGCCAGCAGCAGTTGCGGCCGCATGATGAGGGCGCGCGCGATCGCCGCGCGCTGCTTCTCCCCGCCCGACAGGACCGGCGGATAGACATGCATCCGCTCGCCGAGACCGACCCAGCGCAGGAGTTCGGAGACCTCCAGCGCGATAGCTCGCCTCCTCGCGCTCCTGGACGCGCAGCGGCAAGCGCGACGTTCTGATAGGTGGTGAGATGGTCGAGCAGGCGGAAGTCCTGGAACACGACCCCGACCTTGCGCCGCAGGGCCGTCAAAGCGGCCTTGTCGAGTTCGGCGGAATCCTTGCCGAACAGGGTGATCAGGCCGCGCGTGGGCGGGATGCGCCAGCAGGATCAGCCGCAGCAGGGTGGTCTTGCCGGCGCCCGGACGGTCCGGTGAGGAACTGGAAGGAACGGGGCGCGATGTCGAAGGAAATGTCGCGCAGGATTTCCGCGCCCATTCCGTATCGCAGGCCGACATTCTCGAACCGAACCAAAAAAAGCTCCCTCGCGTATCGCCCGAAAACGCCCTCGCGTATCGCCCAACGAACCGCGCGAGACGCGAATCTGCGGCGGCGAATCACGTTCCTTAACGTGCTTTTAACCATACCAGCACACCAATGAATTGCGACCAATCGCGCAACCGCGTCCCCAGCCCAGGCGAATTCATGCGATCCGTCACCACATTCCCGTCCTTCGACGACAGCGCCTTCGCGCCGCGCCTTCGTGGGCGCGCCCGGTCCGAGGTCGGCGGCGTCGCCGCCTCGTCCAGCCGCCGCGCCGTTCCAGCAGCCCCGGCCAAGGCGGCGCCGAAAGGCCGGGCCGCCGCGCCGCGGCCCTGGGCCTGGGTTCTCGCCGGTCTTGCCGCCTGGGGCCTGCTGGTCGGCGGCCGCGCCCAGATCGTGCGGCTCGCGCCAGCGACGGCGCCGGTCTATTCCGCGCTCGGCCTCGGCGTGAACCTGCGGCAGATGGACATCGCCCATGTGGTCTCGCGCCTTGCCGACGAGGACGGGCGGCAAATCCTGATCGTCGAGGGCGACATCCGCAATCTGGCCTCGACGCCGCGCGCCGCGCCGCGCATGCGGCTCGCGGTGCTCGATTCCAGCGGGCGCGAAATCTATTTCTGGAACGCGGCCCCGCCCAAGGCGCGGCTGGGCGCCGGGGAAACGGCGCAGTTTCGCGCCCGGCTCGCGGCGCCGCCCAAGGACGGCCGCGACGTGCGGGTGCGTTTCGCGGGAGAGGCGGGCGAGTCGGGACAGGGGCGGTGAGCGGGGTCGAGGCGACCATCCTGTTCGACGAGGCGGTTCTGGCCGCCCGGATCGAGGTCATGGCGCGCGAAATCGCCGATGCTGCGCCAGAAAACCTGATCGCGATCCCGATCATGACCGGCGCCTTCGTGTTCGCCGCCGATCTTCTGCGCGCGATGCATCGCGCGGGCCTCGCGCCGGAAGTCGATTTCATCCAGATCGCCAGCTATGGCGCGGGAACGCAATCCTCCGGCCGCACCGAGCTTTTGCGCGATGTTCAGGCGCAGGTCGCCGGGCGCGACGCGCTGCTGATCGACGACATTCTGGAATCCGGCCGCACTCTCTCCTTCGCGCGGCAATTGCTGCTGGGCGCGGCGCGCGGCGGGTGCTGATCGCCGCGCTGCTCGAAAAGCCGCACCGGAAGGAAATCGAAGTCGCGGCCGATTTCGTCGGCTTCACCTGCCCGGACCGCTTCGTCGTCGGCTACGGCATGGATCACGCCGGCGCCTACCGGCAATTGCCCTATGTCGGCGTGCTCGAGGGGATGTGATCAGGCGCAGAATCTGATCAAGTGAAACAATAGATCGCCTCGATCCTGATAAGGGCCGCCGCCGACGGAATCGCGCGAGGAATAGAGCGCGAAACGCTCGGCCTCGACGCGAAGCGACAGCGGAAAGGCCCGTTCCGCCAACCAGGCGGCGACTGCTTCCGGCTCGACCCCGCGCAGGCGCGCCAAAGTGACATGGGGCGTGAATTTGCGGGTTTCCGGGGCCAGGCCGTTGCGCCGCGCGACGGACTCGTGGGCCGATTGCAGGCGCGACAGCAAGGGTTCCGGCTTCACCCGCGCATAAAGCGCGCGGGGCTGGCGGCTGCCGAAAACGCCGATCTCGTCGAATTCGAGCCGCAGCGGCGCGCCGCCGAAAATATGCTCCGTCTCGGCGAGGTCGACCGAAATCGCCTCGGCGGCGCGCGCGTCGATGTCGCCGAAGAAGCGCAGGGTGACATGATAATCCTGCGGCTCGATCCAGCGCGCGCCCAGCAGGCCGCCGCGAAAATAGGCGAGCTGCGCCGCGATGTCCGGCGGGATTTCGAAAGCGGTGAACAATCTCGGCACGCTCGTTCCAATCAATTCCTGCCGATCAATTTCTGGGCAATCCGTCGAGCCACGCGATGACCGCGGGAAGGATTCCGGCGACGATGGTTTCGACGCCCGCGCCGTTGGGGTGCAGGCCGTCCGGCAATTGCCTGTCGGGATGGCCGGCGACGCCTTCGAGGAAGAAGGGATAGAGCGGGGCCTGGTATTTTTGCGCGAGCGCCGCGAAGAGCGGCTCGAATTGCGCGGCATAGGGACCGCCCAGATTGGGCGCCGCGCGCATCCCCGCGATCAGGAACGGAATCTTGCGCTCGCGCAGTCGGGCCAGGATGGCGTCGATATTGGCCCGCGTCTTGTCGGGATCGAGGCCGCGCAGCATGTCATTGGCGCCGATCTCGACAATCGCGCCGTCGGCGCCGTCGCCGAGCGCCCAGTCGAGCCGCTCCAGCAACCCGGCGGACGTGTCGCCCGAGACTCCGGCGTTGACGATTTCGACGTCGTGTCCCTTGGCTTTGAGCGCCGCCTGCAGCATGACGGGGAAGGCCAGATTGGCGGGCAGGCCATAGCCGGCGGTCAGGCTGTCGCCCAAAGCGACGATGCGCAGTGTTCGCGCGTCGGCCGGCGCAGCGCCGGCCAGCGTCAGGGCGAGCGCCAATGGGGCGAGAGCCCGGAAAAAAATTTGGCGAAAGCGAGCGGACGCGCCCATATGGGGCGAGGGCGCGCCCGCAGGCGCGCCAGCGAACTGATGGTCGTCATCGCGGCCTTTCCGGAAGTCATTTCATGTCCGATCCCGCCATAAGCGTCGAAAATGTCAATCTCACATTGGGCAGCGGCGAGGCCCAGGCGCATATCCTGAAGGATATTTGTCTCGATATCGCAAAAGGCGAGACCCTCGCGCTGCTGGGGCCGTCGGGTTCGGGCAAATCGACCCTGCTGATGACCATGGCCGGGCTGGAGGCGCCCGATTCGGGCGCGGTGCGCGTCGCCGGACGCCGCATCGACCTCATGAGCGAGGACGAGCTGGCCCGGTTTCGCGGCGCCCAGATCGGAATCGTGTTCCAGTCCTTCCATCTGATCCCGACGCTCACCGCGCTCGAAAACGTCGCCATTCCGCTCGAGCTGGCCGGGGCGCCCGGCGCCTTCGACCGGGCGCGCAAAGGTGCTGGCGCAAGTCGGGCTCGGCGCCCGTGAAAAGCATTATCCGGCGCAGATGTCGGGCGGCGAGCAGCAGCGCGTGGCCGTGGCGCGGGCCTTGATCGCCAATCCTTCGATCTTCGTCGCCGACGAGCCGACCGGCAATCTCGACCAGGCCGTCGGCGCGGAGGTGATGGAGCTGATCTTCGCGCTCAACCGCGCCCGGGGCGCGACCCTCGTCCTCGTGACGCATGACGAGGCGCTGGCGCGGCGCTGCCGCCGCATCGTGCGCTTGCGCAACGGCCGCATCGAAAGCAATTCGAGCCACGCCCAGGATCGCGAAAATGTCAGCGTCTGAGTTTTTTCCCAGGCGCCGCGCAGCCGACTGGGCGCTGGCGCGGTTCGCGTTGCGCGATCTGCGGGGGGGGCTGCGGTTTTACGGCGTCTTCATCGCCTGCCTCGTTTTGGGCATCATGGCCATCGTCGGCGTCGACGCCTCCTCCCGCGCCTTCCGCGACGGCCTGGCGCAGCAGGGCGCGGTGCTGCTCGGCGGCGACCTTTCGTTCGGGCGGGCGCTCGGCGTTTCCGCCGACAAGGAAAAGGCGTTTTCTGGCCCAGCGCGGCCGAGTCGCGGAGGTGGTCTCCTTGCGGGCGATGGCTCGCCGGGCCGATGGGCCGCTATCCGCGCTCGTCGAGATGAAGGCGGTCGATTCGGCCTATCCCCTGACCGGCGCGGTGCGGACCGATCCGCCTCTGGCGTCCGGCGCAACGTTTTTCGACGCGCTGGCGCTGAAGGACGGCGCCTATGGCCTGTTCGCCGATCCCGCGCTCGGCGTCCGGCTGAATGTGAAGATCGGCGACCGGATCGCCATCGGCGACGGACGTTTCACAATCCTCGGCTGGCTGGCGAGCGAGCCCGATTCCGTCGGCGCCATCGGCTTCGGCCCGCGCGTGATCGTCAGCGACGCGGCGCTGGCGGCCACCGGCCTCATCGTTCCGGGATCGCTGGCGCGGTTGTCGCTGCGCCTGCTGCTGCCGCCCGGTCGATCGAGCGACGGCGATGTCGCGGCGGTGCGAAAGGCGTTCACGGAAACCTTTCCCGACTCCGGTTTTGAAATCCGCGGCCGCGCCGAGCCTTCGCCCCAGCTGTCGCGAAACGTCGAGCGTTTCGCGCAATTCCTGTCGCTGATCGGCCTGACCGCGCTGGTCTGCGGCGGGGTCGGCGTCGGCAACTCGATTCGCGGGCTGATCGACCGCAAGCGCAAGACCCTCGCGATCCTGAAGGCGCTGGGCGCGAGCGGCGGCGAGGCGGCGCGCTTCATCCTGTTCCAGGTCCTGCTGGTCGCGCTCGCGAGCGCCATCGTCGGCGCGCTGCTGGGCCTGGCGCTGCCGTCGCTGCTTGCGACGCTGCTCGGCGCGTCGCTGCCGTTTCCGCTCGAACCGCATCCCGATTGGCGCGACGGCCTGTCCGGCGTGGCGTTCGGGCTGCTGACGGCGCTGGCCTTTGCCGCGGCGCCGCTCGACCGCGCCCGAACCTTGCCTGCGACGACCTTGCTGCGCGAGGCGGCCCTGCGCGATTTCGGGCCCGTGCGCCTGCGCGGCCGCCTGGTGGCGGCGCTTGCGGCGGCGGCTCTGTTCGGCTTCGCGCTCGTCGTCAGCGGCGACCCGCGCCTGACCGCGCAGTTCGGCGCGGCCGTCGTCGTCAGCTTCGCTTTGCTCTACGGCGTCGCGCGGGCGATCATGGCTTTCGCGCGCCGGGCGCCGCATTCGCGTCATCTGCCGCTGCGCCTCGCCATCGCCAACCTGCACAAGCCCGGCGCCTTGACGCCGTCCTTCCTGATCTCGCTCGGCCTCGGCGTGACCCTGCTCACCGCGCTCATCGGCGTCGAGCGCAATCTGCGGGCGGAGATCGGCGACGCGCTGCCGAAAGACTCGCCGAGCTTCTTCTTCCTCGACATCCAGGCGGTCCAGGCCGATCCGTTCCTCGCCTTCCTGAAGCAGGAGGCGCCGGACGGAACCATCGCCGTCGCGCCCATGCTGCGGGGCCGCATCGTCAAGGTGAACGGCGTCCCGGCCGAGGAGGTCAAGGCGGGGGACCGCGCGCGCTGGGCGCTCGAGGGCGACCGCGGCATCAATTTTTCCGCGACCATTCCCGACGGCTCGCGCCTCATCGCCGGGCAATGGTGGCCGGAGAATTATTCCGGGCCGCCGCTGGTCTCGATGGAGCAGGAGGTCGCCAAGGGCCTGAAACTGACGATCGGCGATACGGTCACGGTCAATGTGCTCGGCCGCACGCTCACCGCGCGAATCGCCAACCTGCGCAAGGTCAACTGGCGCAGCTTCAACATCAATTTCGTGATGGTGTTCTCGCCCAACGCCTTCGCCGGAGCGCCCTTCACCCGGCTGATGACGCTGACCCTGCCCGAGCGGCCCGAGCCCGCGCGCGAGGCGGCGATCCTGGCCGCGGCGGCGAAAAGCTTTCCCTCGGTCGCCAGCGTGTCGATCCGCGAGACTTTGGCGACGGTCGACGCGCTGCTCGGCAAATTGTCGATCGCGATCCAGTCCGCCGCTTCGCTCGCCTTCGTCGTCTCGGCTCTGGTGCTGTCGGGCGCGCTGGCGGCAGGACAACGGGCGCGGATCTACGAGGCGGTGGTGCTCAAGACGCTCGGCGCGACGCGCCGGCCGCCTGCTCGGCGCGCTGGCGCTCGAATTCGCCCTGCTCGGCGGCGCCACCGCGCTGTTCGGCCTGCTCGCCGGGACGATCGCCGGCGCCCTGGTCGCGCGCGAGGTGCTCGACATGAGCTATCGGCTGTTCCCGGCGCAAGCGGCGGCCGTCGCGCTCGGGGCCGTGGGGTTCGCCGTCGTGCTCGGGCTCGCCGGAACCTGGCGCATCCTCGGCGAAAAGCCCGGGCTCTGGCTGCGCGAAGACTAACCAAAATGTAATGCGGCGCTTAGCCGGGTTTAAGCCGCGCGTCTTGTCTTTTCGACCCGCCGCCGTCATATTCAAACCGCTGCGCCGCCCGCGGATCGTCCGGGGCGGGTTTCCCCGCGGCATTTCGTGAGGAACCAATGTCCAACTTTGACCGCAACGCCGCTCCCTGGAGCCGGGGCTACGCCCGGACGGGCGCCGATGTAGATCAAGGTCTGCGGGCGTTCATGCTCGGCGTCTACAATCACATGTCGATCGGCCTCGCGCTGACCGGCCTGTTCGCGCTCGGCGCCAATATGCTGGCCGTCTCGGCCCTGCCGACGCAATATCAGCTCGGCTCGCACATCTATCTCACCGATTTCGGCGCCGCGATCTACCTGAGCCCGCTGCGCTGGGTGATCATGTTCGCGCCGCTGGCGTTCGTCCTGTTCTTCTCGTTCAAGATCAACAGCATGGCGGCTTCGTCGGCGCGCAACCTGTTCTACGCCTATGCGGCGGTGATGGGCGTGTCGCTGTCGTCGATCCTGCTGATCTACACCGGCGCCTCGGTGTCGCGGGCCTTCTTCATCACCGCTGCGTCCTTCGGCGCGCTGAGCCTCTACGGCTACACGACGAAGCGCAACCTGTCGGCGATGGGCTCGTTCCTGATGATGGGCGTGTTCGGCCTGATCATCGCCAGCCTGGTGAACCTGTTCGTGCAGAGCTCGGCGTTCCAGTTCGGCCTGTCGATCCTGACCGTGCTGATCTTCGCCGGCCTGACCGCCTATGACACCCAGGCGATCAAGCAGATGTACCTGGAATCGGACGGCTACGAGGCCGCGACCAAGAAGTCGGTCAATGGCGCTCTGATGCTCTATCTCGACTTCATCAACATCTTCATGGCGCTGGTCCAGCTGACCGGCGACCGCAGGAGTTGAGCGTTATCGCTTCCCGAGAAACCCCGCTTCGGCGGGGTTTTTTGTTGCCCTTTCGATGGCGCGTCACTCCCGCGCGATGCGGCACTGGTGGTCGAGCAATTCCTCGGCGGCGCCGCCGTCGCCGGCGGTGAGAAGGATGAAGCCGCGCCCCGATCTTGCGTCCTCGAAGCCGATCATCGCGATCGGTCTCGTGCGCCATATTGTCTCCCGCGGGGAGCTCCGCAGCGACCATGCGGAACACGTTCTGGCTCGAGCTCCTCGGCGCGCAGGCGCCTGGCGCGATAATGTCCGGCCCAGGGCCGCAAATCGACGTCAAACCATCCCTTTTGTCCATGGACGGCCCGGGCCAGCGCCTGCTTGATGTCCGGCTTCACGCAATCGACATGGATGTGGAGCTGGTCCTGGCTGCGGCCCGCCCGTGAATTGATCGCCATGCCGAGCTCGTCCCAGCCAAGGGGCCGTCCCGCGCCTTCGACCACCGCGCCGCGCTGGCTCCAGGCGTCGGCCCAATAATTCGGCGCATCCGCCTGCAGCAGCGCCGGGCTTTCGATTCCGGCGATCCGTTTCAACGGCGTGACGATGATATGGGTGGCGTCGTCCGGGGCGCGCACGGTGGCGAAGCCCTTGTCGTGGTCGACGGCGAGACAGGGCAGCGAAACGCCCGTGACGCGGCTGATCGGAGAGCACACGCCGTGGACGATCCGCCACAGCCCGTCGCGCCCGAAGGCGCGTCCTTCGAAGGCGGGAGCAGGGCGTGAAAGGACTCCCAGCGCGAGCAGGGAGCAGAAAGCGGCAAGGGCGCCAGGCAACTGGGCGCGAGGCAAGGGAGGCGCGAGGCAAGGGCGGATCATCCGGCGTCTAAACCGCCGCCATAGCACTTTTTTCGTTCGGCGTCCCCCGCCTGCGTGCGGATGCCGGTCGAGCCGGGATGCGAATGGTCAGGGGACTCCCGTCCGCCGCTCCTCGAACTGGTCGGCCACCTGCGCCAGCCATTGCCGCACGGCGGCGGTTCCCTGGAATTCGGCCGATCGGGACTCGAAAAACTCGCCGCCAACGCGCAGGCCGGCTCCGCCAAGCGCCTCGGCGGCCCGGAGGGCCGAGAGGTCGCCCGCATCGTCGCCGATCATGACCGGACGGCGACCGGCGAAAGGCGGCGTCGCCATGAAATGGCGGAGCGCCGAGCCCTTTGACACCGCCTTGGGAACCACTTCCAGCACCATTCGCCCGGGACGAAGCTTCGTAACGCCCGCCCAAACGCGGCAGCAACTGCGTACAGGCGCCGCTCGACCTCCGGCCCCAACTCCGGCGCCAGACGGAAATGCGTCGCCAGCGCGGGTCCCTTCATCTCCACGAAGAGTCCGGGGGCGAATTCCAGCAGCGCGCGGATTTCCCTGACCAGGTCGGGCGGCATGTCCGGCGCCATCCGCATGATCACGCCGCCCGCCTCTTCGCGAAACTCCGAGCCATGGACGCCAGCGGCGCGCGGCCGCATCGGCGCGAGGAGACCGTCGATGGCGGTGATGGCGCGGCCGGACAGGATCGCCAGCGCCCCATCCAGTTCCAGACGACAGCCGTTCGAGCTGCTCGACGAGCCCGGCGGGCGCGAAAGCGGTGGTCGGCTCGGCGGCGATGTCGATCAACGTGCCGTCCAGATCGAGGAAAAGCGCGAGGTCGCCGAATCCGCGGCCATCGGGGTCGAGATGCGCGGCGCGCTGCACGATCAATCTCCTCGCAGGACAGGGCCGGTCCGGCCCGGGTGGCGTTCGCGACGGCGACGCCGTGGCGTTTTGCGGCGCGGCGCCGCTTCAGTGACCCAATCGGGCGCCGAACAATCCGCGCAGACTTTCCAGCAAGCCCGGACGCTGGCGGGTTTCGCCGAGCGTGGACAGGAAAAGCTCGGCCCAATGATCGATATCGTGCTTCAGCAGTTGCGCCATCATCGGCTCCTGGCGGCGGCGGCGCTCGTCCTGGGGCATTTCCAGCGCCTGCTTGAGCGCTGCAGCGACGGCCTCGCTCTCATGGGGATTAACGATCAGCGACGCGTCGAGTTCGGCCGCCGCTCCAGCGAATTCCGACAGGATGAGCACGCCCGGGTCCTCCGGGTCCTGCGCCGCGATGAATTCCTTGGCGACAAGGTTCATGCCGTCGCGCAAGGGCGTCACGAGAGCCACGTTGGCCAGACGATAGAGCCCCGCCAGGACGGTGCGCGAATAGGGCCGGTTGACGTAACGGATCGGCGTCCAGTCGGCTTCGCCGTAGCGCCCGTTGATCTTGCCGATCAGGGCGGTCACCTCCTCCTCGATGTCCCTGTATTCCTTGATGTCGTCCCGGCTTCTCGGCGTGATCTGCAACAGGACGACGCGCGATCGCCACTGCGGGTTGACCTCGAGAAAATGGTTGAACGCATCGAGCCGCTGGAGAATTCCCTTGGAATAGTCGAGCCGGTCGACGCCCAGCACGAGGCGGCGTCCCTGCAGGCTGTCCTTGACGTCGAGGACATAGTCCGCGTTCGCGGCGTTGCGCGCAAGTCGCGCGAACAGCGCGGCCTCGACCCCGACCGGAAAGGCCCCGATGCGGGTCTGCCGGCCATCGATCAGGAACGTCGAGGGGTCGCGGCCGGGCGACGCGGCCGACAGCTCGAGATAATGGGCGAAATTGTCGCGATCGCGCTCCGTCTGGAAACCGACCAGATCGTAATAGGTGAGCGCTCCGACGATGGTCTCGTGGTGCGGCAGGGTCTTGAGAATATCCGGCGGCGCACAGGGAATATGGAGGAAAAAT
Source organism: uncultured Alphaproteobacteria bacterium (assembly GCA_963811975.1). Lineage (GTDB taxonomy): Bacteria > Pseudomonadota > Alphaproteobacteria > Rhizobiales > Beijerinckiaceae > Rhodoblastus. Next base: position 179,851 of record CAWETR010000020.1, read on the forward strand.
CCGATGGGATTGAAATGGCCCCGCGCGCGCAGTTCCTGCGCCAGCGGCATCAGGTGGTAATCGTGCACCCAGATGATGTCGTCTTCCCGGAGCAGGTCGCCGAGCTTTTCCGCGAACAGGCGATTGACCCGCATGTAGCCGGATTGGTCGGCGCGCGAGAATTCCTGCAGGTCGACCCGATAATGCAGGATGGGCCAGAGCACCCGGTTCGCAAAGCCGTTGTAATATTCTTGGAAATCGACGTCCGACAGATCGATCACGGCGTAATCGACCTTGTGGCGGTGGATGACCTGCGGCGCTTTGGGCGGACCGATCTTGCCGCTCCAGCCGAACCAGACGCCCGTCCGGTTGCGCAGCGCCGCCTTCACCGCGACGGCGAGGCCGCCTGCCGTCACTTTGCCCGGGCCCGGCAGCGCCACCCGGTTCGAAACGATCACAAGCCGCGAGACCATATCGCCTCCCAATCCGTCGCCAAATGATCGACGCAGCCTGATCCCCCGCCCATCAGGACGCCCGCCCGATAGGGCCGCGTCAGGGCGACCGTGTGGCGAATTAAGGCGGAGGGAAGCATGCCGATACCCAGCCCTTGCTGCGCCGAAGCGCCGAAAGGTCGCCGGTCACGGTCTGGAGCCACGTCGATCATTCAATCGCGACTGCGTAATCCATTCCTAATCTTTGCTGTTTCCAAAGAAACGCATTGGCCGGCCAATATGTTCCTGCGGTTAAGCCATCCATCGCTATCGCGACGTCAGGAATTTGGAGTCAGGCACGACAGGGCGGCGATTGCGCAGACCTTCAAAAATCACGATGAATAAAAGGAACGCACGATCATCCCAATCGTTTCCCTTTCATCGCCGACAATAGACTGCCCGTTTATTCACCTGAAAAAAACCACGCGCGAGTAGAAAGAATGCATTCTCGCTCGGACAATCGTTCAGGACACGGAAAAAGCTTATGGTCTTCCCGGGTCGCCAAGCAGGCCAGGCCCTTCGATGGATCCGCAAAGGTGAGGACCGAACGGCGAGTGGAAAAAAATTTTGCTGCTTGCTCTGTGCGTCGTCCTCGGATTTCCGGGAGACGGTCCGGTCGACGTCCGTCGTCGTTCCGACGCCTCCGCCGCGTCCGCCCGGGTTGCAAGTCGCCCGAACTCCGCCCGCCCGAACCCCGGCCGCCCGCAACTTCGCCGCCCGCGCCCCGACCGCCGCCGCCCGCCCCGGCCCCCGACGAGTCCTGCGCGCGCGTCATGGCCAGCGGGCGCTTCGTCGCAGAGACGGTCGCTCCACTGTCCGGACCCGGCGGCTGCGGCATCGCCGCTCCGTTGAAGCTCGAAGCCGTCATTCTCGCCGACGGCCGCCGCGTTCGTCTGGAGCCGGAGCCGGTGCTGAGATGCGACTTCGCCGCCGCCTTCGCCGACTGGGTGCGCGAGGATGTCGCGCCGGCGGTCGAGGCGGTCGGCGGCGGCCTGGCGAAAATCCTCGGCGCCGGCGGTTACGAATGCCGCAGCCGCAACCGGGTCGAGGGCGCGATCACCAGCGAACACGGCAAGGGCAATGCGCTGGACCTCAGCGGCTTTGGCCTGGCCGACGGCCGGGCGCTGCTCATCGAGCGACCAGCCGACGAGCTGGAATGGCTGACGCCCATTCACGACAGCGCCTGCGCCCGCTTCTCGACCGTGCTCGGCCCGGGAGCGGATGGGTTCCACGAGGCGCATCTTCACATCGATCTCGAGGCTCGCCGCAACAACGGCCACCTGTGCGAGTGGGACCTCGAATAGGACCGCGGGAACCGCAGGGCGCCCGCCGTCGTTTCGCTAGAGCTCAAGGAAATCAGTCCACGCGTTCGCTCGATGGGCTTCGATCCGATGAAAGGGCCGCGGCATGAAAGAGGTCAGATTTCGCACGCGCGAGCCTCGTCTCGCCCCTCGCCGCACCCGGCTCGAAATTCCCGGCTGGTCGGGAGAGCGCGAGCCGCGCGCCGACGGCTCGCAGGAATATGCCTGGCATTGCACGCCGTTTTCGGAAAGCGCCCAGTACGGCCTGGAATTGTTCTATCCCTACGACAATGAGCTCGTCGTCAGCACCATCAACGGGACCCTGCGGCTCGACGGCGATTTCGGCCCTTGCCCCGAGGAGGGGCTGCAATGGCCGCCGTTCCGCGCTTTCGGAAACGCCTGGTACACCTATCAGATCCTGCTCGATCTGAAGGTCGAGCCGGGCTTCGCGATCCGCACCGAGCCGCATCCGCGCTTCTACACCGATCGCACCGGCTCCTGTCCGATCGCCGTTCCGGCCCTGATCCGCAACTGGTGGCCGATGATGTTTTTTCATCGTCTTCAAATCGCCCGAGGAAGGCCGCTCGCACGTCTTCCGTCCCGGCGAGCCCTTCGCGCAGGTCATCGTCATTCCGGAAGAAGCCAATTTCGATCTGGTGGAAATGGGTCGGGAGGAGGCCGCCGAGCGCGAATTGCAGGCGCGCCGCATCCATGCGAGCCGGGACCGGCTGTCGGAAGGATCGCGGTGGGTCTCGCGCACGGAAACCGTTTTCGACGGAACCTACCGTTTCATGCTGCGCGCCGCCAAGGCGCGGGACAAGGCGACCGATCCGTCGAAATGACCAACGCCGGCTTGGGCGTTGGTCATGAAGCGCGCATCAATAATAGTGGTGGTGGTGATGATGATGGTGGTGGTGACGCCGCCATGGCCACCAGTGGTGATGATGGTGATGATGGTGATGATAATATTGCGCCAGCTGAACCCCATCGCTTTCCATCGCCCGTTTCGCGGCTGACGCACTGGCGGCGTTTTCGAGCAGCGCCGTCGCATTCGGAATGGGTTGCAGCAATTCCGCGAAACTCTTCGCCTGCAAGGCGGCGTCGGGATCGGTCGCCGCCATCGCCTCGGTCGAGCCGAGCGCCGCCAGGGCGGCCACGCCGATCATGCCGGCAATTTTGCTTTCCATCGTTCGATCTCCCTTGTCGCAAGCAATTCTTTCCAAAAAACCGCAAGCGTTCCGCCGCGCTCGGGCGCGGCGGGACCTGACGGGACAGTGCCTTTTGTTGATGTTCAAGGAACGCTCGCGAGACGATCCAGTTCCCGCTTTCGCCCGCCGGATGACCGGGGAACAGACTGCGCCGTTTCGCATTGATGGGAGAGAGACTTCTCTCGCCGTCCGCATGGCGGATCAAACGCCCGGGCGCGCCCCTCGCCGGCCTTCCGGTTCCTTCTTTCGTGATGCAAGGATGAATGCGAGCGATGAAGCTGTTCGAATGCCCGTCTTGCGGCAACGCGATCCATTTCGAGAACACCACCTGCGTCTCGTGCGGGCGGCGCCTCGGCTATGCGCCCGACATCCAGGCCATGACCTCGGTCGAACCGGTCGAGGACGCCCTGGGCGATCATCGCCAGGTCTTTGCCGCGCTCGGCGCGGGGCGCCGGCTCTATCGTTTTTGCGACAACGCCGGCCGGGGCGTCTGCAACTGGCTGGTCGAGGTCGACGACGATCAGACGCTGTGCCGTTCCTGCCGCCACAACCGCCTCGCGCCCGATCTCGCCGTCGTGGGCAATCTGGCGCGCTGGGCGCGGGTGGAGCAGGCCAAGCGGCACCTCTTCTATTCCCTGCTGCTCTGGGGCTTGCCGACGCCTGCGGTCGGGGCGCAGGCGCGCGAGCCGCTGGCCTTCGACCTCGTCGGCGACGTCCAGACCAGCCAGGGCGTCCAGAGGGTTCTCACAGGGCACGAACAGGGGCAGATCACGCTGAACATCGCGGAAGCCGACGACGACGAGCGCGAAAAGCGGCGCGTCGCGATGGGCGAGCCCTACCGAACGCTGCTCGGCCATTTCCGGCACGAAATCGGCCATTATTATTGGGATCTTCTGGTGCGCGACGGCGGCAAGCTCGACGCCTTCCGTTCGGCGTTCGGGGACGAGCGCGCCGATTACGGCCAGGCTTTGCAGTGCTATTATACGAACGGCGCGCCGCCGGACTGGCCCGACCATCACATCAGCGCCTATGCGACGTCGCATCCGTGGGAGGATTTCGCGGAGACCTGGGCGCATTACATGCACATCGTCGACACGCTCGAAACCGCCGGTTCGTTCGGGATCTCGCTGAAGCCGCGCCACGTCGACGATGGCAATCTCCAGATCGAGGTGGGCTTCGACGCCTATTCATCGGAGTCCATCGAGGAAATCCTGACGACATGGACGCCCGTCTCGGTTGCGATCAATTCACTCAACCGGTCGCTCGGGCAAGCCGATCCTTACCCCTTCGTCCTTTCCCCGACCGTCATCGGCAAGTTCGATTTTGTTCACAGGCTGATCCACGATCGAGCCGCCGACGAATTGGGCCAGGAAGGTCAATCCGCCTTGCATGACGACATCGGACAGGAGCGCGCGGACATGGGGTTGCAATAATGTCCGCGGGATCGCCGACTTACGTCACGCCGGGGCGCCGTCAAAGGGCGCTCGAGCGATTGCGGCGCCTGAAAATGGCCGGCTCCGCTCACCGCTACGTGCGCGGCTCGACCCGACGCTTTTACGACTGGCTCGAAACCATCGGACCCGGCGGCATTCCCGACGGACCGCCGATCTGGATCTGCGGCGATTGCCATGTCGGCAATCTGGGGCCGGTGGCGAGCGCCGAAGGCGTGATCGCGATCCAGGTCCGCGATCTCGACCAGACCGTGATCGGGAATCCGGCGCATGATCTTCTGAGGCTCGCGCTTTCGCTGGCGTCCGCGGCGCGGGGCTCGGACCTGCCGGGCGTCGCCACGCCGCTGATGATGGAGGGCCTGATGCAAGGCTATTCCAGCGCCTTCGCGCCGGAATTCGATGTCGGCTCCGACCTCGACGCGCCCAAGACCATTCGCGCCTCGTTGCGGGATTCGGCGGCGGCGAGCTGGAAGTCGCTGGCGCAGGAGCGGCTCGAAGACCCCGAGCGGGCGCGATCTCGATGCGCCAACGTGGCTGTGGCGAGCGGTCGTCGACCTGCTCGCGGAGCACGAAAAAGCTGGGCACTATCGGGTTTGCTCACGCAGCCACAAGGACTGGTGGTTGCCCCTCTTTCGCGCGCCTCACGGCGGGCGGATGACCTCCTCTCGCGGGCAAAACCTTAGCGAAGTAAGGGTTTGACCAACGAGGATCGGCGGGCAGGCCCCGCTGCCCGGCATGTCGCTTCCGCATTACCGGATAGTCGGCCATGAAGGCCGCCACCTCATGCGCAAGGACCGACGCCTTGTTGATCCACAACGCCCCGTCAGCCAGCGCACGGCGCCGGCTGACGTTGGAGGGAGCATTGAGGTCGGCGTGTTTCGTGCGGCCGCAGAACAGGCAGCGAAACTTGCCGCCTTCGGGCCGATTGCGCTTGTCCACGTAGCCGCAGGCCTCGCACTTCTGCGAGGTATAGGCCGGATTGACCTCCGTGGACGTGATTCCCTTTTCCTCCTCCAGCGCGGCGAGCTTCGCCTTCAAGACGGCGCGACCGCAATTGCCGATGATGCGGTTGAGCCGGCGCGACAGCTCCGGGTTGCGGAAGTCGAGCCGCTCCAGCACCAGTTCCTTTGGCCGTCGGTCCTTCACCAGCTTGTTGAGGACGCGATTGACCTCTGATTTGATGAAGCCGCGCAGCCGCTCCACCCAAGCGCAATAGCGTTTGGATTCCCGCGGCTTCCTGCCGGCGCGCTGCTGGCTGGCCGCGATCAGCGAGATGGTCTTGTCAAACTGACGCAGGCGCTTGAGCCAGTTCTGGCCGAGCAGCTGGCCCTCGCTCGTGCCGAACATGGTGGTGAGGCCGAAGTCGAGCGCGATTTCGCCTTCACCTTGATAAGAGGCGCGCGCGGCGGCGCAGGCGGCGCCGATGTCGGTCACGACGCCAAAGGTCAATTCTCCAGCACGGTTGCAATTGATCTGGACCGAACCAGCGAGCTCTCCAGAGCGGCTCTGGTGTCGCCAGTGGCTTAGTAGCGGCACGTCGAAGCGCGATCCACCGCCCAAGCGGCTGATGCGCAGCCAATAGACGACCTTGCCGTTCTGCGTGGCGCTGACCGGCTTGGCGATCTGCGCGCCGCGAATGTCGAGCCGCATCGAGATGCGCGACAGGTTGGGCTTGCGATGCCGGCTCATCACCTGGCGCATGATTGCGCGCGCGAGACGGCGCACCTCTGGCGGAATCGCCCGGCCGGCATAATCCGCCTTGGCGTTCGCCGGCATCATCACGTCGCGCTGCAGGTCGAACCACGCGTGCGCCTTGTTGATGACGCGCAGAGCGTGCTTCGTCGGGCCATTAATCGACGAGCCGCCGACGGCGCTGCGGAAGTCATTGGCGCGGTTCGCCATAAACGACTTCAGCGCCTCGACGACCTGGTGACGCGCCATCTGCACCCGCGCCGCATTGCCGATTACAGCCGCGAAGGTGACCTTGTCGTTGTCCTTGTGCTTGTTGAATTTGGCCGTCTCGAAGAACAGCCGCCATTGCTCGCGCCCGATCAGAACCGCGCCGGCGCGATAGGCTTTGAGCAGAGCGAGAATCTCCTGCCGCTTCTTCGCGGTGAGATTCGACGGCAACAGGTCGGTGCGATGCGCCGGTTTATGCTCTCTCTTCCGGCGCCGCGCCATTCAGGCCGCCTCGACCAGTTCGGCGTAGGAAAGCCGGTTCCCGTCGCCGTTGCGGATGAGGCGCGCCATGCGGTCGAGGCAGGCTTCATCGCCATGGTTCGAGCGAAACGTCGTTTCGCCGGCGTAGCGCTGCAGATGCTTGGCGCTGATCCAGTGCCAGACGCCGATAATTGCGCGGCGAAGCAGGGAATTGAAGCTTTCAACCCTATTGACGTGGACGCGGCGGCCGGTAGCTGCGTCGGTTCTGGCATATTCGCGGGCCGAATGGGTGACGGCGAGATGCTGTCGGTCGCGGCCGAACTGCTTGTAGGCGGGCAAGCCGTCGGTCATGACGGTGGCGTCAGGCGAAAGCAGCCCGTTGAGCGCGTCGCGGATCGCGGCGCGGCTGTGGGTCGGAATGGTCTTGGCGACGACCGTACCGCCGCGCTGGGCGGCGACCAGGACGAGCGGCCGGCGCGGGCCGCGCCCGCTTTTGTGCGGCGGAGAAAGATCGCCAGCAGCTTTCCTGCGCGGCGGGGCGCCGCCGTACATTTCGTCGAGTTCGACGACGCCGGAGAGAAGCGGATCGGCTTCGCTCATCATCGCGCGGATGCGATGGCCGAGGAACCAGGCGGTCGAATAGCAGACGCCAAGCATTTCGCCGAGCTTCACGGCGGAAAGTCCTTTGGAGGAAGCAAGGATCAGATAGATCGCCCGCGCCCAGGTGAGCAACGACAGATGCGACCCGTGCATCGGCGTGCCGGCGGTGACTGAGAACTGCCGACGGCACAAGCCACAGCACCAGAGTCTCCTGGTCTTAAGCCACCATGATTTATTGATGGAGTCACAGTGCTGGCAGACCGGCCCATCCGGCCAGCGGGCGCGCTCAAACCAAGCACGCGCCGCCTCTTCATCAGGGAAAAGCGCGTTGAACCTGGCAAGCGTAAGAGCGACTATGTTCATGAAATGTTCTTACGGCGTCGAAAGCTTGGCGTCAACCAGGGATTGTGGGTGCATGAACAAATCCGATAGTACCGGACGGCGTTATGCGCTCGGCAAGGATTGACGCAGACTCGCCCCGAGGCCGCCAGCCTCAGCGGCGAGTGTGGCGCTCGTAATGGTGATGGTAATGATGCCTGCAGCCGCCCCTCAGGCCGCAATCGATCGACGGTCCGGCGGTGTAGCCGACCACGCCTCCCGCGACAGCGCCCACGGGGCCGCCGACAATGGCGCCGGCGCCCGCCCCCATCGCGCCATCCACCAGGCGCCCGGCCTGCGCCGCGCCACTCGCCAATGAAAGGCCGATCGCAGCCAAGGCGATCACGAACTTGCTGGACATGGTCTCCCTCGTCATGAACGGCGCCGATCTGAGAGACCGGCGCCTGTTGAATCGGTGGTCAAACGTCGTCGACGATTTTCTTCACGCCGCTTTTCGCGTCGCCCGCGGCCTTTTGCGCCGAGCCCTTGGCTTCGCGCGCCGCGCCCTTGGCCTGCATTTTTCGGTCGCCGATGGCCTTGCCGGCGGCTCTCTGGGTCTTGCCGGCAATCTCGTTGGCGGCGCCGGAGATTTTGTCAGTCGTGCTGGACATGAATGTTCTCCAGTTCATGGTGAATGGCGACTTGTTGACCCTGACCGACGTCAAACCGGAAAGTCTGGGAGCTTAAAGGTCAACCTTTGGTCAATTCATCAAAATCGGCCTGCATGGATCACATCCGTTCAATCGTTCCGGTCATGATTATGATCATGTTGGCACCACATCGAACTAACGGTCGCGTTATTGAATTGTTCCGGGCTGATAGTGTCTTTTAATTGGGCCGCATTTTGTATGTTTAAGCTTTCTCCAAGGCGCGCAATGACCTCATTCTGTTTCGACGGAGCGCGGTCATTGTTCAGGCGCTCGAATCGAGCACGAAATTTCTTTCGGGCAATCGCAGCGTCCAGCGCAGGCCTTTTTCTGTGGATTGCAGTTCGGACCATCCGTTGACTGCGCGTGGCAGCAGATCGTGCACGAAGGATTTTCCAAAGCCGGCGCCATGATCGCGGGACCGGGAATCGGGGCAGTCTTCGTCCCAGATCAGGTCGAAGCCGTGGGTCGCGTCATCGGCATAAGGCGCCAGTTCGATCCGTACCCATCGGCCGGATTCGAGCAGGAAGCCGTATTCGAGCGCGCTTGCCGCCATCTCGTGAATCGCCAAGGCGATGTTCTGCGCGCTTTCGGGCTTCAGGATCAGTTGCGGGCCCATGATGGAAACGCGTTCGGCGGCCGGAGCCGATGCCGAACTCCAGATGCGGCCGATCAATTTCTGCAGTTCTGCGCCGCGCCACGCCGAATCGACCAGCAGCTCGTGCGTGACCGACAGGGCGCGGATGCGGCCGTCGAACTGCGTGATGAAGGCGGAGACGTTGGGCGAGGAACTCCGCGGACTGGCGGCATAGGCCCATGACCACGGCAAGCAGGTTCTTGGTGCGATGCGTGAGCTCCCGCGACAACCGGAGCAATTCCTCGTCCTGGCGCTGGCGCGCCGCCGCCCTCGCCGAACCCTCGCCGCTGTCCATCGCCTGCCGGACCGGTTCGATTGTCTCGCCAATCCGGCGCGTCGGGCCATGGCCATCGAGCTTCACGCCGACCACGATGGCGCCCTGCCGGTCGGTCCCGTGGCGCTCCGCTTCGTCCAGCAGCGAGGAGGCGCCATGCTGCCTTGGCTCGCCGCCGGCAAGCCCGGTCGACGACCGTCGAGCGACGACGGCGAGGAGAGCGCAGACAGCGAGCGACGACGAAAAGGCCAGCGCCAGGGCGAAGACCTCCATCGCGTCGAGAACGCTCGCCAGCGCGGCGGCTTTCGGCAACGCGATCGCGGCCAGCGACAGCACCCGCGAGGCGGCGCAAGCACCGAGCGCCAGCAGCGCGGCCCGGAGCAGCGCGATCTGGAAGGCCCGTCCTCCATCGCCGTCTGCGCTGATCCGCCGGGCGAGAACAAGCCACAGGGCGAGCGCGGCCGACAGACAAGACAAGCCCACGGCAATGTCCGAGATCAGCCGCATCGCCCTGCTCTAGTAAGCTGTGGACCCATGCCGCGCTCAGGCGGCGTTTGCCGTTTCCTTCACTGCTTTGGTGTCGAAGAAGAGCGCCTGGCTGATCACCGCGCGCACCGTGTCTTCCTCGAAGGGTTTGACGATCAGGAAGGTCGGTTCCGGCTTTTCGCCGGTCAGCAGGCTGTCCGGACAGGCCGTGATAAAGATCACGGGAACGCCGAAGGATTTGAGAATATCGTGCACGGCGTCGAGGCCCGAGCTGCCGTCCGCCAGCCTGATGTCGGCGAGCACGAGGCCGGGCTTGAAACGTTGCGCCATATCGACCGCCTCATTGCGGGTCCGGGCGTTGCCGACCACCGAATGACCGAGCCCGACGACGAGGCGGTCGAGATCCATCGCGATGACCGGCTCGTCTTCGATGATCAGCACCGAGGTCGAGACTTGCTCGCTGATTTCACGGCTTGCGGTCTCGATCAGGCTGGAGAACGCCGCGCCGTCGACCCCGAGCACGCGCGCGGCCTGTTCGGGAGAAAAGCCCTCAACCGCCGTGAGCAGGAACGCCTGCCGCGGCATCGGCGTTATTTCCCCGAGCCGGCGTTCCGCGAGCGTGCTGGTGATGGCCCGCTCGCCAGCGACATTCATTGGCATTGCGTTCCACACCCGCGAAAACACCTTGTAGACGGCGGACCTGGCGTCGCAATCCTCCTCGAAAAGCGAGGGATCCTCGACCAGCGTCTCGAGCATGGCGAGGACATAGGCGTCGCCGCTGGCCTGGCTTCCGCTGAGCGCGCGCGCGTAACGGCGAAGGTACGGTAATTCCGGGGCGATAATCGCTGAAAGGGGCATGACGAAAGATCTCCCGCGTTCGTCATCGAGAGGAACGCCCAAGCTCAAACGTCTCGAACCCGCTTGAGTTCCCACAAATGCAAAAAATGGGAACAGAGTTGGACGGGCGGCGTTTGTATATCGAATGGGTGTTGCTGGCGCCAAACCTCGTGCTTGGCGGGGATATTGCATAGATGGCGGACGCATATGAAAACGATGCTCGATACCCCGCTAAAAAAACCTCCGCTCGATAACGGGGTGCGCTCGCATCTTGGCGTTCACCTGCAAAAACTGTTCGCGGAAACCGCGCGCCAGCCCATTCCGGACCGGTTCGCCATTCTGCTCGACCGGCTCGAGTTCGGCGAAAGCGTCCCCGGCCAGGACCGGGCTGAAGGTTTCAAGATCATCGAGGCCGGACAATGACCCCCGCCCCGGAATTCAAGGCGGCGCTGCTCGGAGAAATCACGCATCTCCGGTTCTTCGCTCTTTCGCTGACCGGCGCGCCCGATCGAGCCGACGACCTGGTTCAGGAGACTTTGATCAAGGCGTGGGCGGCGGCCGAGCGATTCCAGCCCGGCACCTCGATTCGCGCGTGGCTGTTCACGATCATGCGCAACGCCTTCAATTCGGATTATCGCAAATCCCGGCGCGAGGTCCAGGATACCGACGGCGACGAAGCCTCGCGGCTGCTCGTCAATCCCGAACAGAGCGGCCATCTCGATCTCGAGGATCTGAAAATCGCATTGCGCGCGCTGACCGGGAGCAGCGCGAGGCGATCCTGCTGGTAGGCGCTTCCGGCGTTTCCTATGAGGAAGCAGCCGCAATCTGCGGCTGCGCGGTTGGGACGATCAAGAGCCGCGTCAATCGCGCGAGGCAGAAGCTGATGGAGCTGATGGGGATCGATTCCGCCGACGAGTTCGGAAACGAGTTCCTTTGCGGCGCCGAGCCCGTTGCGCTCGTCGCCTAAACGTCAGCGCGCGGCGTCGAGATCCCGTTCGTCGAGCGGGAAGCGGATTGAAATCGACGTCCCCCTGGCCGCCGCATTCCTGACGATCTCACCGTGAAGGTTGGCGGCCATCGACCGCAGGATCTTCGATCCCAGCCCGATTCCCGCCGGCAGCGTCGGCATCGTCGAAGCCGATTCCGTCATCCTCGACGAGCAGCTCGGCGCGCATCGGCTCCGCCCGCCAGAGCGAAATCCTGATCTCGCCCGCCGTCCCGGGCGGATAGGCATACTTGAAGGCGTTGGTGGTAAGCTCGCCGACAATCACCCCGATCGGCACCGCCTTGTCGGTCGAAACCGTGAAATTCTCGGCCGAAAGCGCGATCCTGTGCGGACGCTCCTGATCCTGCAGCGTCCCCTGCAATTCATCGGCGAGGAACTTCAGATAGTCGTTCATCGCCACCAGTCCGATCTGGCTGTGCATGTAGAGCCGGCGATGCACCCCGCCGATCGCGGTAATGCGGGCCTGGGTTTCCTGAAGCGCCTGCACCGCGCCGGGGTCGCGCAGGTTGCTGGCCTGCATCCGCACCATCGCCGCGACGAGGCTCAGGCTGTTGGACACGCGATGATTGACCTCGTGCAGCAAGGTCTCGGCCCGGTCGCGCGCCTCCCGCACGGCCTGTTCCTGTTCGACGCGAATTTTCTTGAGCCGCCAGCGCTCGTAGACCTGTTCTATGGCGGCGGTCAGCAGTTCGAAAAATTCCGGCCCGGGATCCTTGACCACATATTCATCGGCGCCGGCGCGCAGCGCGGCGAGCGCCGTTCGTGCGTCGGAATCGCCGGTGACATAGACGACGGGCGGCCTCGGGCCGCGCGGTCCCAATCGCTCGAGAATGGCAAAACCGGTCTCGCCCGCAAGCGTATGGTCAAGCGCGATGACGTCCACCCCGCCGTTTGCGACGCGCGCCATGGCGTCGTCGCCGCAGGTGACGGCCTCGACGCGATGCCCGCGCGGCGCGAGCCGCTTTGTCGCGAGAACGCCCAGCGCTTCATCGTCGTCGACGAACAGGACGTTCAGCGCCGTACGGAATTCCGTTCCATAGGGCATTTCACGCCGTCTCCGGGACCTGGATGACCGCCAGGAAAAGGCCGAGCTGGCGGATGGCGCTGGCGAAATTGTCGTAATTCAGCGGCTTGGTGATGTAGACATTGGCGCCGGCGTCATAGCATTTGTCGATTTCGCGCTTGTCGTCCGTCGTCGTCAGCACGATGACAGGCAAGCGCCGCGTGTGTTCGTTGGATTTCAGCATCGCCAGCATATCGATGCCCGTCATGTCCGGAAGATTGAGATCGAGCAGGACCAGCCGCGAACAGCCGTTTGCATGATCTTCGGAATCGCCGCCCAGTAGAAACTGGAGCGCGGCCGTTCCGTTGTCGAATCCGATGATCTCGTTATAGACGCCGGCGCGACGGAGATTTTTCTCGATCAGCCGCGCATGGCCTTCGTCGTCCTCAACCATCACGATCGAAACGGCCCGGTGTTGATCACACATTCACGACCCCCTTGGAGAGCGCGCGGCGCAAATCCGATGGTAGCGTGATTGAGAAAACGCTGCCAGTGTTTCCATCGGATTTCATCGCGATCTCGCCGCCCAGCCGGCGCACGAGGGCGCGGACATGAGCAAGGCCGATCCCCTCGCCGGGACGGTCCTGTTTTCCGGCGCGACGAAACAGATCGAATATGCGTTCCTGGTCCGACGGCGCGACGCCGCGGCCGTTGTCCTCGACCTCGATCAGGATTTTTCCCCCGACGCGCTTGCCGCGAACGAGGATACGGCCGGGCCGGTCCGACGAGAGATACTTCACGGCATTGTCGAGCAGATTGCCGACGACCTGTTCGAGGATCCGCCGGTCGCCCCAGATGTGCGGCAGGCGGCCTTCGATGGCGACGATCGCGGCCGCCTCGTTGATCCGATGCTGCAATGACGCGATGCAATCCATCGTCAGGGCGTTGAGATCGAGATCCTCGGGCTTCAGCGGCAGGCGGCCGAGACGGGACAGGTTGAGAATGGCCGTGATCAGCCCGTCCATGCGCGCCGTGGAAACCTCGATGAACCTGAGGGCTTCGGGGATGTCCTCGTCGATCGCGCGCAGCGCCGGCGCGACGGCCGGATCGTCGCGGTCCAGTCGCGGCGAGGCAGGCAGGGGCGAGAACGACTTCATGGCCGTTTCGAGCTCCTTGGTGAACCCGATGATGTTCACCAGCGGCGCCCGCAGATCGTGGCTGACGATATAGGCGTAGCGCTGGATTTCCTCATTGGCCGTCTGCAGGTCGCGCGTGCGCTCGCCGACCCGGAACTCGAGTTCGTCATTCGCGGCGACGAGCTTCTGCTGCGCCTGGTCGAGTTGCCTGTTGTATTGAAAAACCATGGCCGCCGCGAACAGGGACAGCAATACGACCGAGATGACGCCGAGCGTCGTCAGCAGCGTCAGATTCCGGGCATTGTCCTGCATCTCCGCGACGCGCCGCGCGCGAACCGTCGAGAGCGCGGCCAGTTCGCTGTCGACGATTTCTCTGGCGCGCCCCATGAGGTCGAACCCGAGATTGGCTTGAACGATGGCGAGCGCTTCCGCCGTCCTGCCCTGTCGAGCCAGCGCGACGGTCTCGTCGAGCTCGGCAAACTTGCGTTCGACCACCGTTCGAAACTCGTCCATCGAGGGAAGAACGAGGGTGGGATCCAGCTTGGAGACAGCCTCGGCAAGGACTGACGAAGCCTCGAGGCGCGCCGGCGCGTCCTCAGCGGCGGGTGTGGCGCTCGTAGTAATGATGATGGTAATGATGCCTGCAGCCGCCCCTTAGGCCGCAATCGATCGACGGTCCGGAGGTGTAGCCGACTACGCCTCCCGCGAGGAGCGCCCACGGGGCCGCCGACAATGGCGCGGCGCCCGCCCCCATCGCGCCATCCATGAGGCGGCCAGCCTGCGCCGCGCCGCTCGCCAAGGAAAAGCCGATCGCCGCCAAGGCGATCACGAACTTGCTGGACATGGTCTCCCTCGTCATGATCGGCGCCGATCGGAGAGACCGGCGCCTGTTGGATCGGTGGTCAAACGTCGTCGACGATTTTCTTCACGCCGCTTTTCGCGTCGCCCGCGGCTTTCTGCGCCGCGCCCTTGGCTTCGCGCGCGGCGCCCTTGGCTTGCAGTTTGCGGTCGCCGATCGCCTTGCCGGCGGCTCTCTGGGTCCTGCCGGCAATCTCGTTGGCAGCGCCGGAAATCTTGTCAGTGGTGCTGGACATGAATGGTCTCCAGGTCATGGTGAATGGCGGCTTGTTGAGCCTCACCGGCGTCAAACCGGAAAGTCTGGGGAGCTTAAAGGTCAACCCTTGGTCAATTCTTCAAAATCAACCTGCACGGACCAAGTCCATTCGATGCTTCCAGTCCTTGATCGTGAGCATGTGGCGCCCCATCGAACTAACGGTCGCGTTATTGAATTGTTCCGGACCGATGGCGTCTTTTAATTATGGCCGCATTTTGTATGTCTAAGCCTTCGCTAAGGCGCGCAATGACCTCATTTTGCTTCGGCGGAGCGCGATCATTGCTCAGCCGCTCGAAATCGAGCACAAAATTCCGTTCGGGCAATCGCAGCGTCCAGCGAAGCCCTTCTTCTGTGGATTGCAGCTCGGACCATCCGTTGACCGCGCGTGGCAGCAGGTCCTGCACGAAGGATTTTCCGAAGCCGGCGCCATGATCGCGGGACCGGCAGTCGGGGCAGTCTTCCTCCCAGATCAGGTCGAAGCCGTGGGTCCCGTCATCAGCATAGGGCGCCAGTTCGATCCGCACGCATCGGCCGGATTCGAGCAGGAAGCCGCATTCGAGCGCGCCTGCCGCCATCTCGTAAATCGCCAAGGCGATATTCTGCGCGCTTTCGGGCTTCAGGATCAGTTGCGGGCCCATGATGGAAACGCGTTCGGCGGCCGGAGCCGATGCCGAACTCCAGATGCGGCCGATCAATTTTTGCAGTTCAGCGCCGCGCCACGCCAAATCGACCAGAAGCTCGTGCGTGACCGACAGGGCGCGGATGCGGCCGTCGAAGCGAGTGATGAAGGCGGCGACGTTGGGCGAGGAGTCCGCGGACTGGCGGCATAAGCCCATGACCACGGCAAGCAGGTTCTTGGTCCGATGCGTGAGCTCCCGCGACAAACGGAGCAATTCCTCGTCCTGGCGCTGGCGCGCCGCCGCGGTCGCCGAATCGTCGCCGATGTCCATAGCCTTCTGGGCCGGTTCGATTGTCTCGCCAATCCAGCGCGTCGCGCCATGGCCATCGAGTTTCACACCGACCACGATGGCGCCCTGCCGGTCGGTCCCGTGGCGCACCGCTTCCTGCAGTGGCGAGGGGGCGCCAGGCTACCTTGGCTCGCCGCCGGCGAGCCCGGTCGACGACCGTCGAGCGACGACGGCGAGGAGAACGCAGACAGCAAGCGACGACGTAAAGGCGACCGCGAGGGCGAAGACCTCCATGGCGTCGAGAACGCTCGCCAAAGCGGCGGCTTTCGGCAGTGCGCTCGCGGCCAGCGACATCAGCCGCGAGGCGAAGCAAGACCCGAGCGCCAGCAGCGCGGCCCGGAGCAGCGCGATCTGGAAGGCCTGTCCTCCCTCGCCATCCACGCTGATCCGCCGGGCGAGAACAAGCCACAGCGCGAGCGCGGCGGACAGACAAGACAGGCCCACGGCAATATCCAAGATCAGCCGCATTGCCCTGCTCTGGTAAGCTGTGGACCCATGCCGCGCTCAGGCGGCGTTTGCCGTTTCCTTTGGCGCCTTCGTGCCGAAGAAGAGCGCCTGGCTGATCACCGCGCGCACCGTGTCTTCCTCGAAGGGCTTGACGATCAGGAAGGTCGGTTCCGGCTTTTCGCCGGTCAGCAGCCTGTCCGGACAGGCCGTGATGAAGATCACGGGAACGCCGAAGGATTTGAGAATATCGTGCACGGCGTCGAGGCCCGAGCTGCCGTCCGCCAGCCTGATATCGGCGAGCACAAGGCCAGGCTTGAAACGTTGCGCCATATCGACCGCCTCATCGCGAGTCCGGGCGTTGCCGACGACAGAGTGACCCAGCCCGACGACGAGGCGGTCGAGATCCATCGCAATGACCGGCTCGTCTTCGATGATCAGCACCGAGGTCGAGACTTGCTCGCTGATTTCATGGCTGGCGGTCTCGATCAGCCTGGAGAACGCCGCGTCGTCGACGCCGAGCACGCGCGCGGCCTGTTCTGGAGAAAAGCCCTCGACCGCCGTGAGCAGGAATGCCTGCCGCGGCATGGGCGTTATTTCCCCGAGCCGGCGTTCCGCGAGCGTGCTGGTGATGGCCCGCTCAGCCGCCACATTCATCGGCATCGCGTTCCACACCCGCGAAAACACCTTGTAAACGGCGGTCCTGGCGTCGCAATCCTCCTCAAAAAGCGAGGGATCCTCGACCAGCGTTTCGAGCATGGCGAGGACATAGGCGTCGCCGCTGGCCTGGCTCCCGCTGAGCGCGCGCGCATATCGGCGAAGGTATGGTAATTCCGGGGCGATAATCGCTGAAAGGGGCATGACGAAAGGTCTCCCGCGTTCGTCATCGAGAGGAACGCTCAAGCTCAAACGTCTCGAACCCGCGTGAGTTCCCACACATGCAAAAAATGGGAACAGAATTGGACGGGAAGCGTTTGTATATCGAGTGGATGTTGCTGGCGCCAAACCTCGGTCTTGGCGGGGATATTGCATAGATGGCGGACGCATATGAAAACGATGCTCGATACCCCGCTAAAAAAACCTCCGCTCGATAACGGCGTGCGCTCGCATCTTGGCGTTCACCTGCAAAAACTTTTCGCGGAAACCGCGCGCCAGCCCATTCCGGATCGTTTCGCCATTCTGCTCGACCGGCTCGAGTCCGGCGAAAGCGTGCCAGGCCAGGACTGGGCTGACGGTTTCAAGATCATCGAGGCCGGACGATGACCCCCGCCCCGGAATTCAAGGCGGCGCTACTCGGAGAAATCACGCATCTCCGGTTCTTCGCTCTTTCGCTGACCGGCGCGCCCGATCGGGCCGACGACCTGGTTCAGGAGACCTTGATCAAGGCGTGGGCGGCGGCCGAGCGCTTCCAGCCCGGCACTTCAATTCGCGCGTGGCTGTTCACGATCATGCGCAACGCCTTCAATTCGGATTATCGCAAGTCCCGGCGCGAGGTTCAGGATACCGACGGCGACGAAGCCTCGCGGCTGCTCGTCAATCCCGAACAGAGCGGCCATCTCGATCTCGAGGATCTGAAAATCGCATTACGTGCGCTGACCCCGGAGCAGCGCGAGGCGATCCTGCTGGTAGGCGCTTCCGGCGTTTCCTATGAGGAAGCAGCCGCAATCTGCGGCTGCGCGGTCGGGACGATCAAGAGCCGGGTCAATCGCGCGCGGCAGAAACTGATGGAGCTGATGGGAATCGATTCCGCCGACGAGTTCGGAAACGAGTTCCTCTGCGGCGCCGAGCCCGTTGCGCTAGTCGCCTGAACCTCAGCGCAACTTCGCCGCGATCCCGTTCGTCGAGCGGGAAGCGGATTGAAACCGACGTCCCCCTGGCCACCGCATTCCTGACGATCTCGCCATGAAGGTTGGCGGCCATCGACCGCAGGATCTTCGATCCCAGCCCGATTCCCGCCGGCGGCGCGGAATCGTCGAAGCCAATTCCGTCATCCTCGACCATTAGTTCGGCGCGCATCGGCTCCGCCCGCCGGAGCGAAATTCTGATCTCGCCCGACGTCCCCGGCGGATAGGCATATTTGAAGGCGTTGGTGGTCAGCTCGCCGACAATCACCCCGATCGACACCGCCTTGTCGGTCGAAACGGTGAAATTCTCGGCCGAAAGCGCGATCCTGTGCGGGCGCTCCCGATCCTGCAGCGTCCCCTGCAATTCGTCGGCGAGGAATGTCAGATAGTCGTTCATCGCAACCAGTCCGATCTGGCTGTGCATGTAGAGCCGGCGATGCACCCCGCCGATCGCGGTGATGCGGGCCTGGGTTTCCTGAAGCGCCTGCACCGCGCCGGGGTCGCGCAGGTGGGCTGGCCTGCATCCGCACCATCGCCGCGACGAGGCTGAGGCTGTTGGACACGCGATGATTGACCTCGTGCAGCAAGGTCTCGGCCCGGTCGCGCGCCTCCCGCACGGCCTGTTCCTGTTCGTCGCGAATTTTCTTGAGCCGCCAGCGCTCGTAGACCTGTTCGATGGCGGCGGTCAGCAGTTCGAAAAATTCCGGGCCCGGATCCTTGACCACATATTCATCGGCGCCGGCGCGCAGCGCGGCGAGCGCCGTTCGCGCGTCGGAATCGCCGGTGACATAGACGACGGGCGGCCTCGGGCCGCGCGGTCCCAATCGCTCGAGAATGGCAAAACCGGTCTCGCCCGCAAGCGTATGGTCGAGCGCGATGACGTCCACCCCGCCGCTTGCGACGCGCGCCATGGCGTCGTCGCCGCAGGTGACGGCCTCGACGTGATGCCCGCGCGGCGCGAGCCGCTTCGTCGCGAGAACGCCCAGCGCTTCATCGTCGTCGACGAACAGGACGTTCAGCGCCGTACGGAATTCCGTTCCATAGGGCATTTCACGCCGTCTCCGGGACCTGGATAACCGCCAGAAAAAGGCCGAGCTGGCGGATGGCGCTGGCGAAATTGTCGTAATTCAACGGCTTGGTGATGTAGACATTGGCGCCGGCGTCATAGCATTTGTCGATTTCGCGCTTGTCGTCCGTCGTCGTCAGCACGATGACAGGCAAGCGCCGCGTGTGTTCGTTGGATTTCAGCATCGCAAGCACATCGATGCCCGTCATGTCCGGAAGATTGAGATCGAGCAGGACCAGCCGCGAACCGCCGTTTGCATGATCTTCGGCGTCGCCGCCCAGCAGAAACTGGAGCGCGGCCGTTCCGTTGTCGAATCCGATGATCTCGTTATAGACGCCGGCGCGACGGAGGTTTTTCTCGATCAGCCGCGCATGGCCTTCGTCGTCCTCGACCATCACGATCGAAACGGCCCGGTGTTGATCACACATTCACGACTCCCTTCGAGAGCGCGCGGCGCAAATCCGATGGTAGCGTGATTGAGAAAACGCTGCCAGTGTTTCCATCGGATTTCATTGCGATCTCGCCGCCCAGTCGGCGCACGAGGGCGCGGACATGAGCCAGGCCGATCCCCTCGCCGGGACGGTCCTGTTTTCCGGCGCGACGGAACAGATCGAAAATGCGTTCCTGGTCCGAAGGCGCGACGCCGCGGCCGTTGTCCTCGATCTCGATCAGGACCTTTCCCCCGACGCGCCTGCCGCGAACGACGATACGGCCGGTCCGGTCCGACGAGAGATATTTCACGGCATTGTCGAGCAGATTGCCGACGACCTGTTCGAGGATTCGCCGGTCGCCCCAGATGCGCGGCAGGCGACCTTCGATGGCGACGACCGCGCCCGCCTCGTTGATCCGATGCTGCAATGACGCGATGCAATCCATCGTCAGGGCGTTGAGATCCAGATCCTCGGGCTTCAGCGGCAGGCGGCCGAGACGGGACAGGTTGAGGATGGCCGTGATCAGCCCGTCCATGCGCGCCGTGGAAACCTCGATGAACCTGAGGGCTTCGGGGATGTCCTCGTCGATCGCGCGCAGCGCTGGCGCGACGGCCGGATCGTCGCGGTCCAGTCGCGGCGAGGCGAGCAAGGGCGCGAACGATTTCATGGCCGTTTCGAGCTCCTTGGTGAACCCGATGATGTTCACCAGCGGCGCCCGCAGATCGTGGCTGACGATATAGGCGTAGCGCTGGATTTCCTCATTGGCCGTCTGCAGGTCGCGCGTGCGCTCGCCGACCCGGAACTCGAGCTCGTCATTCGCGGCGACGAGCTTCTGCTGCGCCTGGTCGAGTTGCCTGTTGTATTGAAAAACCATGGCCGCCGCGAACAGGGACAACAACATGACCGAGACGACGCCGAGCGTCGTCAGCAGGGTCAGATTCCGCGCGCTGTCCTGCATCTCCGCGACGCGTCGGACGCGAACCGTCGAGAGCGCGGCCAGTTCGCTGTCCACGATTTCCCGGGCGCGCCCCATGAGGTCGAGCCCGACATTGCCTTGAACGATGGCGAGCGCTTCCGCCGTCCTGCCCTGTCGCGCAAGCGCGACGGTCTCGTCGAGCTCGGCAAACTTGCGTTCGACCAAGGTTCGAAACTCGTCCATCGAGGGTAGAACGAGGGTGGGATCCAGCTTGGAAAGCTGAGTCTCCATGCCAGCCAGGTTCAGGCGCAGATCATTCCGCGCGGCGTTGAATGGCGCCAGATAGGATTCGTCATGGGTGAGAAGAAATCCACGCTGGCCTGATTCTGCTTCCAGCAGGCTGGTGAACAGCCGGCTGATTTTCAGTTCCGTGAGGCCAACGTCGAACGCCGACGACGCGAGTTGTTCCGACCGCGCCGAAAACACGCGTGCGCCATAAACGATCGCGATCAGAATCAGCAAGATGGCGACGCCCACCAGAGCGGTGAGGTTCAGAACCTTCCTGCGCGTCCGCACCATGCGCGTCTCATTTCCTCCGGGGAGGATTTCAGAAGGACACGCGTGCGCCCCGCCACTCCCGGAGGAATGGCGGGGCGCACGCGCCAGCATCGTTCGATCAGGCGTGGCCGCCCAGGACCTGGATGACGAGTGATACGACAAACAGAACCAGGAAGACTCCGAAAAGAACCCTTGCGATTCCAGCAGATGTCGCCGCAACGCCGCCAAATCCCAGCGCGCCAGCGATCAATGCGATGACCAGAAAGATGAGAGTCCAGTATAACATGATGCGCCCCCGTCTCGCTTCGACTTGCGCGATCTAGGGTGTAAACGTCGATTGGTCGGTTTTGTTCCGCCATTGGCGCGAAGAGCCTCCAATTGATTTTTTCACCTTGGCAGGAACCGGAAGACGTTCCTGCCGTTGCCTTTCCAGCAACGGCGGTTGAATTCGATTTCGACGCCGCAACCTGAAAGGTCATCGTCATGGGACGCGGAATTCTTCTCTGGCTGCTCGGTGTGCCGATTCCGATCATCATTCTCATTGCCTTGCTTTATCATCACTGAATTGAGCCGGGGCGCGAAAACGTCCCGGTTCAGTTCGATCCCCCTGCTTTCAGGGAAGGTAAGGCTCATCCTCGGTCGACAGAGCGACGAAGGTGAGAACCGAAAGCAGGATCGGAACCGCCAGGATCGCGCCCACCGGTCCCCACAGCCAGCTCCAGAACACGATCGACAGGAAGATGAGCAGCGGATTGATTTCATGCCGGCGTCCGAGCATGGTCGGGATGACAAATATTTCGCTGAAAGCGTGGACTCCGACAAAGGCCAAAGCGGGGCCGAGCGCCAGAAACGAATGGCCCTGGGACAGCAGGCCGGACGCCCCGAGCGAGACCGTGATCAGAGCCGGCCCGAGATAGGGAATGAAACTGGCGACAAAGGTCATCGCGCTCCACAGCAGCGGGTTGGACAGGCCGCAGGCGAAGGCGACGATGCCTGTAGCGGTGGCGACGCCAACATAGACGACGGCGACCGAGCCGAAATAATTCGCCAGCACCGCCTCCACCGCACTGATGGTCTTGATCGCGGTCAGGCGGCTTTCCCGTTCCGGCATCGCCAGGATCACGCGCCGGCGCAGGGACGAGCGTCCCGCGACAAAAAAGGCCAGCGTCGCGAAAAACACCAGCAGCTCGCCCAGCGCCGGGGTCAGGCGTCCAAGGAAGGACGTGAGCCATTCCGTCTCGCTGCCGACGGCAAGCTGCACGCTTTCCGTCCCGTGCGGCGTCTGAAACAGCGCATTTTTCAGATTGGCGAGCGGCTGCAGGATCGGCGAGGTCATGGCCATGACTTCCCCGGCCATTTTCGGCGCCTGGGAGATGAAGGCCGTGAAGGGATCGATCAGCGCATTGATCAAAATGCTGCTGACCGCGATCGCGGCGCCGACGACGCATAATCCGGAAACCATCGGGCTCAGGCCGAAACGCGTCAGCTTGTCGCTGATCCGCGACAGGATCGTTCCGACCAGGATCGCGGCGACAATCGGAACCACGAGGTCCGACGCGATCTTGAGAACCGTCAGCAGGCCGAGGCCGAACAGGCCGATGACGGAATAGCAGGCGAGGCGGAGCACGATGTCCATGCGCGCATCGGGCGCCGGGCGCCGCCGGCGCCTGGGCCTGCGCCGAACTCGCCGGTTTATCCATCGTCTTCGACCTCCGATTGTCCCGGCCCAGTGCTCAGGCAACGATGCGGCGGGGCCATTGGTTCCACCCTCCAGGCTGCCGCGTTCATAAAAGCGTAACCTGAGGTTATCGGTGGCTTCTGAGCGTTTATTCGGTCAGCGTTCGGAACAAATGACGCTATAAATCGTTGATCGACAGCGTATCTCGAGACAGAGATCGCTCATTCACAACACGACAACCTCGGTATCGAGCGCCCAATATTGAAATTGGTTGCGCTTGTGCTGATGTTTCAAATCGGAGCGAATGAATGATGAAGAAAAGTCTTTTGGCCGGCGCGCTGGCGCTGGCGACGATTGCCTCCGTTCCGGCGGCGATGATTTCCGCCCAGGCGCAGGGCGTCGAACGCGGGGCCGCACGCGGCGCCCACGAGGGCGCGGAGGATGCGGGTCCGGTCGGAGGCGTGGTCGGCGGCGTCGTCGGGGGCGTGGTCGGAGGGCGTGAACGGCCTCCTCGGCGTGGACGACCAGCCGCGCTTCCACCGCTATGTCGTCGAACAGCACCGTCCGTCTTATCATTATGACGGCCGGGTCGCGGTCGGCGTGGTGCTGCCGGAAAGCGGCGTGAACCACTTACGACGTGCCGGAAGAATATCACGTCCACGGCTATCGCTATGCGATCGTCGACGACACGCCGGTTCTGGTCGATCCGCACACCAGGAGGATCGTCGAGGTCATCGACTGATTTCATCGACTGATGCGGGAGCCGGCGGCGAGCTGGCTTTTCGGCATCGTCCCCGCAGGTCGGGGAATAGAAGCGCCCGCCACGGATGCACTGGCGGGCGTTTTTGTTCTCGACGCCCTCAACACGCGCGCCGAGCTCGTGCTATAGGGCCGCAATGCCCTCGGAACTGACGCTGTCCGCCATCGAGCCCGTCCTTCGCTGCCTTGACATCGCGGGACTCTCCGTGTTCGCCGCGTCAGGAGCTCTTGCAGCCGCCCGGGGGCGTCTCGATATCATCTCAGCCTGTTTCTTCGCCATCGTCGCGGCGACGGGCGGAGGGACCTTGCGGGACCTCCTCATCGGGGCGCCCGTCTTCTGGATGAGAGATTCCGTCCCCCTCATCATCTGCCTGATCGTCGCGGTCGCGGTTTGGCTCGCGCCGCTGCGCTGGTGGTCGGTCCGCTCGCTCGACTGGTTCGACGCCGCCGGCCTGTCGGCCTATGCCGTCTATGGCGCGAGCAAGGCGCTGAATTTCGGCATCTCGCCATTGCCGGCCGCCGCCATGGGGATCGTCACCGCGTGCATGGGCGGCGTGATCCGCGATGTCGTCGCCGGCGTGCCGTCGATCATGTTGCGCAACGAGCTTTACGTCACCGCCGCCCTGCTCGCCGCCGCGCTTTTCGTCGGTCTCGACGCGGCGGGAGTCCCGCTGCCCTGGGCGTCGCTCGCGGCCGCGGCCGCCGGTTCGCGCTCCGCGGCGCCGCCATCCGCTGGGGGCTGGCGCTGCCGCGTCATGATGGCTGATCCGGACGCGGACGCTTATTTGGCTTCCTCGATCGTGCGTTGATCAAGGAAAGCCTTGACGGCCCACAAGCCTTCCGGCGTGAAGACGCCGCTGTAGCTCGGCATCGTATAGCGGCCCTCGGCGGTTTTCCGGCCGTCCAGCACGATTCCCTTGAAATAGTCGTCGGTGTCCGCGAAGCACGAGGCTTTCGCCGCCTCCGACGCCATGCCGGGGCAGTCCTTCGCCACCAGCAACAAATCGGGCGCGACGCCGCCGGCCTCGGCGTTCAGGCCGTGGCATCCGGCGCAATTGTGCAGATAGCCGACGGCGCCGGCCGCGATCGCCTTGGCGTTGCCGCGATAGGGATTGGGCGGTCCCATTTCCGTCCAGCGGCGGCAGCCCGGTGGTGTCGACGGGATGCGGCGTCACATCGCCATGGGCGAACGCCGGCACGGCCGCCAGCCCCAAAAAAACGACGGCCAGACCGGCGAAACCCTTGAATTGACGCATGTGAAAACCTCACTTCCGATCGCCCCCGGCGCCGGATGGCCATAAGGCAGACTTCAAGATGAAACTTGCCCGAATGGCTGCCTGTCCAAGGCCAGACTGAACCTTCAGCGGGCGCCGAGATATTGTTCTAACGGAACAGTATTACTGTCGAAAAACACATTTTGTCGGGAAGACAGGGCCAAGCGCGGAGCCCTTGAGCTTCGCGCGTCATGACAATCATGGTCGTGGCGAAATGGAGCGGGCGATGGGAATCGAACCCACGACATACAGCTTGGGAAGCTGTCGTTCTGCCACTGAACTACGCCCGCGCTCCCGACTTTCTTAGCCGGATCGGCGGGCGCCATCAACTGGCCTTCAACCGGCGCTGCGAAAATGTTTCGACAGCTTCAGGCCCTGCGACTGGTAATTGGAGCCAAGCCCCGCGCCGTAAAGATCGTGCGGGACCTCGGCCATGCGCTCGTAGACCAGCCGGCCGACGGGCTGGCCGTCCTCCAGGATGAAGGGCACGTCGTGCGAGCGGACTTCCAGCACCGCCCGCGCCCCCTTGGCGCCGGCGTCGGCCGCGCCGAAGCCGGGGTCGAAGAAGCCGGCGTAATGGACGCGGAACTCGCCGACCAGCGGATCGAACGGCGTCATTTCCGCCGCATGGTCGGCCGGGACCAGAACCTCTTCCTTCGAGGCGAGGATGTAGAATTCGCCGGGGTCGAGCACCAGCTCGCCGCCGCCGCTGGCGAAGACCGGCTCCCAAAATCGGAGACCTCGCACGAGCGCCGGCTTGTCCACGTCGATCAGCCCGGTGTGGCGCTTGGCGCGATAGCCGATCAGGCCGTCGCCGAAGCCCGAAAGATCGATCGACACCGCGACGCCGCCGGCAAACGACGGCTGCGCCGCCGAAACCAGTCTTTGCGCGCGCGTGCAATTCGGCGTGGTGCCGCATCGTCGAGCCGCGCATGGCCGCGCCGGAAGCGGATCTGCGACAGGCGCGAGCCGCTGCGCGCGAGAATGGGAAAGGTGCGCGGCGAGATTTCCGCGAACAACGGCCCGCAATAGCCCGCCTCGATCGTGTCGAAGGCGCGGGCGCGGTCGGCGATGACGCGGGTGAACACGTCGATGCGGCCGGTCGAGCTTTTCGGATTGGCGCTCGCGGCGACGTCGTCGGGCAGCGCGAGGCTTTCCATCACTTCCGCGACATAGACGCAATTGGTCTCCAGCACCGCGCCGGGGCCGAGGTCGATCTCGTGCAGGGCGTGGCGGTCGATGGCCTCGCCGACGCTGCGCGCGCCGGGCAGGAAGCTGGCGCGCATCCGCCAGGCGCGCCGTCCCAGCCGCAGGTCGAGGCTGGCGGGCTGGATCTGGCCCGGCGCCAGCGGGCTGGCGGGACGGATGCCGCCGCTCTGGGCCAGAGCGGCGATCTGGTGCGCGGCGAAAATGCCTTGTTCTTCTTGTTTCGCCGCCGACGCAGCCACGGGCTTCTCCCAACGCTCAAACCAGCGCCCGCGACGCGCGCGGGGCGCGAAACCTAAGCAAAGTTTTTCCCGCTTGCATAGCCGGTTGCGGCGCCAAAGGCAGAAGTCAGCGCGCGTTGACCCGGCGCGAGCGCGGCGCTAAAAGCGCCCCGTGGTCATTTGAGCCGGCCGGCTTGCCGCCACGTTAAACGAACGCGCTAAACAGGCCGGGTCTGCCCAAAATCGAGCAGCCGGCGGCTTGGCTCTCCGGAGCCGGGGCGCGCAGCGCCGTGAGGAGTTTTTCATGTCCGCCTACGACCGTCCCGCCATCGACGCCAAGACCCTGCGGCCGCGCACGAAAATGGTCCATGGCGGCACGATGCGCTCGGGCTATCGGCGAGACCTCCGAGGCTTTGTTCCTGACGCAGGGGTTCGTCTACAACAGCGCGGAAGTCGCCGAAGGCCGCTTCACCGGCGAGGACGAAGGCTATCAATACAGCCGCTTCGGCAATCCGACCGTCGCGATGTTCGAGCAGCGCATGGCGCTGCTCGAAGGCGCGGAGGCCGCGCGCGCGACCGCGACCGGCATGGCCGCCGTGACCAATGCGCTGATGGGCCAGGTGCGGGCGGGCGATCACGTCGTCGCCTCGCGCGCGCTGTTCGGCTCCTGCCTCTATATCGTGACCGACCTGCTGCCGCGTTTCGGCGTCGAAACCAGCCTGGTGGACGGCGACAACCTCGCCGCGTGGAAGGCCGCGCTGCGGCCCAACACCAAGACCGCCTTTCTCGAAAGCCCGACCAACCCCGCGCTCGGCGTGCTCGACATCGCGGCCATCGCGGACATCGTCCATTCGGGCGGCGCCACGCTGGTGGTGGACAATGTCTTCGCCACGCCGCTGATGCAGAAGCCGCTCGAGCTGGGCGCCGATTGCGTGGTCTATTCCGCCACCAAGCATATCGACGGGCAGGGCCGCTGCCTCGGCGGCGTCATCCTGGGCTCGAAGACGTTCATCGAGACCCATATCCACAATTATCTGCGCCAGACCGGACCGTCGCTGTCGCCCTTCAACGCCTGGGTGCTGCTGAAAGGGCTGGAGACGCTGCCGCTGCGCGTCGCCCAGCAGCAGGACAGCGCGGGCAAGATCGCCGATTTCCTCGCCGGCGAGACGAAGATTTCGCGGGTCTATTATCCCGGCCGCCCGGACCACCCGCAATATGAACTGGCGCAAGCGCCAGATGAAGGGCGGCTCGACCATGGTCGCCTTCGACGTGGCGGGCGGCAAGGCCGAGGCCTTCCGCATGGCCAATGCCTTCGAGATCATCAAGATTTCCAACAATCTCGGCGATGCGAAAAGCCTGGTCACCCATCCGGCGACGACGACCCACCAGCGCCTGACCGAAGAGGCGCGCAACGCCGCCGGCATCGGCCCGGGCATGTTGCGCCTTTCGGTCGGGCTGGAGGATGTCGAGGACCTGATCGACGATCTCAAGCGCGGGCTGGCGGCGGTCTGACCAATCCGCGCCGCGCGCGGATCAGTTCGCGCGCGCCCAGTTCATCGACTTGCAGATCAGGCCGCCGAACACGCAGCCGCTGGTGCGCAGCTTGCGGCCGTTGAGGACCATCTTGCCGCTGTAGGTCTTGCCGTCCTCGGGGTTGAAGGCCTGGCCGGTCCAGCTGTTCGGGTCGGCGCGCGTCATGTTGAAAAATACCTGCTGGCCGATATGGGCCTTGGAATTCGGGTTTTTCAGCCAGACGACGGTTCCGCACAGGGCGCCGCCGCAGGGCGCGAACTGAATCTTCGACATGCCGTCCTCGCGCATCCACACCCCGTCGGCGTCCTCGGCGCGGGCGGCGGAGGCCGAAAGGCCAAGGGCGGCGGCAAAGCCTGCGGCCGCCAGAGCGGCGCGAAAATATGGGCGAAAATCTGATTTGAGCATGGTTCCTCCCCGCGAAGCCGCCGTTTCCCGGCTGACCTTTTGACGCCGGCTGGGCCAGGAATGATCCATCGCAAAGCTTGCACGAAGCAAATGTCGAATCATGGCGCCGCCGATTAGTTCACATGTAACTTAAATCCGTTCTGCGGCTTCTACGCAAGGATAATCGGTCAGGGGCCGCGCAGGCAGGGCTTTGCGGGTGAATTGCCGCCCGAAAGAGGCTATGTTCGCGCTTGCGAGATGCAGGTTGGAGAATTTTGGATGAGCACCCGTCAACTGGAACGCGCCTTCCAGCCGAAATCGCTGGCGCTGGTCGGCGCGAGCGATCGTCCGAGTTCGACCGGGCGGGCGGTGCTCGACAATATCGTTTCGGCGGGCTTTCCGGGTCCGATCCATGTCGTCCATCCGCGTCATGAGGAAATCGCGGGCCGCAAGGCGTTCAAGGAGCTGCGCGACATTCCCGAGCCGCCGGACCTGGTGATCGTCGTCGCGCCGAAGGAAAATGTCGCCCAGATCGTCAACGAAGCGGCGGACATCGGCGTCCCCGCCGTCATCGTCATGACCGACGACCCCCGGCCCGCTTCCGATTCCCTGTTCGCGCAGATGCGCGCCATCGCGCGCCAGCGCGACATCCGCATCTTCGGCCCGAGCTGCCACGGCGTGATCGCGCCGCGCGCCAAACTCAACGCCAGCCTGTCGGCGCAGCCGGCGCGGGCCGGCGATCTCGCGGTGATTTCCCAGTCGGCCGCCGTGCTGGAGGCGATCGCCGCCTGGGGGCATGCGCGGCAGGTCGGCTTTTCCGGGATGGTCTCGCTCGGCGACATGGCCGACGTGGACGTCGACGACCTGCTCGATTTTTTCGCCCGCGATCCCGATGACCCGCGCGATCCTGCTCTATATCGAGACGCTGGAGGACGCCAAGGGCTTCATGTCGGCGGCGCGCGCGGCCTCTCGCGTCAAGCCGGTGATCGTGATTCGCTCCGGCCGCCACGAGGCCTCGCGCCGGGCGGGAACCCATGCCGGCAATCTCGCGACGGCCGACGATGTCTATGACGCGGCGTTCCGTCGCGCCGGCCTGCTTCGCGTCCAGTCGATCGGCGGCCTGTTCGAGGCCGCGGAAGCCCTGGCCCGCATCAAGCCCTTCAATGGCGATCGTCTCGCCATCGTCACCAATGGCCGGGGCGTCGGCTATCTCGCCATCGACCGGCTGCTCGATCTCGGCGGCAAGCTCGCCGAAATCTCGTCCGACGACGCGCGAGGCGCTGAACTGCCTGTTGCCCGAGACCTGGAGCGGCGCGCCGCCGGTCGAACTGGCCGCCGAGGCCAGCCCGGCAGATTACGGCCAGGCGCTGTCGCTGCTGTTGCAGGATCGCGCCAATGACGCGGTGCTCGCCATGCACTCGCCGAACGTGCTCGTCAACGCCGAGGAGGTCGCCATGGCCGCCGTGGAGGCCGTGAAGAAACATCGGCGCAGTTCGATCAATCCCAAGCCGGTGTTCGCGGTCTGGTATGGCGCCACCGAGGCGATCAGCCGCATCTTCGAAGAGGCGCGCATTCCGCGCTACGAGGGCGCCGCGGTCTCGGGCTTCATGCATATGGTGAAATGGCGGCAGGCCCGCGAGGCGCTGATGGTGGCGCCGCCGTCGATGCCGGTGGATTTCGCGCCCAATGTCGCGAAGGCGCGCGCCGTCGTCCAGCAGGCGATCGCGCGCGGCAACACCTGGCTGGCGCCGGTCGAGATCAGCGCCTTGCTCGAAGCCTATGACATCCCGATCGCCCCGGCGCGGCTGGCGCGCTCGCCGGAAGAGGCGGCCGAGGTGGCGCGTCTGGTGCTCGGCCGCTACGGCGGCTGCGTCGTGAAAATCATGTCGCGCGACATCATCCACAAATCGGACCTCGGCGGCGTCGTGCTCGACCTGCGCTCGGTCGAACAGGTGGTCGAGGCGACGCGAAAGATGCTGGATCGGGTCGCCATCGAGGCGCCCCATGCGCGGATCGACGGCGTCACCATCAATCCGATGGTGCGGCGTCCGAATGCGCGCGAACTGGTGATGGGCGTCACCGACGATCCCACCTTCGGCCCGGTCATCGTGTTCGGGCGCGGCGGCAAGGCGGTCGAGGTCATCAACGACAAGGCGCTGGCGCTGCCGCCGCTCGACCTGTCGCTGGCGCGCGGCCTGATCGAGCAGACCCAGGTGGTGCGCGCGCTGCGCGACTATCGCGACGTTCCCGCCGCGGACATCGACGCCGTCGCGCTGCTGCTGGTCAAGCTGTCGCAGCTTTCCGCCGACATTCCGGAAGTGCGCGAACTGGAGCTCAATCCCGTGCTGGCCGACGCCGATGGGGTCGTCGTGGTGGACGCCCGCGCCTCCGTCGCGCCGTCCGAGGGCCGCGTGCTGTCGGGCTGCAATCCGCGCTTCGCGGTCGCGCCCTATCCCAAGGCGCAGGAGCGGCGGACCACCTTGAAGAACGGGACGCCGGTGCAATTGCGTCCGGTGCGGCCCGAGGACGAGGAGATGTACAAGGTCTTCTTCGCCCATGTCTCGCCCGAGGACATCCGCTTGCGCTTTTTCGCGCATGTGAAGGAATTCTCGCACGCCTTCATCTCGCGCCTGATCCAGATCGACTACGCCCGCTCCTTCGTCTGCGTCGCGGTCGACGAGAACACCGGCCTGATGCTCGGCGTGGTGCGGCTGATGCTCGACGTCGACCATGAACATGGCGAATACGCGATCCTGCTGCGCTCCGACCTGAAGGGGCAGGGGCTCGGCTGGAAGCTGATGAAATACATGATCGAATTCGCCCGCGCCGAGGGCATCAAGATCGGTCGAGGGCCAGGTGCTCAGCGAGAACCAGCCGATGCTGTCGATGAACCAGGCGCTCGGCTTCCGCATCGAGGACGATCCGGGCGAACACGGCGTCAAGAAGGTCGTGCTCGACCTGACCAAGCCGCCGACCGAGGCCGAGGCGCGGCCCAATTCGGAAGCGAGCCCGCAACCCGCCTGACGCCTCGCGAGCGGCGGCGTCAGCCGCCGACGGTGTCGACGTTATAGACGTCGTCGCGGAAATGCACCGTGCCGTCGGCAGAGGCCCAGCCGGTCATGTAGACCCAGATCACCGGCACGGGCTTCGGCAGCTTGATGTCCTCGCGCGCGCCGGTGGCGATGCGCTGCTGGATCATCTGGCCGGTCCAGCCGCTGCCCGAAACGGGCGTGGCGGCGGCGGACGGATCCGCAGCGCCGCTGACCGGAACGCCCTGCAGCAGCCAGGCGGCGAGGTCATAGACGCCCTGCACGCGCACGCAGCCATGCGACAGGAAGCGATAGTCGTTGGCAAACAGATTGCGCGACGGCGTGTCGTGCATATAGACCGCGTCGGGATTGGGCATGGCGATGCGGATCAGGCCCAGCGAATTGCCGACGCCGGAATCCTGCCGCAGCGTGTAATTGACGGCCTTTTCCGAATTCCAGTCGATCGAGCCCGGTTTGACCTCCTCGCCGCGTCCATTGAGGATGCGGATCCGCGCGCGCGCCAGATAATTCGGCTGCTTGCGCATTTTCGGGATGATCTCGTTCTTGATGATCGAGGCTGGCACGGTCCAGGTCGGATTGAGATTGATCGCGACGATCTTTGCGGAAATCTGCGGCGACTGGTGGTCAGGGCCGCCGACGATGGCGGTGTAGCGGCGCGCGACATGGTTGTTTTCCACCGCGTCCACGGCGGTCGAGGGAATGTTCACCACGACATATTTGTCGCCGAACGCGAAAGTCATCCCGGCGAGCCGTTGCGCGCTGGAGGCGAGCTGCTTGAAGCGCACGTTGGCGGGCACGTTCATCGCCCGCAGCGTCGCGCCGGCGACGGCCCCGGTCTGCTTGAGGCCGTTGCGGAACTGGAAGCGCTTGACGGCGGCGGTGAGGGCCGGTGTCCAGGCCGTTCCATTGGCTTCGGCGCCGATGATGTCGCCCTCGATCGTCAGCCTGCGGCGCAGGACGGCCACCGCCGCCCCCTTGGCGCCGGGCGAGAGCGCGGCGGGCACGACCGGCCAGCCGCCGGCGTCGACGATCGCCGCATAGCGTTCCGAGGCTTTCGCGGTGGTGATAGAAGGTTTCCGGCTGCAGCACCGGAGTCGGATCGTCGGAAAGCGCCATTTCGCGCGGCGGCGGCGCGGGCGGCTTGGGTTTGGGCTTCGGTTTTTCGGGCGCAGCCTGGACCGTGACCGGAGCGGCTGGAGCCGTCGCGGGCGCAGGAGCGGAGGTCGGGGCAGGAACTTGGGCTGGCGCGGCCGGCTGGGCGGGCGCAGCGGCCGGCGGCGTCGCGGCGGGGGTGGTCGTGGGCGCGGCGAGCGGCGCCGTCTCGATGGCGGGCGAGGACTGTTTCGGCGCGGCGGCGCCATCGCCCGAAGGAGCCTGCGTCGGCTGGTTGGCCATCGGCTCGGGCGAAAGCGGGTTCTGCGCAAGCGCCGCCAGCGGCGCGAGGCCGATCGTGGCCGCCGAGAGCAGGGCTATGGTTTTTGTCGCGCGCCTCATGATGCCAAACTTCCCTCGACCCTCGCCGTTCCTTTAAGAACGATGCGCCGGCCTTTGCCAAGATTTTTGCGGGTCTGCGCGCAAATTCTCCCCTTCTGTGGCCTTTTTGCGGCTCTCTCCCAAGTTGCGTCGATTCCCTTCGCCGACATGACGGAAATTTCATTTGCCGCAGCCTTTCCATCCTGGCCGGCGCCGCCCATATTCCCGGCGTCCGGCCATCGCGAATGCGCCGGTCGAAATTGAAGGAATTGCGCCATGTCGCCCGAAGAACGCCAGTTGCTGTCCGATTTGTTCGACCGCGTCCGCAGCCAGGCCAATGCGCCGCGCGACCGCGACGCCGAAAACCTGATCGCCGAAGCCGTGCGCGCCCAGCCCTATGCGCCCTATCTGCTGGCGCAGGCGGTGCTGGTGCAGGAGCAGGCCTTACATGGAGCCGACCAGCGGATCCAGGAACTGCAGGCCCATATCAGCCAGCTCGAGGCGCAGGCCCAGTCCGCGCCGCAGGGCGGGGGCAGCTTTCTCGGCGGCCTGTTCGGCGGCGGCGCCCCGCGTCCGGCCAATCCTGCTCCGAATCCCAATGCGAACCCTTGGGGCGGCCCGCCGCCGCAGCCGGCCTATGCGCCGCCTCCGCAAGCGCCTGAGCCCGCCCCCTCGCCCTGGGGCGCGCCGCAGCAGCCGCAAGGCGGAGGCTTCCTGAAGAACGCGATGGGCGCCGCGGCGGGCGTCGCGGGCGGCGTGCTGCTCGCCGATTCGCTTCGCGGCCTGTTCGGCGGCGGCCACAATGCCGGCTCGAGCCTGTTCGGCGGCTCAGCACTCGGCGGGACCGGACTTGGTGGAACGGGCCTTGGCGGAACCGGCCTTGGCGGGGCCGGGCTGGGCGGCGGCGAGACGGTCGTGAACAATTACTACGACACGGACAAGGATCGGGATCGCCCGGATTCCTCGAACGGCAATGATCCGCTGTCCGACGCCGACCTGTCCGGCGACGACGACTTCCTGGGTGGCGGCGACGATTACGGCGACGACGTCTGACGCCAATCCTCCTGCGCGAATCCCGCCCCGCGACAGCCGGGCGGGATTTTTTGTCAGCTCAGGACGATTTTTTCGGGCGCAGGCGGATCAGCACGTCGACGCGGACGATCTCCATGCCCTCCGGCGGCTCCGGCAGGCGGCTGAAGTCGATCAACTCCTGGGGCAGGTCGACCAGCATATGCGCCTCGTCCTCGGTCAGGAAATGCTGGTGGGCGGCGATATTGGTGTCGAAATAGGTCCGGGCGCCGTCGACCGAGACTTCCTTCAGCAAGCCGGCCGACGTGAACTGGTTCAGCGTGTTGTAGACGGTGGCGAGCGAGATCGGCGCGCGCGCGGCCTGCGCTTCCTCGAACAGCCGTTCGGCGGTCACGTGACGGTCGCCGCCGCCGAACAGGAGCCAGCCGAGTCGCAGGCGCTGGCGAGTCGGCCGCAGGCCTGCGTCGCTCAGCTTGCGCCGCAGGTCATGCAGCGGGCAGCCGCTGAGGTCCGCGCCCGCCGCCGTGGTCGCGTAAACCGCCTCGCGGCCTTTTGCCGCGCGGTCGGCCGTCCGGCGGGAGCGCGGCGCGCTTTCCCTCTTCTCCATCACGACGCCCCTTCGACCCTTTCGGGTTTGAAACCTTGCGGAACTGAAAAAAACTTCGCGGCCGGAAGCGGCTGCGCGACAGTCAGATATAGACTTTTGCAGCCGGGGCGGCAATATCGGCGCCCCGATCCCGAACGACTGTCCCCGGACGCGCCGCGGGAAGGCGCCGGGTCCCATCCTGCGCGCATTGGTCTTTTGACGCGGCTTTCGGCCCCCCGAATGCTGTGTTAGAAGGCGCGGTTCAAGATCGAGCGCCGTCGGACCGAGGGTTCGCGCATCTTGCCGAAAGAGTGCAACAAGGCTCCGCGCGGGCCAAACAGGGAATGTCCCATATGGGCGAGAAACGCTCCAGTTTCGCTTATGAAGATCTTCTGGCTTGCGGTCGCGGCGAGCTGTTCGGTCCGGGCAACGCGCAATTGCCGCTGCCGCCGATGCTGATGTTCGATCGCATCGTGGAAATCGGCGAGGGTGGCGGCGCCCACGGCAAGGGCCTGGTCCGCGCCGAATTCGACATCAAGCCGGACCTCTGGTTCTTCGGCTGCCATTTCCAGGGCGACCCCGTTATGCCGGGCTGCCTCGGCCTCGACGCCCTGTGGCAGCTGACCGGCTTTTTCCTCGGCTGGCTCGGCCTGCCGGGACGCGGCCGCGCCCTTGGCGTCGGCGAGGTGAAATTCGCCGACCAGGTGTTGCCGAGCGTCAAGAAGGTCGTCTATGGCGTCGACTTCAAGCGCGTCTTCAAGGGCAAGCTGGTGCTTGGCATCGCCGACGGCTGGCTTGAGGCCGACGGTGTCCGGATCTATGAAGTCAAGGACATGCGCGTCGGATTGTTCCAGC
Source organism: uncultured Alphaproteobacteria bacterium (assembly GCA_963811975.1). GTDB lineage: Bacteria > Pseudomonadota > Alphaproteobacteria > Rhizobiales > Beijerinckiaceae > Rhodoblastus. The sequence goes on from CAWETR010000020.1 coordinate 214,834, forward strand.
CCGTCGCCGGCTGAGACCCGAATTCCCATAACGGCTCCGCCAGAAATCAGCCGTCTGCCCAACAGGAGTAAAGTCATGAGGCGCGTCGTCGTCACCGGCATCGGCATTGTCTCTTCGATCGGCAACGACGTCGAAGAGGTCACCGCTTCGCTGCGCGAGGCGCGGTCAGGCATCGTCCGGGCGGACAAATATGCCGAGCTGGGCTTCCGCTGCCAGGTTCACGGCGCGCCGACGCTCGACCCCGAAAAGCTCGTCGACCGCCGCGCGATGCGCTTCCACGCCACCGGCACGGCATGGAACCATGTCGCCATGGACCAGGCCATCGCCAATTCCGGGCTCGAGCCCGGCGACGTCGTCAATCCGCGCACCGGCATCATCATGGGCTCGGGCGGTCCCTCGACCCGCGTCATCGTCGAATCCGCCGACATCACCCGCACCAAGGGCCCCAAGCGCGTCGGCCCCTTCGCCGTGCCCAAGGCGATGTCCTCGACGGCTTCGGCGACGCTCGCCACCTGGTTCAAGATCAAGGGCGTCAATTATTCGATCTCGTCGGCCTGCGCGACGTCGTCGCATTGCATCGGAAACGCCGCCGAAATGATCCAGTACGGCAAGCAGGACGTGATGTTCGCCGGCGGCTGCGAAGACCTGGACTGGACCATGTCCGTTCTGTTCGACGCCATGGGCGCGATGTCGTCGTCCTACAACGACACGCCCGCCACGGCCTCGCGCGCCTATGATTCCGATCGCGACGGCTTCGTCATCGCCGGCGGCGCCGGCGTGCTGGTGCTGGAGGAATACGAGCATGCCAAGGCGCGCGGCGCGAAGATCTACGCCGAACTAGCGGGCTACGGCCTGACGTCTGACGGCCACGACATGGTCGCGCCCTCGGGCGAGGGCGCCGAGCGCTGCATGCGCATGGCGTTGGAGACCTGCAAGATACCGATTGATTACATCAATCCCCACGCGACCTCGACGCCGGTCGGCGATCTCAAGGAGATCGAGGCGCTGCGCGCCGTGTTCGGCGCCGACAAATGCCCGCCGATTTCCGCCACCAAATCGCTGACAGGCCATTCGCTTGGCGCCGCGGGCGTGCAGGAGGCGATCTATTCGCTGCTGATGCAGCAGAACAATTTTATCTGTGAAAGCGCCAATATCGCCAATCTCGATCCGGCCTTCGCCGATATGAATATCCTGCGTCAGCGTCGGGATAACCAGCAGCTTGGAGCGGTCCTGTCCAATTCCTTCGGGTTTGGCGGCACCAACGCCACGCTGATCTTCAAAAATATCGACGCTTGATCGAGAGTGTGCGCATGACCGTTTCCGCCAAGGGCTTGATGAGGGGCAAACGCGGCCTCATTATGGGCGTGGCCAACAACCATTCCATCGCCTGGGGCATCGCCCAGGCTGTCGCCGCCGAGGGCGCCGAACTCGCCTTCACCTTTCAGGGAGAAGCGCTCGGCAAGCGCGTCAAGCCACTGGCCGAGAGCCTCGGCTCGGCGCTGACGCTGCACTGTGACGTCGAGGATCTCGCCAGCGTCGACGCTCTCTTCGCGGAGATCGAAAAGCGCTGGGGCACGCTCGACTTCGTCGTCCACGCCATCGGATTCTCGGACAAGAACGAATTGAAGGGGCGCTATGTCGACGCCACCACGCGCGAGAACTTCTCACGCACCATGGTGATCTCGGCCTTTTCCTTCACCGAGGTCGCGCAGCGCGCCATGAAGCTCATGCCCGACGGCGGCTCGCTGCTCACGCTCACCTATGGCGGCTCGACCCGCGTCATGCCGAATTACAACGTGATGGGCGTGGCCAAGGCGGCGCTGGAATCGAGCGTGCGCTATCTCGCCGCCGATCTCGGCGCGCATAACATCCGCGTCAACGCCATTTCCGCCGGCCCGATCCGCACGCTTGCGGGCGCCGGCATCGCCGACGCGCGCTTCATGTTCAATTTCCAGAAGGCGCATGCGCCGCTGAGGCGCACCGTGACCATCGAGGACGTCGGTGGCTCGGCGCTCTACCTGCTGTCCGATCTTGCGTCCGGCGTCACCGGCGAAGTGCATTTCGTGGATGCGGGCTACAACATCATCTCCATGCCGCAGCCCGGCAGCCTCAAGGCCGATCTGGACTAGCGGCTTCTTAAGCCTTTGCTTGCATTCTCCTGGGTCGCAGCTGTGACCCACGGGCGAGACTCGGTCCATGGACGCGGGCGATGACGTCGATTCCATGCCGCGCCCGGCAGCGCGAAGAACGAGACAGAGTGGCGCTACCGAGTTGACAAGGTGCCATCCTGAGAATTCCCCGGCGGTTACAGCCAAACCGAACGTTCTCCGCCGACCGTCGTGATGGCGTAGTTCTGACAGCCTTCCGACGGATTCTCGCGGAACGCGCCGTAACGGCATGCTCAGCGTAAGGGGCATTTAAGCTTTTCCGTGGCACAACAACTCCATTGCGAGTTGGAGCCGCGAAATGGTTCGATTTGTTGAGACGTTGGTTATTGGCGGTGGGCCGGCCGGATTGACCGCTGCCTATAAATTGTCTCAGCAGGGCCATGACGTGGTCGTGCTGGAGAAGGATCCCGTTTATGTCGGCGGCATCAGCCGCACAGTCAATTACAAGAATTTTCTGTTTGATATCGGGGGCCATCGCTTCTTTTCGAAGTCACAGGCGGTCGTCGATCTCTGGAATGAAATTCTGCCGGATGATTTTGTCGAACGTCCGCGCCTGTCCCGCATTTTCTACCGGGCCAAATTCTACGCCTATCCGTTGCGCGCCTTCGAGGCCCTTCGCAATCTCGGCCTGTGGGAGAGCATTCGCTGCATGGTGTCGTTCGGCTATGCGCAAGCTTTTCCAGTGCGCAATCCGGCGACCTTTCATCAATGGGTGCGCAATCAGTTCGGGGAGCGCCTGTTTTCGATCTTTTTCAAGACCTATACGGAAAAGGTTTGGGGCATGAGTTGCGATGCCATTTCTTCGGATTGGGCGGCGCAGCGCATCAAGGGCCTCAGCCTCGGCGCAGCCATTCTCGATGGCGTCGCCCGGTCTCTTGGGCTCAACCGGAAAGTCAAGGATGGCAAGTCCGGGGCCAAGACACTGATTGAATTCTTCCAGTATCCCCGCAAGGGGCCGGGCATGATGTGGGACGCCGCGGCGGCCAGGATACGGGCCTATGGCGGCGACGTTTTGCTCGGACGCAACGTGGAGCGCCTCTCATATGACGAAGGTGGAAAAATCTGGACCGTCCAGGTTGTGACGGCGGACGGCGTGCGGGAAACCTACAAAACGCAGAATGTGGTCTCTTCGGCGCCCTTGCGCGAATTGATGTCGGGCCTGACGCCAACGCCTCTGAGCCTGATGCATGCACGCGAACTGAAGTACCGTGATTTTCTTACCGTCGTCCTGATCGGGCAGTCCCGTGTGCGGCTGCCGGACAATTGGGTCTATATCCACGATCCATCCGTCAAGGTCGGGCGTGTGCAGAATTTCCGCTCCTGGTCGCCGGAACTGATTCCCGACGATCATTCGACCTGTCTTGGTCTGGAATATTTTTGCTTCGAGGGCGACGGACTGTGGGATTCGTCGGACGCCGATCTTGTCGCTCTCGCCAAGTCGGAGATTCGCCGCATCGGACTGATGGATCCAGAAGACGTCGCCGATGCGAGCGTCGTGCGCCAGCCCAAAGCTTACCCAGTCTACGACAAGTCCTACGCCAGCAATGTCGAAACGATCCGGGCCGAGCTGAGTTTGCGTTATCCGAACCTGCATCTGGTCGGACGCAACGGGATGCACAAGTACAACAATCAGGACCATGCGATGATGACCGGGCTCCTGACTGCCCTGAACATCATTGCCGGCGAACAGATCCACAATGTCTGGAGCGTGAACGAAGACGCCGAATATAACGAGGCGGGCGTTTCGGGCGCGGGGGGAGCCTTGAGCAGCGAGAGAGCGACGCCACGCAAAATCGCTTGAGGCGTCTTCGCCATTCCTGCGAACCCCGCGACGACCGGTCTTAGGGAGTCTCCCTTGGACGGACCAGGCCGTCTTTGCGATCGATACGCCTGTCGATCGGCGTGGTCGATAGGGCGATGTTAACATAACCTCTTTATTGCTTGAGGAGGAGCGCGGGCCTGATTTTGCCCCTGATTGTGGTTGCCGAAGTTTAAGGACGCACAATGAAGGTGGTTATCCTGACCGGGGGTCTGGGCACGAGGCTAACGGAAGAAACGACGATCCGGCCCAAGCCCATGGTCGAGATCGGCGGGCACCCGATCCTCTGGCACATCATGAAGATCTATTCGGCGCACGGCTTCAACGAGTTTGTTATCTGCCTTGGCTATAAAGGTTATTATATCAAGGAATTCTTCTCGAATTATTTCCTGCATATGTCCGACGTTACATTCGATATGCGCGCCAATAAAATGGAAGTGCATCGTGAGAACGCCGAGCCCTGGCGCGTTACGCTGGTCGATACCGGTGACAAAACGATGACTGGAGGGCGTATCAAGCGCGTGCTCGACCATGTCGGCGACAGCGATGTATTTGCACTGACTTACGGCGACGGCGTCGGCAATATCGATCTGACAGAGCAACTCGCCTTTCATCGCGCGCACGGCAAACTTGCGACCGTGACGGCCGTGCGGCCAGCGAAGCGATTCGGCTCGCTCTCGCTGGATGGCGATCGTGTCGTCTCTTTTACTGAAAAGCCCGAAAATGAAGGCGGCTGGATCAGCGGCGGTTTCTTCCTGCTTTCTCCCAAGGTCGGTGAACTTATCGAAGGCGACGAAACGGTCTGGGAGCGCGAGCCGATGAACCGGCTCACCGAACACGGTCAATTGCAGGCCTTTGCCCATTCAGGCTTCTGGGCGCCGATGGATACGTTGCGCGACAAGATGTTCCTTGAAGAAGAATGGGCGAGCGGCCGCGCGCCATGGAGAATCTGGTGATCGAATCAGCTTTTTGGCGCGGGCGTCGCGTTTTTCTTACTGGCCATACGGGGTTCAAGGGATCCTGGTGCTCACTGATGCTGTCGCGGCTGGGCGCCGAGACCACGGGCTACGCGCTTGCGCCGCCAACACAGCCGGCGCTGTTCGACCTGGCTTCTGTCGGAGACCTCATCGAGGATTTGCGCGGCGACATCGACGATCTCGCGGCGCTTAAAAGCGCGATGCGCGCCTCCGAGCCGGAGATCATCATCCATATGGCCGCCCAGCCACTTGTGAAAGCGGGCTATGCGGACCCCATTTCGACCTATCGCACCAATGTGATGGGCGTAGTCAACTTGCTTGAAGCGGTTCGCGCAACCCCGAGCGCAAAAGTCGTGCTCAATATCACCACCGACAAATGCTACGATAATCGTGATTGGGCGCGGGGCTATCGCGAAAGCGACCAGCTTGGTGGCCGCGATCCCTATTCCAACAGCAAGGCCTGCGCCGAACTCGTCACCGCCGCCTATCGCGCCAGCTTCTTCCCTGGCGTCGCCATCGCGAGCGCGCGCGCCGGCAACGTCGTGGGCGGCGGCGATTTCGCAGCCGACCGCATCGTGCCCGACGCTGTGCGCGCATTCGTGGCGCAGCGGGCGCTCGAAGTGCGTTTTCCCAAGGCTGTGCGTCCCTGGCAGCATGTTCTCGAGCCTTTGTCCGGCTATTTGATGTTGGCCGAACAGGCTTTCCGTCATGGTGGCGCTTTCGCGGACGCTTGGAATTTCGGCCCCGACGGTCAAAGTGAGCAGGGCGTGCGAGGAGCTGTTGCAGCGTTTCATTGCGGCCTGGGGCTCCGACGCGCGTTGGGCGCCGGATCGCAACGCCCATCCGCACGAGGCCAATCTGCTGCGGTTGGATTCGATGAAATCGCGGGAAAAGCTCGGGTGGCGCCCGTGTTGAGCTTCGATGAAATGGTCGAATGGACAGCCGATTGGTATCGCGCGCATGCGCGCGGCGCCGATATGCGTACGCTGACATTGACCCAGGTCGACAGCTACCTTGGCCAGTGCGTGCGCCTGATTTCTCCCTTCCCAACGTCCGCCGACTCGCCAGCATTTGAGGATCAACAGGATGCGGCCAAACGAATCGCCTGAGGCCGAAAAGCTGCGCGCCGAGATCCTCGCTCTCGTGGGTCGCTATCACGATCTGGCGCACCAACAGCCGGTTTTTGCGCCCGGCGCATCGAGTGTGCCGGTGTCCGGCCGTGTCTATGGCGCGCGCGACATGCAGTTCCTGGTCGATTCGGCGCTCGACTTCTGGCTGACGACGGGCCGGTATAACGACGCTTTCGAGGAAAAGCTGGCCGCACGCGTCGGCGTCGACATGCGCTGACGGTCAATTCCGGCTCCTCCGCCAATTTGGTCGCTTTCTCCGCCCTGACGTCACCGCGCTTGAAGGACCGCCGGATTGAACCTGGCGACGAAGTGATCACTTGCGCCACCGGATTTCCGACGACGGTCAACCCCGCAATAAGAATGGGCGCGACGCTGGTCTTCGTCGACGTCGACATTCCCACCTACAATATCGACGTCGCCGCGCTCGAGGCCGCCATCGGGCCGAAGACCAAGGCCGTCATGATCGCCCACACGCTCGGCAATCCATTCGACGTGAAGGCGATCAAGTCACTGTGCGACAAGTATGGTCTTTTTTTGATCGAAGATTGTTGCGACGCGTTGGGTGCGACGGTGGAAGGTGCCCATGTCGGAACCTTCGGCGACATCGGGACGCTAAGTTTCTACCCGGCCCATCATATCACCATGGGAGAAGGCGGAGCGGTTTTCACCAATAACGCCAATCTCGACAAGGTCATGGAATCCTATAGGGACTGGGGCCGAGACTGCTATTGCGCGCCCGGGCAAGGACAACAGCTGCAACAAGCGCTATGGCTGGAGACTGGGCGATCTGCCCAAGGGCTACGACCACAAATATGTCTATTCGCATCTTGGCTTCAATCTGAAGATCACCGACATGCAGGCGGCGGTGGGCCTGGCGCAGTTGGACCGGCTCGACGGATTTATCGCAGCGCGTCGTCGAAATTTCAATTTCCTGAAACAGGGCCTTCGCGGCTACGAGGATAGTTTGATCCTGCCCGAAGCTACGCCCGGAACGGAACCGTCCTGGTTCGGGTTCCCCATCACCCTGCGGGCCAATGCGCCCGTAACGCGCGATCAACTTGCTCAGCATCTCAATGCGCGCAAAATCGGCACGAGATTGCTGTTCGGCGGCAATCTGGTGCGGCAGCCCTATATGAAAGGCCGCGACTTCCGAATCAGCGGGACGTTGACCAATGCCGATATTGTCGTCGACAGCACCTTCTGGATCGGCGTCTATCCGGGACTTGGCGAACCTCAGCTCGATTACGTCATCGAAGCGATAGGAGAGCTCGTCCGCCCGCCCGCGCGCAGGACGGCGCGCCGATGACGATGCAGAACGCGACGCGCGCTCGCATGCGGCGGCCGTTGGCGGCCATCGCGGCGCTTTTCGAATTCCGTTTCTTGCGCTTCCTGTTGGCGGGCGGCGTCAATACGGCCTTCGGCTATTGCGTATTTTATGTCTTGCTTCGTCTTACCGGCATTCCGATTCTGGCGCTCGCGCTCGGAACCATTCTGGGCGTTCTCTTCAACTTCATGACGATGGGGTCCTTCGTCTTCAAAAGGATGGAACGCCGCCGCCTTAGGAGGTTCATCGCCGTCTATTGTATCGTCTTCGTTTACAGCGCCCTCGCTCTCAAACTTCTCGCCTCCATTGGGATCGACGCCGCAATCGGCGGCCTTGTTCAATTACCTGGCGTGATCGCGATCGCTTTCGTCCTCAACCGCGCTTTCGTTTTTTCGGTGGCCGAACAAGAAGCGTCGGAGCGGGAGAAGGGGGCAGCGAAATGAACAAAGCGATCCGGGGAGAGGCAGGCTACGCGCCCATTCATGGCGATGAAAAAGCGCTGCAATCAAACCTGACAACAAATCGCGCGTTGCTGCTCATTGCGTCGCTGACGTTTCTCGCCTCGAATGTCATCATCGCCGGCGGCTTCGATTGGGGAGCTGCCGGACTTCTGCTGGTCGGATGTGTCGGCGCGGCTTTCCTGTTCGCGACCGCTCGCACGGCGAGCCCGAGCAAACTGCTCGATGCGCAGATCAACTGGAAACTGTTCGCAATCTGCACTGGCGTCGGGACAGCGTTTTGTCTGCTGGGCGGCGAAACGCATCTATTCTGGGCGGATAATGATTGGCTCACGCGCGACTCGGTTCTCGCCGATGTCGTTCGCCACCGGTGGCCGGTCTTCTACAAGGTCGACGGCGAGGAGCTGTTCTTGCGCGCGCCGCTCGGGATGTACGTGATCCCCGGCGTCGTGGGCCATCTTTTTGGTCTCGGCGCGCGCATTTCGCGCTGTTGGCGCAAAACGCGCTCCTTCTTTCCATCGTTCTGTATCTCGCGGCGTCGATCCATGGCGGCCTGCCGCTCGCGCTCCTTCTTGTCTTCTTCAGCGGCCTCGACGTCTTGCCCTGGTTGGCTCACATGCTGCGCGATTATTGGCGGACGGGGGCGTTGACGATACCGGCCCACCTGCAATGGTGGGCTGGCCTGTTCCAATTTTCCGCGCACGTCACGCAAATCTTTCTGGTGCCAAACCATGCCTTGCCCGGATGGTTTTTCGCCGTTGTTTCGATCATGGTGGCGCGCCGGGACCTTGACGTCGGCTATCTCGGCGCTACCTTTGCCTCACTTGTTCTGTGGTCGCCGCTCGCGATCATTTCGGCTCCGCTGGTCCTGATCTATTTCGCATGGCGCGACCGCGGCGCAATATTTTCGCCCCGTATCTGGATTGGCGCGGCGGCGGGAGCGTGCTTCGTGCCCGTTGTGGTCTATCTCCTCATCGACGCCGCCACGATCGCGCATTCCGCGATGATTTGGGAACCGGGCTTTCTGGCGATCTATCTCCTGTTCATCGCCATCGAAATTCCGCATGCGGCATTCGTGTTCGTCCTGTGGAATCGGGTGCGACCGGAACTCAAGGGGCTGTTCGCGATCGCCGTGATGGTCCTGATTGTCCTTCCACTTTACAGCTTCGGCCCAGGCAATGATCTTGTGATGCGAGGCTCTATCGCGCCGCTTTTCATTCTCGCCTTTGTCTTTGCCTCGACCCTTCTCGACCTCGACGCAAAGGCGCAGCTGATGCGCGTCGTCGGCGCCGCTTTGGTCGTGATCGGAGCAGGGGTTCCGATCATCGGGATTTTCTGCGTCCTCATCCTGCCGCGCTTTTCAATCAGCGCCTGCAATCTCGTCACCGCGTCCAGCCAACTCGAACCTTACGGACTCCCGACCAATTACGTCGCCGCGACCAAACGTGCGCCCGGCTGGCTTCTGCGCGCGCCTTCAGTGACAAGAGATTTCTTCGAGACCATCGGCGCTGACCCCTGCTGGCCGGATCACCCCGTTCACAATGGCCGGCCGAAAAACGACGCGTCCGCTGGAGACAGGAAGTGAAGATCGCCAAAACCTGCGTCTGCTGCGGCGGTGCCGACCTCGCGAAAAACCCGGCCGTGTTGGCGCCTTTTGTCGCCAATCGCATTTTTGGCTGGGAGCCCGCCGACATCACCGCCGCATGGGGCCTGCGCGATATTGACGAGGGCCGCGCCTATTCGGTCCGCAATTCGCTTGTCTGCGGCGATTGCGGGCTGGTCTTTCTCGACATGCGTTTTGACGACGACGAAATGAGCGCGCTTTATTCAGGTTATCGCGGCGAGGAATATTCGGCGACGCGTGAGCGATTCGAGACCGGATATGCCGCGCGTAACGCCCTTCTTGAAGTGGGCGCGCCTTATATGCCCCTTGTCGAGAAATTTCTACTCCATTCATTCCGACGCAGCCGCGGATTCTGGACTGGGGCGGCGACACCGGGATCAATACGCCTTTTCGTGGGCGCGCCGCGCTGCATCACGTCTATGACATTTCCGACAAGCCGACGGTCGCGGGCGCCGCGCGCGTCGAACGGCGCGAGGTTTTGCAGGAAAACTATGACCTGATCGTTCTGAGCCAGGTGCTCGAACACGTCCCGGATCCAGGCGCGGTCCTTGCCGAACTCGTCGCCGTCATGCGGCCGCAGACGCTGCTCTACGTCGAGGTTCCGCATGAGGATCTTGTTCGCCTGCGGGATGCGACGCCAGCGTTGAAGCGGCACTGGCACGAGCACGTCAATTTCTTCACGCCGGAAGCTCTCGATCGCCTCCATTCGGGGCACGGTCTGGAGATCGTCGCTCAGGCTTCGCATGAAGTCGTCGCGGGCGGCCGTCGCGCTCACGTCTTTTCCATTTTGTCGCAATTGAAGCGCTCGACCTGAACGCATTGACAATGTGTTCAATCGCAACTTCCATTCATATGCTCCCAAAGGCAGTGTGCGCTTATGTCGGAAACGCCCGTCTATAGCCAGTTGCGGCAAGCTCCGCGGCAATCCTTGCGTGACGCGGCGCCTCTGCCGGCGCCGCTGACGCTCTTCATCGAGCCAACCAACATCTGCAATTTCAAGTGCATCTATTGCCCGGAATTTTTTGAGGATTTCGAAGCGCGCAGCGGCGGTTTGCATCGCATGGATCCGGGGTCTTTCGAGAGGGTCGCCGATCAGGTCTTGCAACTCGGCCGAGTCAAATCGCTCAATTTTTATATGATGGGCGAGCCTTTTGTGAATCGGGCTCTGCCGATTTTATTCGCATCGCCCGGCAGAAGGACATAGCCGAACGCATTTCGATCACGACCAACGCCACTTTGCTCAGGGAGCGCGTTTCGCGTCAAACCATCGAGGCGGGCCTCGATTATCTGCGCGTTTCGATCTACGGGGGTGATCAAGAGACCTATGCGCGCAAGACGCAAGGTAAGATCGGCCTGGATCGCGTGGTCGAGAACGTCGCGCGCTTTCGCCGGTTGCGCGACGAAATGAACGGCCGGACTTTCGTCTATGTGAAAATGATTGATTTCGGCTCGACCGAGGAGAACGCGCGATTCTTGACGATGTTCGAGGGGATCGGCGATGAGGTGACGATCGAGCCGGCCATGAACTGGAACGATCCCGACGATGGCGATCTCGCCCACGTTGAGCGCGAGGAGCGGCTCAAGACCGATTATTTCAGTGCGCGCAAGCAAGTCTGCCCCTTTCGTTCTATACGCTTGTCGTTCACGCCGACCTGCGCGTCAGCGTCTGCTGCGTCGATTGGGCGAAGGAGACGGTCGTGGGCGATTTGAGGACGCAGACGCTGGCCGAGATCGGCGCGGCGACGCGCTACGCGATTTCCAAATTATGCAGATCGAACGCCGGGCCGATGAACACAAGGCCTGCAAGAATTGCACGTTCCTTTACACAGCCCCCGACAATCTCGACGATCTCACGCTCGACGAGTTCCTCCGGCGCGACCGTCGATGAGGCGGCTCCATGAATGACGAACCCCTCATCTGCGCGGCTTGCGGGTCAGCAAATCCTCCAATCGTCACAATTGGCGGCCTGCGAAGAACCTCGTGCCCCTCATGCCATCATTCGCAGCGGATCGACATTGAGCCATTCGATTACGCGGGCTTCGCAATGGGTGCCACGGGCATTGCGCCTGCTCGTCTTGCGGCTCAAGCCGCGTTCATCGCGACGCGGGTCCCAGACGGCGCGCGCGCCCTTGAGATCGGCTGCGCCGCCGGAGATCTTGCTCAGGAATTGCGCCGGCAAAGGACTTTCGTGGCTTATGACGGCGTTGAATTTTCGCCGGCGCGTGAGTTCGCCGTCAAGCGTCTTGATCGCGTTTTCGCGAAGCCGCTCGAGGCTTTGCTGTCCTCAGGAGAAATCGAAGCGGCGAGTTACGATCTCGTGCTGTCTTCGCACTGCCTTGAACATCTCGACGATCCGTCGGCGATGGTTGCCGCCATGCGCAGCACGATGAAGCCAGACGGGCTGCTTTTTCGCCGAAACGCCCAATCGCAGCGGCAATGCGCTCCTGCCTTTCGACGACAATCGTTCGCATATTCATTTCTTTGGCGCGTCGTCATTAACGCGCCTCTTGTGGCGTCACGGACTGGAAACCGTCGCTGTCGAGACCGGTGCAAGGCTTGACGCGCGTTATTCCGACTTGCTGCGTGTGTTGGCGCGGCGTCATGTGACCGCAAAGCTGGCCCCCGCCATTCTGTCCGACCATTCGGCGATGGCGGACGTCGACAAACTTGTCGTCGGGGGCGCGGGCCGAATGGTCGAGGAAATGTTGGCGCATTATTTCGACCCTGCTCGCATTGCCTTCTTCATCGACAAGGATACGAGAAAGCAAGGGGGCCTGGACGTCTTGGCGCGCCCGTGCGAGGTCCCGACGCCCTCGAAGAGGGGTCTGGTTGGATCGTGCTGATCAATTCGCTTGAAATGGAAACCGCTATCCGCGCCGAGATCGAAGCAATTTACAGCGGCCGGGTGGCTCGCGTCGTTGGCGTTGCCGAATTGCTGGAATAGCGCTGGAGCGCGATGCGAAAACGTGCCCGCGTCGTATCCAGGCGCGTCAATCGAAATTGATTCGCTCCTTTTCTCGGCCAGCGGAAACCTTCGCGCATATTGCAACAGCAGCCCGACATATTCGCCGACAAGGCCGAGAGCGAGCAATTGCACCGCGCCAAAGAAAAAGGTCGCGATGAGTATGGGCCCCACGCCAATGGGCACACTGTTCCAGAACATCAGCTTCACGCACAGATAAACGAATGCCGCGAGCAGGCTGAGCGAAGCGACGATGAAGCCACTCACGGTCATCAGTCGCATCGGCGCCTTCGAAAAGGTCGTGATGCCGAGAAGGGCGATATCGACGAGGTCCAGCAATCCATGGCGCGATCGGCCGTGACGACGGCTCGGCGGGCCATATTCGACCACCGCGCGTTCGAAGCCGATTTCCGGCACGAGCCCGCGGAAATAGGGGTCAGGCTCGTTGAGGGAGCGGACGATATCCATAACCTGGCGATCATAGAGTCCATAGCCCATATAATTGGGAATCCGGTCGACTTTGGAGAAACGTTTGATCAAGGCGTAAAAGGCTTTGCGCGCCAGCGCCGTTGGTCCGTGCTCGCCGGAATCGCGCCGCACGGCGATAACGATCTTGCTGCCGGCGGCCCAATTTCGCGCCATTTCAGGCAAGATGGAAGGCGGCGTCTGCAGATCCGCGAGGATCGGCACGACGGCGTCGCCACCCGCCACCAGCATCGCATGATGGGGCGAGCGGCCCGGCCCGAAATTACGGGCGTTGACGATGATTTTCACGCGCTTGTCTTGGGCGGCGATCTCTTTCAGGACCGCGACGGTGCGGTCGGTAGAGCAATTGTCGATAAAAATGTGCTCGTAGGCATAGTCGGCAAGCTCGCCTTCCATCACGTTCCGGCAGCCTTCGTAGCATTCGCGGATGCCGGCTTCTTCGTTGAAACAGGGCGTCACGAGGCTGATCGTTTTCATGTTTTGGCTCCGCTCGCTCAGCATTCAGTCTCCTTGATCGCGACGCTTCACGATGAAGGGGTCGCGCGTTGGCGCGGCGTCGCCCTGGCCGGACTCTAGGCCCGGCTCAAGGCGTCCAACTCCGACACGGAAATCAAACGGTCGTCGATGTAGTAATCCGCTGCCGGTTTGCCGAAATGCAGCTCGTGAAATTTGAGGCCCCAGCGCGCGAACTGCTCGCTTGTGATCTGCGACCAGTCGATTCCCGTCGCGAGCCTCGCGCGGTGAACATCACGATGCGATGGCCGCGATCATAAAGCCGGTTGATTTTTTCGATCGTACCCGTCAGCGGTTGCGACAGCGCATAATCATTGCCCGGCGTCAGACTGGCGACGACGCCGTCGACATCGACGACGAAGGTCAAGGTCTTGCCACTGGGGTGTTCGGCGCGTCGCGCAAGATCCATGCGCGGCAGGGCGCTTTGGGCGCGGGCGTAGACGGCTGTTCGTCCGATCGCTTCCTCCAGTCCCGTCCAGGCGGCGAGGCCAAGAGTCCGGCGCGCCTTGTCGATGGAAGGCAGATAAAGCGAGCGCAGCTCCGGCTTCTCGGCGCGCGGCGCGATGCTGACGCCGCGCCCGGCCAACTTGCGGGCGACGAGGCCGGCGAGATCGCCAATCGAAATTGCCGCGTCCGAGCCGACATTATAGGCGGCCCCGCTTTCGCCTTGAGCGAGAAGCGTTACGAGCCACGCTGCAAGATCGGCGGCATAGAGGTAGGAGCGCATTGCGGTCCCGTCGCCCTTGACCTTGATGTCGCGTCCCGCCAAAGCGTCGGCGATGAAATTGCCAATGGCGAAATGCCCATCGAGCGGCATGCCCGGTCCGACGAAGGCGAAGGCCCGGGCGATGACCGTTTCAAGCGAGCTGTTTGCAGCCGAGACGCCGCACAAATGTTCGGCCAGGCGCTTGGCCTGCCCATAGGCGGTGCGTGGGTCGAGCGGATCGCAGGCACCGCAATAGGTTTCGGGAATCCTTGCGAGATCGGAGGGCTGTACGCCATAGACGGCGCCGGTGCTGACATAAAGAAGGCGTCGCACGCCAGCCATGGCGGCGAACTCGAGCACGCGGCGCGTTCCATCGACAATCGTCGCGATGAGATGCAGAGGGCGGCCGTCCGCTGCGGCGCTGGTATCGGTCGCGGCATGAATGATATGCGTGAACCGTCCCTTGGGAAATTCGAAAAAGCGGATGTCGCCATCGCACAGCAGCAGCCAAGGCAGAGCGGCGAGATCCGGACAATCAGAGGCGAAACGCTCGGGTGAGCGCGTCAGGACGGTGACATCGCAGGCGACGCCAGCGTTGGTCCGAGCATGGGCGAGCAGCGCCAGCAGCCAGCGTCCGAAAAACCCCGTGCCGCCGGTGATGAAAATCGACGCGCCATTGAGTGTGGCCAGCGCGGGCTTGGCGCGGGCGCAGGCCTCTTCGAGGTCGGAGAACGAAAATCCATTAATTGTCCTGCTCATGGCCGCAGCTCAGCAATTGGGCAGAAGATGGGCCGGAACATTTTCCGATGCGGGATCAAGCCGCACAATCATGTTGGCGCGGAATTCGTCGCGTGGCAGCAGAGGAGACATGTCTTCGAGCGGCATTGAAAGGATAGTGCCGTCGTCCTGAAACAAGGCGGCGGATTTCGGGAACAGAGCTTCGTTCTCGACCATGCGGACGTCGATGAGCAAGGGGCGGCCCTCATGGCCGATCCGCGCGCAATGCCTGGCGCGAGGTCTGCCGCGTCGTCGATGACGAAAGCGTCCCAGCCGAACGTCCTGGCGAGTTCAGGAAAATCGGGCAAGCCGAGCCTGGCTTCGGGACCCGTGCCGACATAGCGGCCCTCGAAATAATTGCGTTGCGTATTGCGGATCGAAGCATAGCCGCGATTATTGATGACGAACATGCGCAACGGCAGGTTCAGGCTCGCGATGGTCTGCATTTCCTGCAGGTTCATCATGAGAGAGCCGTCGCTTTCGACGCCGAAAAACGGTCGCCGGTCCGAGGCCATGTAGGCGCCGATCATCGCCGGCATGCCATAGCCCATCGCGCCGAGGCCCGATGTCAGAAAGACGCGCTGCCCTTCCTTGTTGTCGAAGCCGGTGTAGAAAAACTCGATGCCCAGACCCGATGAGCCAGTGACGATCAGGGCCTGCTCGGGCAGGCCGTCAGACAGCGCCTTGGTCAGGTGGAAATGGCCGATCTTGCCGCGCTCGGGAAAGGGCTTACCGGCGTCCACCGGATATTTGCGCTTCCACTCGGCGCAGCGGGAAAGCCAGGCGTCGAGGTTGCGTTCGGCGCCTGCCGGGCGAGGCGCAGCAAAGCGTCGACGAAGGCGCTGGCGTCGGCCTCTATCCGCAGATCTATGCCGGAATCATTCGGAAACTTCGCGAGTTCGGAGGGATCGACATCGACGACGATCTTCCTGGCTGAACGCGCGAATTTTTTTGGATCATAGGCGGTGACGACATTGTCGAGCCGCGCGCCGATGGCCAGCAACAAATCGCAGTTCTGCACGGCGAAATTGGGCGCGCGCAGCGCGACCGTGCCGGGCTTGCCAACGCTCAAGGGATGTGTCGACGGCACGAGGTCCATGGCGTTCCAGGTCGTGACGACCGGTATGCCGAGAGTTTCATAAAGCTCGCGGAACGCCGAAGCCGCCCCAGCCAGCCGGACGCCATGCCCGGCGAGAATGAGCGGGCGTTCGGCCTGCTGGATGGAATCCAGCACGGCCTGCGCTTGCGCCTCCATCAATGTTGCATGGACCGCGGCCAGCTCTGGCTTGAAACCGCGCAAGGAAGCAACGTCGATGGACGCGTTCTGCACGTCGAGCGGAATGTCGAGCCAGACGGGGCCTCGGCGCCCTGTCGTCGCCAGATGCGCGGCCTGTTCGAGATGGTGGCGAATGTCGTCGGGTTCGAGCACGGTGACGGCGTATTTGGTGATCGCCTTGACCATCGAGACGATGTCGACCTCCTGCGGCCCCATCTGCCTTACGCCGCTGGTTCCGATCCGGTCCGTCCGCTTTACCTGGCCGGAGAAATAAGCAGAGGCACGGATTCGATCCAGGCGCCAGCGCAACCGGTGATGGCGTTGGTGGCTCCCGGGCCGGTCGTCACAATCGCGCAGCCGAGATGTCCGTTGATGCGCGAATAGGCTTCCGCCGCGATGGACGAGGCTTGCTCGTGATGATTGGGCACATAGTCGAGTTCGGTCGAGCGGCCAAAGGCATCGATCAGGAACATCGGGCCACCGCCCGGCACCAGGAAGACTGTCTTAACGCCCTGCGCGGCGACAAAGGCGGCGACATAATCGGCGAGCCGAGTGAGGGCCGGCTTTTCCGCAACGCCCTCGGCCGACCGGGTCTTGATGTTCAGGATGGTCATGTTCTCGGCGGCCTCAATCGATCCAATGGCGCAGGAAGGTCTTGCGCTCGACATTCCTGCCGATGGCCGGGATCGGTATAGAAGGAATCATTGGTGAACTGGGCCGAGGAAATTTCCTCGAACACGGCGCCGGTGTCGCTGTGGAAGGCGTGACGCATGCCGGGCGTGACGGTGATCACCGATCCCGGCCCGCAAATGCGCGTCTCGCCGTCCAGCACCAGATGCAACTCGCCATGCAGCACATGGAAGGTCTCTTCCTTCTTCTCGTGATATTGCTCAGGATGTTTCTGGCCCGGCAGCACGACGATGAGCTTCTTGCAATAATGGCGGTTGACGACGGTCACCATGGTGATGCCGAATTCGTCGAAACGGTCGATGCCGTAATGATGCGAGATTTCCAGTTCAGCCTCGCCGGGGACGACGCCACGGCTCTGGTCGAGCAGATCCTTTACGCGCGTTACGATGGAGCGGACCTTGGCCCGCATCTCCTTGCGCTCCGTGTTGGAGTCGGTCACGGCGGCGTTGGCGGCAATGTCCCGGGTCGCATGGAAAAGGCTGTATTTCGACCAGTCATTGGCGGTGATCGAACCCGGAAGCGTCGGAATTGCGAAGAACACGTCCTCGGAGCGCAGACCGCTCGCCCGCCTTGATCGGCTTCCTGGCGAAAACGCCGCGACGCAGGCTGACGAGCGCGTCAAGTTCGGCCCTGGAGGGCTCAATCCTTTGGCCTGCGATCCCGCAGATGGAGAAAGCCTGGCGCGCGGCTTCAAGCCAGGCGCGGACCTGTCGCGGGTTCGCCGAATAGGCGTTGATCGGATAGGCGTCAGTCGGCACGCCGACATGCTTTTCGAAGATCGAAGCGCCCTTAGCGACAGCTATGGCGACTGGCAGGGTTTCCGAGGGATCCTCATGCGTTGAATAGCCGATGCGCAGATCCTCATAACGCGCCTTGAGCACGTCGATCTGGTTGATCTGCAGATTCGCCTGCAGCGTCGGATATTGCGCAACGCAGGCCATCAGTGCGAAGCTCTTGTGGCGATGGCGGATGAAGGACACGACATTGTCGAGGTCCGGAAGCTCGATTCCGGCGGTCGAGCCGATGATCGGCAGCTTGGTCTGCACGATCTTTTCCAGCAGCGGCCAGTCGGTAAAGGAAC
This sequence comes from uncultured Alphaproteobacteria bacterium, assembly GCA_963811975.1. Lineage (GTDB taxonomy): Bacteria > Pseudomonadota > Alphaproteobacteria > Rhizobiales > Beijerinckiaceae > Rhodoblastus. Next base: position 232,825 of record CAWETR010000020.1, read on the forward strand.
AGCTGGCGATCTTGAGAATGTCGAATCCCTCCTCGACGATGCGGTCCACGGAGACCTCGTCGAACGGCGTGCACATCGTCAGAAAGCCATGCCCCTTGATCGCATCGACCAATCGACGAGTCTGGGCGCGGTCAAGCCGTGTTTTCGGAAAACCGCTTAATATCTTTGATGTCAATCCGATCGACGAAATCGGGATGGATGAATGTGTCGAGATCGCGATATTGCAACTTGAAGGCGAAGTGGAAGTCGAAGCATTCGAAGCCGCGGCGATCTTCTCAATGATCCGCAGGCCATGTTCGACGTCACCCATGTGGTTGTTGGCCAGTTCAAAGACGAACAGAGGTTCGGGCATGAACTCTTGGCGGGGATAGATACGGGCTGGACGTTCATGTCTCTGTCCCTTTCAGGACGCTGGGCGTTCTGGCTTCCACACATCAGCGCTTCCGGATTGCGCGATGACCGGTCAAAGAATCGTTGGGCGGTCAGGCAGGATTTGAAAATGTTCTCGCCTAATCGCGGAGTTGAGCATCCTCGCGTCGAGTCCTTGAAACCAATTTATCGTTAACCAAAGGATACTATAGGGTTCATTAAGGCCGGAAACATTTCCGCGAAGCGAGACGATGCGGGTTGAGTCATCTGGGGCGGTGCGTGAGCCCCCCTGAAAAAGCCGGTTCGGCAGACGGACGGCATGGAAATCGGAGGGAAAGGCCGCCGCGTTTACGGTTTGGATACGTGCAATAACGGATTCTTCGGAGTGCCGCCGATTGTCCCCGCGGCACATTCCGCCCGGCGACAGATTTCGGAGTTTCACTTGCGAACTGAAACATGCTTTGATTCCGGGGAAATAGGCGGTGGGGCGCGCACGGCGGACTCGCGGACGGAGGAGCCCGGAAAGCCTGTTTCGCCTGCGCTCGAGCGCGTCGCTTACATTGTGGCGCTGCTGCTTGCGACGTCTGTATTCCTGTGGCTCGAGGCGTCGCGCCTGCGCGAAGTATGGCTTTCAGGAAGTTTTTTCGACACCGACGACGCCATGCGCATGGTCCAGGTGCGCGACCTGCTGGCCGGGCAAAGCTGGTATGACATGACGCAATGGCGGCTCGACCCGCCCGGCGGCGTCTTCATGCACTGGTCGCGCATCGTCGATCTCGCGCTCATCCCGCTGCTGAAATTCTTTCGGGCTTTTTCTGGCGCCGGACCAGGCCGAGCGCGCGGCGCGAATCGCCTTTCCCGACGCTCGTCTTCGCTGGGCTCTGTCCGGGCGGCGCCTGGGCGGCGCGGATTTTCGCCGGCGGCGTCAGCGCGGGTCTATGGGCGTTTTCGCCATCCTGCTGTGCGGCGTGATCATCTGGCAGTTCCCGCCCGGCCGCATCGATCACCACGCGCCGCAGATCACGCTGCTGTTCTTCGCCGTCGCGGCGCTGGCGCGCGCCTTCGATCCCGCGCAAGCCCGTGGGCGGCGCTGACCGGCGCCTGCATGGCGGTCTCGCTGGGCATCGGCCTCGAGAACCTGCCGTTTTTCCTGGTCGTCGCCGCAACTCCCGGGCTGGCCTTCGCCTGGCGCGGCGCCGAGGCGCGCGCCATGCTGGTCTCCTTCGCGGCGGGGTTGGCACTGACTCTGGTCGCTGGTGTTCCTGCTGACGGTCGGGCCGAGCCGTGGCTCGTTCCCGCCTGCGACGCCTTGTCGGCGCCCATCTTCGTCGGCGCGCTGGCGGGCGCGGCGGCCTATGGCCTGCTCTCGCTGTGCGGGCGCTGGCCGGCGCCCGGACGCTTCGCCGCGCTGGCGCTCTCGCGCCGCCGCTCGGCGCCGCTGGCGCTGTTCTGGCCGGCCTGCCTGCAGATCGCCTTATGCCGGCGTCGACCCGGTGGTGACGAACTGTGGCTCATTCATGTCAGCGAAAATCTGACGCTTCGCCAGGATTTCGCGGTCTCGCCGGACGCCGCCGCTGCTGATGGCGGTTCCCGTGCTGATCGGCCTGCTCGGCGCCCTGTTCGGCGCCGCTGCGACGCGCGGCGCTGGCGCGGGCGCGCTGGCTGTTTCTCGCCGCGATCATCGCTTTGGGCTTTGCCGTCGCCAGCCAGAGCTTGCGGGTGTTTTCCTCGACCATGCCGCTGGCGGCGATGGGCCTGCTCGCGCCCGTCGCGCCCTGCGCGAAGCTCTCTGCGCTCGCGTGGGCAACTGCCTCGCCGCGACCCTGGGTCTCGTCGCCCTCTGCGCTGTTCGTCCTTTTGTCGGGGTGGCCGTGGCGCTGCCGGATTTCGCGTCGGCTCCGGAGGCTGAAATCTCGCCCGACAAGTTCTGGCGCCACCCGAACGCCTGCCTCGATTCGGCGAGCTACGAGCCGCTCGCCGAACTGCCGCCGGGGCTTGTGGCCGCGCCCATTCCGGCGGGCTCCTATCTTCTGGCCCACACCCGTCTGAAGGTTCTGGCCGCGCCCTACCATCGCAACAATCACGGCAATCGCGCCGCGCTCGACATTCTGCGCGCGCCTCCCGCGCTGGCCGAGAGCCTCGCGCGCAAGTCGGGGGCGAACTATGTGATGCTGTGCTCGCGAGACCCCGGCCGACCGCGCCTATTATCGCTTTCTCGCCCCCGACAGCCTGGCCGCCTCGCTGGCCGCCGGCCAGACGCCCGCATGGCTGCGGCCCGCTGCCGGTCGCGGGAACGCCGTTCCAGGTCTTCGCCGTGCTGCCGCCGAGAGACTGACCGGCGCTGCAGCCTGCATGAACGAAAAAGGGCGGCCGTCGCAACGGCCGCCCTTCTGCATTGGAAACGCGTGGAGGCTCAGGCCTGCTCTTCGGCCGCTTCAGCCTTGGCTTCGGCCTTGGCCTTGGCTTCGAGGTCCTCGCCGGTCGCCTGGTCGACGACGCGCATCGACAGGCGGACCTTGCCGCGATCGTCGAAGCCGAGCAGCTTGACCTTCACCTTGTCGCCTTCCTTGACCACGTCGGTGGTCTTGGCGACGCGCTGGCTGGACAGCTGCGAGATGTGGACGAGGCCGTCCTTGGCGCCGAAGAAATTCACGAAGGCGCCGAAATCGGTGGTCTTGACGACCGTGCCTTCATAGATCTGGCCGACTTCCGGATCGGAGGCGATCGACTTGATCCAGGCGATGGCGGCCTTGATCGAATTGCCGTCGGCGGACGCGATCTTCACGGTGCCGTCGTCGTCGATGTTGATCTTGGCGCCGGTCTTTTCCACGATCTCGCGGATGACCTTGCCGCCCGAGCCGATCACTTCGCGGATCTTGTCGGTCGGGATCTTCATCGTCTCGATGCGCGGGGCGAACTCGCCGAGTTCCGCGCGGGCGCTGGTGAGCGCCTTGGCCATCTCGTCGCAGGATGTGCAGGCGACCGCCCTTGGCCTGGCCGAGGGCGACCCGCATGATCTCCTCGGTGATGCCGGCGATCTTGATGTCCATCTGCAGCGAGGTGACGCCGTGCTCGGTGCCGGCGACCTTGAAGTCCATGTCGCCGAGATGGTCCTCGTCGCCGAGGATGTCGGAGAGCACCGCGAAGCGCTCGCCTTCCAGGATCAGGCCCATCGCGATGCCGGCGGTCGGACGCTTCAGCGGCACGCCCGCGTCCATCAGCGCCAGCGAGGCGCCGCAGACGGTCGCCATCGAGGACGAACCGTTGGATTCGGTGATCTCCGACACGACGCGGATCGTGTAGGGGAATTCCGCCGCCGTCGGCAGCATCGGATGGACCGCGCGCCAGGCGAGCTTGCCGTGGCCGATTTCGCGGCGGCCGGGCGAACCCATGCGGCCGGTCTCGCCGACCGAATAGGGAGGGAAGTTGTAGTGCAGCAGGAAGTTTTCCTTGTAGGTCCCTTCCAGCGAGTCGATGTACTGCTCGTCCTCGCCCGTGCCCAGCGTCGCGACCACGAGGGCCTGCGTCTCGCCGCGGGTGAAGATCGCCGAGCCATGGGTGCGCGGCAGCACGCCGACCTGCGCGACGATCGGACGGACCGTCCTGAGGTCGCGGCCGTCGATGCGGACGTGGGTGTCGAGGATGTTCCAGCGCACGACCTTGGCCTGCAGGTCGTGGAACACTTCCGCGACCTTCTGCTTGTCGAACTTGGCCTCGCCGCCTTCGGGGAAGAGCGCGGCGGTGACCTTGGCCTTCACGGCGTCGACGGCGGCGTAGCGCTGCTGCTTGGCGGTGATCTTGTAGGCTTCGCGCAGTTCGGCCTCGGCGATGTCGGAGACGGCCTTTTCGATGGCGCTCTTGTCGACGATGACCAGATCGCGCGGCTCCTTGGCGGCGCGCTCGGCGAGGCGGATGATGGCGTCGATCACCGGCTGGAAGCCGGCGTGGCCGGCCATGACGGCGGCGAGCATGGTCTCTTCCGAAAGCTCCTTGGCTTCGGATTCGACCATCAGCACGGCGTCGGCGGTGCCGGCGACGAACAGGTCGAGATCGGAGGTCTTGGCCTCGTCGATCGTCGGGTTCACCTTGAGCTCGCCGTTGATATAGCCGACGCGGGCGCCGCCGACCGGGCCCATGAAGGGCACGCCGGACAGGGTCAGGGCGGCGGAGGCGGCGACCATCGCCAGCACGTCCGGGTCGTTCTCGAGGTCATGGCTCAGGACCGTGACGATGACCTGGGTTTCGTTGCGATAGCCGTCCGGGAACAGCGGGCGGATCGGACGGTCGATCAGGCGGGAGAGCAGCGTCTCACGCTCGGTGGGACGGCCCTCGCGCTTGAAATAGCCGCCGGGAATGCGGCCGGCCGCGAAAGCCTTTTCCTGATAGTTGACGGTGAGCGGGAAGAAGTCCTGGCCGGGCTTGGGCGCCTTGGCCGAGACGATCGTGGCGAGCACGGTGGTTTCGCCGTAGGAGGCGAACACCGCGCCGTCGGCCTGGCGCGCGACGCGGCCGGTCTCCAGCGTGAGCTTGCGCCCGCCCCAGTCGATTTCCTCGCGATGAATCTCGAACATGTTTTCTCTTTCATGGATGGGAAGCGCCACACCATGAGCAAGACGGCGAGACGTCGCCAAAACGGCGTCTGACAATCCTGCCATGGCCCGAACGCTTCGTCCGGCTGGACGGACGGCCCCTGCCGCCGGTCCCGATTTTTTCGCGCGAGCTTGTTTCGCGCGAATGCGAAAAAACGCGGCCGGGCGCGCCGGCCGCGTCAGAAATTAACGGCGGATGCCGAGACGCCCGATCAGCGTCTTGTAGCGGGCTTCGTCGCCCTTCTTGACGTAATCGAGCAGCTGACGGCGCAGTGAGACCAGCTTGAGCAGGCCGCGACGCGAATGGTTGTCCTTCACATGCGACTTGAAGTGCTCGGTCAGATTGGTGATGCGCTCGGTCAGGATGGCGACCTGAACTTCCGGCGAACCGGTGTCGCCCGCCTTGGTGGCGTATTCCTTGATGAGCGCGGATTTGCGCTCTGCCGTGATCGACATCGGGATGTCCTTTCTTGCTTGTCGGTGAAACGCCGCGTGAGAGGCCGCTCCGGGATGTCGTCCAGCGCGGTCAAGCACGAGCGCCGCCGCAAGCGCGAGCCTGCGGCGAAGTGGGCCTTATACACGAAAATTGTGGCGGGGCCAGTCCGAAGGCGTTCTTGCGCAGCGCGGGATCGATCAAAACGGCAGGTTGAACACGCGGTTGGGCACGAATTCGCCGCGCTCGACCTGGCCGGAGGCGATCACCACGCCGCCGCAGACGGCGTAGGCCGCGCCTTCCGCCGGGGCGTCGCGTCCGCGCAGGATCACCGACTGCCCGCGCCGGGCGCGCGCCGCCGCCGTGCGGTCGAGCAGGATGCAGGGCAGTTCCGACAGGCCGGATTCGACGCCGAGCAGGTCCTCGTGCGCCAGTTCGGGGGCTTCGAGCAGTTCGGCGAGCGGCGCGGAATTGTCTTCCGAGAACGGGCCGACGCGGGTGCGGCGCAAAGCGATCACATGGCCGTAGCAGCCGAGCGCGCGGCCGAGGTCGCGGGCGATGGCGCGGACATAGGTGCCCTTGCCGCATTCGGCTTCCAGCACCGCCTGGTCCGGCTCGCAGGCGACGAGGCGCAGCGCGTGGATCACGATCGGGCGCGGCGCGAGATCGACCGTCTCGCCGTCGCGGGCGAGGTCATAGGCGCGCTCGCCGTTGATCTTGATGGCCGAAAAGGCCGGCGGCCGCTGCATGATCTCGCCGGTGAACTGCGGCAGCAGGGCCGCGATGGCGGCGGGGTCGGGACGCGCGTCGCTGGTCTGGACCGCATGGCCCTCGGTGTCGTCGGTGTCGGTCTCGACGCCCCATTGCACGGTGAAGCGATAGGCCTTCTCGCCGTCCTGGACGAAGGGCACGGTCTTGGTGGCCTCGCCGAACGCGATCGGCAGCACGCCCGAGGCGAGCGGGTCCAGCGTGCCGGCGTGGCCGGCCTTCTTGGCGTTGAACAGGCGCTTGAGCTTCGAGACGGCCTGGGTCGAGGTCAGCCCGACCGGCTTGTCGAGAATGACCCAGCCATTGACTTCGACGCGAGTGGAGCGCGGCGCGTTCACGGCGCGTCGTCTCCGTCTTCGTCGCCTTCAGGACCGTCCTGAGCGGGCTCGGAGAGATCCTGCGCCGACCTTGGCGGTTTGCAGCAAGGCGTCGATCTTCGCGGCGTTGGCGAAGGACTCGTCCACCCGGAAGCGGATTTCCGGCGCATATTTCAGGTTGACCTGGCGGGCGACCTCGGTGCGCAAAAATTTCTTGTGGCGGTCGAGAATGGTGACGATCGCGTCCTGCGCCTTGCCGCCGAGCGGCATGACGTAAACGGTGGCGAGCTTGAGATCGGGGCTCATCTTGACGCTCGGCACGGTGACGACCAGCCCGGCGAGATCGGGATCGTTGATTTCGCCGCGCGCCAGCAATTGCGCCACGGCGTGGCGGATCAACTCGGCGACCCGCAACATGCGCTGGCTCGGTTCGCCGCCCTTGTGATGAATCCTGGACATTTTTGCCTCGTTGAAGGCGCCGCTGCTCTTACCTGCGGCGGATTTTCACGTCCGCCGGTCGTACGGCGCTTCACCTTGCCCGTCGGGCAAGGTCAGGAGCGACGGCGACGCCGAGCTGACGCGAGGGGCGCCGAACCGCAACGCGGTTCGGCAACGTTATCAGAGACTCCGCTTGATCTCTTCGACGCGGTAGCACTCGATGACGTCGCCGGCGCGCATGTCCTGGTAATTCTCGAAGGCCATGCCGCATTCCTGGCCGGAGGCGACTTCCTTGACCTCGTCCTTGAAGCGCTTGAGCGTCGAAAGCTTGCCCTCGTGCACCACGACATTGTCGCGGATGAGGCGCACGTGCTGGCCGCGCTCGACGATGCCGTCGGTGACGAGACAGCCGGCGACCTTGCCGACCTTGGTGATGGTGAAGACCTCGCGGATTTCGGCGTTGCCGAGCATGGTCTCGCGCAGGGTCGGGGCCAGCAGGCCGGACATCGCCGCTTTCACATCGTCCACGAGATTGTAGATGATGTTGTAATAGCGGATTTCGATGCCGAGCTTTTCGGCCGCCTCGCGCGCTTCCTTGTGGGCGCGGACGTTGAAGCCGATGAGGACCGCCTTGGAGGCCTCGGCCAGCGTGACGTCGGATTCGGTGATGCCGCCGACGCCGGCATGGACGACGCGAGCCGCGACTTCGTCGGTGCCGAGCTTCTCCAGCGCGGCGCAGATGGCTTCGACCGAGCCCTGCACGTCGCCCTTGATCACCAGCGGGAATTCCTTGCTGCCCGCGGTCTTGAGCTGGCTCATCATGTCGGCGAGCGAGGAGCGCGCCGAGCCGCCGCGCGCGGCGGCCTGGTCGCGCTTCTGGCGCTCGCGATATTCGGTGATCTCGCGGGCGCGGGCTTCGGACTCGACCACCGCGACGCGGTCGCCGGCTTCCGGCGCGCCGCTGAAGCCGAGCACTTCCGCCGGGAACGACGGCCCGGCCTGGACGCAATTGGCGCCCTTGTCGTCGATCAGGGCGCGCACGCGGCCCCATTGCGAACCGGCGACGATGATGTTGCCGACCGACAGCGTGCCGCGCTGGACCAGCACGGTCGCGACCGGGCCGCGGCCGCGGTCGAGCCGCGCCTCGATGACCGTGCCTTCCGCCGGGCGCTCGGGATTGGCCTTGAGGTCGAGCACTTCGGCCTGCAGCGTGATGGCTTCGAGCAGCTTGTCGAGATTGGTCTTCTGCTTGGCCGAAACCTCGATTTCGAGCGTGTCGCCGCCGAGGCTCTCGACCTGCACTTCATATTGCAGCAGCTCGGTGCGCACGCGCTCGGGCTTGGCGTCGGGCTTGTCGATCTTGTTGATGGCGACGATGAGCGGCACGCCCGCCGCCTTGGCGTGGCTGATGGCTTCGATCGTCTGCGGCATGACGCCGTCGTCGGCCGCCACGACCAGCACGACGATGTCGGTGACCTTGGCGCCGCGGGCGCGCATCGCGGTGAAGGCGGCGTGGCCGGGGGTGTCGATGAAGGTGATCTTGCCGCCGAGCGGCGACGTCACCTGATAGGCGCCGATGTGCTGGGTGATGCCGCCGGCTTCGCCCGAGACCACGTTGGCCTGGCGGATGGCGTCGAGCAGCGAGGTCTTGCCGTGGTCGACATGGCCCATGATGGTGACGACCGGCGGACGCGAAACCAGCTGCTCCTCGGTGTCGGGCGTGTCGAACAGGCCTTCCTCGACGTCGGATTCGGCGACGCGCTTGACGGTGTGGCCGAGTTCGGTCGGCGATCAGTTCGGCGGTGTCGGCGTCGATCACGTCGGTGATCTTGTGCATCTGGCCCTGGCGCATCAGCAGCTTGATGACGTCCACGCCGCGTTCCGACATGCGGTTGGCGAGTTCCTGGATCGTGATCGTCTCGGGCAGCACGACTTCGCGCGACAGGCGCTCCTTCTGCTCCACGACGCCCTTGAGGCGCTGGGTGCGGCGGCGGAAGGCCGCGACGGAGCGCGTGCGCTCCTCGCCGTCGCTGGCGGTGGCGCTGGTGACGGTCAGGCGGCCGCGCGATTTCATTTCGCCGCCGCGCGTCGGCTTGACGGCGGGGACGGCCAGCTTCGGCTGCATCGGGGTGCGGCGCAGGCCGAGCGGCCCGGCTGCTCGGAGCGGACGCGCCGGGAGCGGCCTGGCTTCGCCGGAGGCGGCCGCGGGCGTCGCCGTCGGGGCGGGAGCCGCGGGACGCGGCGTGTTGAAGACGATCTGCTGCGGGCGGCGGGCGTTGCCGGCCGACGACAGGGTCAGGCCGTGGTCGGCCTCGGACGGACCGGGAGCGGCGCCCGTCGCCGTCGGGGACAGGCGGCGGCGCGCTTCGTCCTCGGCCCGGCGCTTGGCTTCGAGATCACGCGCGAGGCGGGTCTCTTCTTCCTTCTTGCGGGCTTCGGCGGCGTCGCGTTCGGCGCGTTCGCGGTTTTCGCGCTCGCTGCGGGCGCGGGCGTCGGCCTCCTGGCGCTTGCGGTCTTCCTCTTCACGGACGCGGGCGTCGTTCAGCGCCCGGGCGCGGGCGTCGCGCTCGTCATCGGTCAGCGTGCGCAGGACGACGCCGGTCTGCGGGCGCGGCGCGGTCGGCTTGACCGGCGGCCGGGCGGGCGCGCCGGAGGACGCCGGCGCGCTCGGGGCGGCCGTCGCGGGCCGGGCGGGCGCCGCGGTTGCAGGCCTGGAGGCGGGCGCGGCCGAGGGCGCGGCCGGGGCGGCCGGCGCCTTCGGCGCTTCATGGGCGCGGCGCTTCACCTTTTCGACGACGACGGCCTTGGTGCGGCCATGCGAGAAGCTCTGGCGCACGACGCCCTGTTCGACGGGGCGCTTCAGCGACAGCGTCTTGCTCGGCTGCACGGTCAAGGTCTTGTCGCCGGAATTGTTCGAATCGTTCATATCGCTCATGCGTCCCAGGGGTCCCGACCGTTCGAGCCATCGGCTTTGAAGCCCTGCTCCAAAGCCTCGTTCATTGTCAAATCCTGCCCCTCGAGAGGGGCGTCCGCTTCGCCGTCGCCGCGATATAACGCAAGTCGCCGTGCGGAAGCGAGAAAAACCTTTGCCGCCGCGCCAAGTCCAAGCGCGGCGTGAACCACATTGCCGCGCCCGAGGGCGGAATCGAGCTCCTCCGTGGCGAGCAGGTCGAAGTCCGGCGGCATGTGGTCGCCGAAGCGGCGGCGCAGCGCCTGTCGCAGCTTGCGCTTGCCGTCCGGCGCGCCGTCGACGGCGTGGACCAGCGCGGCGATCTTGCCCGAGGCGATCGCGGATTCCACCTTGGCGAAGCCCGTGGTCACGAGCCCGGCCTTGTTGGCCAGCGCCAGGCCCTGCGCGGCGTCGCGCCGCAGCAGCGTCTCGATCAGGTCCGGCAGGTCGGGCGAGGCCGAAGCCTTCTCGCGCAGGCCGCGTGAAAAAAGCTGTTTCTTGACCGCCTGGGCGACCAGCGCCCGGGACAGGCCGACCCAGACGCCGCGCCCGGGCAGCTTGCGCTTCAGGTCGGGAACGACCGCATTGTCGGGGCCGAGGACGAAGCGGATCAGCTCGTCAGGCGCGCGGATCTGCGCGCGTGACGACGCAGGTGCGCTCCGCGCGCCTCTCCCTCGTCGGGAGCGGCGGCCGGGTCGACCGGATCCTGTTGCGTCTTCAGCGTCAAAGCCTGCATGCCTTTCCTCGCGACCGCGCATCACGCGGGCTCGCCGTCCTGTTCCGTTTCGCCGGCGTCGGCGTCCTCGACTTCGGCCTGGGCGACGAGATCGGCCTCGTCGACCCAGCCCATCCGGACGCGGGCGCGCATGACGATGGCCTCGGCCTCTTCGCGGCTCACGTCGAGGCCGTCGAGGAAGCCCTCGGTCCGCACGTTCTCGCCGTTCTTCTTCTCGGTCCAGCCGACGAGATCGTCCGTGGCGCAGCCGGCCAGATCCTCGATGGTCTTGACGTCGTTCTCGCCGAACTTGACCAGCATGGCGGTGGTGACGCCGTCGATCTCGCGCAGTTCGTCGGACACGCCGAGCTCGATGCGGCGAGCGTCCTGCTCCGCCTCGACGCGCGCCAGATAGTCGCGGGCGCGGTTCTGGATTTCTTCGGCCGTATCGGCGTCGAAGCCTTCGATCGCCGCGACTTCGGACGGATCGACATAGGCCAGTTCGTCGACGCTGCGGAAGCCTTCGGAGGCCAGCAGCTGGCCGACGACCTCGTCGACGTCCAGCGCCTGCATGAAGGCGTTGGTGCGCTCGACGAATTCCTTCTGGCGGCGCTCGGATTCTTCAGCCTCGGTCAGGATGTCGATGTCCCAGCCGGTGAGCTGCGAGGCGAGGCGCACGTTCTGGCCGCGGCGGCCGATGGCCAGCGAGAGCTGGTCGTCCGGCACCACGACTTCGATGCGCGAGGAATCCTCGTCCAGCACGACCTTGACGACTTCGGCCGGCTGCAGCGCGTTGACGATGAAGGTCGCGGCGTCGACCGACCACGGAATGATGTCGATCTTCTCGCCCTGCAGCTCGTTGACGACCGCCTGGACGCGCGAGCCGCGCATGCCGACGCAGGCGCCGACCGGATCGATCGAGGAATCGCGCGAGGTCACGGCGATCTTGGCGCGCGAGCCGGGGTCGCGGGCGACCGATTTCACCTCGATCACGCCGTCGTAGATTTCCGGCACTTCCTGCTGGAACAGCTTGGCCATGAATTGCGGATGGGTGCGCGACAGGAAGATCTGCGGGCCGCGCTGCTCGCGGCGCACGTCATAGACATAGGCGCGCACGCGGTCGCCGGGGCGGAACATTTCGCGCGGGATCATTTCGTCGCGGCGGATGATCGCCTCGGCGCGGCCGAGATCGACGATGACATTGCCATATTCGACGCGCTTGACGACGCCGTTGATGATGTCGCCGATGCGGTCCTTGAACTCGTCATACTGGCGGTCGCGCTCGGCCTCGCGCACCTTCTGCACGATGACCTGCTTGGCCGACTGCGCGGCGATGCGGCCGAATTCGATCGGCGGCAGCGGCTCGGCGATCCAGTCGCCGACCTGCGCGGCCGGATTGCGCTTGCGGGCGTCGGCGAGCAGGATCTGGGTGGCGTCGTTCTCGATCTGGTCGACCACCAGCATCAGGCGCGAATAGCGCACTTCGCCGGTGCGCGGATTGATCTCGGCGCGGACCTCGGTCTCCTGACCGTAGCGGGAGCGCGCGGCCTTCTGCATGGCGTCTTCCATCGACGCGAGCACGATCGAGCGGTCGATCGACTTGTCGCGCGCGACGGCGTCCGCGATCTGCAAAAGTTCAAGCCGGTTGGCGCTGACGGCCATGGGTTTTCTCCTGATTGGTCGTTATTTGGTCGGACGACGTGCGTGCGCCGCCGCCTTTCTTGAATTGCGCCCGCACGCCAGCCGGCATCACGGGTTTCGATTTCGGGGCCGCCTTGCCGCGGCCGAATTTTTTGCGGCGGGCGCCGTCGCCGTGTCCTCCGGCGCGGCGGCGTCGCCCAGACCCTCGTCCCGCTCCTCGCCCTCGCCGCGCGCAAAAAGCTTGGCGGCGCGCAGGGATTCGCGGATCAGCGCTTCGGTCAGCACCAGCTTGGCCTCGTCGAGATCGCGCAGGGCCAGCTTCGGCAGTTTCTCCTCGTCGGGTCCGGCGTCGGGACGCTCGATGACCACGACGCAATCGCGTCCCTCGCCCTCGACGGCGCGGATCAGGCCGCGAAAGCGCTTGCGGCCGCTCGCATGGGCGTGCGCCAGTTCGATCTTCGCTTCCTTGCCGAGCGCGCGGCGGAAATCCGAGGCGCGCACCAGCGGGCGGTCGATGCCGGGCGAGGAAATTTCAAGCCGATAGGCCTGCTTGATCGGGTCCTCGACGTCGATCACCGGCGACAAGGCGTCGTGGATCTCCTCGCAATCGTCGATGGTCAGCGTGCCGTCCGGCCGCTCGGCCATGATCTGCACGCTGGTGCCCTGGCCCGACATGATCTTCACGCGCACCAGACGAAAACCCATCGAACCCAGCACGCGCTCGCCCAGCGCGGCGATCCGCGCGGCGACGCCGTTCTCCTCGACGAAGCGCGGCTCATCGAGCGGCGCGTCGAAATCCGGTCGGCGTCTGGACTTCCGAGGTCTGGGCTTCCGAGTCTTGCGTTTGGTTCAAATGGTCCATCCGTATGGGGCCGGCAAGCCAGTGAAGACAAACAAGCCGGTAAAACAAAAAAGAGCGGGTCCCGACTGGGCCCCACTCCCGCGCAGCCCTCGCGGGCCATGACGAAGATGTTGACTGAACGCTATATAGTTCAAAGCCTGTCTCCGCGCAAGGGCGAAGGCGAGCGTCAGTCCCCGAGGACGCCGGTCGGCAAGCCCGTCGAAGCTCAGCGCGTTCTTCTCGCGCCAATAGGCGCGAACGCCCTCGTCGCCCTTGTTTTCCGCCCATTTCACCAGCGTTTCGCGCTGGCCGGCGAAATCCATCAGGGGCACGCCGAAGCCGCAGGAGGTGACGACTTCCTCGACCGCGACGTCGATGATCTGCCGCTTGCCGGGAAGATCGGCGAAAAGCGCCCGCAGAGCTCGTCCCAGCCGGGGCCGCCGACGCCGATCGCCTTGCCCGTCCCGTAAAGCCGCACAATGTTCGGCGGTCCGGAAAAGGCGCAGAACATCAAGGTGATCCGGTCGTTCAGCCGGAGATGCGCGGCGGTCTCGTTGCCGCTGCCGGTGAGGTTGAGAAAGGCGACGCGCCGGGGACCGAGCACGGCGAAGGTTCCGTCGAGCCCCTTGGGGCTGAGATTGACGCGGCCTTCCGGCCCGGCGGTGGCGACGAAAAACATTTTTTGGGCGGCGATGAAATCCGTGAGCTTCTCGCCGATCTCGTCATGCCATTTGGCCATTTCCTCGCCCCTAGACGTCTTCGAGCCCCAGTTCCCGCCGTTTCTTGCGGCTCAGGCCGCCGATGACCAGACGATAGGACGCGCGGATCAGGTCGCGCAATTCGTCGCTGTCGACTTCGTCCGCTTGCGCCTCGATCCATTTCAGCCCGCGCGAGGCGAGATAGGGCGCCGGGCGAAAGCCCTTTTGCTCCGGCAGCACCATGAAGGCGATCTCGCTCGCCTTGAAGGAATAGGCCGGCGCCGCGTCGGTTCCCCCGCCGATGCAGAACACCTTGCCGCCGACCTTCCAGACATGGGAGCCGCCCCATTGCATGACATAGGTCGTCACCGGCAGGGCGGCGCAAAAAGCATTGTAATCGTCGTAAGTCATGGCTCAATTTGCCGTGAGGACCGCGATGTTATAGGGATTCCGCCCTCAACTATAGGGGATGACATGAATCGCGTCGCGCTCGAAGCCGCCCGCAAAAGCGTCGAAATCGAAGAGGCCGGCGTCGCCAAACTGCGCGCGGCGCTCGACGGCCCGCTGGGCGACGCGCTGGAACAGGCGATCGCCACGATCAAGGCGGCGCGCGGAAAAGTGATCGTCAGCGGCATGGGCAAGAGCGGCCATATCGGCCGCAAGGTCGCCGCGACGCTCGCCTCGACCGGCACGCCGGCGTTTTTCCTGCATCCCGCCGAAGCGAGCCACGGCGATCTCGGCATGGTCACGGCGGACGACGTGGTGCTGGCGTTTTCCTGGTCGGGCGAGACGGCGGAGCTTGCCGACCTGATCGAATATGCCAAGCGTTTCGCCATTCCGCTGATCGCCGCCGCCTCGCGCCGCGACAGCGCGCTCGGCCGGTCCGCCGACATCCTGCTGGAATTGCCGCAGGTCGAGGAGGCCTGCCCCAACGGTCTGGCCCCGACCACCTCCACCACCATCCAGCTCGTGCTCGGCGACGCGCTGGCGGTGGCGCTGATCGAGGATCGCGGCTTTTCGGCGCAGGATTTCCGCCAGTTCCATCCCGGCGGCAAGCTCGGCGCCCGGCTGCACAAGGTCGACGACCTGATGCACTCCGGGCTGGACATGCCCCTGCTGCCGGAAACGGCCGCCATGAGCGAGGTCATCCTCACCATGACCGGCAAGAGGTTCGGCTGCGTCGGCCTGGTGGACGGCGCGGGGCGCCTCGCCGGCATCATCACCGACGGCGATCTGCGCCGTCACTGGACCGAGCGCATGCAGGACGTGCAGCCCGGCGCGATCATGACCCGCGCGCCGCTGACCGCGCCGCTCGGCTCGCTGGCGTCGTCGGCGCTGGAGACGATGAACCGCCGGAAGATCACGGTGCTGTTCATCGTCGAGGACGGCCGCCCGGCCGGCATGCTCCACATCCACGATCTGTTGCGCGCCGGCGTGGCCTGAGCGCTCAGGCCTGAGCGTTCTCGGCTTTGCCCGACCGGAGCGCCATCATCCGGTCGTGATCGAAGCTCGATTTCTGGCCGATCTCGTGCTTGTGGCGGCGCAGGAAGCGCTCCATCCGCGCCCGGCCGAGCGCCTTCAGCTCCCCGAGAAAACCGGCGTCGGCGAGCAAGCCGGCTCGATCCGGCATAGGACGCCAGCTCCCCGTCGCCATGGACGAGATGAAGGCGGATGACGGGATGTTTCTGCGCCGACAGCTCGCCGGTCTCGACCAGACGGTTGCGTTCGGCGATCCGTCGCAATTCGGCGAGCAGGCTTGCGTTGAAGACGATTTCATTGAGCCGGTCGAAAATATCCTGCGGCGTCGTCGGAATATCCTCGCGCACCAGCGGATTGAGCTGGACGATCAGGACGTCGCGCACGTCGGTTTCATCCGCCATGGCCTCGATCGCCGGATTGGCGACATAGCCGCCGTCCCAATAGCCCTCGCCGTCGATCAGCGGCGTCTGGAACATTTGCGGCAAAGTGGTCGAGGCGAGCAGGATGTCGGTGTTGAGTTCATGTTCGCGAAAAATCCGCAGGGCGCCGGTCGCGACATGGGTGGTGTTGATGAAGAGCTTGATGCTGTCCTGGCCGACGAACCCGCTCGTATTGGATGTAACGATCGAGCAAGTCGCGCAGCGGATTGAGATTGCGCGGGTTGAACTGATAGGGCGAAAAGGCCCGTCATCATCCCGATCCCCAGCAGATAGAGCGGCGAGTGGGTCAGGTCGTAGCGGGGATCGCGGGCGAAAGGGAGAGGCCGGAAGGGCGAGACGCGGGCGCTGGCCTCGGCGACGCCGCGCCAGAAATCGTCGAGCTGTTCGCGGGCGAACGCGTTGCCGCCCTCGAGAATACCTTCGACCGCGACAATGGCGTTGATGGCGCCCGCGGAGGTGCCGCTGACGCGGCGATCTCGATATCCTCTTCTTCGAGCAACCGGTCGAGAACGCCCCAGGTGAAGGCGCCATGGGCGCCGCCGCCCTGCAAAGCAAGATTGAGCTTGATCATGAAGCGGAGTTCCGAAAGCGCAATCCGCCTTGATAGTGCGGGTCGATAACGCGCGCATGACAGCGCGGTCCGCGTCGCTCCGCCCTTCAGGCGTCCATGGCGAAGGCCGCCGCGAACAATTCCTGGGTATATTTTTCGCGCGGATTGGCGAAAATTTCCGTCGCCGAACCCTGTTCGACGATCTTGCCGTCGCGCATCACCGCGATCTGCGAGGCCAGCGCCTTCACCACTTTCAGATCGTGGCTGATGAACAGATAGGACAGGTTGCGCTTCACCTGCAGGTCGCGCAGCAGGTCGACGATCTGCGCCTGCACCGAGCGGTCGAGCGCGGAGGTCGGCTCGTCGAGCACGATGATTTCCGGATCGAGCGCCAAAGCGCGGGCGATGGCGATGCGCTGGCGCTGGCCGCCGGAAAACTCATGCGGATAGCGGTCCATCGTCGCCGGATCGAGGCCGGTGTCGGCCAGCGCGCGCGCGACCTTTTCGCGCCGCGCCGCCGCCGACAGGCCCTTGTCCTGGATCAGCAGGCCCTCCTCGACGATCTCGCGCCACCGACATGCGCGGCGACAGCGAGCCGTAGGGATCCTGGAACACGATCTGCAGATCCTTGCGCAACGGCCGCATCTGGCGCGTGGAAAAGCCGTCGATGTTCTGGCCGAGATAGAGGATCGGCCCTTCGGAGCGGATCAGGCGCAGCAGCGCCAGACCGAGCGTGGTCTTGCCGGAGCCGGATTCGCCGACGAGCGCCAGCGTCTGGCCCTTGCGCAGCGCGAGCGACGACGCCGTCCACCGCCTTGACATAAGCCGAGGTGCGGCGAAAAAAGCCCTTCTTGATCGGAAACCAGACCCGCAGGTCTCGCGTCGCCAGCACTTCGGGGGCGTCCGGATCGGCGGGCGGGGCGGCGCCCTTGGGTTCGGCCGCGATCAGCATTTTCGTGTATTCGTGCCGGGGCGCGGCGAAAACCTGCTCCGTCGCGCCGGTCTCGACGACGCGCCCCTGTTTCATCACCGCGACCTCGTCGGCCATGCGCCGGACGATGCCGAGATCATGGGTGATGAACAGGATCGCCATGCCGTAGCGCGCCTGCAGGTCGCGCAGCAGTTTCAGGATTTGCGCCTGCACCGTGACGTCGAGCGCGGTGGTCGGCTCGTCGGCGATCAGCAGGTCGGGGCGGTTGGCGAGCGCCATGGCGATCATCACGCGCTGGCGCTGGCCGCCGGAGAGTTCATGCGGAAAGGCGTCGAGCCGCTGCTCGGCGTTTTGCAGCCCGACTTCGCGCAGCAGCTCCAGCGTCCGGGCGCGGCGCTTGTCGCGCGAAAACATGCCGTGGATTTCGAGAATCTCGCCGATCTGCTTCTCGATCCGGTGCAGCGGATTGAGCGAGGTCATCGGCTCCTGGAACACCATGGCGATCCGCGCGCCGCGAATGTCGCGCAGCACGGATTCGTCGGCGCCGAGCAATTCTCGGCCCTGGAAGCGGATCGAGCCGCCGAGGATTTTCGCGCCCGGCGCCAGCAGGCGGACGATCGAGAGCGCGGTGACCGATTTGCCGGAGCCGGATTCGCCGACCAGCCCCAGCGTCTTGCCGCGTTCGAGCCGGAGCGAGGCGCTCTCGACCGCGAGCGATTCCCGTCCCGTCGGCCCGAAGCCGACGCTCAGATCCGTGATTTCGAGCAGCGGCGCGTCGTTTCCGACCGCGTCCGTCACGACCGGGGCCATCAGAAGCCCTTTCGCGGGTCGAAGGCGTCGCGCAGGGCCTCGCCGGTGAAGACCAGCAGCGACAGCGTGACGGCGATGACGGCGAAGCCCGACAGGCCGAGCCAGGGCGCCTGCAGATTGCTCTTGCCCTGCAGCAGCAGTTCGCCCAGCGACGGCGAGCCGGGCGGCAGGCCGAAGCCGAGAAAGTCCAGCGAGGTCAGCGTGGTGATCGAGGAATTGAGGATGAAGGGCAGGAAGGTCAGCGTCGCCACCATGGCGTTGGGCAGCACGTGCTTGACCATGATCTTGCGGTTGGACAGCCCGAGCGCCCGCGCCGCGCGCACATAATCGAAATTGCGGGCGCGCAGGAATTCGGCGCGCACGACATGGACCAGATTGACCCAGGAAAAGGCGAGCAGGATGAACAGCAGCACGAAGAAGCTCGGCGTGACGATGGCCGAGAGGATGATCAGCAGATAGAGGCTCGGCAGCGACGACCAGATTTCGATGAAGCGCTGGAACAGCAGATCGGTCCAGCCGCCGAAATAGCCCTGGACGGCGCCGGCGGCGATGCCGACGACCGAGGAAATCGCCGGCGAGCAGCAGCCCGAACAGCACGGAAATGCGAAAGCCGTAGATCAGCCGCGCCACCACGTCGCGGCCCTGGTCGTCGGTGCCGAGCCAGTTCCATTCGATCTGGCTGCAAGTCTGCGCCGGTTCGCCGGCAAAGGTCTTGCCGCTGGGCGCATTGCGCGTCGGTCAGCAGCCAGGTCGGCGGCGAGGGCGCGGGCAGGGGCAAGGCGAGATTATGGGTGTTGTAGGAATAGCGGATCGGCGGCCAGAGCATCCAGCCGTGCGCCTCGATTTCCTTGAAGATGACCGGGTCGCGATAATCGGTCTCGGCGAGGAAGCCGCCGAACTTGTCTTCGGGATAGTCGACGAAGCGCCGGGAACAGCAGCTCGCCCTTGTAGGAGGCCAGGATCGGCTTGTCGTTGGCGATGAATTCGGCGCCGAGCGACAGGACGAAGGCGATCAGGAAGAACCAGAACGACCAAAAGCCGCGCCGGTTGCGCTTGAAGAGCCTCGAGGCGGCGGCGGCTGATCGGCGTGAGCGTGAACATCAGGTCTCCCGCGTTTCGAAATCGATGCGCGGATCGATCCACGCATAGGTGAGGTCGGAGAGCAGATTGATGACCAGGCCGAGCAGGGCGAAAATGTAGAGATTGGCGAAGACCACCGGATAGTCGCGGTTGAGCGTCGATTCGAACGACAGCAGGCCGAGCCCGTCGAGCGAGAAGATCGTCTCGATCAGCAGCGAGCCGGTGAAGAAGGCCGAGATGAAGGCGCCGGGAAAGCCGGAGATCACGATCAGCATGGCGTTGCGGAAGACATGGCCGTAGAGCACGCGCCGCTCGGTCAGGCCCTTCATCCGCGCGGTGACGACATATTGCTTGCGGATTTCGTCGAGGAAGGAGTTCTTGGTCAGAAAGGTCGTGGTGGCGAAGGCGCCGAGCGCCAGGGCCGAGACCGGCAGCACGATGTGCCAGAGATAGTCCTTGATCTTCGCCGAACAGGCTGAGCTGGGCGAAATCGTCTGACGTCAGGCCGCGCAGCGGGAAAATCTGCCAGAACGAGCCGCCGGCGAACAGCACGATCAGCAGGATGGCGAACAGGAAGCTCGGAATGGCGTAGCCGACGATGATGACCGCCGAGGTCCACATGTCGAAGGCCTCGCCGTCGCGCTGCGCCTTGGCGATGCCGAGCGGGATGGAGATCGATATAGGACAGCAAGGTCATCCACAGGCCGAGCGACATGGAGACCGGCAGCTTCTCCTTGATCAGCGTCAGCACCGGCGCGTCGCGGAAATAGGAGCGGCCGAAATCGAACATCGCGTAATTGCGGATCATCAGCCAGAACCGTTCGAGCGGCGGCTTGTCGAAGCCGAACTGCTTTTCGAGTTCGGCGATGAATTTGGGGTCGAGCCCCTGGGCGCCGCGATATTTGCCGGAAAATTCGGCCGCCGCCGCCGCGCCTCGCGCCGCCGGCGATCGTCGCTGCGCCGCCGCCGAACCGCGAGGTCGCCGCCGGAATCCTGCCCCTGCATCTGCGCGAGGACGCGCTCGACCGGTCCGCCGGGGGCGAATTGCACGATAAGGAAGGACAAGAGCAGGATCCCGAACAGAGTCGGGATCATCAGCAGGATGCGGCGCGCGATATAGGAGGCCATCAGGAGCCGGCCGTCATGATTTGGCCTTCACCGCGGCCGCCTTTTCCGCGTCCCACCACCACAGGGCCGAGATGCCGAGGTCGAGCTTCGGGACGCCTCGGGCCGGCCGAACACGTCCCAGGCGGCGATGCGCCGGTTGGGCGAGAACCAGTTCGGAATCCAGTAATGGCCCGAGCGCAGCACGCGGTCGAGCACGCGGCAGATCACCACCAGCTCGGCGCGCGACTGCGCCTTGAGCGCCTTGTCGATCAGGATGTCCACGGCCGCGATTGTCGATGCCCGGCGAGGTTCAGGCCGCCCGGCGGTCTTGCCGGATTGCGAGCCGAAATAGGCCAGCAATTCGT
This sequence comes from uncultured Alphaproteobacteria bacterium, assembly GCA_963811975.1. Taxonomy (GTDB): domain Bacteria; phylum Pseudomonadota; class Alphaproteobacteria; order Rhizobiales; family Beijerinckiaceae; genus Rhodoblastus. The sequence continues at coordinate 253,346 of CAWETR010000020.1, forward strand.
CGCCGGGCACGCCGCCGATCATCTTGCGGTCGATGACCACGTCGAAATCGAAATTGTCGATGCGCTGCTTGTATTGCGCGGAATCCACCGCGCGCAGGCGCGGATCGATGCCGAGCAGCTTCATGTTCTTGAACATGGGCTGCACGACCTTGTCGAAGGCGCTGGAAAATTCCAGCACCTCAAAGGCCAGCGGCGTCCCGTCGGGCAGCAGCAATTGCGAGCCGTCGCGCCGGCAGCCGGCGTCCTTGAGCAGATTGTTGGCGCGTTGCAGCAGAGCGCGGTCCTGGCCCGAGCCGTCGGAAACCGGCGGAATGAAAGGCAGGCCGAACACGTCGTCCGGAACTTTTCCGCGCAAGGGCTCCATCAGCGCCAGTTCTTCCGGCGACGGGCAGGCCCACCGCCATCATGTCGGTGTTTTCGAAATAGCTCACGGTGCGCTTGTAGGCGCCATAGAACAGGTTGCGGTTGTCCCATTCGAAATCGAGGCAGCAGCCCAGCGCCTCGCGAATGCGCGGATCCTTGAACAAGGGCCGCCGCAGGTTGAAGAAAAAGCCCTGGAAACCGGGGCTGCGCCTGTCGGGGATCTCCATCTTGACGACGCGGCCGTCGCGCACGGCGGGGAAATCATAGCCGGTCGCCCATTCCGAGGCGGTCGAGGATTCGTGCAGGTTGACGGTCCCGGACTTGAAGGCCTCGAAGCCGACCGCGCGCTCGCCGAAATAATCGTAGCGGATGCGGTCGAAATTGTTCTGGCCGACATTGACCGGCAGATCCTTGCCCCAATAATCGTCGACGCGGTCATAGGCGATGTAGCGGCCCTGCTCGAACGCGCCGATCTTGTACGCGCCCGAGCCGAGCGGCGGCTCCATGCCGGAGCGCTCGAAGTCGTGGCTCTTGTAATAGGCTTCGGACAGGACCGGCTGGCCGGCGATGTTCAGGATGGAATCGCGGCCAAAGCCCTCCCGCAAGCTCACCAGCACCACGTCGTCGGCCTCGGCGACGGCGTTTTCGAGATCGCGCAGCAATTGCCGGATCAGCGGATGCCCTTTGTCGCGCAGGGTGACGAGCGAAAACACGACGTCCCTGCGCGCGCATCGGCGAATGGTCGTGGAACCGCGCCTCGGGCCGCAGATGGAAGCGATAGCTGCGCTTGTCCGGGGAAATCTCGACCGGATCGGGCGACGAGGCCATAAAGCGCATTGTCCTCGTCGAGGCTGCCGGCCATCAGGCTGTCGTTGATCAGCGACAGGCCGGTGGCCGGATTGCCCTGCAGAATGAAGCCGTTGAGCGAGTTGTAGGAGGTCGCGACCGCCTCCATGCTCAACACGCCGCCCCGGGGCGCGCCGGGCTTCGCATAGGGGAAGTTCGCGAAATTTTCCGGCAGGTTCAGGTCGCCGAACGAGGACAGCCCATAGGTCTTGCGCCAGCCCTTGTCGTCTGCCGAGGGAAGTCTGCCGCGGGCGGTCAGGCCGAACAGGGGAAAAGCGGCGGCGGAAAGCAGCGCGGCGCGCCTGGTGAGCGTGAGTTGGGCGAAAGGATGCAAGGGAGCCTCGAAAAGAGGGCGGAGAGTCGCCGGCCATTATGTCGATTTTGCGCCGCGACGCGCACGGACCCGCGCCGACGAGTACGTCGCGGCGGGAAAAGTCTATCGACAGATGTGTGCGATGCAACAGAACCTCACCAATCCCGGCATGCCGACGCTATGCCAGTCTACACCGCATTGATTTGCAGATTATGTCGCTTTTGGGCTGACAGGCGAGTCCAGGATTGACCGAGCAAAGAGCCGGGGGCGCTGGCCCGGCTCTGAGCAAGGCGCGCGAAAGCAGTGCCGCCGCCCGCGACCGACGCCTTTGTCGCCGAGCGCTGCGCCGCCGGGCAGCGGCGCGACTATTGGACGTTTGCGGCTCTGGATCACGGCGCCATCGTCCTAGCCCGGGAGTCCGCTCGGCGATCCGCTCATCGCCTGGACGGCGGCGCGTTTCGCCGGGGAGCCGCAGAAGCCCGGCTGCGCGCGCAAGTCGTTCTGACTGTTCGGCGCCGGGCGCCGCGCAAAAAAGCCGGAGGCTTTCGCCCCCGGCTTCGAAACTTTCGAATGGCGTGAAAAACTTACTTCGCGGCCGGCAGCGGAACCGGGGCGTCGGAGAGCGTGCGCAGGTAAGCGATGATGTCGGCGCGCTTGCCGGCGTCCGGCTCGCCGCCGAAGCCCATCTTGGTGCCGGGGACGAAGGTCTTCGGGCTGGTGATGAAGGAGTCGAGGTCGGCGAAGGTCCAGTCGCCGCCCTTGGCCTTCATGGCGTCGGAATAGGCGAAGCCGGCGGCGCTGCCCTTGGGGCGGCCGACGACGCCATAGAGATCCGGGCCGACCTTGGCCGCGGCGCCCTTTTCGAAGCTGTGGCAGGTGGCGCAAACCTTGGTGAGCGTCTGGCCCTTGGCGGGATCGGCCTTGGCGAGCAGGGTTGGCAGCGGGATGGCGGCGGCGGGAGCGGCGGCTTTCACGGGGCGCGGCGCCGCTCGGCAGATCGAAGCCCGGGGGATTGGCCGGCGGGCCACGACAAGCGCGTTGCTGAAAATGCCGAGGAAAAGGGCGAACAGGATGGCGCCGAAAAGGGCGCCGTAAACACGGTAGTCGAGAAGGAACATGCCGCAATCTCCGCTGGGACGGCCTCTGATAAACGCTTTGCCTCCTGCTTGGCAACACGTATAAGCGGCCCAAACCCTCATAAATTAAGCCTAGCCGCCGGCTCGTTCTCCATGTCCGAAAACGTCCTGATCGTCATTCCCGCCCGCCTCGCCTCGACGCGGCTGCCCGACAAGCCGCTCGCCGAGCTGTGCGGCGCGCCGATGATCGTGCAGGTTTTGCGACGCGCGATGGAGGCGGGAATCGGCCCCGTGCTGGTCGCGGCCGACGGACCCGGAGATCGCGCAGGCCATCCGCGACGCGGGCGGCGAGGCCGTCGTGACCGATCCGGACCTGCCGTCGGGCTCGGACCGTATCTTCGCCGCGCTGCAAAGCTACGACCCGCAAAAGCGCTATGGCGTGATCGTCAATCTGCAGGGCGACCTGCCGACCATCGACCCGGCCAGCGTGCGGGCTTCGCTCGCGCCTCTGGCCGATCCGGCGGTCGATATCGCCACGCTCGCTGCGCGGATCACCCGGGCCGAGGAGCGCGACGATTCCAATGTGGTCAAGGCGGTGGGCTCGCCGATCGGGCCGTCCCGCCTGCGCGCGCTCTATTTCACCCGCGCCACCGCGCCCTGGGGCGAGGGCGACCTGTTCCACCATATCGGCCTTTACGCCTATCGCCGCGCCGCGCTCGAGCGCTTCGTGGCCCTGCCGCCTTCCGCGCTCGAAAAGCGCGAGAAGCTGGAGCAATTGCGCGCGCTGGAGGCGGGCATGCGCATCGACGTGGAAATCGTCGAAACCGTGCCGCTGGGCGTCGACACGCCCCACGATCTCGAGCGCGCGCGCAAAATCCTCGACGGAAACAGCCAGAAATGAACAAGATCATTGCCTATCAGGGCGAACCGGGCGCGAATTCCCACATCGCCTGCGCCGACGTCTATCCCGGCTGGGAAACTTTTCCGTGCGCGAGCTTCGAGGAGGCTTTGTCCGCCATCGGCGAGGGCCGCGCCGAACTCGGCATGATCCCGATCGAAAATTCGCTCGCCGGCCGCGTGGCCGACATCCATCATTTCCTGCCGGGTTCCGGCCTCTACATCATCGGCGAATATTTCCTGCCGATCCATTTCCACCTGCTCGGCGTCAAGGGCGCGAAGATCGAGGATCTGCGCAGCGTCTACAGCCATGTCCACGCGCTCGGCCAATGCCGCAAGATCATCAAGAAATACAATCTGAAGGCCGTGACCACCGGCGACACCGCGGGTTCGGCGCGCGAGGTGGCGGAATGGGGCGACAAGAGCCGCGCCTCGCTGGCGCCGCTGCTCGCCGCCGACATCTACGGCCTCGACGTGCTCGCCCGCTTCGTCGAGGACGAGGACCACAACACCACGCGCTTCGTCATCCTGTCGCGCGAGCCGCGCTCCGGCCCGCGCCCCGACGGGCCGATGCTGACGACCTTCGTCTTCCGCGTGCGCAACGTGCCCTCCGCGCTCTACAAGGCGCTGGGCGGCTTCGCCACCAACGGCGTCAACATGACCAAGCTGGAAAGCTACATGGTCAACGGCGAATTCGCGGCGACGCAATTCCTCGTCGACGTCGAGGGCCATCCCGAAGACCCGAACCTCGCGCTGGCGCTGGAGGAATTGCAGTTCTTCAGCGAGGAGGTGCGGATACTGGGCGCCTATCCGGCGCATCCGTTCCGGAGGGAGTTCGGCGCGGCGGCCGCCGGGAGCTGATCGCGCGGCTACAGCCTCTCGAAAACATAGTCTCGATATTTCGGGTCAAAGGCGCTGACCGGGACCAGATGGACCGTCTTGTCCTCGCCATATTGGCTCAGATAGGACCGGATCAGATAATAGTCGATCGAATAGATGTTCTGGATGGCGTAGGCGCGAAAACCAGCCCTGGCAAAATCCGCAACATGCCCGGCCGAGTCCGGGCTGATCTCCGAAGCGACGATGAGATTGTGCGGAAGGACCGGCAACAATCCGAGGATCTCGCGAAGGACGGGTTCCTCGGAGCCCTCGATGTCGATCTTGATGAACCGGACGCGCCCGATGTCGTCGCCGATGATCTCGCGCAGGGGCGCTCCTTCGACGATCCCGTCGCCGTCCGCGAGCGCGATGCTGTTGGCGCCTGAATTGTCGTGGACCCGCTCGATTTTCACCTGGCAGGCGGTTTCCGTCGCGGCGATGTTGCGCGCCGTCACGTTCCTGACCTTGTTAAGCTCAAGGTTTGACGTCAGATCCTTGAAGGTTTCCGGGTCCGCCTCCACCGCAATGACTTTGCCGGTCGGCCCGACGCATTGCGACGCCAGCAGGCTGAAATAGCCAATGTTCGCGCCGACATCGACGTAGAGATCGCCTTCGCGCAGTTTGCCCAACGTATAATAAGTCAGATTGTGCTCGAAAATGCCGAAAAAACGAATACGGCGCTGCACGAATTGACGGGTGTTGCAGTGAAAGACGGCCCCGAATACAGCCGGGCAATCCTTGGTTGGGCTGACATAGGACAGTGCGCGCATATAGATCCGCTGCAGCACGTCGAGAGCGCGAATGCAATGATCGAACAACGAATGTGTGGAGGCCTGCGTCAAGGTCATGGTCATCCCCTGCGTTCGAAAGGCGCCGCCCCCGACGATCGCGAGCCGCCGGCGCGGATTTGAACAAACGATGCGCGCCGTCGGCCGCTGCCGATGGCGCACATGATCCACTTCCTCCCCGCATCATTGATCTTGAGCTTGGCCAACATTCACCGATTGGCTCAATTGAAATGCGTGACGGCGGAAATCGTTCACTTCACGATGTTCAGGCGTTAGCGCGCAGAGCGCCATTTCGCGAAGCCGTCCGCCCGCAGGCTGCAGGCAGGGCATTCGCCGCAACCGTAACCCCAGTCGTGGCGGGCGCCGCGCTCGCCACGATAGCAGGTGTGGCTGTGCTCGACGATCGCCTCGACCAGAGGCGGGTCCGCCGAGCGTCTGGGCCAGCGCCCAGCTCTGCGCCTTGTCGAGCCACATCAGCGGCGTTTCCAGCACGAAGCGGCTCTCCATGCCGATGTTCAGCGCCACCTGCATGGCCTTGATCGCGTCGTCGCGGCAATCGGGATAGCCGGAAAAATCGGTCTCGCACATGCCGCCGACGATGCGCGTGAGACCGCGCCGATAGGCCAGCGCCGCGGCGAAGGTCAGGAAGATCAGGTTGCGGCCGGGCACAAAAGTGTTGGGCAGGTTCTTCTCGCCCATCTCGATGGATTTGTCCCGCGTCAGCGCGGTGTCCGAAACGGCGCCGAGCGCCGCGAGATCCAGCACATGGTCGGGGCCGAGCCTTGCGCCCCATTCCGGCTTGAGCTTCGCCAGGGCGTCGCGCAGAATGCCGCGCTGGCTCGAGTTCGATGCGATGGCGCTGGCCGTAGTCGAAGCCGAGCGTCTCGACGCGGTCGTAACGCTCCAGAGCCCAGGCCAGGCATGTGGTGGAATCCTGCCCGCCGGAAAACAGAACCAAGGCCATGAAACGCCCTCCTGAAAATTCTGCCTACACCGGAGCGCCGTCCGCGTCCATGATGGCGCGATTTCGGCGCTCGCTCTGGCGTGCGCAGCCGCGCGCGAGAGGCTTTGCCAAGCAGCCCCCGGTGCATTATCTCGCTGGACGGGGAGCCAAACCGACGCCCCTCCGGGAATGAGCCTTGCCCCTTGAGCCCTTCTGCCTGATCGAAGACCGCGAAGCCGGCGAAACCCTGCTGTTCGAGGCGCCGCGGACCATCATCGCGGCCTATCGGGCCGAAGAAGTGGCCGGGGCCTTCGCGGCCATGCAGCGGGCCGCGAATGAGGGGCGTTTCCTGGCCGGTTTCGTCGCGTATGAATGCGGCTATGCGCTGGAGCCGCGTCTCGCGCCCTTGCTGCGGCCCCGCGCGGATGCGCCGCTGCTGAAATTCGGCGTTTTCGACGCGCCCCGCCCGGCGCCCTCGCTCGATCCGGCTGGCGCGGCCTGGGTCGAGGCCCTGCGCCCCGCCTGGAGCTTCGCCGATTATGAAAGCCGCTTCGCCGCTTGCCGGGATTATATCGCCGCCGGCGACGTCTATCAGATCAACCTGACCTTTCCGCTGACCGGGCTTTGGCGCGGCGCGCCGCTCGATCTCTATCGCCAGTTGCGGGCGCGCCAGCCGGTGCAACTCGGCGGAATCGTGGCGCTGGGCGGGGAGACGATCCTGTCGCTGTCGCCGGAAAAATTCTTCTCGACGAGAGGCCGAAACCATCGCCACGCGGCCGATGAAGGGCACCGCGCCGCGCGGCGAGACGCCCGAACAGGATCGCGCCTTGGCCGAAGCCCTGGCGGGCGACGAGAAGAACCGCGCCGAAAACCTGATGATCGTCGATCTGCTGCGCAATGATCTCAGTCGTCTGTCAGAGGTCGGTTCGGTACACGTGACGGACCTGTTCTCGGTCGAGACCTTTCCGACTCTGCACCAGATGACCTCCGGCGTGAGGGCGCGGCTGCGGCCGGGGCTGACATTCGCGGACATTTTCGCCGGCCTGTTTCCGTGCGGCTCGGTCACCGGCGCGCCGAAAATCCGCGCCATGGAGATCATCGCGGAACTGGAGACGGCGCCGCGCAACATCTATTGCGGCGCCGTGGGCGCGATCGCGCCGGGCGGCGACATGCGCTTCAATGTCGCCATTCGCACGCTGACGCTTAGCGAGAACGGAAAGCTGATCTGCCCGGTCGGCTCGGCGGTGGTCGCGGATTCGCGGGCGCGAGAGGAATATGAGGAATGTCTGCTCAAGGCGCGCTTCCTGACGGGCGAGACGATTTCGGGCTGATCGAGACGCTGCTCTGGACCCGCGAAGGCGGCGGCTGGCTCCTCGGCGGCCATCGCGCGCGCATGGCGGAGTCGGCGGCGGCGCTGGGCTTTGCCTTTGCGCCCGGGGCTTTCGACGCGGCGCTGGCGCGGGCCTGCGCGGGAGCCGAGGCTCAGGCCTTGCGCGTGCGGCTGGTCCTGCGCCGGGACGGTTTTCTGGACGCCTCCGCGGCGCCTTATGCGCCGGAGCCGCCGGACAAGATCTGGCGCGTCGCCATCGCGCCCGCGCGCTTCGATTCGCGCGATCCCCTGTTGCGCCACAAGACCACCCGCCGCGCGCTTTATGAGGACGCGCTCGCCGCCTCCGGCGCCGACGAGGTGCTCTTTCTCAACGAGCGCGACGAGATCTGCGAAGGCGCGCGGACGAATCTGTTCGTCGAGCGCGACGGCGTGCTGCTGACGCCGCCGCTCGCCTGCGGCCTGCTGCCCGGCGTTTTCCGCGAACATCTTCTGGCGCAGGGCCGCGCCCGGGAGGCGGTGCTGCGCCTTGCCGATCTCAGCGGCGATTTCTTCCTGGGCAATTCGCTACGCGGCCTGTTGCGGGCGCGGCTGGCCTAATCCTCGCGCAGCCAGTGCTCCAGCAGGACGCGGGCGATGGCGACATGGTTCGGCGCGAACAGCCCCTGCTCGTGGCGCCCTTCGATCATGGCGCGGGCTTCGGCGCGGCTGAACCAGCGGCAATCCTCCAGTTCGTCGCGGTCGATGGCGATCTCGCGCGACAGCGCCTGCGCCCGGCAGCCGAGCATCAGATTGGAGGGAAAGGGCCAGGGCTGCGAGGCGACATAGCGCACGGCGCCGACGATAATTCCGGCCTCCTCCAGCACTTCGCGGCGCACGGCTTCCTCAAGCGTCTCGCCGTTTTCGACGAAGCCGGCGAGGCAGGAATACATCTGCTCGGGAAAGCGCTTCTGGCGACCGAGCAGGCAAAATCCATCGTGTTCGACCATCATGATCGCCACCGGATCGGTGCGGGGAAAGTGCAGGGCGCCGCAGGCCGGGCAGTCGCGGCGCCAGCCGCCGTGGGCGGCGTTGGTCGGCGCGCCGCAGCGGGCGCAGAAGCGATGGGCCGCATGATAATGCAGAATCGCCTTGGCCTGGGCGAGCATCGCGATCTCGCCGCGGGGAAGCGCCTGTTTGTTGGCCAGCGCGCGCAGGTCGCGGATCTGCAGGTCCGGCCACGCGGGCAGGATCAGCCGGCGCTGGTCGATGAAGGCGGCCTCGTCGCGCGGCGCCTCGGCGCAAGCGGCGTCGTCGGGCAGCAGCAAGGCGAAGACCGGGCCCGATTCGTCGCGCCCCAGCAGAATCTCCTCGCGCGCCGGTCCGAAACGGCGGGCCGCATCGAGCCGGTGCAGGGCCGACAGGGACATGCCCTCCACCCGAAGCACCGGCATGTCCTGCACGAAGACGATGGCGCGGGCGCCGGGCGCGCCGGCCAGTTCCGCGAGGCGATTGGCGTCGGCGCGTCCCTCCGACAGCCGGTCGAGCGGGTTGCCGGCGAAGCCGACCGCGATGTCGTAGGCGTTCATTCCCGCGCTTCCGGCGCGAGCGCGTCCCCGAGCGCGGCCCAGGGCGTCGAGACGCGCGGCCGCCGATTCGGGCGCATAGGGCGACGCCTTGCCGACGCCCCAGACCGGTCCGGGCCAGGCGGCGTCGTCCTCGAAACGCGCGATGACATGGACGTGCAATTGCGACACCATGTTGCCGAGCGCGGCGGTGTTGATTTTTTTCGCGCCGGTCAACGACTTCAGGCGCTCGCCGGCGAAGGCGGCCTCCTCGACGAGGCGGGCGCGCTCATCGGCGGAAAGCTCGTGGATTTCGGACAGGGCTTCGTGGCGCGGGACGAGGATCAGCCAGGGAAACCGGCTGTCGTTCATCAGCAGGACGCGGCAGAGCGTCAGCTCGCCGACCCCAAACGTGTCGGCGGCGAGGCGGGGATCGAGGGCGAAGGTCATCCGGGCTCCCTTTCGGATCGTGGGTAGCGCCTTCGCCGCGCCAAGACAAGCTGTGAAGACAAGCGCGTCGGGGCGCCCCCTCTTGCGGAATCGCGCGCCATGGTCCAAATAAGCGGCGGGAGGTTGGCGGTGGACGTTCCACTCGCCAACCGGGTCAGGTCCGGAAGGAAGCAGCCCTAACGAGAACGGGCGGGTCTTCGTCCAACCTCCCACCTTTCAGGATTTGCGCGCCCGACGACCGCTGGCGCCCTTTTTCGGCGGTTCGATGAACGACGATTCCGCGCCAGATCAGAGTGAAGACGCGTCCGGCGGCCTGTTCCCCGATGCGCAGCCGAAACCGGCGCCCCCAAATCCATCGCTCCAAAATCCATCGCCTGGCGTCTATCGCGTGCTGGCGCGCAAATATCGGCCGAGCCGTTTCGAGGATCTGATCGGCCAGGAGCCGATGGTCCGCACCCTGTCCAACGCCTTCGACATCGGCCGCATCCATCAGGCCTATATGCTCACGGGCGTGCGCGGCGTCGGCAAGACCACGACCGCGCGCATCCTCGCCCGCGCCTTCAATTACGAACTTCCCGCGCGCGACGGGCGGCCCGCCATCGACCGGCCGACCATCCACATGGACGAACTCGGCGTGCATTGCCAGGCGATCCTGGAATCGCGCCATGTCGACGTCATCGAGATGGACGCGGCCTCGCACACCAGCATCGACGACATCCGCGAGATCGTCGAAAGCGCGCGCTACATGCCGGTGATGGCGCGGACCAAGGTCTATATCATCGACGAAGTGCACATGCTGTCCAAGGCGGCTTTCAACGGCCTGCTGAAGACGCTGGAAGAGCCGCCGGAACACGTCAAGTTCCTGTTCGCGACCACCGAGATCGAAAAAGTGCCGGTGACGGTGCGCTCGCGCTGCCTGCGCTTCGACCTGCGCCGGATCGAGACCGACGTGCTGGTCCGCCACCTCGCCGCGATCTGCGACCTGGAGAAGGTCGAGGTCGACCACGATTCGCTGGCGTTGATCGCCCGCGCCTCCGAGGGCTCGGTGCGCGACGCGCTTTCCCTGCTCGACCAGGCCATCGCCCATGGCGCCGGCGCGCCGATCGGCGTCGAGACGCTGCGGCTCATGCTCGGCCTCGCCGACCGGTCGCGCATCATCGACCTGTTCGAAACCCTGATGAAGGGCGATATCGCCGCCGCTTTGGCCAATCTCAAGGATCAGTATGAATTCGGGCGCGGACCCCGGCCAGGTCCTGATCGATCTCGCCTCATTCGTGCATTTCGTGACCAAGACCAAGGTCGCGCCCGACGTTTTCGATCCTTCCGCGACGCAGATCGAGCGCGAGCGCGGCGGCGCTTTCGCGCAAAGCCTGTCGATGTCCGTGCTGTCGCGCGCCTGGCAGATTCTGCTCAAGGGCGCCGAGGAAGTGAAGGATTCGCCGCGCCCGCTGCCCGCCGCCGACATGGTTCTGGTGCGCCTCGCCTATGCCGCCGACCTGCCGGCGCCCGAGGATGTCCTCAAGGCGCTCGCGGCCGCGCCGTCGGGCGGGGCTTCGCCAGGTTCTTCGCCGGCTCCCTCGCGCGGCGCCCCGTCGCCCTCAGGCGGTCCCGGCGGCGCCTCGAACGCGGCCCCGCGTCTGGCCGCGTCGCAAGCCGCGCCTTCGGCGGCTCCGGTCCTCGTCTCCGCCGTTCCGGCGCCCGATGGCGCGCCTCTCGTCTCGATGCGGAGCTTCGCCGAACTGGTGGCGCTCGCCGCCGAAAAGCGCGACATCCAGATGAAGGCCGCGCTGGAGCGCGACGTGCGTCTGGTGCGGTTCGAGCCGGGCGTGCTGGAGTTTTCGCTCGCCCCCGGCGCTTCGGCGGGGCTTGCCGCGCAATTGACCCGCAAATTGCAGGATTGGACCGGCCAGCGCTGGATGGTGGCGCTGTCGTCGGCGCCGGGCGCGCCGACGCTGATGGAACAGGCGGCCGCCAGGGAAAACGAGAAGCGGATCGGCGTGCAGGCGCATCCGCTGGTGCGCGCGGCGCTGGACCAGTTTCCCGGCGCGGTCATCGTCGCGGTGCGCGGCGGCGAGGCGGAGGCGGAGCCCGCGGCAAGCCGCTGGCGGCGCCGGTTGCGGCTGACGACATTGCCTATATCGACGAGATCCGAAGAAGAGGATTTTTGAATGGACATCATGGGCTTGATGAAAAAGGCCGGCGCCATGCAGGCCAAGATGGCCGAAATGCAGGCCGAACTGGACAGTGTCACCGTCGAGGGCGTTTCCGGCGGCGGTCTGGTCAAGGTCGTCCTGACCGCGAAGGGCGCGTTGCAGGGTCTCGGCCATCGACCCGTCGCTGATCAAGGAAGACGAGAAGGAAATTCTCGAGGACCTGATCGTGGCCGCCCACGCCGACGCGCGCCGCAAGGCGGAGGCCGTGATGGAAGAAAAGATGAAGGGCATGACCGCCGGCCTCGGCCTGCCGCCCGGCATGAAATTGCCTTTCTGATCGTTGCCTTCCGCGCTAGGCGCGGAAGGCGCTCCTCGCATCAGCCAAAAGGGCGTCGCAGACGCTCCTAGCGCCCTTCGGGCGCGGTCGCTCCTGGCGCCTTCGGCGCAGGGCGTCTTGGGATTGATTATATGGCTGAACGGATTGCCGGGCCGGAAATCGAGCGGCTGATTCAATTGCTGGCCCGGCTGCCGGGGCTGGGGCCGCGCTCGGCGCGCCGCGCCGCCCTGCACCTCATCCGCAAGCGCGAGGAATTGCTCGGTCCGCTGGCGGAAGCGATGCGCGTGGCCAAGGAGCAAGATCGTCACCTGCTCGGTCTGCGGCAATGTCGACACCACCGATCCGTGCAGCATTTGCGCCGATCCGCGCCGCGACGCGGCCATGATCGTGGTGGTCGAGACGGTCGGCGACCTCTGGGCGCTGGAGCGCGCCGGGGTTTTGAACGCGAAATATCATGTGCTCGGCGGCGCATTGTCGCCGCTCGACGGGATCGGGCCCGACGACCTGAACATCGGCCAGCTGGTCGGCCGCGTCGCCGAAGGCGGCGTCAAGGAAGTGATCCTCGCCGTCAACGCCACCGTCGACGGGCAGACCACCGCCCATTACATCACCGAATTGCTCAGCCCCTTCGGCGGTCAAATGCACCCGCCTCGCTCATGGCGTGCCGGTCGGCGGCGAGCTGGACTATCTCGACGAGGGCACGCTGGCGGCGGCGCTGCGGAGCCGGACCGATTTGTGAGGCGCTTCGCCGCCGATCAGGGCTTTTCTGCGCCAGCAGCTTTTTCTCGATCAGCCAGGCGGCGCCGCGATCCCACGAATAATTCGCGCCGATGCGCAGGTCGGTCTGTTCGACGGCGACGAGTTCGCCGGTGCGCGCGTCGCGCAGGCGGTAGGTCACCGCATAATCGGTCCGGGTGATGCGCGTCACGATTCCGACGAGCGAAAAATCCGCGCCCAGCCTTGCGCGCGATCCGGGCGTCGCAGCCATCGCATTCGCGGAGATCGTGCGCTTTCACCGGCGCGTCGTCGGCGCCGTCGACGTCCACAGGCGATAGCGGCCCGAGTCCGCGATCAGTTTTCGCGCGGCCAGCGTGGCGCGTTTCAATTGCTCGGCATCCTCGGCGCTTTCGGCGATGATTCCGGCGCCGCCGCTGGAATCCTGCAGTTCGAAATCGAAAACGGCGAGTTTGGCCGGCGCCTTTTCGCCCGGCCCGCTCCAGCGAAAGCGCGGCGATTTCGGCGGCGACGAAATTTTCCGCCCGGCGCCAGGATTCGTCGGTGTCGCCGCGGAAGGTCACCAGCCGGTCGAAGACGATCCGATCCTGATCCATGTCGGCGATCTGGATCTTCGCCCATTGCACCAGCGTGCTCATCTTGTGGATGCCGCCGAACGCCACGAACCGGGCGCCGGCCGCGCGCGCCGCCTGTTTCAGTCTCGTCGGGCCTCGACGCGCGACGTGCAAGGCTGCGCGCCGCAAGCCATTGCGACGATGCGATATTTGTCCGCTCGCGGCGAGGTCGCGGCCCAACGCCTCGGAGAAATCGCGCAGCCGCTTTGCATGGTCCGCCGTCTGGTCCGTGCTCTCGTTGGACGTGTCGACATAGTCGAGTTCGAGGATCGCCGTCGCGGCAGGCTGCGACGGCGCTTGCGCCAAACTGGGCGGTCCGACGCCGTGACGGCAAGGAACGCGACGGCGGCGAGCGAGGCAGGACGCATGATGGGGACCTTACGGTTGCGAAACCGGCCCAGATTTTCATGCCGGCGCGACGCGCGAAACGGCGATTCGCCCGACAAGCGGCCGGGCAGATTTCCCGATCCTCGCGCCCGCGCTTTCCAAGGCGCTGCTTCTGCCGCTTAATGCCCGAAATTCCGGCGCGACGGCGCCGTTTCCTCCGGCGCGTCGATGCAATTCGTGACGAAAATCGATCTCAAATTCCGGCTGGCGTTGCGCGTGGCGGCGATTTCGGCCTTTTGCCTCGTCGCGGCTTTGGCTTTTCTTCTGTTCGATCATGACAGGGCGGCGCAGCGCGCGCTTGAGCGCGGTCGCGGACGTGGTCGCCAGGGATTTGACCCTGCAACTCGCGCAAGCGCATTGGGTCAAGCCGGCGCGCGACGACTTTCCCGATCTGCAAAGGATCGCGCCGCCGCTCATGTCGCCCGGCCTTTGCATTTCCTACCGCGACGAGGGCGGCGAAGTCCGGCAAAGCCTTTGCGGCGGGTCGCCTTCTGGCGCGAGCCCGGCGCCGGCGGTCTTTCGCTGGCTCTACGGGCGTCTGTTCGATCCCGGCGCCGAAATCCGCCAGCCGGTCGTTTTCGAGGGAAGGCCGATGGGCGCGGCGACGGCCGCCTATGATCCCGCGAGCCAGATTGCGCAAGTCTGGCGGGAGACGAGCCGCTTCCTCGCATTGATGGCCGCGACCTTGTCCGTGCTTTGCCTTCTCGTCTATGCCGCGCTGGCGCGCGCGCTGCGTCCGACGCGGCTGATCCGCAACGGCTTGGAGCGGCTCGCCGCCAACGACCTCGCCGCCCGGCTGCCGGCTTTCGATCTCGCCGAATTGTCGGCGATCCGGACGGTGTTCAACGGGCTTGCCGAAAAGCTGGAGACGACGTTGGCCGAGCGGCGCGCCCTGACCAGAAAGCTCATCGCCGTGCAGGACGAGGAACGGCGGCGGCTCGCGCGCGACCTGCATGACGAATTCGGCCAATGCCTCGCCGCCATCGGCGCAGTGGCGGCCTCGATGGAGCAGACGGCGCGGGTCGAATGTCCGGCTCTCGTCCCGGAATGCGAGAGCATCGCGCGCACCGCCGCGCACATGATGGCCAACCTGCGCAGCGCGCTGACCCGGCTGCGCCCGCCCGAACTGGACGAAATGGGGCTTGCGGCGAGCCTCGACCATCTCGTCGCGGGATGGCGCCGCGAACGGAGGGCCGACCGTTTCACCTTCGAGGCCGCTCGGCGATTTCGAGCGGCTTGCCGCCCTTCCTTTGCGCCAATCTGTACCGCGTCGCGCAAGAGGCGATCACCAATGCCGCCAAACATGCCGACGCCGCGAATGTGGCGCTGCGCCTCGCCTGGCGGCAGCGGGGAGGGCGGCATGGAGGAGCTTGAGCTGACCGTGACCGACGACGGCGCGGCTGGCGCCGAAGATCTCGCCGCCGGCAGGGCGGCTGGGCCTCGTCGGCATGAGGGAGCGGGTCGCCGCGCTCGACGGGCGGCTGGCGTTCGAAACGCGGCAACCGTCGGGGTTGATCCTGCGTGTCTCCATTCCGGCGCGCGGACTGGAACAGGCGGAATTGCGGCGGAGCGGGTCATGACCGCGGAAGGCTGGACAATCATGCTGGTGGACGACCATGCGATCGTCCGCGAGGGCTATCGCGCCTTGCTGGGCAAGCAGCGCGGCCTGACCGATCGTGGCCGAGGCCGCCGACGGCGCGGAGGCCTATCGCCTTTATAAAAGCGCGCGGCCGGACCTTGTGATCATGGACCTGTCGATGTCCGGCATCGGCGGAATCGAGGCGATCAGGCGAATCCGGCAATGGGACCCGGACGCCCGCATCCTCGTCTTCACCATGCATCTCGGCGCCGTCCATGCGCGGCAGGCGATCCGGGCCGGCGCGCGCGGCTATGTCACCAAGAGCAGCCCGCCGGACGTTCTGCTCGCCGCCGTCTTCGAGATCCTGCGAGGCCGCATCGCCTTCAGCCCCGACATCGACCATCTGCTGGCGCAGGAATGGGTCGCCGAGGGCGCCAGCGCCGTGGATCGCCTGACGTCGCGGGAATTCGAAATCCTGCGCCTGCTGCTGATGGGCAGGTCGACCGAGCAGATCGCCGAAACGCTCCATGTCAGCCCGAAAACGGTGGCCAATACGCGCTACCAGATCAGGGGCAAGCTCGGCGTTCATTCGGACATCGAACTCGTGCGGCTCGCTTTGCGGCAAGGATTGCTCGAAGGCGAAGAACCGGCCTGACGGCGCGATTGACGGACGGCTTATTGCGCGGCCGTCAGCATATCCGGCTTGTCGTTGGAGAAATCGATCCTCTCGATGCGCTCTCCGGCCCGCGCGATCTTTTCCGACGAGGTCAGGATCGCCGCGACGTCGTCCTGCGACTGCCGGAAATGGCCGTCGAGCTTCTGCACCCGCTGGCGCAGCCGCAAGACGTCCTCGACCAGCTTGCGCGTCTCGGCCTGGATCACATGCGCCTGATCGCGCACGAGCGCGTCGCGGACCAGAGCCTGAAGCACCTGGATCGCCATCAGCAGCAGCGAGGGCGAGACGATCAGCACCCGCGCGCGATGCGCCTTCTGGATGACGTCGTCGAAATGCTCGTGCAATTCCGCGAACAGGGATTCCGAGGGCACGAACAGGATGGCGACGTCCTGCGTCTCGCCGGGCAGCAGATAACGCTCGGAAATATCCTTGATATGCTTGCCCAGATCCGTGCGCACCCGAGCCTGCGCGGCCTTTTTCGCCGCCTCGTCGCCGGCCTCCTTCAAGGCGGTGAAGGCTTCGAGCGGAAATTTGGCGTCGAGCGCGAGAATCTTGTCGTCGCCGGGCAGCTTCAAGGCGCAATCGGGCCGCGCCCCGGTCGAGAGCGTGTGCTGGAAGGCGAAGGCGCTGGAGGGCAGCGCGTCGCGGATGATCGCCTCCATCCGGCCCTGCCCGAACGCGCCGCGCGTCTGCTTGTTGGCGAGAATGTCCTTGAGCCCGACGACTTCCTGCGTCAGGCCCGCGAGCCGGGCCTGAGCGAAATCGATCAGCGCCAGCCGCTCGTTGAGCGCGCCGAGATTGGCCAAGGTCGCGCGGGCCGAGGTTTCCAGCCGCTCATTGACGCGATGGGCCGAGGAATCGAGCTTTTCCGAGACCGCGCGGGCGAAATCGGCCTGCCGTCCGCCGAGGATTTCGGCAAGGGTCTGCAGGCGCCCGGCCATTTCGCCCTGGGCGCGGGCGAGCGCCGCCATCTGCGCCTCGGCCCGCGCGCGGCGGCCGCCGCGCGCGATCAAGCGCGAGCACGAGCAGCGCCAGAAAGACGCCCGCCGCCAGTTCGTAAGCCGTGACCGGAAAGGAGAAAATCTCGAACAGCAGGCGATCAGTCATGACCACATCTCAACCGGAATCAATGAACAAATATAGAACATATCCGCGTGATTCTTTGCAAAGGCCATTTGACGCTGCGGGTCGCTGTGCTTATTTCAGGGTCGAAAGCGTTCGAGAGTGCGAAATTCATGGCCATCCGTCCGATCCTGTGCCTGCCCGATCCCCAATTGCGCGCCGTCAGCGAAAATGTCGGCGTCGTGGACGATTCGGTGCGCGCCTTGATGGACGACATGCTGGAGACGATGTACGACGCGCCGGGCATCGGCCTGGCCGCGATCCAGATCGGCGTCGCCAAGCGCGTCCTCGTCATCGACCTCGCCAAGAAGGACGAGGAGCCGGCGCCGCAATGCTTCGCCGATCCGGAAATCCTCGAACGGTCGGAAGACGAGTCCGTCTATGAGGAGGGCTGCCTTTCGGTGCCGGATTATTACGAGGAAGTCAGCCGTCCGGCGAAAATCCGCCTGCGCTTCCTCGACCGCGACAACCAGCGCCGCGAGATCGAGGCCGAGGGCCTGCTCGCCACCTGCCTGCAGCACGAGATCGACCATCTCGACGGCAAATTGTTCATCGACCATCTGTCGCGGCTGAAGCGCGAGCGCGCCATCAAGAAATTCTCCAAGGCGGCGCGCCTGAACGAGCCGGCCGCGCCGCGCAAGCCGGAAATCCGCGAAAAGCTGGGCTGATCCATGCGCGTCATTTTCATGGGCACGCCGGATTTCGCGCTGGCGCCGCTGGCCGAAATCTTTGGACGCGGCCATGACATCGTCGCCGTCTATACGCGCGCGCCGAAAGCCGCCGGGCGGCGCGGGCTGGAGCTGACGCCCTCGCCGGTCCATGCGGCGGCGCAGCGTTACGGCCTGACCGTCCTGACGCCGAAGAATTTTCGCGACCCCGAGACAATCGAGCAATTCCGGGCCTTCGAGGCCGATGTCGCCGTCGTCGTCGCCTATGGCCTCATCCTGCCCAAAGCGGTGCTCGACGCCCCGGCGCTCGGCTGCCTCAATCTGCACGGCTCGCTGCTGCCGCGCTGGCGCGGCGCCGCGCCGATCCAGCGCGCGATCATGGCCGGCGACCGGGAAACCGGCGTCGAAGTGATGAAAATGGAGGAGGGGCTCGACACCGGCCCCATCGCCATGGCCGAAAAGCTGGCGATCACGCCCGACATGACCGCCGGCGAGGCCCACGACAAGCTGTCCGCGCTGGGGGCCGATCTCATCGGGCGGGCGCTGGCCGCTCTGGAGCGCGGCGGCCTGCAATTCCAGCCGCAGGCGGAACAGGGCGTGCTTTACGCCAAAAAGATCGACAAGGCCGAGGCGCGCGTCGATTTTTCCCGTCCGGCGGCCGATCTGCACAATCTCATTCGCGGGCTGTCGCCCTTCCCCGGCGCCTTTTTCGAAATGGATTTCGGCAAAGGGTTTCGAGCGCGTGAAAATCCTGCGCTCAGTCGGTTGCGGCGGGCGCGGGAAAACCCGGCGAAGTTCTCGACGAGACGCCGCTCATTGCCTGCGGCGAGGGCGCCTTGCGTCTGCTCGAGGTGCAAAGGGCCGGGCGCGGCGCGGTCTCGGGCGCGGAATTCTTGCGCGGCGCGCGGCTCGCCCCCGGCGCGATCCTTGCCCAGGCTCAAGCTGCCCCAGCAAATGCCCAGGTATAAGCTCGTCATCGAATATGACGGGACCGCTTATGTCGGCTGGCAGCGGCAGGCGAACGGGCTGTCGGTTCAGGAAGTGATCGAGAGCGCGCTCGCGCGGCTCGACCCCGAGCCCGGCGGCCTGCGCGGCGCGGGCCGCACCGACGCCGGCGTCCACGCCTCGGCCCAGGTCGGCCATGTCGACCTGTCGCGGGAGTGGCGGCCGGACAAGCTGCGCGAGGCGCTCAACGCCCAGATGCGGCCGGAAAAGGTCGCGATCCTGCTGGCGGAGGCGGCGCCGGACGATTTCGACGCGCGTTTCTCGGCCAAGGCGCGGCATTATCTCTACCGCATCGTCAATCGCCGCGCGCCGCTGACCTATCGATTTCGGCCGGGCCTGGCTGGTCAAGCGGCGGCTCGATTCAGCGAGGCCATGCACGAGGCGGCGCAGCTCCTGCTCGGCCGGCATGACTTCTCGACCTTTCGCGACTCGGATTGCCAGGCGGAAAATCCGGTGCGCACGCTGGACCGGCTCGACGTGCGGCGCGCCGGCGACGAAGTGCATGTCTACGCCAGCGCGCGGGCCTTCCTGCATCGGCAGGTGCGCTCCATGGTCGGCTCGCTGGAACATGTCGGCTCGGGCAAATGGCGCGCCGAGCGATCTGAAGGCGGCGCTGGATTCGCTGCGACCGCGCGCGCTGCGGCCAGGTCGCGCCCGCCGCGGGCCTTTACCTGATCGGCGTCGATTACTGAAGCGGGGGCTCGGAACGGCCTATTCGGCGGCCTGCGACCCGCGTGCTCCACGGGTTCGCCAAGCGGAGATCGCGCAGCGGATTTCGGGCTTCCCGCACACGCCTTGCGGCCGGGTTCGATGATCAGGTCGTTGGCTTTGTAGAGCACGGCCGCCATCGCCATGACGAAAGGCATCGAAACATAGAACAGCACCACGCCGCGTCCCTCGAAATTGGCCAGCAGCAGATAGCCGGCGAAGCCCGCGAGCCATTGCGACCAGAAAGACGGGATAGCTCAGATGGCCGAGGATGGCGTCGTGGCTGCGCCATTGTTGCGGAAGCCGGAGTTCGAGCAGATAGGGCGCGGCGAGGGCGAACAGCAGGATGTTGGCGTAAAAGCCGATGTCGAGCACATGGTCGCCCCAGAGAAGATAGCCGAAGACCGTATTGCAGAACCAGAGAACCGCGGCGGCGGCGCCGAGGCGAAGGTTCTTCGGGAGAGGCTCTCGTAGTGGAAATAGACCATGGCGCCGACCGCATAGCTCAGCACGGCTGAAGCAATCGAGAAATAGCGGTCGTTGAAGTTCGCGCCGGCGACGAGCAGAACGACGTGATAGGCCGCGCCGAGGACAAGGCAGATCAGGGCCAGTTTCGGGCTGCGCGAGATGCCGACCCACAGCAGAAAGTACATGACCAGTTCGACGGCGAGCGACCAGGCCGGCTCGACGTAGCGAAGTTGCAGATCGCCGAAAGCCAGCGGCAGCAGCAGGAAATTATGCAGGATCGAATCGGGATCTTCGTGAAACGCCCAACGCGGCATGAAGGCGGCGGTCTGCGCCGGAAGCGCAATGAATGACGACGATCGTGATCCCGCAGACCAGGGCGTAAAGCGGGACGATTCGCAGCAGCCGGTTGATGTAGAAACGATAGAAATCGAACGAATAGGTTTCGTTCAGCGATTTGGTGAGCACGATTCCCGAAAGCACGAAAAACGCGCGGACCGCATAATAGCCGAAATGGCTCGCGCTATGCGCGCCGCTCAAATGGGAAAAAATGACCAGGATCGAGAGGAAGAACCGCAAAATTCCAGGCATGACGAAAATTCCGGGCGCGGGCTTGGTTCGGGTCCGACGTTCGATCGGGCCATCATGACCCGAAAAAGGGAAACAAGCCCTGAAGGAGGGCGCCCCAGCGGCGCTATCCGAAAAATAAGCTATTCGTTGGAAAATATTGTCTTAAATACATGTATTCAAACGGATTATCTTATAAACAAGCCGTGTACCTTCAATGGATAACAAATGGCAGATCCCTGAGTATAAGATGTAAAAGTTTGAGAACTCTGAGCGTTATCGCGGAAAGACCGCTTGATCTCCGTGTCCTATTCGACCTTTTCGTCGGGATAGACGCCCCAGAGATTGGTCTGGGGCAGATAGCCGTCATAGCCTTCGCCTTTCAGCCGGCACCAGCCGGCGTCGCATTTCTTGACATTGGCGACCACGCCCGGCGCGAGTTTCGCGACGATGTTGGAATCGTTCTGCGGTTCGGCGCGCAGCGGGAAGGGCGCGGCGTCCTTTTTCCAGGGGGCGACCAGCGCCGTGCGCTTGCCCGACAGCAGCGAGTGCAGCACCCATCCTTCCGCGCCTTCCGAATCACGGATGCGACGCCAGGTTTCATATTCGGCGGTGATCTCCACCGGCAGGCCGGCGCGCTGGTAGATCCATTTGGTGGCGTGGTCCTTCGACGGCCCTTCGCGCAAATTCACGTGATCCGATTTCAGGCTGACATAACGCGGCACGGGCAGGCCCGTCGCCGGGCCGACCGCCTGCTGGGCGACGCGCCGCGGGCGCGAAGGCAAGCGTCAGCGCGGCGAAAAGGCCGGCTGCGCAGCGCGCGGGGGGAGGGGATGAAAGAAGCTGTTCCTGGGCAATGCGCCATGGCGCGGTATTCCTTTATCCGGGCCGCCCTCGGGATGGCCAGGCCGATGGCGGATCGCCGCCTTGTTTTTGCCAAGGCATCTGCTAGGAAGCAGGGGCGTCGGGCGCTCGGTTTGATTGCGGTCAAACCTATGTGGCCCAATCATTGTTAATGACAGGTGTAAGCCGGCGCCGCGCGCGCATCGAAACGGCCGGCTGAGGGAGAAACGGGAATCCATGGGCAAAGCCAAGCCGCTCGTCATTGTCACCCGCAAACTTCCCGAACAGGTCGAATCGCGCATGCGCGAATTGTTCGACGCCCGTTTCAGCGAAACGGATGCGCCGATGACCCAGGCCGAACTCGCCGAGGCGCTTCGCACGGCCGACGTCCTGGTCCCGACCATCACCGACCGAATCGACGCGCATCTGATCGCGCAGGCCGGCGAGCGGCTCAAGCTGATCGCCAATTTCGGCAATGGCGTCGACAATATCGACGTCACCTCGGCCCTGCGGCGCGGCATCACCGTCACCAACACGCCCGGCGTGCTGACCGAAGACACCGCCGACATGACCATGGGCATGATCGTCGCGGTGTCGCGGCGCATCGTCGAAGGCGCCGGAGCGCTGGTCGGCGGCTCCTGGACCGGCTGGTCGCCGACGTGGATGCTCGGCCATCGCATCACCGGCAAGAGGCTCGGCATCGTCGGCATGGGCCGCATCGGCCAGGCCGTGGCCCGGCGCGCCAAGGCGTTCGGCCTGTCGATCCATTATCATAACCGCCGCCCGGTCGCGCCTTCGATCGAGCAGGAGCTCGGCGCGACCTTCCACGAATCGCTCGACCAGATGCTGTCGCGGGTGGATATCGTCTCGGTGAACTGCCCCCAGACGCCGGCGACCTTCCACCTCCTGTCGGCGCGCCGGCTGAAAAACCTCCATTCCAACGCGATCATCGTGAATACGGCGCGCGGCGAGATCATCGACCAGAACGCGCTGGTGCGCATGCTGGAGGCGGGCGAACTGGCCGGCGCCGGCCTCGACGTGTTCGAGCACGAGCCGGCGGTGTCGCCGCGATTGCTGAAACTGGCCGAG
Source organism: uncultured Alphaproteobacteria bacterium (assembly GCA_963811975.1). Classification (GTDB taxonomy): domain Bacteria; phylum Pseudomonadota; class Alphaproteobacteria; order Rhizobiales; family Beijerinckiaceae; genus Rhodoblastus. The sequence continues at coordinate 275,720 of CAWETR010000020.1, forward strand.
GCCGGCAAGGTGACCCTGCTGCCGCACATGGGCTCGGCGACGCTCGAAGGCCGCGTCGACATGGGCGAGAAGGTCATCATCAACGTGAAGACTTTCATGGACGGCCATCGCCCGCCGGACCGCGTGCTGCCCTCCATGCTGTGAGCCTTGGCCGGCTGGGCGCGAGCGCTTCCGGCTTCTGTCGGAAGCCTGCGCTTGGCCCCTGCTCTTGAAAACAAAAAATAGCGACGCCATATCGAGCCTGCGGCGAATGCCGTGGGGGCGCTTCGGGCCCTCGACTTTAACGAGGCGCCTGAGAGGGCTTCGATATGTCGCGTCCGACCTTGATGAATTCGCCCTTTCTGCTGGGCTTTGATGAAATTGAGAAAGCCTTGGAGCGCGTGACGCGCACGGCTTCAGATGGCTATCCTCCCTATAATATCGAGCGTGTTCCGGGCGACGGCAATCTGCCGGAGCGTCTGCGCATCACGCTTGCGGTGGCCGGCTTCAGCCGGGATCAACTGGCGATCACGCTGGAAGAAGGCCAATTGGTGATCCGCGGACGCCAGCAGGACGATCGCGAGCGGCAGTTCCTGCATCGCGGCATCGCGGCGCGCCAGTTCCAGCGCAGCTTCCTCCTTGCGGAGGGCATGCAGGTTCTTGGCGCCGACCTGACCGACGGCTTGCTGTCGGTAGACCTCGTTCGCCCCGAACCCGAGCGAATCGTTAAGAATATTGAGATCACTGTGCGGAGCTGAACATTCGGTCCGCACGCTGGGCGCGTCTCGAGCGAGAGCGCAGAAAGGGTGAAGATAATGACCAATGAATTCCAGAATCCGGGCCTGGGCCCGCTGACCGCCGACCAGTTCGCGCATCTGGGCGAAGGCGCCATCGCTTATGTCCGGCCGATCAAGTCGGAAGAGGCGCAGGCTCTGTTCCCGCAGATCCAGGGCTTGCAGCCGGGGCTGCAGCTGTTCGCGCTGCTCGCCGCAGACGGCGCGCCGATCGTGCTGGCCGACAGCAAGGACGCTGCGGTCGCCAACGCCTGGGAGCATCAGCTCGCCACGGTGAGCTTGCACTGATTTTTCGTTTCGCGCTGCGCGGGAGCCCCTCGCATGGGCTCGGCGTCGCGTTCGCTCCTAGCCGGCCCCTTCAGGGCCGGCGACCGCCGTCGTCGCGAGCGGCGTTCGTTTCCCCTCGCGGGTCCCGTCAAGAACCGGCTTGCGCGATGGCGTCGAGAAAAACCTCGCCGTAAAGGGCGATCTTGCGCTCGCCGACGCCATGAACGGCGCGCAGATCCTCGAGCGTGGCGGGGCGGCGCTCCGCCATTTCTAATAGAGTCCGGTCGGCGAAAACCATATAGGCGGCAAGGCCCTGGTCCTTGGCGAGTTCGCGCCGCAATTTCCGCAAGGCCTCGAAGATTTTCGCCTCGATCGAATCCGAATCCTGTTCGGCTCGCTGGTTGCGTGTCGCCCGCGCGGAATTTTTCGTCGGCTTCGCGCGTGGCGGGTCGGCGCGCAACGTAAAACTCTCGCGGCCCAGCAGGATCGCCTCGCCCTTTTCGGTCAGGGCAAAACCGCCGTGCTCGGCGCTGGCCGAGCAGAGCGCGCCGGCGGCGAACAGCTGCCGGAAGGTCGAGGCCCATTGCGGTTTCGACAGATCCGCGCCGACTCCGAACGTTTTCAGCGCATCATGGCCGTTGCGGCGCAGCGCCTCGTTTTCGGCTCCCGTCAGCAGGTCGCACAAATAGCCCGAGCCAAATCTCTGGCCGGTGCGATAGGCGGCCGACAGCGCTTTTTGCGCCTCGATGGTTCCGTCGCGAAGCGCAACCTGGCCGAGGCAGACGTCGCAGCGCCCGCAGGGCGGGGCGTCCTCGTTGAAATAGGCGAGCAGCAATTGCCGCCGGCACGAGGCGGCTTCGCAGAGCGCCGCCAGCGCGTTGAATCGCTGGTGCTCGAAGCGCCGGCGCTCGTCGGGCAGAGCTTTTTCGTCGATCTGGCGGCGGCGCAAGGCCATGTCGTCGAGGCCATAGAGGGCGTAGGCGTCGGCGGGCAGCCCGTCGCGTCCGGCGCGGCCGATCTCCTGATAATAGGCCTCGATCGACGAGGGCATGTCGGCATGGGCGACGAAGCGCACGTCGGGCTTGTTCACGCCCATGCCGAAAGCGACCGTGGCGAAAGCCACCACGCCGTCCTCGCGCAGAAAGCGATCCTGATTGGCGTTGCGCCGGGCCGGATCGAGCCCGGCGTGATAGGCGATGGTCTCGAAGCCCTGCGCGGCGAAAAAATCCGCAAGCTTTTCGGTTCCCGCGCGCGAGGCGCAATAGACGATGCCGCTCTGGCCGCGCCGCGACGCGAGGAAATGCTGCAATTGCGCGCGGGGCTGGTCCTTGGCGGCAAAGGACAGCGAAATGTTCGGCCGGTCGAAGGAATGGACGAAGATTTGCGGCGTCTGGTCGAACAGGCGCTCGGCGATTTCCGCGCGCATGGCGCGGTCGGCGGTGGCGGTGAAGGCGATCACCTGGACCGCCGCCGAGCTTTTCCACACTTTGCCGGATCATGCGGTATTCGGGGCGGAAATCGTGGCCCCATTCGCAGATGCAATGGGCCTCGTCCACCGCCACGCGCCGGACATTGGCGCGCGACAGCGCCTCGACCAGGCCGTCCATGGCCAGCCGCTCCGGCGACAGGAACAGCAGTCGCAAGGCGCCGGAGCGGATTTGCGCCCAGATGTCGCGCGCCTCGTCCTCGCCGGTCTGGGAATTGAGCGTGGCGGCGGCGAGGCCCAGTTCGCGCATCTGGCCGACCTGATCGCGCATCAGGGCGATCAGCGGCGAGACCACGAGGGTCAGGCCGTCGTCGAGCAGCGCCGGGAGCTGGTAGCACAGGCTCTTGCCGCTGCCGGTCGGCATAACCGCCAGCACCGGATCGCCCGACAGCACCGCCGCGACGATCTCCGCCTGACCGGGCCGGAACTCGTCGAAGCCGAACACGGATTTGAGCAGGCGTCGCGCGGGCAGAAGTTCAGTCATTGGTGGCCTTCGTCGTGCGAAACCGGCGCGATCCTGCCGCCGGACACCGTGAAAATATCGGCGCGGCCGCGCAGGTCCTCGAACAGGCTCACGTCCGCCCCGGTCATCCAGATCTGGCCGCCGAGCGCGGCGAGGGCGTCGAACAAGGCGCGCCGCCGCAGCGGGTCGAAATGAGCGGCGATTTCATCGAGCAGGACGAGCGGCGCGATCCCGCTCATCGCCGCGACCAGCCGCGCATGCGCGAGCACCAGTCCGACCAGCAGCGCCTTCTGCTCGCCGGTCGAGGCGCGGCGGCCCTCGCATTGCTTGGGGCCGTGGCGCACGACGAGATCGCTGGTCTGCGGTCCGGCAAGGGCGCGTCCGGCGGCGGCATCGCGCGAGCGGTTGTCGCGCAGCAAAGCGCGAAAGCAATCCTCCGCCTCCAGCGCCGGGCGTTCGGCGACCAGCCGGTCGATTTCGCCTTCCAGCGCGATCTCGGCCCAGGGAAAGGGCGAATCGTCGTCGCGTCCGGCGGCGATCATGGCGGCGAGCCGCTCCGTCGTCTCGCGGCGGGCGGCGGCGACGGCGATGCGCCAGTTCCGCGATCTCGCGTTCGGCGGCGTCGAGCCAGATCTTTTCGCCGCGCCGCTCCTCCAGCAGGCGGTTGCGGTTGCGCAGCGCCCGCTCCAGCGCATTGACGCGGGCGCCATGCTCGCTGTCCACCGCCAGCACCAGCCGGTCGAGAAAGCGGCGGCGCTCGCCGGCGGGGCCGGTGAACAGGCCGTCCATGGCGGGCGTCAGCCAGACGATGCGGACATGGTCGGCGAAGGCGCGCGACGAGGAGACCGGCTCGCGGTCGATGCGGAAACGCTTTTGCAGCGCGCCCTCGGACATGTCCGCGCCCGTTCCCATCTGCACCGGGCCGCCCTCTTCGCCGCTCAGTTCCACCGACACGGCGAAGCCGCCGCTCCCGCTTTCGCGGGCGAGGTCGGAAAGCTCGGCGCGGCGCAAGCCGCGGCCAGGCGTGAACAGCGACAGCGCCTCCAGCAGATTGGTCTTGCCCGCGCCATTGTCGCCCGCGAGCGCCACGACAGCGGAGGAAAGGCGCAGGTCGAGCGCGGGATAGGAGCGGAAATCCGCCAGCGTGACGCGCCGCACGCGCGGGGCGCGCAGGAAAGGGGGGCTGGCGGCGGGACTCATGCGCCGTTTTAGACTGCGGCGCCGCTCGCGACTAGAGTCGCGCTGCATGACCGCTGCGCGAAAATTCGTCGTCCTGCGACAACAAACCGCGCTGCCGGACGGCTCAAACTCTGGTTCATTCGCAACGGCCCAGAAATTGATCGCTGCTTAATAAATAAGCAGACCGCTCTCGGGCCGCGCAGGAGGCGATCATGACTCTCCTTGAACTCCAGACCAAAATCTCCCCCGAGAAGGCCGATTTCGGCGCCGGCCGAGCGGATGCCGCCCGCGGGTCCGCACGCTCGACCGGAGCTGACCAATTACGACGCCTGCCCCGGCGCCGGCGCGCTTCCGTCCGAACAGGAGATGGGCGGGGAGTCCGATCCGGGCGCCGGCTGAGCGGAAATCGGGGCTGTGATTCGCAAAAGTCCCGTCCGGGGGTTGATTGCGGCGCATAAATTTGGCATAGCACCGGCTCCAATTTCTCGGCTGAGGGAGAACCCCGGCCAATTGTCCCGGGGTCAGTCATGAAAGTCCGCAATTCGCTCAAGTCCCTGCGCACGCGCCATCGCGACAACCAGCTGGTTCGCCGCAAGGGCCGCGTCTACATCATCAACAAGACGCAGAAGCGCTACAAGGCTCGCCAGGGCTGAATCTGAAGGCCCGATCGCGTCACGACGACTTTGAAACCCCGGCGCTCCACCGGGGTTTTGCTTTTGGGGGCATGGCCATGGCGCAGGACGATCCTTTCGACCTCCAGCGCTTCGTCGCCGCGCAGGACGGCGTGTTCGAGACCGTGCGCGAAGAATTGCGCGCCGGGCGAAAGCGCAGCCATTGGATGTGGTTCGTGTTTCCGCAGCGCGAAGGGCTGGGCGCGTCGCCTATGGCGCAGCGTTACGCGATCGGCTCGCTCGACGAGGCGCGCGCGTTTCTCGCCCATCCGGTGCTCGGCCCGCGCCTGCGCGAATGCGTCGATCTCGTCAATCGCATCGAGGGGCGCACGCTGCTGGAGATTTTCGGCGATCCGGACCGGATGAAATTTCGGTCCTGCATGACCTTGTTCGAGCGCGCCGCTCCCGATGAGCCGGGGTTCGGCCGCGCGCTCGACAGATATTGCGATGGAGTCCGCGACCCGCGCGCGGTCTGACCGGAAGCGGCCAGATCGCGGATCAGCGGAAATGGGCGCGGCAGGCCGGGCTCAGTTGCGAACGGTGCCGCGTCATGCAGGCGGTGATTTCCGCGACATTGGGAACATGGCGCCCGCAGAGCCGCATCGCGTCGTCGTGGCAGTCGCGGCGCTGTGCGGGGGAGCCCTGAGAGATGAACGCGTTCGAAGCGCCGCAAAGCGCGGTGGAGAAAAGAACGAATGCGGCGAAGCGTTTCAAGCCTTTACGGTTCATCTGTCGTTCCTGGCTAGGCGGGGATGGAAAGATCGGGTGGAGCGATCGCTTTTGCTCCGCGCTTTTTTCAGCCTAAACTAGAGGGCGTCGGAACCGTCGTCCAGAGGCGGCAGGCTTGATCCGGCGCGGGCTTAGTGTCGCGATTTTCCGCCGCTTGCGTCCGCCGATTCGGGCCGCGCGCCCTTGACCTTTTCCAGCTGCTCGCTTATAGACGCCGCTCCATGAACCGACTTACGCGGAACGTGAGTTCCTGCGGCGCTGGTGTGTTTCCGGGTGGACGTCAAGTCCTTCCAGACGGCAAGCGAGACGGCGGTCTCAAGAATTTCGGCCGCAAGGCCTTGCTTTTCCGGCTCAGGCCGGCGCCGTCCCTGGCCCCTGTTGCAAAGGCCGGCGCGTTCAGGAATCGAAAGGAAGTTCACATGTCCCGCCGTTGCGAATTGACCGGCAAGGCCGTTCAGACCGGCAATCTCGTCAGCCATTCCAATCACAAGACCCGGACCCGCTTCCTGCCGAATCTGGTCAATGTCTCGCTGATCTCGGATTCGCTGAAGCGTTCGGTGCGCCTGCGCATCGCCGCCGCCGCCCTGCGTTCGGTCGAGCACCGTGGCGGCCTCGACGCCTTCCTGCTCAAGGCCCGCGACGCCGAACTGTCGGTCGACGCGCTCCGCCTGAAGCGCGAGATCGTCAAGAAGGCCGCCGAAGCTCCGGCCCAGGCCTAAGCCGCTTCGACAGCGAAAAGGCGGGCGTTCCGGCCCGCCGTCCCAGGATCTGATCGATGCTCGCGACGCGTTCGCGAGCATTTTTTGCTGTTTGGGCGCCGGGGCGATCCTCCGGGCAGGAAAATTGCGCATCATAAAAATGCGAGGGCCGTTTTTTTGGTCTGTTAAACCGGCGCGCTTATCAAAAAAGCATCGGTCGTTATGGGCAGGCGTTCTGTGATGACGCGTTCCGGATCTGCCTCATGACTTTTGTCGATCGTTAGAGCCCCGACGTTTTCGTTATGCCTCGAAAGCCGGCGCCCTTCTCGCCCATCTGCGCTATTCATTGCAAAATGTGGTCTTTCTGCTCGGCGTCGGCCTCCTGATCGGTGGGGCCGGGCTCTGGCTGCCGCTGGTGCTTTTCCTCGGCGTCATCCTGATCGGAAATGCCCGGATCGGGCTCGACCTGGAAGAACCCGAAAACCCGCCTCATGTATTGCACGACGTCCTGCTGCGGGCGACCCTGCCGCTGCTGCTCGCGAATGGACTGCTGCTGGCGTATTATTTCACGGCTGGCGATCCGCTCCACCTCGTCGCGGGCCTGAAACGGATCGGCGTCGACCTTGACGCCGCGCGCGCTTCGACAGCCTCGCCGATAAATTGCTCGGCATCGTCGCGCAGGGTTTCTACTGGGGCATGGCGCAGACCGCGGCCCACGAACTCAGCCATCGCCTCCATTCGCGGGTCGATCTGGCCCTGTCGAACTGGATCGCCGCTTTCGCGCTCGACCCGGCGCTTCAACTCCACCATCCGTTCTGTCACCATCGCTATGTCGGCCTGCCGAGCGATCCGGGTACGGCGCGGCGCGGCGAAAGCCTCTATCGCTTCGCGATCCGCTCAACCTTCGGCAATGCGATGTTTGCGGCGCGCGCCGAAGCCGCGCGCTTGCGCCGGATGAAGCGTTCCCGCATCTCGCTGCGGAATCGCTTCCTCGCCGCATGGGCGATTGCCCTGTTTTATTTCGGGGTTTGCTTCGCCATCGCGGGCTCGGCTGGCGGACTGGCCTTTGTCGGCGCCGGATTGATCGCGCGACTGCTGTTCGACAGCACCGCCTATGTCGAACATTATGGCTTGTTCCGTCGTGAGGGCGACGGCGTCAGCGACTCGGTTGAGCTGGGACGTCTATGCGTTTTTCAGCAATTCGACGCTCTATAACGCCGCCCGCCACATGGACCACCATCTGCATCCCATGCGGCATTGCGCGGATCTGAAGCTCCAGCCGGACGCGCCGCGTCTCAACCACAGCTATATCGCGCTGGTCATGCTGGCGTTCATTCCCCCGCTGTACCGGCGCCTGATGCAGCCGCACCTCGACGCCTGGGATCGCGACTTCGCGGCTGTCGCGGAGCCCGCCTCCAGACGGGAACACAGCCACAGGGACGGTCGAATCCCGGCTTGCCGCATGAACAGGGCGGTCAGAGCACGTCGACCGGCGCGCCGACAGGCACGCGGTCATAAAGGTCGATGACATCCTCGTTCATCATCCGGATGCAGCCGGACGACACGTTCTGGCCGATGGTCCAGGGCTCGTTGGTGCCGTGGATGCGATATTCGGACGAGCCCAGGTAGAGCGCGCGGGCGCCGAGCGGGTTTCCGGGGCCGCCGTCCATGTGGCGCGGCAGGTCGGGCCTGCGCTTCATCATGGCCGCCGGCGGCGTCCAGCCCGGCCATTCCGCCTTGCGGCTGATTTCCTTGTGACCCGCCCAGGTGAAGCCGGGGCGTCCGACGCCGATGCCGTAGCGCATGGCGCGGCCCGGCGCGGTGACCAGATAGAGATAATGGTTCGGCGTGTCGACGACGATCGACCCGACCTTCCGGCCGGCGGGGTAATCCACTTCGCGGCGCAGGAATTCCGGACGGGATTTCGCGGCTCGGCTGCGCCGGGGACAGCGAGGCCTGCAGGCTGTTGTCGGGAACGCGGTTCACGAGCACGCCGGAGCGGACGTCAGCCGAGGACCGCGACAAAGCGGCCTGCTGCGGGCGGCGTTGCGGCATCTGGCCGCCCGTGGCGAGAAATTCGATGAAGCCGCCGCCGAGGTTCTGCGCCTGGGCGGGCGCGAGCGGCGCGATCGAAAGCGCGAGGCCGCAGGCGGCGGCGCCCAGAACATGACGAGACTTCACGGCGAGCTTCCCCCATGCTTGCATCGAGGAAGAAGTATAATCATTAAAATTGAACGGAAAAGATTTGCGTGTTGTTTTGGTTAGCCAAGTCGTAATGGTAAAAGAAACTTGAACACACCGCCCTTGCGGCTGAGCCGGGCCAGGATCGGCGTCACTTTTTCAACAAATGCGCTGCGCAACCCGGCGATGTCGAAGGCCGCGACGACCACGAGCGTAGAATCCGCCGGCGAGCGCCATCTGCGCCAGCAACAGGACGAGGCCCGGGGTCCAGGAGCGCAGCGGCGCGGCCAGCGCCGCCATGCCGGCGCAGCCGAGGCTGGTCAAGGCGAGATCGCGAAAACGCGGCCATTGCGGCGCATTGAGCTGGGCGAAGCCGATCAGGACGACAAATCCGACGCGCGAGGGCGAGGCTCTGGGCGATGGCGAGGCTGGAGGCGTCGTCGCCGCGCGGCAGCAGCAGGATGAACAACAGGATCGGCGAGGCAGGCCGCCAGCGCCGCCATCACCAGCGGCAGGGTTTTCCGGGCGATCTGGAAAATGGGATGGATCGCGAATTGCGTCATCCCGTAGCAGAACAGCCCCGGCAGCATCAGGCCGAGGAAATGGGCGAAGGGGCCGCGAAAGGCCTGCGGCACGATCAGGACCTCGACCGACGGCAGCACGAGCCACAGCCCGACGCTCGCCGGCGCGAGAATGGCGAAGACGATGGCGATGTTGCGCGCGACCTGCGCCTTGGCGATGTCCTCGCCGTGGGAATCGTGGGCGCGCACCGCGATCTGGAACAGCAGCACGTCGAGCGCCGAGCCGATCGCCTGGATCGCGCGCAGGCCGAGGTCATAGGCCAGGGCGAAGCGGCCGGTTTCGGCGAAGCCGAAGAAGCGCGCCGCGAGGTCGCGATTGGCCAGCGGGATCAGCTGGTAGAGCACCACGGCGGCGACGATCGGCGCGGCATAGGTCGCAAACGGCCGCGCCAGCAAAGGGTCAGCCGCCTTCAGGGGCGCGTCGCGGTCGCCCAGGCCGCCCCGCCAGAGGAACAGGGAGCCGAGCAGGCTGGACATGCCGGCGACGAGCGCGACCGTCGCCGAGCCGGTGAGCCAGGCGCCGCCCGCCGTCAGCACCATCGCCAGCAGGTTCTTGCTCAGCAGCAGCCGCACATAGAGCCGGTCGTCGAACCGGGCGCGCACCAGAGCGGTGTGGAAGTCGAACAGGCCATTGGCGATCGAGGCCGCGAACGCCAGCGCGACGAGGTTTCGCGGCAAGGCGAAGGGTGGGCCGAAGAAGGCCAGCGCGAGCGCGATGGGGAAAAACAGCAAGGCGCAGGCGAGAAACGCGGCGTTGAGCGTGGCGCGAATGCTGGGCGCCTCCAGCCGCGTGCGCTCGGAATAGAAGCGGACGCCGCACAGCCGGATCCATTCGAACGCCAGAACCTGGCCGAACGCCATCACCGCCACGGCGAGCGCGAACTTGCCGTATTCGGCGGGTCCGAGAAATTTGGCGACGATCAGACCGACGATCAGATTGAAGATCGTATTGACCAGAAACGTCAGGACGACGCTCATTCCGAAGGTCCTGTCCGGGGATCGAAGGCGCTGGCGAAGGATGACTGGCGCGCAATCTAGCCCATGTTCGATAAGAAAGTCTTGGTCGAAGGAAAGCTTGGTCCAGAGGCTTGGCCGACGGAAGCCGATCCTGTCCTGCGGGCTTAACCAACGGCCGGGCTGCGTCTTGACACTCGCCGGGGCCGCCCCTATCTACCTTGCAGCCTGTTAGCACTCCTTTACAGCGAGTGCTAACAGGCGCTCTCTTCCCAGCCCCGGCCTTTTCGGCCGCGTCGGCTCCAACTACAGGACATTCCCATGGCCTTCCGTCCCCTGCATGACCGTGTCGTCGTCAAGCGTCTTGATAGCGAAGAAAAGACCAAGGGCGGCATCATCATTCCCGACACCGCCAAGGAAAAGCCGCAAGAAGGCGAAATCGTGGCCGTCGGCCCCGGCGCGCGCGACGAAGCCGGCAAGCTCGTCCCGCTCGACGTCAAGGCGGGCGATCGCGTGCTGTTCGGCAAATGGTCGGGCACCGAAGTCAAGATCGACGGTCAGGACCTCCTGATCATGAAGGAATCCGACATCCTCGGAATCGTCGGCTGATCTCCTTCCCTTTCCCTTTCACATTTTCTCAGGAGCTGAAACATGGCTGCCAAAGAAGTCCGTTTTTCCACTGACGCGCGCGACCGTCTGCTGCGCGGCGTCGAAATCCTCGCCAATGCGGTGAAGGTCACCCTCGGCCCCAAGGGCCGTAACGTCGTCATCGAGAAGTCGTTCGGCGCCCCGCGCATCACCAAGGACGGCGTCACCGTCGCCAAGGAAATCGAACTCGCCGACAAGTTCGAGAACCTCGGCGCCCAGCTCGTCCGCGAAGTCGCTTCCAAGCAGAACGACATCGCCGGCGACGGCACCACCACCGCCACCGTTCTCGCCGCCTCCATCGTGCGCGAAGGCGCCAAGGCGGTCGCCGCCGGCCTCAACCCGATGGATCTGAAGCGCGGCATCGACCTGGCGGTCGAGGCCATCGTGGCCGACCTCAAGAAGAACTCCAAGAAGGTCACCTCCAACGACGAAATCGCCCAGGTCGGCACGATTTCGGCCAATGGCGACACCTTCATCGGCCAGGAAATCGCCAAGGCGATGCAGAAGGTCGGCAATGAAGGCGTGATCACGGTGGAAGAGGCCAAGAGCCTCGAGACCGAGACCGACATCGTCGAAGGCATGCAGTTCGACCGCGGCTATCTCTCGCCCTATTTCGTCACCAACGCCGAGAAGATGATCGCCGAGCTCGAGGACCCCTACATCCTCATCCACGAGAAGAAGCTGTCGACCCTGCAGCCGCTGCTGCCGGTGCTCGAAGCCGTCGTCCAGACCGGCAAGCCGCTGCTGATCGTCGCTGAAGACGTCGAAGGCGAGGCTCTGGCCACGCTCGTCGTCAACAAGCTGCGCGGCGGCCTCAAGATCGCCGCCGTCAAGGCGCCGGGCTTCGGCGACCGCCGCAAGGCCATGCTGGAGGATATCGCCATCCTCACCGCCGGCACGGTCGTGTCGGAAGACGTCGGCATCAAGCTCGAGAACGTCACGCTGGCCATGCTCGGCCGCGCCAAGAAGGTGCGCCTCGACAAGGAGCACACCACGATCGTCGACGGTTCGGGCGACAAGGACGACATCGAAGGCCGCATCGCCCAGATCAAGGCGCAGATCGAGGAAACCACCTCGGACTATGACCGCGAGAAGCTCCAGGAGCGCCTGGCCAAGCTCGCTGGCGGCGTCGCGATCATCCGCGTCGGCGGCGCGACCGAAGTCGAAGTGAAGGAAAAGAAGGACCGCGTCGAAGACGCCCTGAACGCCACCCGCGCTGCGGTGGAAGAAGGCGTCCTGCCCGGCGGCGGCGTCGCCCTGCTTCGCTCGATCAAGGCCCTGGACGCCGTGGTCACCACCAACAGCGACCAGAAGACCGGCGTGGACATCGTCCGCAAGGCGATCCAGACTCCGGCCCGTCAGATCGTCGACAACGCCGGCGCCGATGGCGCGGTCGTGGTCGGCAAGCTGCTCGAGTCCGCCGACTACGCCTTCGGCTTCGACGCCCAGTCGGGCCAGTATGTCGACATGGTCAAGTCCGGCATCATCGATCCGACCAAGGTCGTGCGCACCGCCATCCAGGACGCCGCCTCCATCGCGGGCCTGATCGTCACCACCGAGGCGACGATCACCGAAGCCCCGAAGAAGGATTCCGGTCCGGCGATGCCTCCGGGCGGCGGCATGGGCGGGATGGATTTCTGATCCCTCGCTTGCCACGTTTCAATCACGGGAAGGCCGCCTCCGGGCGGCCTTCTTTTTTTGACGGTATTTTTGAACGGAATGACCTTAGTCGCGCCCAGAAATGACGATAGCCACTTTCGCGCAATGCTTGGAGGTCATAACGGTCGTCGCTATTGTTTGATCTGAATTGCAGGGGAAAAGGCGACAAGTCGCCGCCCGACCCGGAGGGGCTTATGGACGCACCGCGCACGAAGAAGAGCCTGGCCAAATCCGTTTCGCCGTCGCCGTCGCCTGTCGACGTCACGATCAAGGCGGGGACGGGAAAGACCACGACGCGCGCCGATCTGCTGGACGCCGTCTATACCGCCTGTCCGTCGCTGTCGCGGGCGCAGGCGCGCGAACTTTTCGAAATGACGCTCGACGAAATCGTCGGCGCCTTCCTGCGCGAGGAATCGGTGAAGCTGCGCTCGTTCGGCGCCTTCAGCGTGCGCTCGAAGCGCGAACGGGTCGGACGCAACCCGCGCAACGGCGTCGAGGCGACGATCAACGCGCGCCGGGTGCTCACCTTCAAGGCGTCGCCGACGCTCGTCGCCCGCGTCAATGGCTGGGATGCGCCCAGCGGCGACGAAGACTGAAAGCAGCCGCCTGTTCGAACGAAAAGCGCCGGGCCTTGGGGGCCCGGCGCTTTTTCGTTTCGCGGCGTCTGACGCTCAGGCGCTCAGAACGCGCCCGAGCAACGCCGACAGACGGTTCTGAGGCTCGTGCAGGGCCGTTTGCTGCTGCGGCGGCGGCGGGGGCGTCAGAATCGGCGGGGCCGGCGATTTGGCCTTGGCCTGGGCTTCCGCGACCAGCAAGGCGTTGCCGGACGCCGAGGCGCTGCGGGTCTTGGCGCCGACGCGGGTCTTCGGATCGTCGAGCGCGACTTCCAGCGGCGGCACAAGGGCGTCGGGCCGGCTGACCTCGGCGACGCGATTGGCGAAGGCCGGGTGCTGGGCGCCGTCCTTGTAAACCAGGCGAACCGGACGCTCGCCCCGGGCGACCGCCTCCGATTCGGCGGCGGCTTCCGATCGCTCGAGCGCGGCGACCTTGGTCTCGACCTCGGGATCGAATTTCAGCGGCGGGCAGGGCGCCTCGGCGTCCATGGGCTGGTGGGGATCGGTCTGGGCGCCGAAGACATAATGCTTGTTGCAGACATTGTAGGAAACGTCGTGCTTGGTCGCCTCGAAATGGGCGTCGCCCTTCTTCAGCTCCCTCCAGAACGGCATGTTGGGATCGAGCCGGTATTTGGCGAGATTCTGCGCGTTCATGTGGAAGGGATAGGACTGCATCTGGATGGCGTGCTGGCCGCCGGCGAAGGAATCGCGCGCCAAGGCATAGATGTCGGCGATTTGCGCGTCGGTCATGGCGAAACAGCCTGCCGAGGAGCAGATGCCGTGGACCATCACCGAGCCGCCGGTCGCGCCATGGGCGCGGTCATAGGCGTTCGGATAGCCGACATTGAAGGACAAATAATAGGAGGAGTTGGGATTCATCATCGCCGGAGTGATGGTGTAGAATCCCTCGGGAGACTGGCGGTCGCCCTCATGGGTCTTGGGGCCGAGCTGGCCGGACCAGCGGCAGATCGGATAGGTCTTCAGCAGGACATAGGTCCCGTCCGGACGCATCTTCCAGATCTCGAATTCGGATTCCTTCTTGAAGGCGCGGATCAGAATCGGCGCGGTGGGCGAGACGCCCTTCTCGTTCATGTCGGCGAGAACCTGCGGCGACACGGCCTGCATGGCGCGCGAATTGTCATGCGCCTCGTTGCAGCCGGACAGCGCGGCGGCGAGGCCGAGCGTCGTGGCGGCTAAGGCCGCCCTGCGGCCGCTGCGGGCCGTTCTGGAAGATAAAAGGCCGTTCATGGTCATGGTCCATCGATCGGCGGCGCGGGAACAAGCCATGCTTGACGAAGCATGAAGGCCGGCGCCGCATTTCGTGGGCATTAAATCCATTAAGCTTTTACCTTCCATTAATTGCGGCGAAGGATCGCCGCCATGGTGAAGGAAATCTTAAAATTCGAACCATCGGCGCCGGCAAATCAAACGTCTCGCGACCCTTGTCGCGTCAACCCTTGCGGCCCATCGCCAGGAACTTTTCCTCGCGCAGCAGCCGCACATTCTTCGCCGGCAGGCCCGCAAACCGGGCCAGAGCCTTGCTCACCGCCTCGCCGGCGGCCTGGATGGCGGCCGAGGGATCGCGATGCGCGCCGCCGACCGGCTCGGCGACGATCCCGTCGATAATGCCAAATTTAAGCAAATCTTGGGCGGTGATCTTCATGTTGGTCGCGGCGTCCTGCGCGCGCTGGCTGTCGCGCCACAGGATCGAGGCCGAGGCCTCGGGCGAGGCGACCGTGTAGATGGAATGCTCCATCATCAGCACGGCGTTGCAGGCGGCGATGCCCAGCGCGCCGCCGGAGCCGCCCTCGCCGATCACCAGCGCGACATTGGGGGTGTCGAGCACCAGAGCCGCCTCGGTGGCGCGGGCGATGGCCTCGGCCTGGCCGCGCTCCTCGGCCTCGACGCCCGGAAAGGCGCCGGCGGTGTCGACGAAGGACAGCACCGGCAGGCCGAAGCGGCCGGCCAGCTCCATGAGCCGCACCGCCTTGCGATAGCCTTCGGGCTTGACCATGCCGAAATTATGCTTGAGCCGGGTCGCGGTGTCGGAGCCCTTCTCCTGGCCGAGAATGGCGACGGCCTGGCCGCGGAAGCGCCCGAGGCCGCCGATCATCGCCTCGTCCTCGGCGAACTGGCGGTCGCCGGCGAGCGGCGTGAAATCCTCGATCAGGTCGCGGATGTAATCGAGGCAATGCGGGCGCTGCGGATGCCGCGCGACCTGCGTCTTCTGCCAGGGGGTGAGATTGGAATAGAGCTCGGCCAAAGCCTTGCCGGCCTTGGCCTGCAATTTGGCGAGCTCCTCGCCGATCGGCGGCGAATCCTCGCGCTCGGACAGGGCCCGCAGGTCTTCCACCTTGGCTTCCAGTTCGGCGACAGGCTTTTCGAAATCGAGATAGGAGGCCATGGTCCGGCTCTTGAGGGCTACGGTCTGGGGAGGTACTTGGGGGCGCGCGCCCGCATCGCCCGCCGCCCGGAATGGTCGGCGGGGCGGGCGGAAACTGGACATTTGCGGTTGCGAAGTCAAGTCACCCAATCGGGCGGGGAAGGAAACTCCTAGAATTTCAGCGCCTTGACCTGTTTCACGCCGGGCAGCGCGCGAATTTTCGCGAACACCGGCGCCGGAACCTCGCCGTCGATCCCGACCAGCGCGACGGCCGAGCCGCCCTGCGCGTCGCGGCCGAGCGCGAAAGTGGCGATGTTGACCCCCGCCTCGCCCAGCAGGGTCGCGAACCGGCCGATGAAGCCGGGCTTGTCCTCGTTGGAGACATAGATCATCGCCGGCGCGAATTCGGCTTCCGCCCGCGTGCCGGCGATTTCGACGATGCGCGGCTTGCCGTCGTTGAACACGGCGCCCGACAGCGCGAACGAACCGGCCTCGGTCTCCACGGCGAGCGAAATCAGCGCGTCGTAATCGCCCTCGGCGGCTCGCGAAACTTCATCGATGGCGATGCCGCGCTCCTTGGCGACGACCGGGGCGGAGACGACATTGACGTCGGCCAGCATGGGCCGCAGGAAGCCGGCGAGCGCGGCGGCGGTCAGCGCCTTGGTCTTGAGTTCGGCGGCATGGCCCTCATAGGTGATGACCAGCTTGCGCACGCCCGCCTCGGTCAGTTGACCGGCAAACGAGCCGAGCTTTTCGGCCAGCGCGATGAACGGCCGGAGCCTTGGCGCTTCTTCGGCCGTGATCGAGGGGAAAGTTGACGGCGTTCGAGATGGCGCCGCGGGTCAGATAGTCCGACATCTGCTCGGCGACCTGCAAGGCGACGTTCTCCTGCGCCTCGTTGGTCGCGGCGCCGAGATGCGGCGTGCAGACGACGTTCGGGTGGCCGAACAGCGGGTTGGCCACGGCGGGCTCTTCCACGAAGACGTCGAAGGCCGCGCCCGCGACATGGCCGTTTTCGAGCGCCGCGCGCAGGGCCGCCTCGTCCACGAGGCCGCCGCGCGCGCAATTGATGATCCGCACGCCCTTTTTGGTCCGGGCGAGGCTTTCCGCCGAGAGGATGTTCTTGGTCTGGGCGGTCATCGGCGTGTGCAGGGTGATGAAATCGGCGCGCGCGAGCAGGTCCTCCAGATCGACCTTCTCGACGCCGAGATGTTTCGCCCGCTCCGGCGACAGGAAGGGATCGAAGGCGACGACCCGCATTTTCAGGCCGAGGGCGCGCTCGGCGACGATCGCGCCGATATTGCCGCAGCCGATGATCCCGAGCGTCTTGCCGGTGATCTCGACGCCCATGAACCGGTTCTTCTCCCATTTGCCGGCCTGGGTCGAGGCGTCGGCGGCGGGGATTTCCCGCGCCAAGGCGAACATCATCGCGATGGCGTGCTCGGCGGTGGTGATGGAATTGCCGAACGGCGTGTTCATGACGATGATTCCGCGCGCCGTGGCGGCGGGGATGTCGACATTGTCGACGCCGATGCCGGCGCGGCCGATCACGCGCAGGTTTTTGGCGTTTTCGAGGATCTTGGCGGTGACCTTGGTCGCCGAGCGGATGGCGAGGCCGTCGTAGTCGCCGATGATCGCGGCGAGCTTGTCCTTGTCCTTGCCGAGCGCCGGCTGGAAATCGACCTCGACGCCGCGCTCCTTGAAAATGGCGACGGCGGCGGGCGACAAGGCATCCGAAATGAGCACACGAGGCGCCATGTTTTCCTCCCCAGGAAGGGCGCGGGCTCTTGTTGCGCCCGTCGTCCCGAAATCATTTTTGGATAGAGCCCCGGCCGCCCGGCGCGTTTTCGCGGGTCCGGGCGGTGTTGGAGCGTTGGCTGGATGGTCAGGCGGCGAGTTCGGCCTTGGCGGTCGCATAGGCCCAGTCGAGCCATTGCGTGAGCAGCGCGACGTCGGACGCCTCCACGGTGGCGCCGCACCACACCCGCAGGCCGGGAGGGGCGTCGCGATAGGCGCCGATGTCGTAGCCGGCCTTTTCCTTCTCGACGAGCGCGGCGAGCTTCTTGGCGAAAGCGGCCTGCGCGTCGGCAGGCAGAGCCGTCACGGCGGGATCGACCACCTTGAGGCAGACGGAGGTGTTGGAGCGGATCGGCGCGGCCAAGGCGAGGAACCCGGCCCAGCTGCTCTTTTCGACCCAGTCGGCCAGAACCTTGGCGTTGGCATCGGCGCGGGCGATCAGCCCGTCGAGGCCGCCGACGCTCTTCGCCCAGTTCAGCGCGTCGATGTAATCCTCGACGCACAGCATGGACGGGGTGTTGATGGTCTCGCCCTCGAAAATGCCTTCGATCAGCTTGCCGCCCTTGGTCATGCGGAAGATCTTCGGCATCGGCCATGCGGGAGCATGGGTCTCCAGCCGCTCCACGGCGCGGGGCGACAGGATCAGCACGCCATGCGCGCCTTCGCCGCCCAGCGCCTTCTGCCAGGAGAAGGTCACGACGTCGAGCTTCGGCCAGTCGAGCTTCTGCGCGAAGGCGGCGGAGGTGGCGTCGGCGATGGTCAGGCCGGCGCGGTCGGGCGCGATCCAGCCGCCGTCGGGCACGCGCACGCCGGAGGTGGTGCCGTTCCAGGTGAAGATGACGTCATGGTCGAAATTGACGGCGCCGAGGTCGGGGATCTCGCCATAGGGCGCCTTGAGGACGCGGGCGTCCTTCAGTTTCAATTGCTTGACGATGTCGGTGACCCAGCCCTCGCCGAAGCTTTCCCAGGCCAACGCGTCCACGGGGCGCGGGCCGAGCAGCGACCACATCGCCATTTCGACGGCGCCGGTGTCGGAGGCGGGCACGATGCCGATGCGATAATCGGCGGGAACCTGCAGGACCTCGCGGGTCAGGTCGATGGCCAGCTTCAGCTTGGCCTTGCCGACCTTGGCGCGATGCGAGCGGCCGAGCGGAGCGTCCTTGAGGGCGTCGAGCGACCAGCCGGGGCGCTTGGCGCAGGGACCGGACGAGAAATTCGGGTTTTTGGGCAGTGAATGGGCTTGGCGGCGGGCTTTTCTTTTGTCATTCCATCCTCCCAGATGGGCGTCCCGCGTTGGGGCGAGATGTCCCGATCCGGCGATACGCTGGAGTTCTGGCGCGGTCAAGCGGCGGAGGCGCAGGGAAATTTTCCGCGTTTCTTGCGCCGATCCGGGGGTGATCGGGGCGGTTGTTACGCCTAAGGTCGCACAAACGCCCGCCGCGAGCCGAGGACAGGACATGAGCGATCCGCGCCAGTTGGAAATGACCGTGCTGATGACCCCCGACATGGCCAATTTTTCCGGCAAGGTGCATGGCGGCGCCTTGCTCAACCTGCTCGACCGCGTCGCCTTTTCCTGCGCCTCGCGTTTTTCCGGCCGCTATGCGGTCACGCTTTCGGTCGATCAGGTGACGTTCAAGGAGCCGGTCCATGTCGGCGAACTGGTCACCTTCCGCGCCAGCGTCAATCATGCCGGGCGCACGTCGATGGAGATCGGCATCCGCGTGGAGGCGGAGGACATCCGCAAGGGCACGCGCCGCCACACCAATTCCTGCTATTTCACCATGGTCGCGGTCGACGACGACGGGCGCCCGGCCCGGGTTCCGGCGTTGACAGTCGAGACGCCCATCGAGAAGCGCCGCAACCGCGCCGCCGAATTGCGCCGCGCCCTGCGCCGGCAGGTTGCCGAGCAGCTGGAAAAGACCACAGCGGCAGGCGAGGAGGGGTAACGCTCGACTCGTCGCGGTCAAGCAGCCCTCGCATCAGCTCGGCGGCGCAGTCGCGCGTAGCGAGCCCGTCGGGCTCGGTGCGCGCGCTACGCCCTGGGCGGCGAAAGCGGCGGCGGCCTTGCCCGCCGCGCGGCCGGTGGCGAAACAGGCGGTGAGCAGATAGCCGCCTGTCGGCGCCTCCCAGTCCAGCATTTCGCCCGCGAGGAACAGGCCCGGGCGAAGTTTCGCCATCAGCCCGGCATCGAGCGCCTCCCATTCGACGCCGCCGGCGGTGGAAATCGCCCGCTCCAGCCCGGAAACGCCTGTGACGCGCAAGGGCAGCGCCTTGATCCGCGCCGCGAGGCTTTCAGGCGTTTCGGGAAGCGGCCCGCTCTCGCGCAGCAGCGCGACGGCGGCCGGGCTCAGGCCGGCCGCCTTGCGCAGGAAATTGGACACGCTCTGTTTTCCGCGCGGCCACGCCAGCTTGTGGGCCAGATGCTCCTCCGTGACGTCGGGGCGCAGGTCGATGACGATCCCGGCCTCGCCGCCCGATGCAATCCGGTCGCGCAGATCGCCGGAGAGGGCATAGACGGCGCCGCCCTCCAGCCCGCGCCGGGTGATCATCGCCTCGCCGCGAACCACGTCGCCCTGCGGCCTTGCAGCGCAAGGCGATGTTTTTCAGCGGCTGGCCCTGGAACTTCTGCGCGAAAAAGTCCGACCAGCCGATCAGCAGCCCGCAATTGGCCGGGCGCAGCGGGTTTGACGCCAGTCCCGCCTCAGCCAGCGGCGCGACCCAGCTTCCGTCGGCGCCGAGGCGCGGCCACGAGGCGCCGCCGAGCGCCAGCACGGTCACGTCGGCCTCGACCCGGAGCGGGCCCTCCGGCGTGTCGAACAACGCCGCGCTTTGATCGAAACCGCGAAAATCATGGCGCAGCTTGATCTTGACGCCAAGGGCGTCGAGCCGCCGCAGCCAGGCGCGCAGCAAGGGCGAGGCCTTGAAGCTTTTCGGGAAGACCCGCCCGCTGGTGCCGACGAAGGTCTCCTCGCCAAGGCCCTCGCACCAGTCGCGCAACGCTTGCGGGCTGAAGGCGTCGAGAGCGGGCTTCAACGCCTCCGCCGCCGCGCCATAGCGCGTGAGGAACCGCGAAAAGTCTTCGCTATGCGTCAGATTGAGCCCGCCGCGCCCGGCCATCAGCAATTTGCGGGCGGGGCTGGCCATGCGCTCATGGATCGTGACGTCGAGGCCGGCTTCGGCCAGAACTTCGGCGGCGCTGAGCCCGGCGGGGCCCGCGCCGATGACGGCGGCTGTTTTCTTCATGCTCCGCCTTTACAAAACGCTTCGGCGCCATGCTATTGCGCGTCATGACGACAAAAATCCAGATAATTGTGGACGAGGCCGGCGCCGGGCAGAGGCTCGACCATTATCTCGCCGCGCAGCCCGAGCTCGTGGCCGAGAGCCTGTCCCGCACGCGGCTGCAGGGCCTGATCGAAAGCGGGCTGGTTTGGGTCAACGAGGCGCCCGCGCTTCACGCCAAGACCAAATTGCGCGCGGGACAGGTCGTGGAGATCGCGGTTCCGGAGCCCGCGCCCGCCGAGCCGCTGGGCGAAGCGATCCCGCTCGACATCGTGTTCGAGGACGATTGCCTGGTCGTCCTCGACAAGCCGGCGGGGCTGGTGGTCCATCCCGGCGCCGGCCACGAGACCGGAACCCTTGTCAATGCCCTGATCGCCCACTGCGGCGAAGTCGCTCTCAGGCATCGGCGGGGTCAAGAGGCCGGGCATCGTGCACCGGCTCGACAAGGACACTTCCGGCCTGCTGGTGGTCGCCAAGACCGATTCCGCGCATCAGCGCCTGTCGAAGCTGTTTGCCGATCATGGCCGGACGCTGTCGCTGACCCGCGAATATTGGGCGATCGTCTGGGGCGCGCCGGATCGCCAGACCGGGACGATCGACGCGCCGCTCGGGCGCCATGCGATCCAGCGCGAGAAAATGGCGGTGGTTCCGCAGGCGCGCGGGCGCGAGGCGGTCACCCATTGGCGGCTGCTGGAAAAGTTCGGCGCCGACCGCGACGGCAAGCGCGGTGGCGAGCCTGATCGCCTGCCAGCTCGAGACGGGGCGCACCCATCAGATCCGGGTGCATCTCGCCCATATCGGCCATCCGCTGCTCGGCGACAACACCTATGGCGGCGGGTTCAAGACCAAGGCGAAACAATTGCCGCCCGAGGCGCAGCAGGTTCTGGCGACGCTCGACCGCCAGGCGCTGCACGCCCGCGCGCTCGGCTTCGAACATCCGGTCACGCGCGAGGACTTGCTGTTCGAGAGGGCTCCGCCAGCTGATTTTCAGCAGCCTGCTGGCGGCTTTGCGGCAGGCCTGACTTTTCGATTCGCCTATTTCGAGGCCAGCGAAATTTTCCGCCCGGCCAGCGAACGCCAGAGGCCGGACAGATAGCGTCCCGCCGCCATGCCGGGGCGCTCGACCGCCAGATAGGTCGTGGCCGTGAGCAGGACGATTGCGAGGGCGACCAGCGGCAGCAGCAGGGGCAGCATAGGCGTGGCGAGATGCTCCGTCAGCGCGCCGCCATGGGTGAACAGCACGAAAAGCACCATGCCGTGCATCAGATACATGCCGTAGGAACATTCGCCGAGAACCTGCGCCGCCCGGGTTCGCAGCAGGCCGCCCATGTCGTTGCCGCAGGCCACGGCGAGAAAGAAAAACGCCAGGAATGGCCAGGCCAGGTCGAGCGGCGTTTTGAACAGGGTCAGGGCGATCGCCAGCGCGAGGATCGCGCCCCAGGTTGCGGCGCGCGATTGCATCCGGGAGGCGATTGCGGGGCGGCTTTGCGCCTCGAAGGCCAGCATGCCGGTGGCGAACAGCGGGATATATTTCAGCACGCCGACGTCCGGGAACAGCCTTCTGCCGATCATTCCGATCAGGATGACGGCGACGGGCAGCGCCCAACTCGGCAGGCGCGGGCGGAACAGGTCCATCAGGACCGCGCAGACCGGCAAAATGACCAGATAGAACTGCCATTCGTAGTTGAGAGACCAAAGGACATAGGCGTTCACGCGCGCGGAATCGGCATAGCCGAGCAGGGGCGGCATGGCGGCGGCGGTGATCCATTGCAGCGCCGCGCCGGGAAAGTCCGGATCGAGGCCGCGTCCTGTCTGGACCATGATCACGAGGGTCACGAGGACAAGGGAAACCACGCTCAGTGGAATGAGGCGGAAAACCCGGGAAATGAACAGCGCCGGCCAGGAATTGCCGCCGAACCCGGCGCGGATGCGCGGATAGAACAGCAGGCCGGTGGTCATGAAGAACAAAGCGACGGCGCCCGTGCCGAGCATCTGGAAGAAATTGATCGAGGGCGTCGCCCAGCCGCCGCCAAGCCGGGTCATTTGCAGCCAGACCACGAAATGGTGGACCATGACCGACAGGCTCAGGAAGCCGCGCAAGCCGTCGATCTGGCCGATCCGCTTCGCGCCTCCGGGAAGGGGAAAGCCGCCGCGCGCCATCAGCGCGGCAAGCCCGAGCGCGGCGGCGAAAGCCAGCAGCGCGCCAATGCAAATGCCGGGGACGGGATAGGGCATTGACGTCGCGGGCGGTCACGCCGCCGCCGCGACCGCCTCGCAGACGTCGTTCACGATCTGCTCGACCAAGGCGCGATCGTCGCCCTCCGCCATGACGCGAATCACCGGCTCGGTGCCGGACGGACGGATCACCAGACGGCCTTCGGCGCCCAGCTTCTCGCGCGCCGCCGCGATCGCCTTGGAGACATTGGCGGCCTCCAGCGGCTTGCCGCCCTTGAAGCGCACGTTCTTGAGCACTTGCGGCAGCGGGTCGAAGGCGTGGCAGACTTCCGACACCGGCCTGCCGCGACGTTTCACCACCGCCATGACCTGCATGGCCGCGACCAGACCGTCGCCGGTCGTGGAATAGTCGGACAGGATCACATGGCCGGATTGCTCGCCGCCGATGTTGTAGCCGTGCTCGCGCATATGTTCGAGCACATAGCGGTCGCCGACCGGGGTGCGGGCGAGCGAGAGGCCGATGGACTGCAGATAGCGCTCCAGGCCGAGATTCGACATGATGGTCGCGACGATGCCCGGCTGCGACAGGCGGCCGTCCTGCTGCCAGTCATGCGCGACCACGGCCATCAGCTGGTCGCCGTCGACCAGATGGCCGTTTTCGTCCACGATCAGCACGCGATCGGCGTCGCCGTCGAGCGCGATGCCGATATCGGCGCGCAATTCACGGACGCGGCGGGACAGCGCCTCGGGCGAGGTCGAGCCGACATCGCGGTTGATGTTCATGCCGTCCGGCTCGACGCCGATCGAAAAGACTTCCGCGCCCAGCTCCCAAAGCGCCTCGGGCGCCACCTTGTAGCCGGCGCCGTTGGCGCAATCGATCACGATGCGCATGCCCTCGAACGACATGTTGCGCGGCAGGGTATGCTTGGCGAATTCGACATAGCGCGCGCGCACGTCGTCGACGCGGCGGGCGCGGCCGAAGGCGGCGGGCTTGGCGAGGCGCGAGCCGACGTCGGAATCGATCAGGGCCTCGATCTGGGATTCGACCTCGTCCGAGAGCTTGAAGCCCTGCGGGCCGAACAATTTGATGCCGTTGTCCTCGAACAGATTGTGCGAGGCCGAGATCATCACGCCGAGATCGGCGCGCATCGAGCGGGTGAGCATGGCCACCGCCGGCGTCGGCATCGGGCCGAGCAGCAGCACGTCCATGCCGACCGAGGTGAAGCCGGCGACGAGGGCGTATTCGATCATGTAGCCGGACAGGCGGGTGTCCTTGCCGATGACGACACGGTGGCGGTAATCGCCGTTGCGGAACACGAGGCCGGCGGCCTGTCCCACTTTCATCGCGAGATCCGGCGTGATCACCCTGTTCGCGAGGCCCCGAATGCCGTCCGTTCCGAAATATTTGCGGCTCATCGCAGAAAAGTCTCCGTCCGAGGCGGGAAGGAATCCCAGACTATAATGGAATTCAGCCGCAACAGTTTTCACAAAACATGAACAGGTTTAACAGCGCCGCGAGGCGGCTGTCGACAAGACGGCGCGCGCTCCGAAATCAGGCGATTTCAGCGCGCGCGCCGGGAATGGAGAATGCGTCTCAGGCTTGCGGGGCGGGAGCGAGTCCGGGGTCGCCGTCCGGTCCGGTCCAGCTGGATTTGCCGGCGGCGGGCACGGGCGAACGGCGCGGGCTTGCCGGCGTGTCGTCCTGCGATTCGCGCACGGGCTCGATTCCGTCGATCAGGCCGAGGATTTCGTCGCCCGTCAGCGTCTCGTATTCCAGCAGGCCCCGCGCGAGCTTTTCGAGATCGGCGCGCCGCTCCGTGATGATGCGCCGCGCCTCGGACTGTCCGGCCTCGACGAGCCGGCGGACTTCGCTGTCGATCTTCTGCGAGGTGGATTCCGAAATGTTCTGCTGCCGGCCCATCGAATAGCCCAGGAAGACCTCTTCCTGGTTCTCGCCATACATGACCGTGCCGAGTTCGTCCGAGAAGCCCCAGCGCGTCACCATGGCGCGGGCGAGCTTGGTCGCCTGCTCGATGTCGCTCTGGGCGCCCGACGTCACCTTGTCCTTGCCGAAGATGATTTCCTCGGAGACGCGGCCGCCCATCAGCACCGCGAGGCGCGAGGTCATCTGCTCGTAGCTCATCGACAGCTTGTCGCGCTCGGGCAATTGCATGACCATGCCGAGCGCGCGGCCGCGCGGGATGATCGTGGCCTTGTGGACCGGATCGGTCGCCGGCACGCTGAGCGCGACGATGGCGTGGCCGCCCTCGTGATAGGCGGTCAGCAGCTTTTCCTGCTCGGTCATGACCATGGTGCGGCGCTCGGCGCCCATCATGATCTTGTCCTTGGCGTCCTCGAACTCGTCCTTGGTCACGACGCGCTTGCCGCGCCGGGCGGCGAGCAGGGCGGCCTCGTTGACGAGATTCATCAGGTCCGCGCCGGAAAAACCGGGCGTGCCGCGCGCGACGACCTTGAGATCGACGTCCGGCGACAGGGGCACCTTGCGCGCATGGACCTTGAGGATCTTCTCGCGGCCGATCACGTCCGGGTTCGGCACGACGATCTGGCGGTCGAAGCGGCCGGGACGCAGCAAGGCGGGGTCGAGCACGTCGGGACGGTTGGTCGCGGCGATGAGGATGATGCCCTCGTTGGCCTCGAAACCGTCCATCTCGACCAGCAACTGGTTCAGGGTCTGCTCGCGCTCGTCATTGCCGCCGCCGAGGCCCGCGCCGCGATGGCGCCCGACCGCGTCGATTTCATCGATGAAGATGATGCAGGGCGCATTCTTCTTGGCCTGTTCGAACATGTCGCGGACGCGGCGAGGCGCCGACGCCGACGAACATTTCGACGAAGTCCGAACCCGAAATGGTGAAGAACGGCACGTTGGCTTCGCCGGCGATGGCGCGGGCGAGCAGCGTCTTGCCGGTGCCGGGCGGGCCGACCAGCAGCACGCCGCGCGGAATCCGGCCGCCCAGCCGCTGGAATTTCTGCGGATCGCGCAGGAATTCGACGATCTCCTGCAGGTCTTCCTTGGCCTCGTCGACGCCGGCGACGTCCTCGAAGGTGACGCGGCCATGCGCCTCGGTCAGCAGTTTGGCCTTGCTCTTGCCGAAGCCCATCGCCTTGCCGCCCGCGCCCTGCATCTGGCGGGAGAGGAAGATCCACATGCCGATGAAGGCGATCAGCGGCAGGCCGTTGACGAGCAGCGTCACCAGCCAGTTGTTGCCGTCCGACGGCGGCTTGGCGGTGATCTGCACGTTCTTCTTGTAGAGCGTGTTGACCAGGTTCGGATCGTTCGGGGCATAGGTCGAGAAGAGCTTGCCGTCGGAGTAATGGCCTGTGATCTCGGCGCCGGAAATGGTGACGTCGCGGATGCGGCCCTGATCGGCCTCGCTCAGCAGCTGGCTGAAATTGATTTCCTGGGTCGGCGTGTGCTCGCTCGGCTTCTGGAACAGCACGACAAGGGCGACCACCAGGAGAACGATGATCACCCAGAGAGCGAAATTACGGAAATTTGGATTCATATCCTGTCCTGCGAACCTCTCCGGCCAATCGTCGCGCGCCGGTCGCCCTTGTTCGATATGTAGGCGCAGCGCGGGGCCTTGCCAAGTGAAGCGAGTCGTCAATCGGCCGGAAGTTCAAGAAATTCGCCGCGCCGCGCCGGATTTCCTTCGTCTTTCCGGCCGCGCCGCCGCGGTGCTTCCCGCCGCAGCGTCAACCTCTTCCGCTCGTCGACGCGCGCGGCGCATCCGCCTAGTGTGGCGCGAAAAGCCGAGCCATTCCTTAACGCGGCGCGGAGTTTCTCAGCGAAAGCCTCCAGCCGTTCCAGTCGCGCCGGCGTCGCGCCGGCGGCGCGTTGCAGCGCCCGGCCGAGAAAACGCTCCAGCACCGCTTGCGGCGCGTCTTCAGCCTGGCCGAGATCGTAAACATCACTTTCCGGCATTTTTGTGCGCTGGAACAGAGTCTTCCGCCGTATGGTCGAGCGCCTCGTCCGCCTTGCGGGCGCGCTCGGCCAGCTTTTCCAGGCGTTCCGGCGTCAGGCCGAGCGCATGGAGGGCCGGCGCGGCGGCGCGCCAGCGGGCGCGCTCGAAGGCCGGATTGGCATTGGCCGGATCCTCGAAAAAGTCCTGGCCTTCGCGCCGGCAGAACTCGACCAGCGCCTGTTTGGGCAGGCCAAGCAGGGGGCGCAGCACCCGGCCTTGCGGGAAAAGCTGGTCGCGCGCCATGCCGGCGAGACCGGCGAGGCCGCTGCCGCGCGCCAGCCGGATCAGAATCGTCTCCCACTGATCGTCGCGATGGTGCGCCGTGACCACGCCTTGCGCGCCGAGCGCGCGCGCATGAGCGAACAGCAAGGCGTAACGGGCTTCGCGGGCGCGCTCCTGGACGCCGCTCGCGGGCTTTTCGCCGCGCCAGAGTAGGATGTCGTGCGGGAGGCCCAGCGCCCGCGCCCATCGGCCGACCTGCTCGGCTTCGAGGCCCGAATCGGCGCGCAACCCGTGATCGACGGTGGCGACATGAAGCGAAACGGGGCGCCCCGGTCGCGCCAGCGCGCGGCAAGGCGCATCAGCGCCAGCGAATCGGGGCCGCCGGAGACCGCCAGCACGAGGCTCGAAACGCGTTTCAAAACCGGCGAACAGGCCGGCGGGGTCGATTTCGTCGGGGAGGCTCAGCAAGAGGCCTTTTTCGCTTCGCGCTCGGCCGCCAGTTTCTGGGCGGGCGGCGCGTTGGGATATTTATGCGGCATTTCCGAGAAGAAGGCGCAGGCCTGCTCCTTGGCGCCCAGGGCGTTGAGCGACACGCCAAGCTTGACCATGGCGTCCGGCGCCACCGGGCTCTTCGAATAATCGGTCGCGATCTTGAGGAATTGCTCGGCGGCCTCGCGATGGCGGTTCTGGTAATAATAGCTTTCGCCGAGATGATAGGTCGCCGGCGCGATCAGGCGGCTGTGCGGGTTCTTCTGCACGAAGGCCGCGAAGGCCTGCTGCGCGGCGTCGTAATGCTGCGTCTTGAGCAGTTCCGCGGCGGATTCATATTCCGCCTTGATGGGATCGGCCGACGCGGCCGCGGGCCCGGCGCCCTGGGGCGAGAGCGTGGCGACGGACGAAGGCGCGCCGGGCGCTGCGGCGCTGCGCCGCGGGGCGCCCCGCAGGGCCGGCGGGGTGAGATCGAGCGGGCCGGTCGGCGAGGCGGCGCGGCCTTCGACAGGCCGGCTCGAGCGGCTTGCTTGCGCGGAGTCCGCGGAGCCGAGCTCCTGCGGCGCGCCCGGGCGCGCCGGGCTGCGTGGAGGGATCGAAGGCGTCGTGACGGCGGCCGTCGGGGCCGACCGGGGACTGCGGCGCGGCGACGGGCGCGGTCGATTCGGAGGCGGGGGCCTCGGGCGCGACGGCTGACGGTTCGGCTTCGGCGACGGCCGGGGCCGGCGCGGCGCCGCTTTCGTCATTCTGAAGTTCGGTACGGTGCTGCGGCGTCGCGGCGGCGGCGGGGCGCGACGGCGGAGTCTTGCCGGCGCCGCTGTCCTTGGCCGCGCTGTCCTGGAAGCGCGAATCGACGTCCATCTGGAACTTGCGCAACTGGTCTTCCAGTTTCTTGACCTGGAACTGCAATTGCTCGACCTGGCCGTTCAGTCCGCGAACCTGGTTTTCAAGGCGGTCGATGCGCAGGATCGACGATGTGTCGGCGCTCGGCGCGGGATCGGCGCTCTGGTCCCGACTGGCCGGACGATCGAAGAACTGGGCATTCGCCGCGCCCGCGCTCATGACGAGGGCGACGGCGGCGGCTGGCAAAATTTTCTTACGCAATCCGGCAAATGAAAATGAAAGCGCGCCCGGCGACAGAAGTGCCATGTTTTCTCCAGCCCTTGGCGGGAACTCAAAGCCTTAAGTCCAGCATATGTGGCGCAACGATAAGGTAAAAAAGTGGCGCCTGGGTTGTTTTGGCGCCACGGGCGCAAAAAAACTCCGGCGTCGCGGGACGCCGGAGCGGTTTTGCGGGAGTGTTTGCAGGCCTTGCGTTGCGGTTCAGCTCTGGCCGCCCTTGAGGACGGTGACGGCGCGGCGGTTCTGCGACCAGCAGGAGATGTCGTCGCAGACCGCGACCGGACGTTCCTTGCCGTAGGAGATGGTCTTGATGCGCGAGGCGGCGACGCCGCGCGCGACGAGGTAATTCTTGGTGGTCTCGGCGCGGCGCGCGCCCAGCGCGAAATTATATTCGCGGGTGCCGCGCTCGTCGGCGTGGCCCTCGACGGTGAAGGCGTAATTGCCATAGCGGTTGAGCCAGGTCGCCTGCTTGTCGAGCGTGGCCTGCGCGGTGGCGCTCAATTCGGTGGAATCGCTGTCGAAGAACACGCGGTCGCCGACATTGACGACGAAGTCCTGCTGCGAGCCGGGGCTCGCCGAGCCGCCGCCGGCGCCGACGCCCACGCCCGCTCCGCCGCGGCCATCGACGGCGGCCATGTCGGTCGGGTTCTTGGCGCAGGCCCCGAGCGTGAGGGCGGCGGCGAGAACGGCGGCGTATTTGAGGCCTTCCATCGAGGCGAAACTTTTCATCCGGTGCGCTCCTTTGACTGACAGCCGGGTTTGCGGCCAAAGCCGATCGGGTGGCCCCGGCGCCATCACGCTTGCCCGGACTTTCAGGGTCCGGACTTCAACCTGTCCCGCCGGCCGAGGCTCGGCGGGCGTCGTGTCCAGTCCTAGTCCCCGAATGTTAAGCGAATGTTTTCGTAACCTTGACGAAAGGTTAGAAAATCCGGCGCTTTTGTGACCATTGGCCGCATGGTTAACAGGGCGTTGATGGCCAGAATGGGGCGGAGCGCGCTTTTTTCAGGCCGCTCAACTCACCCCAGCAGCGGGCTCCAGGACGGGTCGGAGGCGGAGCCGGGCGTCGGCACCTGGAATTCGGCGCGGCCGAAAACATCGGTCATGAACAGTTTCGAGCCGCCGCCCGCCTCGCGGAAGAACATGACGAACAGCCCGTTGGGCGCCCAGGTCGGGCCTTCGTTGTGAAAGCCCTCGGTCAGGATGCGCTCGCCCGATCCATCGGGCTTCATCACGCCGATGCCGAACTTGCCGCCGGCCTGGCGGGTGAAGGCGATGTAATCGCCCTTGGGCGACCAGACCGGCGTCGAATAGCGGCCGTCGCCGAAGGAAATGCGGCTGGCGCCGCCGCCGCTGGCGCTCATCACATAGATCTGCTGCGTGCCGCCGCGGTCGGATTCGAAGCAGATCCGCGTCCCGTCCGGCGCATAGGACGGCGAGGTGTCGATCGCCGAAGAATCCGTCAGCCGCGTGGTGGTGCGCGAGCGCAGGTCCATGCTGTAGAGATTGGCGACGCCGTTCTGCTCCAGCGACATGACGACGCGCTGGCCGTCCGGCGAGAAGCGCGGCGAGAAGGTCATGCCGGGGAAATTGCCGACCACCTCGCGCTGGCCGGTGTCGATGTTCAGCAGGAACACGCGCGGGTCCTCGGCGCCGAACGACATGTAGGTCAGCTCCTGCGCGTTGGGCGAGAAGCGCGGCGTCACCACCAGGTCGTCGCCGCGCGTCAGATAGCGCACATTGGCGCCGTCCTGGTCCATGATCGCCAGCCGCTTGTGGCGGCTCTCGCGCGGGCCGGTCTCGTCGACGAAGGCGACCCGCGTGTCGAAGAAGCCCTTTTCGCCGGTGACCTTGGAGAAGATCGCGTCCGAGACGATATGGGCGACGCGGCGCGAATTGTTGGGGTCGGTGACATATTGCTGGCCGGCGGCCTGGGTTCCGGCGCCGACGTCCCACAGCCGGAATTCGGTCTTCATGCGCCCGTCCGGTCCGCGCCCGGACCGGCCGGCGACGACATATTGCGCGTTCAGGGCCTTGAACGCGGCCATGTCCGGCGCCGAATCGGGATTGACCGCGCCGCCGGCCGCGCCCGCGTCGACCGGATTGATGAAGACCGAGTGCTTGAAATTATTGATGATGATGGCGGTGATCGCCGGGCCGCCGTCGCCCGCGAAAGGAACCACCGCAATATTGACCGGCGTGAAATTGCCGCCGCCGTGAATGTCGAGATAGCGCTGGGCGAAGGCGACGCGGGCGAACAGCGGGCTGATTGCGAGGCCGCCGAGAAGCGCGGCGGCGGCGCGGCGGCTGGGAAGGAAGGGCATGGGCTTTAAGTCCTGATGTTTCGCGCGAGCGTTTTAGGTCCGCTTTGTGAAGCTAGTTCAAGATCTCGGGGTCGAATCCGATCACCCATTCCTTCCACTGGTCGTAATAGGGCCGGTACTGGGACGGAATGCGCATGGGATTGCAGCGCCGCACCGCGCGCAGCGCGCTCTCGGCGAGGCCGCGCAGCGAGGGGTCGGACGGCGGGTTGAGCAGCGTCGGCTGGCCCGCGAGCGAGCCGTCGGGCAGGAAGGAAACGCGGATCTTCGCGACATATTTCTGGCCGCCGGTCAGCGGCAGGTAATTCCAGCACTGCTTGTACTGCTCCTGCAGCAGGCCGTTCAGCGAGTCCGACATCGACGGCGACATTTTCGCGCCGGTCGCGTTCGCCGCGCCGAGCGACGCCGTCCGGCTCACCTCGCGGCCGGTGGAAAATTTGGCGCTCGGCGCCTCGCGGCTCAGAAGCTTGGCGACCTCCGAGAGGTCGGGCGATTGATGCGGCGGCGCGCTCTCGTCGCCCGACTTCGGCTTGGACGCCGGCTTGTCCTTCGATTCGGCGAGCAGCTTGGCCACTTCGTCCAGCTTCGGCGGCTTGGGCGTGGGCTTGTCGGCCGGCTTCTCGACCGCTTTTTCCGGCGGCTTCTCGGGCGGCTTGGGCGGCGGCTGCGGCGTCGGCTTCTGCTCGACCTTTTCCGGCGGCTTGGGACGCGGCGGCGGCTTCACCGGCTCGGCGTCTTCCTTTTCCGGCTCCTGTTTGGCCTCGGGCGGCGGCGTTGTCTTCGCCACGGGCGGCGGCGGCGGAGGCGTGGGGCGCTCCGGCGGAGTCGGGGGCGTCGGCGGAATCTGGTCGGCTTCGCCGGGGTCGGGCTGGCGCTTCAGCGGCGGCGGCGGGGTGGGGACGTCGCGCTTGGCCTCGGGCGTCGGCGGGGTCGGCTTGATCTCGGCGAGGTCGGCGACCTTGTCGGCGCGGGGCTTGGTCGCCTCCTTGGCGGTCTTTTCGCCCTTCATGATTTCGCTGAACTGGTTCTCGGTGATGGTCTCGACCGGGATCGCCTCCTGCGCGTCGTCGAATTTCTGCTCATGCGAAAAATGGACGAGCACAAGCGCCAGCAGCCCGGCATGGACCGCCGCCGAGAGCCAATATCCCGGTTCGGAGCGCGAAAACTTCACCGCGAAAATCTCACTTCACCCAGACCCTATTTCTTCTCCTGGTCGGTCACGAGCGCGACCTTCTTGAAACCGGCGGCCGTGAGGTCGGACATGATCTCGGCGACGCGGCCATAGGGAACGGCTTTCGAGGCGCGGACATAGACGCGCTCGTCCACGCCGTCCTTGGCCTGGGCCTGGACGGCGGCGACCAGATCGGGATCGGCGATCTTCTGGTCCATCAGATAGACGTCGCCGTGGTCGTCGATGGCGATGGCGACCGGCTTCTTGTCGATGTTCAGCTCGCCGGCCTTGGTGGCGGGCAGGTCGATCGGCACGCCCGACGACAGCAGGGGCGCCGCGACCATGAAGATGATGAGCAGCACCAGCATGACGTCGATGAAGGGCGTCATGTTGATGTCGGCCATGGCGCGGTAGCGCGGCACGCCGCGCCGGCGCCGTCCGCCCTTTCCGCCCGAGAGACAGCCATGCCCATTGTCGCCTCCCTTACGCCGCGTTGCTGCGCGAACCGGCGTGCTGGTCGATCTGGCGCGAGAGGATGGCGGAGAATTCGTCGGCGAAGCTCTCCATCCGCGCCTGGGTCTTGGCGACGTCGCCGGAGAGCTTGTTATAGGCGATCAGCGCGGGAATGGCCGCGAACAGGCCGATGGCCGTGGCGAACAGCGCCTCGGCGATGCCCGGCGCGACCACCGCGAGCGAGGTGTTCTTCGACGCCGCGATGGAGCGGAACGAGGTCATGATGCCCCAGACCGTGCCGAACAGGCCGACGAAGGGGCCGGCCGACGCCACGGTGGCGAGCACCAGCAGGTTGGATTCGAGCTTTTCGACCTCGCGGGCGATGGAGACGTCGAGCACCTTCTCGATGCGCGATTGCAGGCCGACGAAGGAGGCGTGGGCGTTCTGGAACGAGCGCTTCCATTCCTTCATCGCCGCGACGAACAGCGACGCGGTGGCCAGCGTCGGCCGCGCGGACAGCGAATGATAAAGGTCTTCCAGCGAGCTGCCGGACCAGAACACGGTCTCGAATTCGTCCATGGCCGCGCGGGTGCGCCGGAACAGCAGGGTCTTGTTGATGATGATCGCCCAGCACCAGACGGAGGCCGCGAGCAGGCCGATCATCACCAGCTTCACGACGAAGGAGGCGCCCCAGAACATGGCGAAGACGGAGCCCTCGGCCCCTGAGGCGAGCGGCGTAGCGGCGATTTCGTTCATGAAAGCGGTCCTCGCAAATCCCTGCGGCGCGCGGAATTTTTTGCGCGCGCGAACATCTGCCGTGCAAATCGGTCAATTCTGCGGCCCGGCGCGGCGAATGCGGCCCGGCGCGCTGCGGCGCCAGTTAAGCCCGCGCCATGGTTAACAGCAGGTTACGATCCGACGCAACCCTCGCCAAGGCCGAGCTTTTCCCGAATTTCGCGCGGCAGGCGGCGCGGCTTGCCGTCGGCGAGCGCCGCGATGAGCACGCGGGCGGTGAACAGAATGTCCTCGTCGCGGCGCACGATCTGTTCGAGCTCGATCACGGCGGCGGTGATTTTCACGGGCCGCGTCTCGACGATCGAGCAGGTCGTCCATCCGCGCCGGGCGCAAAAATTCGAGCTGCATGCGCGCCACCACGAAAAACAGCGCGTCGCCCGTTTCGCCCGAATGGATCGCGCCCTGATGCAGGCCGAGGTCGCGCAGCATTTCGGTGCGGGCGCGCTCGATGAAGCGCAGATAATTGGCGTGATAGACGATGCCGGTGAAATCCGTGTCCTCGAAATAGACGCGGATCGGGAAGAAATGGCGGCCGTCGCTCAGCGCGCCTTTGGGTGGGGGAAGAGGGGGCTGCATGGCGCTCAGTCGTCGCTGTCCGGAAACAGCCCCGCCTGCTGCGGCGGCTGCGCCGGCTCGGCCAGGCCGAGATGCCGGAACGCCAGCGGCGTCAGCATGCGGCCCGCGCGGCGTGCGGTTGAGAAAACCCTGCTGCAGCAGATAGGGCTCGATGATGTCCTCGATGGCGTCGCGCGGTTCGGACAGAGCGGCGGCGATGGTCTCGATGCCCACCGGGCCGCCGCCGAAATTCAAGGCGACCATGTCGAGATAGCGCCGGTCCATCTGGTCGAGGCCGATGGAATCGACGTCGAGCAATTTGAGCGCCCGGTCCGCGACCTCGCGGGTGACGATCGCGTCGCCATCGACCAGCGCGAAATCGCGCACCCGGCGCAGCAGCCGCCCGGCGATGCGCGGCGTGCCGCGCGAGCGCCGCGCGATCTCGTTGGCGCCGTCCTCGCTCATCGGGCAGTTCATGACGCGGGCGCCGCGGGCGACGATGCTTTGCAGCTCCACGACATTGTAGAAATTCATGCGGATCGGAATGCCGAACCGGTCGCGCAGCGGCGTGGTCAGCAGGCCGGCGCGGGTGGTGGCGCCGACGAGGGTGAAGCGGGCGAGGTCGATCTTGACCGAACGCGCGGCCGGCCCCTCGCCGATGATGAGATCGAGCTGAAAATCCTCCATCGCCGGATAGAGGATTTCCTCGACCGCCGGATTGAGGCGGTGGATTTCGTCGATGAACAGGACGTCGCGCTCTTCCAGATTGGTGAGCTGCGCGGCGAGATCGCCCGCCTTGGCGATCACCGGGCCGGAGGTCGAGCGGAAATTCACGCCCAGTTCGCGCGCCACGATCTGCGCCAGAGTGGTCTTGCCGAGCCCGGGCGGCCCGACGAACAGGACATGGTCGAGCGCGTCCTTGCGGGCTTTGGCCGCCTCGATGAACACTTTGAGGTTTTTCCGCGCGGCTTCCTGGCCGGTGAAGTCGAGCAGGGTCTGGGGGCGGATCGAGGCTTCGAGATCGTCCTCGCGCTTTTCCGGCGAAATCATGCGGCTGGGCGCGGGGGTCATTGCGCCAGTTCCTTCAGGCCGCGCCGGATCAGCGCGGCGGTTTCGGCGCTGTCGCCGAGCGCCTTCAGGCTGGCGGCGATGGCGGTCGCGGCCTGCGGACGGCCGTAGCCGAGATTGACGAGCGCCGAAATGGCTTCCCGCGCGGC
This sequence comes from uncultured Alphaproteobacteria bacterium, assembly GCA_963811975.1. GTDB lineage: Bacteria > Pseudomonadota > Alphaproteobacteria > Rhizobiales > Beijerinckiaceae > Rhodoblastus. The sequence goes on from CAWETR010000020.1 coordinate 310,582, forward strand.
GGACGGGCTGGCGGCCGCGTCATCCGCCCCGGCGAGCGCGATGGCGCCGGACTCGACGTCGCCGAAGGCGCCGGCCTTGTCCTTGAGTTCGGCGACGATGCGCGCGGCGAGCTTGGGGCCGACGCCCGGCGCCCGCGCCACGGCCGCCTTGTCCTGCAGGGCGATGGCCGACGTCAGCTCGGCGGGCGGCAGGATGGAGAGAATGGCCAGCGCCACCTTGGAGCCGACGCCCTGCACGTTCTGCAGCAGGCGGAACCAGTCGCGCTCGGCATCCGAGAGAAAGCCGAACAGCCGGATGGCGTCCTCGCGCACCTGCGTCTCGATGGCCAGCACGGCGGCCTCGCCCACGCGCGGCAGTCTTTGCAGGGTGCGGGTCGAGCAGGCGACGACATAGCCGACGCCATGCACGTCGAGGATCACATGATCCTCGTGCAGGGAATCCACCACGCCCTTGAGTTTGCCGATCATGTTGGGTCCGGGCCGAATCGCGTCGGGGCAGTCTAGCGAAATTTCATCGTGGCGCGAACAAAAGAAGAATTAGAGCGCATTTTCTAACGCGCGCCGAGCGCGGCCTCGCGCTTTCGGGCGCCGCGATGCTGGGCGTGGCAGATGGCCACCGCCAGCGCGTCGGCGGCGTCGGGGCTCAGGGCTTCGGCGCGCGGCAGCAGCACTTTCACCATCATGGCGATCTGCGACTTTTCCGCATGGCCGGCGCCGACCACGGTCTTCTTCACCAGATTGGCGGCATATTCATGCACGTCGAGGCCGGCCAGCGCGGGCACGACCAAGGCGATGCCGCGGGCATGGCCGAGCTTGAGCGTGGATTGCGGCGTCGCGATTGACGAAGGTTTCCTCGACCGCCGCCTCGTCGGGGCGATGGGCGGCGATGACGGCGGCGAGCCCGTCGTAGAGCTCGCGCAGCCGATCGGCGAGGGGGTCGCCGGTTTTGGAATGGATGGCGCCGGAGGCGACGAAGGCGAGGCGCGACCCGTCGGCCTCGATCACGCCCCAGCCGGTATGGCGCAGGCCGGGATCGATGCCGAGAATGCGGACCGCAGCCATGATGTTCCTTTTATTTGCGCCTCGCGAAGGGCGCGATCCGCAAGCCCCTCGCGTCAGCTCGGCGTCGCGTTCGCTCCTAGCGACTCCCTGCGGGCGTCGCGAAGGGCGCGGATCTGCAAGCCCCTCGCAAATTAGCGCTGCTGGCAACGCCCGGCGGGCGTCGCGCTTATTCCTTGGTCTTCAGATCCTTGAGCTTGGCGAAGACGGAATCGACGTCGAAATCGTCTTCCTCGACCTCGACCTTCTTCGGGCTCGATCCGAACACGTCCTCATGCGAGGTCGGCTCGTAATAATTGGGCTGGGTCGTCTCCTCGGCGGGCGCCAGCGTCGGGCCGTGATCCTGGACCAGAGCGGGGCGGTCCTTGGCGGCGCGGGCGACTTCGAAATCAAGGTCGATCTGCGAGCACAGGCCGAGCGTCACCGGGTCGAGCGGGGTCAGCGCCGCCGCGTTCCAATGGGTGCGGTCGCGGATCGCCGCGATCGTGCTCTTGGTGGTGCCGGCGAGGCGCATGATCTGCGCGTCCTTGAGCTCGGGATGGTTGCGCACCAGCCAGAGAATGGCGTTGGGGCGGTCCTGGCGGCGCGACAGCGGCGTGTAGCGCGGGCCGCGATGGCGCTTGGCCTCAGGCAGGCGAACCTTGGTGACCGCCAGCTTGAGCTGGTGGGACGAATTCTTCTCGCCGCGCTCGATCTCCTCGCGGGTCAGCTGGCCGGAGGTGATCGGGTCATGGCCGCGAATGCCGGACGCGACTTCGCCGTCGGCGATGCCCTTGACTTCCAGCGGGTGCAATTTGCAGAATTCGGCGATCTGATCGAATGTCAGCGAGGTGTTTTCCACCAGCCAGACGGCGGTGGCCTTGGGCATGAGCGGGGCGTTGCTCATTCGTGTCTCCTCGAATCTCTTTCGTTCGCCGTCGGACGCGCGGCGTCGCGCTCCGGCCCGGCCGAGGCTCAGCCTCAAGTTTCATTCATGACGGGAATTGCACAAATATAGAGCGCACGCCGGCGAAAGGCAAACCTTTCGTCAAATTTTCGCATTGGCCTTTGGGCGCTGGACGGGGGAAACATGGCCAGGGACGACGACGAATTTTTTGCGCCGAAGAAGCCGGCGCCGACCCCGCACCATCTCGGCGAGCCGCTCGACGCCCTGTCGGTCGATGAACTCGGCGAGCGGATCGAGCTGCTGCGGGCGGAGATCGCGCGGCTCGAGGCGGCGCGGGAGCGCAAGAGCGCCTCGCGGACGGCGGCCGATTCCTTTTTCAGGAAATGAACGGGTAACGCCCTGACCGGTCTCGCGAAATTTTTTCCGTGCGCGCCGGGTTTAACGCCCTGTTAAGGTTTTCGTCTCAACCTCGAACCTGTTCCAAGCCGGAACCGGGCGACATTCGCCTTGTCTCATGCCTCCCTGTTGTCGCACTCGGGGAGCTGCCCCGCGCAGCTCTCCTTTTTGCGCAAACGCCCGGCGCCGCCCCACGACGCAGGCCCCCACGCGGGCCGCGTCCCGGCCGACCATTAAACATTAAACCGGAATCCGCGAGCGCGACGCCCTGAATGGGGCTAATCTCGTGCTGTTCTCGGTCGAGGGCCGGCGCGGGTCGCGCTGCCGAAAGGACGTGGCGCGGGTTTGAGGTGGACGCATGGCGCGAATGAATCCTGACGACGAAGAGCTGGTCTCTTTCGCTCAGCGCCTGGCGGCGTCCGACGCTTTCAAGGCGATGTTTCGCGAAGGCATGACGCTGGTCGAAGAGGCGGCGGCCTATCTCGACGGCCCGGGCCGCGAAGAGGCCAAGGCGCTGCCGCGATCGGAATCGCTGGCCTATGCCGCCGAGAGCATGCGCCTGACCACCCGGCTGATGCAGATCGCCTCCTGGCTGCTGCTGCAGCGCGCCGTGAACGAGGGCGAACTGACGCTCGACGAGGCCGCGTCCGAAAAGCGCAAGGTCAAGCTGTCCTATCAGGAGAGCGCGGCGTCGCCCGAAAGCTTCCCGCGGCTGCCCCAGGCCTTGCGCGATCTCGTCTGCGAATCCCTGCGGCTGCAGGCGCGCATCATGCATCTCGACCAATTGCTCTATCTGAAGCCCGATCCGGACCTCGCCCCGCCGGCGGCGAGCCCCGTGGAAGAGCAGCTCAACCGCCTGCGCGCGGCGTTCTGCTGAACGCCGTAACGCGCAATTAAGCGCGACGGCCTAGCATCGCCGCCCATTCGAGGCTCGGGCCCCCGGGGACCAGATGACCAGTCCAGTCGGCGTCGCCATCGTGGGATGCGGCTATATCGCGGACGCCTATCGCCATTGCCTGCCGATGCACGCGCAAAACCTTCAACTGCGCGGCGCCTTCGACCGCGATGCGGCGCGCCTGGCGGCCTATCGGAGCCATTGGGGCGACCCCGTCTATGCGTCGCTCGAGGCGCTTCTGGCCGATCCCGCCGTGTCGATCGTGATCAACGCCACCGATCCGCAAAATCACGCCCCGGTCACGCTCGCCGCGCTCGACGCGGGCAAGCACGTCTATTCGGAAAAGCCGCTGGCCATGACCCGCGACGAGGCGACATTTCTGCGCGACCGCGCCGCGGCGAAGAAGCTGCGCCTGGCCGCCGCGCCCTGCAACATTCTGGGCGAGAGCGCGCAGACCTTGTGGAAGGCGGTGCGCGCGGGCGCCATCGGCGCGCCGCGCCTGGTCTATGCCGAACTCGACGACGGCATGATCCACAAGGTCGATTACCGCAACTGGGTCAGCCGATCCGGGAAGCCCTGGCCGGCGCATGGCGAATTCGAGACCGGCTGCACCTTCGAACACGCCGGCTATGTCCTGACGCTCCTGTGCGCGATGTTCGGACCGGCGCGGCGCGTCACCGCCTTTTCCGCGCTGCTGGTCGCCGACAAGCAGACCGACGAGCCCCTGCCGCATCCGGCGCCGGATTTTTCCGTCGGCCTGCTGGAATTCGATGGCGGGATCGTCGCCCGCGTGACCAATTCGGTGGTCGCGCCCTATGACCACCGCCTGCGGGTGATCGGCGACGAGGGAACGCTCGAAATCCGCGAGCCCTGGGATTACGCCTCTCCGGTGCGGTTGCGTTCGGTCTCGCAGGGGCGGCTGTCGCGCTATCTCGAACGCCGTTTCGGCGGCGTGGGCGCCGCGAAGCCGCTGCCGATGGCCCGCCCTCTGGCGATGAAGCCGAAGCGCGGCGAACCGACCATGGATTTCGCGCGAGGCGTCGCGGAACTGGCCGAGGCGATCCGAATGGAGCGCCCGGCGCGGCTCGACGCCGATTTCGCCGTCCATATCGCCGAACTGACCGAGATGCTGCAGCATCCCGAGCGCTTTCCGCGCCCGGCGCCGGTTCAATCGACGTTTTCGCCGATCGCGCCGACGGATTGGGCGGCATGAGCGCGGCGCCGCCCCGGCTCGACGCGAGCCTTCTCACTTTGTCCTACAGCGGCGATTTCGAGTGTTGCCGGCTGCTGTGCGAGAGCGTGGACCGCTTCGCGCCCGATTCTGCCCCATCGCCTGTTCGTGCCGACGCCCGACATCGGTTTGTTTGCGCCCCTGCGCGGCGCCCATCGGACCGTCGGCTCGCAGGATCGCGACCTGCTGCCGTTCTGGCTGAAGAAAATGCCCATGCCGGGCCCGGGCCTGCGGCGTTGGCTTCGCCTGCCGCGACGAAACCTCTATCTCAGCCTGTACAGCCCGCCGGTGCGCGGCTGGATCGCCCAGCAGATGATGAAGATCGAAGCCGCCGCCGGCAGCCCGACCGAAATCGTGCTGCATGTCGACAGCGACGGCGTCTTTATCAGGCCGCTGACAGCGGGCTTTTTGATGCGTCCGGACGGGGCGGTGCGCTTTTACCGCAATCCGCATTGCGAAACCCACGCCACCCATATCCTGTGGCGCGAGGTCGCCTGCCGGCTGCTCGGACTCGATGCGAACACGCTCGACCCCGGCGATTACATCGGCCTTTGCGTGGTCTGGCGCCGCTCCATCGTGCGACGGATGATCCGGCGCATCGAGGAGGTCGGCGGCGCGGACTGGCGCAAGATCCTCGCGCGCGAGCCGCATTTCTCCGAATACACGCTCTATGGCCTGTTCGTGGAATCGCTCGGCGTCGAGGCCGCGGGCCATTTCGTCGCCGACGTCTCGCCGGTCCATGGCATCTGGGACATCGAGCCGGAAACGCCGCAGGACGAGGAGAATTTCGTGCAGGGCGTCCAGCCGCATCATGTCGCCTGCCTGATCCAGTCGACCGCGACAATGAGTTTTGAAAAGCGCCTGGACCTGCTCGAACGGGTCATGGCGCGCGCGGAGGAACAGGACGTCCAGTCCTGGCGTGAGCGGTCTGAACGCATCGGCTTGGACAGACTAAAGATTTACCAAAATATGAATGAGTTCGATCCGTTTACGGTCCTGATCCGGGACGGATCTTCGTCGAAAAGCGTAGGCTGGCCGGCGGAACAATAACCGAAGAGCGCGAAAAAGTGGACAGCCAGCAGCGCGAAACAGGCGGATCGACGGGGCCGGCGCCCTCAAGCGCGACGGGACCTACGAGTCGATTCAGGTTCTGCGCGGCGTCGCGGCGATCCTGGTCGTCGTGTTTCATGCCGCGAGTCGCGCCAATGGATCGGACGAACATGTTCCGCGTCGGCAATGCCGGGGTGGACATTTTCTTTGTGATCAGCGGCTTCGTCATGTGGACGGCGCAGAAAACCTCCGGGAAACGCCCGACGACGCCCGGAACCTTCCTGCGCCAGCGCATCATCCGCGTCGTTCCGCTCTACTTACCTCTTCACCTTCGCCTTGCTGCTGGCCTGGCTGGCGTTGCCCTCCGCCTTTCCCGCGCATGACGGCGCCCACCTCCGCTCATGTCCTGCTTTCGCTGGCCTTCGTTCCCCATCTCGATCCCGGCGGAACGGCCTTTCCGCTGCTGGCGCAGGGCTGGACGCTCAATTTCGAAATGTTTTTCTACCTCGTCTTCGCGATGGGTCTGATGCTGCCCGCCAGACGGCGCTTCGGCCAGCTTGCCGCGTTGCTGCCCGCCCTTGCCTTGTTGGGCCTGCTTCTCCCCGAGGGGCTCTGCGCGCCGGGCGCCGGTCCTGTCGTTGCTCGATCCGCTGCTTATCGAGTTTCTCGGCGGGATTGTCATAGCCCGCTGGGTCGAAAAAGGCTGGAAACCGGGCGTGGTTTCTGGATGGGCGGTCGTCGGTCTGGGCGCTGCGGCGCTGCTCTTCGCGCCCAACCCGCCGGCGGAGGGCGACTGGGCGCGGCTAGCTCCTGTTCGGCGTTCCCAGCCTTTCTGATCGTCGCCGGCGCCGTCGGCGTCGAAACATCGGTGAAATATTTCCGCGCCGGACCGGCGCCGCTGCTGCTCGGCGGCGCATCCTACTCGCTCTATCTCAGCCACACCTTTGTGGTTTCGATCGTTTGCAAGGCGCTCGGCGGCGGAGCCCATCCCTGGCAAGTCACGGAGGCGGCGACAGCGCTTTCCATCCTGGTCGCGCTCGTTGTCTATCGATTTGTCGAGCAGCCCTTGCTGAATGTCTTGCGCGGTCGTCGCGCCCGGGCGGCGCTGCGCGTTCAGGCCGCGTGACGATCATTCCGGCCTATGTCTTCGGCTGATACAGCGGATAGATCGCGCCAAACGAGAGTTTTCCCAGAACGCCAGCCCAGCGGAAGGAATAATCGGCCCGCGCCGGTTCGCCGCCCATCAGCGCGACCGGCGCGCGCAGCGCCAGCAAAGCGGCCTGAACGCCGGCTCTGGCGCGCATGATCCAACGCGTCAGCCGGGGATGGCTGCCGCCGCGGGCCATCGCTGCCGCGAAGGCCTGCCCGCCGGCATAGAAGCGGCGGCGCAGATAGGCGCGCTCGCAGCGCGAGGCCGGCACGAATTCGCGCGCCGCCGCTTCGGGCAGCCAGACGAAGCGCCGGCCGCGCCGTTGCAGCCGGCAGAACAGGTCGTAATCCTCGCCGCCGCCCTTGCCGAAGGCGGGGTCGAAAATCTCCGAATCATCGAAGCAGGTGGCGCGGCGGAACACGCAATTGTTGGTGGCGAGGCTGAGGCCGTCGCGCTTCTGCGGGCCGAAGGCGAACAACTCGTAGCCGGAGGCTTGCGCAAGGTCGCGGGAAAACAGATTGCGGATCGCCGGCGTGGCGCGCTCGGGCGCCTCGAACAGGCCGATCACCTTGCCCTGCCAGGCGTCGGCGCGCTCGTCCCGGACCGCCCGGAAGACCGCGTCGAGCCAGCCGGGCTCAAGCTCCTGATCGTCATCGACAAAGGCGACGAAATCCTCGTCGCCGGCGTTGGCTCCGGCGTTGCGCGCCACCGAAATATTCGCCGGATGGGCCTCGCGCCAGACGGTCGGCCAGCGGCTCGCGCTCGCCTCCTCCGCGACGACCGGCGCGCGCGTCGCCTTCGTCGCTGTTGTCGATCACATAGACGTTCACCGCGCCGTGCGGGCTTGCGGGCGCATCCTGCGCCGCGACGCTGCGCAAGGCGCGGCGCAGCAGGTCCGGCCGCCTGAACGTGCAGATGACGATGGCGAGCGATGGCGCGTCAGCGGCCATGAGACGAGGCTCCTGTCGCCGCCAAAATTCCGCCCGCTGGCGAAGCAGAGCAGCAGCGCGAGACTGGCGAAGGGCGCGCCGCGCATCATCAGCGTCGCCTCGGTCAGATTGTGCAGCAGATAGAGCAGCAGGACGAGCGCCATCATCGCATAGGCCGACTGGACGCCCGCGTTGCCGCGCGTCGTGATCGCCCGCCGCGTCGCCGCGCCCAGAGCGACGAAAACGGAAGCGACGGCGACGATCGTCATGGGAATTCCGATATGCAGGAACAGTTCGAGATAGCCGTCATGGGCCTGGTTGATGATCCCGACCTTGACGTCGCCGAGCCAGGTGCCGGGCTCCAGCTTGACCAGCGGATCATTGGCGGCGCCGACGTCCCAGAACGCGCCGTAGCCGTGGCCGAGCCACGGGCGCTCCAGCGCCGAGCGCCAGGCAAAGCCCCATAATTCGTCGCGCCCCGTGAACGAGGTGTCGGCGACGAAAGCGCCGAGAACGCGCTGGAGATCGAAATCGCTGACGGCGACGAGGCCGACGAATCCCGCCACGCAGCGCGGCGAGGCCCGCCAGCGCCACGAGCGCGAAACGAAAGCCCAGTCGTTGCACGAGCCAGAACAGGCCGCCGACGGCGAGCGCCAGGAAAGTCAGGCCGATCGAGGTCTTGCTGAGCGTGATGAGCAGAAAGAACAGGCTGAGCGCGGCGCCGAGCGCGGCCAGAGCCCGCTCGATGGCGCGCGTGGCCCCGAAGCCATAGGTCACGCAGACGATCGTGACGATCATCGCGACCATGCCGGCCGGGTTTTTCTGGCCGTAGATCCCGGCGACGCCGATGTCGGTGATGGCGAGATCGGGCCACAGCGCGGTGGCCGCGAGATTGACCAGGATGACGAAGACCAGCGTCTGGAACAGGCGGGCATGGAAGCGGCGCAGGTCGTCGATGCTGGCGGCGAGGCCGAGGCTGATCGCGGTGACGAACAGCAGCAGCAGCGCGCGTCGCAAGGTGAGGTCCGGATAATTCGACCACAGGATGCTGGCCTGGCAGAACAGCACGACCGCGACCAGCAGCTTGTTGGCGCGAAGCGCCTCGAGGGCCGCCTCCTTGCGCGCCCAGATCAAGGCGAAGCCCATCGCCGTCATCATCGGAACGAGCAGGCGGTCGAGCGGGCTGCCGGCAAGCCGCTCCTCGGGCGTCGCCGTCGCCATGGCGAGCGGCTGCGTGCCGATGAAGGCGAACAGCAGGAAAGCCGACCAGCAGGCACTCATGCGCGCGCGCCGGCCAGTTCGCGCGCGCGATGCGTCGCAAGGCCGGCGTGGCGGCGATGTTTCCGGCCAAGCTCATTGTCGTTTCAGCCTTCCCGCCCAAGTCCCATCCGGCCGCGATGCGCCGTTCCCCGAAAAATTAACTTTGGCCCCTTAAGAAAGTCATATCCCACGGGAAGCGAGAGTATCTGGATCGCATGGACCGGATCAGCGTCGTCACGCCAACCTTCAACCGCCCGGCGCCTCTGGCGCGCGCGCTGGCCAGCCTGATGGCGCAAGTCGGGCTTGAGGATCTGGCGCCGGAACTGATCGTGGTCGACAATTCCCCAGACGCCAACGCCCGCGCGCTGGTGGCGTCGCTGGCGGAAAAATCGCCCTTTCCCCTGCATTACGTCAGCGAGCCGCGTCCGGGCGTCGCCAACGCCCGCAACGCCGGCGTCGCGGCGGCGCAGGGGCGCTGGGTCGCCTTTCTCGACGACGACGAGGAAGCCGCTCCCTGCTGGCTGGCGTCGCTGGCGCGGGTCGCGCGCGAGCACGGCGCCGCAGCCGTGTTCGGCCCGATCGAGGCCCGCGCCGAAGGCGGCGACATCGGCCCCTTCGCGCCCTTTTTCGAGCGCCGCATCGACCGTGCTTCGGGAGCCGAGATCACCGATCTCTCGGCGATGCTCGGCACCAACAATTCCCTGTTCGACCGCGCCGCCTGCCTGCGCGGCGGCGAGACTTTCGACCCGAGCCTCAACGAGAGCGGCGGCGAGGACTCGCTGCTGTTGCAGCGTCTGGTTCTGGCCGGCAAGCGCCTCTATTTCGCGTCCGAAGGCCAAAGTGGTGGAATGGGCGCCGCCGCGCCGCCTGACCTGGGCCTATGTGAAAAAGCGCAAATTCCTGAGCGGCCAGATCCGCGTCTTCGTCCAGGACATGGCGCGGCCCGGCGACCTTTCGGTCATCGCGCGCTGGATGGCGGCGGGCGCGGCGCAGGCCGCGGCCTTCGGCGCTGCGGCGCTGATCTGCGCGCCGTTCGGCGAGACGGCGCGCGAGACCATGGCGGCAAAGGCGTTTGGCGGCCTCGGCAAGATTTTCTGGACGCGCCGCTTTCGGCTCGCCCTTTACGGGCGGGGCCTGGTGTCGTGAGCCGGCGCGGCGCGTTTTCCCGGCGCGCCGTTCTGGCCGGATTGGGCGCCGCGCTCGCCCTTTCCGCTGACGCGTCGCCGGAGATTGCGCGGCCGATCCGCATCGACGACAACGCACCCGGAACGCCGATCCATCCCTTCATCTATGGCTCGAACGAGACCGGGACGATGGACGGCAACGGCCCCAGCGTCGATTTCGACCGCGCCGCCGGCGTGACGATCCGCCGTCTCGGCGGCAACCTGATGACGCCCTATGACTGGCGCGACAATTCCACCAATGCCGGCAAGGATTATCGCCATGCCAACGGCCCCTTCCTGCTCGAAATCCTCGGCGTTCCGAAGGAGCAATGGCAGGCGCCGGCCGCCGTCGTCGAGGCCTTTCTCGCCAACAGCGCCAGCGTCGGCGCGCGCAGCCTGCTGACCGTGCCGCTCGCGGGTTTCGTCGCCGCCGATTTCGACGGCGAGGTGAGCGAGGCGCAGGCCGCGCCATCGCCGCGGTTCCGGGCCATCGACTGGTCCGCGCAGGCGACGGACAACGGCAAGGTCAATATTCCCGCCTTGCTCGGCCTGATGGTCGCCCGCCACGGCGGCGCGGCTTCGGGCGGGATCGCCGGCTATTATCTCGACAACGAGCCGGCGCTGTGGCCCGACACCCATCCGCGCATCGTCCGGGCGCCGGTGACGATCCGCTCGCTGATCGACCGTTCGCTGCGCGCTGCGGCGGCCATCAAGACGGTCGATCCGGATGCGCTCGTTCTGGGACCGGCAAGCTGGGGCGCGCCGGAATTCGTCGATTTCCGCAAGGCGCCCGATTGGGACGAATTCAAACAGCATGGCTCGTTTCTGGGGGCCTATCTCGACGCCTTTCGCCACGCATCCGAGCGCGAGGGCCGCCGCCTGCTCGATGCGCTCGACCTGCATTGGTATCCGTTCAGCCGGCGCGGCGACCTGTTTCGCACCGAGGACGCCAAACTCTCCGGCGCGATCCTCGACGCGCCGCGCTCGTTCGACGAGGCCGGGTTCTGCGAGGACAGCTGGGTCGCGGATGCGCTGGGCTGCCGTCCGCGCGAGGGGCTCTTCCTGCCGCTGCTGCCGAGCCTGAAGGCCATCGTCGACGACAAATATCCCGGCACGGGACTCTCCTTCGGCGAATTCAATTTCGGCGGCGCCGGCCTGCTCGCGTCCGGCCTCGCCGTCGCCGACGCGCTGGGGCGTTTCGGCCGGTTCGGCGTTTCATGCGCCACCCATTGGGGCTCGCTCGCGGGCTTTATTGGCGAAGCCTACCGGCTCTATCGCCAGCCCGATTCCGATGGCGAGCGCTTCGGCGAGACGGCCTTGCCGGTTGCCGGCGCCGGATCGGACCTCTCCTTTTTTGCGGCGCGCAGCGAAAAATCGGGCGCGCCTGAGCCTTGTCGCGATCAACCGGAGCGAACAGCCGGCCGCATTCGATCTGGCGTTGGCCTCGGGCCGCGCGCCGGCCTTGCGCGCGGTCTCGGGCTTCGACGGCGCCAATCGTTCTTTCGCGCCGGTCCCGGAGCAGGCGCAGACGGGCGGCAATGCGCGCGATCCGGCTGGCGCTTCCGGGGCGCGCGGCGCGGCGCTACAGTTTGGCGTGATCGCTCACAATTCGCAGCGCGACAGGCCTTCCTCCATCCCGATGCGCGGCGCGAACCGAAGCAGGCGCTGCGCCGCCTCGCCGCGATAATCGGAATCGAGGGCAAACAGGTTCAGCTCGCCCGGCGTCGGCGCCAGCGCCAGGGTTTGCCCGAAGGGAAGGCCGGCTTTCCGCGCGATTTTCGCCGGGACGGCCAGCGCCTGCCGAAACGCCGTTTCGGCGCCGGACCATGGCCGCAGCGGCGGGCGACCGAGCTTTCCGGCCAAGGCCTGAAAATAATCGTTCCAGAGGGGCCGTTCCGGACCGACGGCGTTGAGCGCGACAAAGGCGGCGAGGCTGTCGCGTTCGGGGCCGGTCAGGAGCCGGCTCGCGGCGCAAACTTGTCCGGCGAGATCGTCGATATGGATCAGGGCGGCGCGGCCCTCGGAGCGCGGGAAAACGCCCCAGCCGCCGGACGAAATGCGCGCCGCCATTTTCTCGATCCAGAACGGGCTGCGTGGGCCATAGACGATGCCGGGCCGCAGGGCGATGACGCGGCGCGCGCCCGCTTCCGCGCTCCAGGAACGATAGAGAGCTTCGCAGCGCGCCTTGGCCAGAGCATAGGGCGCGAGCGGCCCCTGCGGCGCGTCCGCCTCGACGATGCGGCCTTCGCGCGCGCCATAGACGGCGACCGAACTGAACGCGATCAGCGAAGCAATTCCGGCCTTGGTCATGGCCGCCAGCAGGTTTTCCGCCTGGCGCGGCATGGCGGCTTCGTCGCCATAGGCCGCGTGGATCACGAGATCGACGCCATCCAGCGCCGCCTTCAGCTGCGTGCGATCGTCGAGATCGCAGGCGACGAGTTCGACGCGGGCGCGCGGCTTCGGGAGGGCGCGGCGAATTCCGGCGCGGACGGCGAAGTCTTGCGCGAGCGGCGCCAGCAACGCCGAGCCGATGAAGCCGCCCGCGCCGGTGACCAGCACGCGCGGCCGCGAGGAAGACGGGAGCGTCCGGCATGGCCGTCAGCCCTTCGCGGCCTTGCCGCCGTTCACCAGTTCCGCGACGCCATTCAGCCGCTGGCGGGCGAACAGCGCCAGGAACAGGCCGTAGATCGCAATGCCGCCGCCGATCTGCAGCGCGACCTGCGCCAGTTGGCCGAAATGCGGCAGGGCGTGGTTGAGGCTGGCGACGAAAATTCCCATCAAGGCGGCGAGCAACCATGCGGGCGCGAGGCCGAGCAGGCGGTCGCGCCGGGTCCAGTCGAGCAGGCGCGGCGAGATGCCGATGGCGATCAAGGCCTGCGCCAGATCGCCGGCGATGCGCGCGAGGCCGACGCTGATCGGTCCGAGCGGAACGCCGACGAGCACCACGGCGATGGTGACGACGGAGGCCGCGACATTGGCGATCAGGCTGTATTCCGGCCGCGCCCGCGACGACAGCGCCGTGAACACCAGCCGCGCCGGGATGGCGATGGCGCTGCCGATCGCAAGGCACACGCCGATTCCGATCGACTGGTCCCAGCCGGGTCCGGCCATCAGCGGCAGCAGGGTCGGGGTGACCGCGGCGAGGCCGACGAAGACCGGCGCGATCGCCAGCGACGCGTAGGAGATCACGGCTTTCGCCCGGTCGCGCAGGCGCCCCTTGTCGTGCTGCAGCGGGGAGAAGAACGAGAAGGCGATGTTGTGGCCGGTGGCGCCGATGGCGCCGCGGATCGGCTCGACCAGACGCATCGCCATGTTCATATAGCCGAGCGTCGTCAGGCCATAGACGCCGCCGACGAAATAATTGAAGGCGAGGAAGGTCAGATTGTCCATCATCCGGTCGACCAGCGACAGTCCGCCATAGCGCGCGAGGTCGCGCAAATGGCCGATCGAGCGGCTCGGCAGGATGATGACGTCCTTCATGCGCGCCTGCAGCAGGATGGCGCGGGCGGCGGCGACGAGCACCCGTTGCGCGATCAATGCCCAGACCCCGCCGCCCGCGAGCGCGATGGCGACCGAGGCGGCGATGCCGATGGCGTTGCCGAGCAGGGTCGCCTTGGCGAGATCGGTGAAGCGGCGCCGGCGCCGGATCAGCCCGGTGAGAATGTCGGAATGGCCGGAGAAAAAGGCCGAGATCATGCCGACGGGCAAGGCCCAGACGAATTGCGGCTCGTCATAGGCGCGCGCCAGCGCGAAGCCGAGCGGAAAGGACAGCAGGACGCAGGCGAGGCTCGCCAGCCAGCAGGCGGTCAGCGCCGCGCGCAAATGGGCGAGACGCAGCACCTTGCGCTGCGCCAGGGCCTCCTCGAACGGCGCGCCGACGACGACGCTGGCGAGCGTCACCACGGTCAGGGCCAAGGCCGCGACGCCGAAATCGCGCGGGCTGAGGCAGCGCGACAGCACCGCCGTGCTCGCGGCGAGCATGGCGATGCGGCCTATCGCGTCGATGCTCGACCAGCCCAGCCATTTCAGCACACGATGACGCAAATTCCCGCTCCCGGCGCGGCGGCGCGGATCCAATGTCAGGGCGTTTCTTGCGCCGCCGATGGCGCCTGCCGATTTTTGATGAGTCAAAGGTCGAGGCCGTCGACATGATAAGCTCGCGCGGCCCCTTGCGCGGCGAGTTTCGCGCCCCGAGGTTAAAATTGGTTTCAGGCGGCTTCGGATTCGGCCTCGGCGCGCGCGGCGCGGCGCGCACGATAGGCGGCGAAGGCCGTTTCCGGCGCGCCGATGCGGCGCAGCAGTTCCGGCGCGTCCTCCTCGTCGCCCGGCTCGTCCGAGACGACGAGCAGGATCTGGTCGGCGGCGGGAACGAGGTCGCGCAGGCCCTCCTCGTCGCTGGCGTCGGGGCCGTCGATCACCACGAAGTCGAAATGCCCATTGATGCCGGCGACCGGCTCGAACAGGCCTTCGTCCGCGATGTCCGCGCAGACCTGCGCCTCGTCGGGCCAGGACGGAATCAGGCTGAGCGATTGCGCATAGGGCGCGAGACGCACCAGCGGGCGCGCGCGTCCGGCCACTTCGATCAGGGTCCGGGGCGCATCTGTCGCGCGCCGCGCGGTGCTGCGCCGGATGGGCGGAATGGGCGTCGATCAGCAGCGCGCGCTCGCCCTTTGCCGCGGCGACGCGGGCGAGATTGGCGGCGAGCGTCGAGGCGCCGGCCTGCGGCCACGTCGCCGCGACCAGCACGACGAGCGGGCGCTCGCCGGCGACGGCGCCCTTTTTTCGGCTTCCGCCTTGAGGCGGTCGTAGATCGCCTCGACGGTCTCCGAAAACGGCGAATGGGGCCGCCGGAAGGCCTCGCTCAGCAGCGCGGCGTCGTCGCCGGCGCGCCGCTCATCGGCGCGCGCGATAGCCGGCAGCTCGCCGAGACAGTCTAGCGCGCGCGCGTTCCGGCGCCGGCGTTTCGGCGGCGAGCGGTTCATCCGGGAGTTCGGCGGCGGGTTTGCGCCGGTTTCTGCTGCGTCCGCATCCTTCGGCGTTTCGAACAGGCTGACCAACGCAAGCCCGGCGAAGGCGAGGGCGGTTCCGATCAGGGCGCCCGCGAGGGTCCACAGGATCGCGCCAAACGTCTTGCCCTGGCTGTTGGGCGCGCGGGCCGGGGAGATGATGCGGAAATTGGGCGCTTCGCGCCGGCTCATGTCCTCGGCGTCGTGCCAGCGCGTCTGCAGCACGGTCAGCGCCTTGCGCTTGGCCTCGATATCGGCCTCCATCTCGTGCATCGGCGCTTCGAATTCGCGCGCGCGGGTCGTTTCGGCGGCGAGGTCGGAGAGTTTCTCGTTCAGGCCGGCCGGCCTGCGCCTGCGCCTCGTCGAGCTGGGCCTTGGCGGAGCGGCGCAGGCCCGCCAGCGCCTGCGCGAGGCGCCGGTCGAATTCGCGCAGCCGCGCCTTGCCGGCGACGACGGATGGGTGGAGGTCGCCCAGATTGCTTTCGAGCTGTTCGAGTTCGCCGCGCGCGGCGGCCCGTCCCTTCGATCAGGACCTGCAATTGCCGCGACTTCGGGGTCCGGCCCGAAGGCGGCGACGGCGCCGAGGTCGGCGGGGGCGGCTTCGAGCTGTTTGAGCCGCGCGCGGGCCTGGGCCTCGCGATTTTCCGCCGCCGCTAGCGCGTCGGTGGCTTCGGAAACGCGGCGCTCGGCGATCGCCTTGTCGTTCAGGCCGACGAGATTGTGCTCGACCTTGAAATTCAGCAGCTTCGTCTCGGACTCGGCGAGTTGGCGGCGCAGATCCTCGACGCGGGCGTTGAGGTCGGCGGCCAGCCGCCGCGCGGCGGCCATGCGGTCCACGGCATTGACGTCGCCATAGGCCTGGACCACGGAATTGGCGAGCTGCGCCGCCTGCTCGGGGCTCTTGCTCGACGCCGTGATCGTGACGAGGAAACTGCGCTCGGCGCGCGCAATCGTCACGGCTTTCTGCAGGCCGAGCAGCGCCTTGTTCTCGGCGAGGTCGCGGGCGCGTTTGGCCTCCGGGGCTTTCCGGCTGTGGCTCGGCTGGAGCCGCAAGGCCCTGGTCGCGGATCACGCGCAGAAAAACCCGCTCCGAGCCGATCACGCCCATCTGGCTTTCGACGTAATTGATCGCGGCGTTGGCCTCCAGCGTGGAGGTCGGGGCGTCGGCGTCGAACGAGCGGAATTCCTGCGGGTCGATCAGGATCTGCGCGCTCGCCTTGTAGGTGGTCGGCAAGGCGAGCTTGGCCAATCCGGCCAGCGCGCCGCAGACGAGCCCGGCGGCGAGGATCAGCTTGAGGCGCCGGCGCGCCTGCCGGCCGAGCACGATCGCCGCGTCGCGCCAGGGATTGTCGCCCCCGGCGCTGCTGGAGCCGGTCGCTTCCGAGGGCGCGGCGGGCGACCGGCGCCCTTCCGTGGCCATGGTCTGCGATACGGTCATGCGATTCCCGACGATGAATATTCCGCGTCGCGACAAGCTACGACCCGTTCGATCTTCGTTGATCAGGGTTAAGAACTGCTTGCCGAAGGCCGCCTTTTCCGTCTTCGTCTCGGGCCTCGAAAACGGCAAAACGCCGCCCATCGGCGGCGTTCGCGTCGGAAGGGTTTCGGAAGATCAGGCCGATTTCAGCTTGACCGCGACGGCGGTCGCGCAGACGCGCTTGAGCGGCGTGCGCCGGGATGTTCGGCTCGCGGCAGGAATTCCTCGGTGTAATCGACATCGACCAAGGCGTCGGCGTCGCAATCCTCGGCGGCGCGCATGAGCTTGTGCAGCGCCTTCAGCCGGACCAGATTGGCGTCGATCGTGTCTCCCGCGCCGAGCCAGTCCGAGGCCGCGCTGATCTTGCCCAGGGACGTCAGGGTCTCGCGGTTCAGTTCTTTCGATGAGCCGATACGCATATTTATTCTCACGTTTCACTTCGTCATTTGGGGCGATAACAACAGCGTGAGGTTTCCGATTCCTTAATGGCGTGAATAAGACCGAAAAATGTATTTTAATTATCTCGAAAGCCGCAAGTATTAACAGATGTTCATCTTCATGAACGGGATGTTAACGACGGCGTCTCGGCCAAACAAAAACCCCGCCTGTCGCCAGGCGGGGTTCGGGAAGCGTGATGTCGTGACGCTTATTCGGCGGCGATCTGCATCGCCGGGGCGGCGTCGCGGACCTTGGCGTCGACATGGGGCTCGAAGGTGACGAAATTGTCGCGGAACAATTTCACCAGCTTCTTGGCGGTCTCGGCGAAATCCGCCGCCGAGGCCCAGGTCTTGACCGGGTTGAGGATGTGCGGCTCGACGCCCGGCACCGAGGTCGGCACGGCGAGGCCGAAATAGGGGTCGGTGCGGAAGTCCGCCTTGTTCAGCGAGCCGTCGAGCGCGGCGGCGAGCAGGCGGCGGGTGACGCGGATCGGCATGCGGCGGCCGGTTCCGTACTTGCCGCCGGTCCAGCCGGTGTTGACCAGCCAGCAATCGACATGGTGCTTGGCGATGAGGTCGCGCAGCAGATTGCCGTATTCCGACGGGTGGCGCGGCATGAAGGGCGCGCCGAAGCAGGTCGAGAAGGTCGCGGACGGCTCGGTCACGCCCTTTTCCGTGCCGGCGACCTTGGCGGTGTAGCCGGACAGGAAGTGATACATCGCCTGCGAGGCGTCGAGCTTGGAAATCGGCGGCAGAACGCCGAAGGCGTCGCAGGTCAAGCAGGACGATGTTCTTGGGATGGCCGGCGCGGCCGGTCGGCGAGGCGTTCGGGATGAAGTCCAGCGGATAGGCGACGCGGGTGTTTTCCGTCTTGGAGCCGTCGTCGAAATCCGGGACGCGGGTCTCGGGATCGAGCACCACGTTCTCCATCACCGTGCCGAAACGCTCGGTGGTGGCGAAGATTTCCGGCTCGGCCTCGCGCGACAGCTTGATGGCCTTGGCGTAGCAGCCGCCTTCGAAGTTGAACACGCCTTCCTTCGACCAGCCGTGCTCGTCGTCGCCGATCAGGGTGCGCGAGGAATCGGCGGACAGCGTGGTCTTGCCGGTGCCCGACAGGCCGAAGAAGATCGCCGAATCATGGCCGTCGCCGACATTGGCGGAGCAATGCATCGGCATGACGCCTTCCGGCGGCAGGATGTAGTTGAGATAGGTGAAGACCGACTTCTTCATCTCGCCGGCATAGGAGGTGCCGCCGATCAGCACGATCTTCCTGGCGAAATTCACCGCGATGACCGTCTCGGTGCGGCAGCCGTGACGCTTCGGGTCGGCGCGGAACGAGGGCAGGTCGACGATGGTCAGGTCGGCGATGTTGCCGAGCACTTCGTCGGAGGTCGGATTGATCAGCAGGTTGCTGATGAACAGCGAATGCCAGGCGAACTCGGTCACGACGCGGGTCTTGACGCGGTGGGCCGGGTCGGCGCCGCCGAACAGATCCTGCACGAACAGGTCCTTGCCTTCGGCGTGCTTCAGGAAGTCTTCGAGCAAGGCGTCGAAATTGGCGGTGGTGATCGCGCCGTTGTTGTCCCACCACACCGTGCCTTCGGTGGTCTCGTCGCGCACGACGAACTTGTCCTTGGCGGAGCGGCCGGTATGGGCGCCGGTCTCGGCGACCAGAGCGCCGCCGGCGGCGAGCGTCGCCTCGTTGCGGCGCAGGGATTCTTCGTAAAGCGCCGGGGCGGTCAGGTTGTAATAGACGTTCTTGAGATTCTTGAAACCAAAGGATTCGACCGGAAAGGCCGGATTGAAGACGCCCGACTGAGCCATGTTTTTCTCCCGACTGCGCGACAAAACAAAGGAGCGCTTAATTCTTGCGAAAGTTCCGGGTCCGTTTACGCGCCGCCCTGCGGCCATGCAAGTGAGAAATAAGACGGTTTTGTTGACCTAGATTAAATTTACCATGTCATTCGCCGGCAGGAACCTCCGGCTGCGCCTCCGCCAGGGCGCCCCGCCACGCTGCAGCAGAGAGCGCGGGCCGCGAAAACGCGAGCCGGGCGGTCAGTTGCGGCGCCGCGAGATCGAGCCCGTCCGGATCGAGCCCCGTCGCCCGCCAGTGGAGGGCGGGGTCCTCGCCCGCCGCCTGCGCCAATTTGCCGCGCGCCTCGCGCGACAGCGCATTGACCTCGTCGAGCAGGCCTTCCTCGGCGGCAAACAACGCGTCGGCGCCGGAGACGCCGGTCAGGACGTCGGCGCCGGGATAATCGGCGGCGCGCGCGAAACCGCCGTTGAGATGGGCCGCTTCCGGTTCGAGCCGCCAGAAGGAGAAGTCCGGGAAATCGACATAGAGCGCCGATTTGGGATGGCGGCGCAGGAAACGGGCGCGCGCCCGGGCGTCGGCGGTCCGGGCCAGGCGCCCGACGACGGTCAGCCGCGGATGCGCCAGCGGATCGCCCTTGCCGCCCTCGGCCAGCAGCAGGGAGCCGCGCGCGTCGCCGAGCAGGTTCCTTGTGTGGTGGGCGAGGCCCGACAGCAGCAGCAGCGGGCGCGCCGTCGCAATCGGTGGCGACGCTGGTCAGGCTGGCGAAGGGATAGCCGGCGTCGCGGGTCAGGGTGGCGAGCGCGCCCGCCGGCGTCGCGCGCAGCAGCTTTCTGGCGAGCGCCAGGCCGTCGAAGGTGTTCTGCGGCAGCGGCGCAAAGGGGCTGTTGGGGGCGTCGTCGGGCTTGTTCATGGCCTATTCATTGAAAACGGCGTGAATTTCAGGCGGAGAAGACTATATTAGCGTCGCGGACTCTGCGTCGCTCGCGGGCTCCGCCGAAAAAAGAGGTTCTTCCATGCCCACCATCGCGCTTGTCGACGACGACCGCAATATCCTCACTTCGGTCTCCATCGCGCTGGAGGGCGAGGGATATCGCGTCCAGACCTACAATGACGGCATGGCGGCGCTCGAAGGCTTGCGCAACAATCCGCCGGACATGGCGATCTTCGATATCAAGATGCCGCGCATGGACGGTATGGAGCTGCTGCGCCGCCTGCGCCAGAAATCCGACCTGCCGGTGATCTTCCTCACCTCCAAGGACGAGGAGATCGACGAATTGTTCGGCCTCAAGATGGGCGCGGACGATTTCATCCGCAAGCCGTTCTCGCAGCGCCTGCTGGTCGAGCGCGTCAAGGCCATCCTGCGCCGCTCCAATCCGAAGGAAGCCGCGGCGCAGAAGGAAACCGAGGCCAAGATCCTCGAGCGCGGCCTGCTCAAGATGGATCCCGAGCGCCACGCCTGCACCTGGAAGAACGAGCCGGTGGTGCTCACGGTCACGGAATTCCTGATCCTTCAGGCGCTGGCGACGCGTCCGGGCGTCGTCAAGAGCCGCAACGCGCTCATGGACGCCGCCTATGACGACCAGGTCTATGTCGACGACCGCACCATCGACAGCCACATCAAGCGGCTGCGCAAGAAGTTCAAAATGGTGGACGACGATTTCGAAATGATCGAGACGCTTTACGGCGTCGGCTATCGCTTCAAGGAATCGTGAACCGGAGCCGGGGGCAGGCTTGCAACAGCGCCTGGACGAGCAGCGCCTGAACGAGCAGCGCAC
The DNA here is from genome assembly GCA_963811975.1 of uncultured Alphaproteobacteria bacterium. Lineage (GTDB taxonomy): Bacteria > Pseudomonadota > Alphaproteobacteria > Rhizobiales > Beijerinckiaceae > Rhodoblastus. The sequence goes on from CAWETR010000020.1 coordinate 331,112, forward strand.
GGATCGAGTTGCGCCCGGACGAGCGTTTGGGCGCGGAGCCGGCGCCGGAGCGCAAAACGGCGGCCGGCGCGGCGCGGCGGTCGTGGGCCGCGTTGCGGGCGCTGCCGTCGAGCCCCCGCGCCAAGCGGCGGGTGGTGGCCTTGCGGGCGTTCTGGCGCGGCTTCGTCTCGCGCTTTTCGTCCTCGCTGGCGCGCCGCATCATCCTGCTCAATATCGGCGGCCTGTTCGCGCTGCTGATCGGCTTCCTGTATCTCAACCAGTTCCGCCAGGGCCTGATCGACGCCCGCATCCAGAGCCTGAGCACCCAGGCCGAGATCATCGCCGCCGCGATCGCGGCCTCCGCCACGGTGGACGCCGACGCCATCACCATCGATCCCGAGAGGCTGCTGAAGCTCGCGCCGGGACAAAGCTACGGACTGGACGAGGAATCCCAGCCGGGACTGGAGTTCTCGATCAATCCGGACCGCGTCGGGCCGCTGCTGCGCCGGCTGGTCTCGCCGACCCGCACCCGCGCGCGGATCTACGACCGCGACGGCTATCTCCTGCTCGATTCGCGCTCGATCGCGACGCGCTCCAACATCCTGCGCAACGAATTGCCGCCTCCCGGCCAGGAGGAAGGCCCGCGCTGGCTGGAATGGCTGCGCGATCTCGCGCATGGCAAGTTCAATTCCGAGAAACTGCCGCTGTACGAAGACATCGGCGTCGACAACGGCCGCGCCTATCCGGAGGTCGCCACCGCGCTCGATGGCCATGAGCAATCCTTCGTGCGCGTCAATGCGCGCGGCGAGACCGTGGTGACGGTCGCCGCGCCGATCCAGCGCTTCCGCACGGTGCGCGGCGCGCTGCTGCTTTCGACCCAGGGCAGCGACATCGACGAGGCCATCGCCGGCGAGCGCCGGGCGCTGGTGCGCATCTTCCTCGTCGCCGCCGCCGTGATGTTCCTGCTGTCCGCCGCGCTGGCCGGGACCATCGCCGAGCCGATGCGCAAGCTGGCGGAAGCGGCCGATCGCGTGCGCCGGGGCGTCAGGTCGCGGCAGGAAATCCCCGATTATACCGACCGCAACGACGAGATCGGCCATTTGTCGGGCGCCCTGCGCGACATGACCCGGGCGCTGTTCAACCGCATCGAGGCGATCGAGCGCTTCGCCGCCGACGTCGCCCATGAATTGAAAAACCCGCTGACGTCGCTGCGCAGCGCGGTCGAGACGCTGCCCATCGCCAAGACGGAGTCCTCGCGGGGACGGCTGCTGGAAGTCATCGAGCATGACGTGCGCCGGCTCGACCGGCTGATTTCCGATATTTCCGACGCCTCCCGGCTCGACGCCGAACTGGCGCGCGGCGACCGCGACCCGATCGACGTCAGGAAACTGCTGCGGGCGCTGGTCGATGTCGCCAACCAGGTCGAGCGCGAGGACGGCGTGACCTTGCGATTCAAGGTCGAGGGCAGTCCCCAGGGCGCCTGGATGATGCTGGGCCACGATTCCCGTCTCGGCCAGGTGTTCAACAATCTGTTCGACAACGCCCGCACCTTTTCCGAGCAGGGCGGCGAGGTGCGCGTGACGCTGCGCCGCGGGCGCGGCCCCGGCGCCGACGGACAGCCGCCGCGCAACGGCTTCGAGATCTTCGTGGACGACGACGGGCCGGGCATTCCGGACCATGCCGTCGAGCGGATTTTCGAACGCTTCTACACCGATCGGCCCAGTCAGAGCTTCGGCCAGAATTCCGGGCTTGGCCTCTCGATCTCGCGGCAGATCGTCGAGGCGCATGGCGGAACGATCCATGCCGCCAATCGCGCTGGACGGGGAGGGGCAGACGATTGGAGCGCGCTTCGTCGTGTTCCTGCCTTCGGCGGAATGAGGGCAAGCGTGACGACGCCAATCGAACAGCCGCCCTTCGGGATCAGCGCCAGCGCCGTGGCGCTTGGCGAACTCGGCGTTCTGATTCGCGGCGGATCGGGCGCGGGCAAGTCCAGCCTCGCCTTGGCGCTGGTCGACGCCTGGAGGCGGCGGGGCGATTTCGCGCGTCTGGTGGGCGATGACCGGGTCCTCGTGCGAATTCGCGGCGGCCGGGCATTGCTCAGTCCGCACCGCGCCATCAGCGGCCTCGCGGAATGGCGCGGGATCGGCCTGCTGGAGCAGGATTACGAGGATTGCGCCGTCCTGGCGCTGATCGTCGATCTCGAATCCGAAAAACAGCACGCGGGCCGCCCCCGCCTGCCGGAGCCTGACGAATTATGCAGCGATTTCCATGGCTTGCGCGATGTCCCGTTGTTGCGGCTGCCAGCAAAGGAGACCGAGCGCGGGGTGGCGGCAATTATGGCTTTTTTGCACAAAGTTTTGACAAAGTGACGCCGAACGCTCATTTCACTTGCCAAGTCGGTCGCAAACACGAAAATGGCCCGTCTGAAATTCGGCGATTTCGTGGCCGCTTAAAGCGCTTTAGAGATGGGGCGCGGGCCGGGACGCTGACCGTTCGGTTTTCGGCGCGCCGTCCGGCGTTTTCGGGAACACGGCGCGGGCGAGGACAGGACGGTAAGTGTCGATGATCGGCATAGTGCTTGTGACGCATGGTCATCTGGCGACGGAATTTCGCGCGGCGCTGGAGCATGTTTGCGGGCCGCAATCGCAACTGGCGACCATCACGATTGGTCCCGAGGACGATATGGAAATTCGCCGCCGGGACATCATCGAGGCGATTTCCAAGGTCGATTCCGGATCCGGCGTCGTGGTGCTGACCGATATGTTCGGCGGCACGCCGTCCAATCTCGCGATTTCGGTGATGAACGGCGCCCATGTCGAAGTGGTGGCGGGCGTCAACCTCCCCATGCTCATCAAACTCGCATCGGTGCGCGACGAGGCCCCGCTGGAACAGGCGGTGACCCAGGCCTCCGAGGCGGGGCGTAAATACATCTATGTCGCCAGCAAGATTCTGTGTGGAAAATGAAAGACTTGGACGACGCCGGCCCCCCCTGCGACTGCCCGCCCAATCCGCCGCCGCCCGAGGGCGCGATCACGCGCGAACTGCCGATCATCAATCGCAAGGGCCTGCACGCCCGCGCGACGGCGAAATTCGTTCATTGCGCCGAGCAGTTCGACGCCGAGGTCACGGTGTCGCGTTGTGGCGAGACCGTCGGCGGCCAGTCGATCATGGGCATCCTGACGCTCGGCGCCGGCATCGGCAGCTCGATCACGATCTCGGCCACCGGCCGGCAGGCGCAGGAAGCGGTGGACGCCATCGCCGCCCTCGTCGCCAATCGCTTCGGCGAGGACGAATAATCGCCGACCGCGCGGCGGCGGCTAACGCCGCCGAGCGCACGGCCTTAACCCGTCAAAGGGCCGGAAAAAAAACCGAGTCAGTCCCTGCAGCGCCCGCCGCGCGGAAATGAGCCCGGCGGTCGAGCCGTCGAGGCCGGACAGGTCCGCGCTGGCGTCGGAGACCAGCGGCGCGAGACGGCCGCACAATTCCTTGCCCAGCTCCACGCCCCATTGATCGAACGGGTTGATGTCCCAGATCACCGACTGCACGAACACCTTGTGCTCGTAGAGCGCGACGATGCGGCCGAGCGTGCGCGGATTGAGCTGGCGGTAGAGCAGGGTGGACGAGGGCCGGTCGCCGGAAAAAACCTTGTGCGGCGCCAGTTCGTCGATGCGGTCCGCGCTCAGGCCCTGCGCGCGCAGGATGTCGCGCACCTCCTTTTCCGAGCGCCCGCGCAAAAAGGCTTCGCTCTGGGCGAGGCAATTGGCGAACAGCAGGGCGTGATGCCCTTCGTCGGCGTGGGTCGGTTCGGCGGCGACGAGGAAATCGACCGGCGCCACCTCCGTGCCCTGGTGCAGCAGCTGGAAAAAGGCGTGCTGGCTGTTGGTGCCCGGCTCGCCGAACACGATCGGGCCGGTGGCGCGCGGCGACGGCGCTCCGTCGCGCAACACGCTCTTGCCGTTGGATTCCATGTCGAGCTGCTGGAGATAGGCGGGGAAGCGGGCGAGGCGCTGGTCGTAGGGAATGACGGCCTGGGCGGCGAAGCCCCAGATGTTGCGGTGCCAGATCCCGATCAGGCCCATCAGGACCGGAATGTTGTGCGACAGCGGCGCCGAGCGGAAATGCTGGTCGACATCGTGGCCGCCGCGTAAAAAATCCTCGAAATTCTCGGGGCCGATGAGCGATGGCGAGGCTCAGGCCGATGGCCGACCACATCGAATAGCGGCCGCCGACCCAATCCCAGAAGCCGAACACCCGGTCCGGGCGAATCCCGAATTCCGCGACCTTGTCGAGCCGCGTCGAGACGGCGGCGAAATGGTCGCCGACGGCGGCCTCGCCCAGCGCCTGCGCGATCCAGGCGCGGGCGCTGGCGGCGTTGGCCATGGTCTCCTGGGTGGTGAAGGTTTTCGAGGAGACGATGAACAGGGTGCGGGCCGGGTCGAGCGCGGCGAGCGTGTCGGCGATGTCGGCGCCGTCCACATTGGAGACGAAATGCGCGCGCAGCTCCGGCGATGAAAACGGCGAAAGCGCGCGCGCCGCCATCGCCGGGCCGAGGTCCGAGCCGCCGATCCCGATATTGACGATATCGGTGAAAATATCGCCTCGCGCGCCGAGGATCGCGCCCTCGCGCAGGGCGCGGGCGAACGCCGCGACCTTGGCGCGCTCGGCCTCCACCGCCGGCATGACGTCCTCGCCGTCGACGCGGACCGGGGCGCCGGAAAAATTGCGCAAGGCCATGTGCAGGGCCGGGCGGCCTTCGGTGAGGTTGACCTTGTCGCCGGAAAACAGGGCCTCGCGCCGTTCTTCGAGCCGGGCGGCGCGGGCGAGGTCGAACAGATGGCCCAACGTCGCCCGGGTCAGGCGGTTTTTCGAATAATCGTACAGCAGGTCGTCGAGGCGGACGGAAAAATGCTCGAACCGGCGGGGATCGTCGGCGAAGTAATCCAGCGTGCGCCTGGAGGCGATCTCGACGCGATGGGCTTCCAGCGCGGCGAAAGCGGCGGCGCGGTCCATATCCTGACGCTCCATATCCTGACCTCCCTTGGTGCGATTCATGTCCCGAACCCGAATCGAAGATTTTTATGGCCGAAATCTAGCTTGCGGGGGCGCAAAACAACAGCTTTTTGGCGGGTGGCCGCGATGCCGCTTGCAGGCTGGCGCATTTTCCGTTTGAACGGGGGCATGGCTCCTCCCATTCTCGCCCTTCAGGGCGTCGGCTTGACCCTTGGCGGCAAGCCCCTGATCGAACTCCGCCGATCTCTCCGTCGAGCGGGGCGACCGCATCTGCCTTGTCGGGCGCAACGGCTCCGGCAAGTCGACCCTGCTGAAAATCGCGGCCGGCGAGATCGAGCCGGATCACGGCAAGCGCTTCTTCCAGCCCGACGCGACCGTGCGCTACCTGCCGCAGGAGCCCGACCTTTCCGGCTATCCGGATGTGTTTTCCTATGTGATCGCGGGCCTCGGCCCCAGCGACGCCGATTATCGCGCGCATTATCTGCTCGACCAGCTGGGCCTGACCGGCGCCGAAAAGCCGGACAACCTCTCGGGCGGCGAGGGCCGCCGCGCCGCTCTCGCCCGCGCGCTGGCGCCCGAGCCGGACATCCTGCTGCTCGACGAGCCGACCAACCATCTCGACCTGCCGGCGATCGAATGGCTCGAAAGCGAACTGGCGAGCCTGCGCTCGGCCCTGGTGCTGATCAGCCATGACCGGCGTTTTCTGCAAAACCTGTCGCGGGCCACGGTCTGGCTCGACCGCGGCGTCACCAGACGGCTCGACCGGGGCTTTGGCGAATTCGAGGCCTGGCGCGATTCCGTGCTGGAGCAGGAGGAGCGCGACGCGCAGAAGCTCGACCGCAAGATCGTCGCCGAGGAACATTGGGTGCGCTACGGCGTCACCGCGCGGCGCAAGCGCAACGTGCGGCGCATGGCCGGCCTCTCCGCCCTGCGCCAGGCCGCGCGCGACGCCAAGAAGGCGGTCGGCGAGGTCAGGATCTCGGTCGCCGAGGGCAAGATTTCCGGCCGGCTGGTGGTCGAGGCCGAACAGGTCGCGAAAAGCTATGACGGGCGGCCGATCGTCAAGGACCTGTCGCTGCGCGTGCTGCGCGGCGACCGGCTCGCTCTGGTGGGGCCGAACGGCGCCGGCAAAACCACCTTGATCAACCTGCTGACCGGCGTGCTCGAGCCCGATTCCGGGACGATCCGGCTGGGAACCAGCCTGCAGATGGCGACGCTCGACCAGCGCCGCTCCGCGCTCGACCCCAACGCCACCCTCGCCGACACCCTGACCGGCGGCGGCTCGGACTGGGTCGAGATCAACGGCGAGAAAAAGCACGTCATCGGCTACATGAAGGACTTCCTGTTCCCGCCCGAACAGGCGCGCACGCCGACGGGCAAGCTGTCGGGCGGCGAGCGCGCGCGCCTCCTGCTCGCCCGCGCCCTGTCGCTGCCGTCCAACTTCCTCGTGCTCGACGAACCGACCAACGACCTCGACCTGGAGACGCTCGACCTGCTGCAGGAAATGCTGGCGGATTATCCCGGCACGATCCTGCTGGTCAGCCACGACCGCGATTTTCTCGATCGCGTCTCCGGCTCGGTGCTGGTCTGCGAAGGCGGCGGCCAATGGATCGAATATGCCGGCGGCTACAGCGACATGGTGGCGCAGCGCGGGTTCGGCCTGAGCGACGCGGTCAAGAGCAAGGCGCCCGAAAACAAGCCAAAACCGGCCGAGAAGAAGCCGGAGCGCGCGGCGGACACCAGGCGGCGCCTGAGCTTCAAGGAAAAGCACGCGCTCGAGACGCTGCCGGCGACGATGGAAAAATTACGGGCGACAGCGGCGAAATTGCATGACATCCTCGACGACCATGAGCTCTATGCCCGCGATCCGAAACGGTTCAGCGACGCGACCGCGCTGTTGACGCGGACCGAGGCGGAACTCGCCGCCGCCGAGGAGCAATGGCTGGAGCTGGAAATTCTGCGCGAGGAAATCGGAGGCTAGACCCCTCCGGGAGATGAAAATGAGCGCCTTCGACGTCATCATCTATCACAACCCCGCCTGCGGCACGTCGCGCAATGTGCTGGGCCTGATCCGCAATTCCGGGATCGAGCCCCATGTCGTGGAATACCTCAAGACGCCGCCGACCCGCGCCTTGCTGGAAAACCTGCTGGCGCGCGCCGGGCTGACGGTCCGCGGCATCCTGCGCCACAAGGCGCCGCCCTATGCGGAACTGGGGCTCGACAATCAGGCTGTGCCCGATGACGAGATTTTCGCGGCCATTGCGAAATATCCGGTGCTGATCGAGCGGCCGATCGTCGTCAGTCCGCTGGGCGTGCGGCTGTGCCGCCCCGCCGAAAAGGCGCTCGAAATCCTGCCGCCGCAGCGCGGCGAGTTCTTCAAGGAAGACGGCGAGCGGGCGATCGACGAAAAGGGCCGCCCGGTTGCCTCGGCCTGAGCGCAATCATGACTGGGGCGACCACTTGGGCGCCGTGGGCCGCGCGGTCTTGTAATCGCCGCGCGAGACCAGAGCGAAGGCGCCGAGCGCCAGCGCCAGCGCCGTGATCCACCACGCCTGGTCGGCGGCGATTCCGAAGGCGCCCATGGCGAAGACATAGGTCAGGGCGCCGATCCAGAACGGCGCCTGCCGCGGCGGCTGCGCGGCGGCGGACTGGAAGGCCAGATGAACCAGGGCCGCGATGGCGAGGGCGCCGATCAGGCCGAGGTCCGTCCAGACGTGGAACAGCATGGAATGCGGCGCCGATGGCGGCAGATAGCCACGCGGATAGCCCGAATTCACGAAATTGAAGCCATGGCCGGTCACGATGCGCACGCCGTCGCTGACGATCATCGCGCCCCAGGCCTTCACGCTGAGCAGCAAAGGCGGGGAATCGGGCCCGATCAAGGGGCCGAACAGCAGCGGAACCAGCGGCGCGAAGACGAAACAGGCGGCGCCGAAACGCCCGAGCCAGCGGCCGGTGAGCCGCGAATCCCACAAGGCGAAGACGAAGGCCAGGCGGCGCATGCGGTCGCGGCGAGGGCGCCGGGCGTGGGCGCCGAAACAGCCGCCGCCAGCACGACGATGGCGAGGCTCGCCGACAAGGTGGCGCGATTGCGCAGATGGGTCGCCGCCAGCGCCGGCCAGAGCAGCAGCAGCGCCGACTCCATGCCGATGACCAGATCCTCGTCGCCGCCGGGTTCGTCGCCCGCGAACATCCGCGCGCTCAGGACCAGGGCGCCAAGCGCCGTGAGGGCCGCGCCGAGCGGCAGGAAATAAAGATTGGCCGCCCGCGTGCGCGGCGGAAGCGCCGCCGCGACCGGCAGGACGCAGAGCACCGTCAGCATGGCCTTGATCAGGCGCGGCGCGGCTTCCGATGGAAACGGCGTCCACAGCAGGGACAGCAGCATCCAGAACCCGAGAAAACTCGCCGTCAGTCCGACGCGCGACAGCAGAAAGGCGAAAACGTCGCGCATGTTCAGGCGCGGCGCGAGAACCAGGCCCGCCGCGAGAATGAGCGCGCCACCGATCGGCGGCAGGATGAAGATCACGCGCGGCGACAGCAGCTGGAAAAAGGGCGTGGCGACAAAAGCCACGGCGACGCCGATGCGAAGCAGGAGTTGGGCGGCGTCCTCGGACGCCTTGTCGACGGCTTGCTGGTTGATCATCGCTGGGGCAAATCGATATAGGAAAGGAGCGGCGGCGTCTTTCGACATTCTAGCCAATGCCGGGCGGCAGGGCTGTGGGCAATCCGCAACACTGGCGCGCGATTCTCGAGGCCGGACGCCGCCGGCCGGCCCGGCTTGCGGCCGGTTGGGGCCGGTTTGGCGCGGCGGAGCGGCTCATGATACGGATCACGCGTTCGATCGCGCTCGACGATTCCGAATTGCGCGAGGATTTCATCCGCGCGTCTGGGCCGGGCGGCCAGAATGTGAACAAGGTCGAATCGGCCGTGCAATTGCGGTTTAACGTGCTGGATTCGCCCAACCTTCCGGATCGGGTGCGCGACCGGCTCGCCGTTCTGGCCGGAAGCCGGCTCGCCTCCAACGGCGACCTGATCATCAACGCGCAGAGGTTCCGCACCCAGCAGCGCAACCGCGCCGACGCGCTCGAACGGCTGATCGCGCTGATTCGCGAAGCGGCGGCGCCGCCTCCGCCGCCGCGCCGGCCGACCCGGCCGACGCTGGCCTCGAAGAAGCGGCGGCTGGAGGGCAAGAAGCAGCGCGGCGCCGTGAAAAGCTTTCGCGGCAAGCCGTCGGAGGACTAGCGCCTGCGTGAGCCCGCTGCTTGCCGCTTCGGCGCGGCAATGCTAGGGCTTCCGCGCCGCTGCCGGCCGCACGAGATCCATCATGACCATTCGCTTGCATCAGGGCGACCTGCCCGACAACTTCCAGCCGGGCGCCAGCATCGCCATCGACACCGAGACGCTCGGCCTCAATCCGCACCGCGACCGGCTTTGCCTGGTCCAGCTTTCGCGCGGAGACGGCGAGGCCGACCTCGTCCAGATCGCGAAGGGTCAGACCTCTGCGCCCAATCTCGTCCGCGTCCTCGCCGATCCGGCCGTGACCAAGCTGTTCCATTTCGCGCGGTTCGACCTCGCGATCCTGCAAAAGACGTTCGGGCTGCGCGTCGGCCCGGTCTATTGCACCAAGATCGCCTCCCGGCTCACCCGCACCTATACCGATCGCCACGGCCTCAAGGATCTCGTGCGCGAATTGCTGACGGTCGAGATTTCCAAGCAGCAGCAGACCTCGGACTGGGGCGCCGAGCGGCTGAGCGAGGCGCAACTCGCCTATGCGGCCTCCGACGTCCTCCACCTTCACGCCTTGCGCGAGAAACTCGACGGCCTGCTCGCCCGCGAGGGCCGGACGGCGATCGCCCAGGCCTGTTTCGACTTCCTTCCGACGCGGGCGGAGCTGGATTTGCTGGGCTGGCCCGAAACGGATATTTTCGCGCATAGCTGACGTTTGCCGCGCGTCGCCTTGCGGCGGACGCGACAATGTCGCGCAGGCGCCATAATTTGGAGCGGCTCTTTGCGTTCAGATCGCATTCATTCGAGGCTTGTTAACTGGCGGCGACATGGATGGGCTGGATTGAGGGCGGAAGGACGACGCATCGATGATCTCAGGCGGCGTCTCGGCCCGAGGCGAACCCATGCCGATTGAGGGATCCGGCCGGACCGGCGAGGGTTTCGATCATCCCGCCAACGCCGCGCGCTCGCGCGCGTTTCGGGCGGCGTCGCGGCATAGCGCCCGCATCAAATGGCTGCGCCGCCTGATCGTGGTCGGCGCAGCGGCTGCGAGCATCAGCCTGGTCTGGTATTCCTGGTTTCGCGCCCATGACATCGGCGATCTGCATTTCTCGCTGGAAAATTTCGGCATCAGCGGCGACAAGATCACCATGGAGCATCCCCGGCTGACCGGGCGTGCGCCGCGACGGCAAGCCCTATGACGTGACCGCCGAGACCGGCGTGCAGAATCCCAAGGACCCCAACCACACCGCCTTGACGAAGCTCGACGCCAAATTGCGCATGTCCGACGACAGCGACACCCGGATCACCGGCGACACCGGCGCCTATGCTTCCACCGAGCAGGTGCTGGACCTCGCCGGCAACGTCCACATCAGGGGCGTGAATTACGATCTGGCGATGCGCAGCGCGACGATGAATTTCAAGACCAATGTGTTCGGCTCGAAGGAGCCGGTGCGGCTGGATTTCGACAGGGGCTGGATCGAGGCGGATTCGCTGTCCTCGACGGAAAACGGCGTCCAGATCACGTTCGAGGGCAATGTGCGTTCGCATTTCGTCCAGCCGCCGGACGATGCTCCGCCCGCCCCGGCCCAGAAAGACCATTGACCATGATTCCCGCCCTCCATCGCGCCTCGTCCGCCCGGACGACAATCCTCGTCCTGGCGCTCGGCCTGTTGGCTGCGCCCGCTCTGGCCGCGCCGCAAAACGCGCCGCCGCCGGCGGCCGCGCCTCCCGCGCCGGGAGGGGCGACCATGCTGCCGGGCGCCGGCAGCCGCGAGCCGATCAACATCTCCGCCGACAAGCTCGATTATTTCGACAAGGAGCAGAAGGCGATCTATACGGGCAACGTGGTCGCGGTTCAGGGCGACACGCGCCTCAACGCCTCCGTGCTCACGATCTTTTTCGACCGCAAGCCCACCGCGGCGGGGGCGCCCGCCGCCCCCTCTTCCGCCACGGCGGGACCGGGCGGCGCCAATTCCGGCCTGCGCCGCATGGAAGGCAAGGGGCCGATCGCCATCACCAGCAAGGATCAGATCGGCACGGGCGACGCGCTGGTTTACGACAAGCCGCAGAACAAATTCATGCTGATCGGAAATGTCGCCTTGTCTCAGGGGGAGAACGTCACGCGGGGCGACCAGCTGACCTACGACCTGTCCACCGGACAGGCGGTGGTGTCGTCCAAGGGCCGCGTCCACACGCTGATCGTGCCCGAGGACGCCAAGCCCGGCGCGCCGCAGGCGGGGGCGGCCAACCCCGTTTCGCCCAAGCCAGCCCAGCCCAAGCCAGCCCAGCCCAAGCCAGCCCAGCCCAAGCCCGCGCCTGCGAAGGCCGCGCCTTGAACAGACCCGCTTTTCAAGAGCGCACAACAAACACGCGCCCCTTCAGCGCGAAAGACGGACCCGCCGGCGAACCCATGCTCAACGTCCATCATCTGGGAAAAAGCTACAAGGCCCGCCGGGTGGTGGAGGACGTGAGCCTCAACGTCCGGCGCGGCGAGGCGGTCGGCCTGCTGGGGCCGAACGGCGCCGGCAAGACGACGGTGTTCTACATGATCACCGGCCTCATCAAGCCCGACAAGGGCATGATCGAGCTCGACGGGCATGACGTCACCGGGCTGCCGATGTATCGCCGCGCCCGGCTCGGCATCGGCTACCTGCCCCAGGAAGCCTCGATCTTTCGCGGCCTGAGCGTCGAGGACAACATTCGCGCCGTGCTCGAGATCAACGAGCCGGACCGGGACCGCCGCGCCCAGCAGCTCGAGTCCCTGCTCGAGGAATTCGACATCAAGCGGCTGCGCAAGTCGCCCTCGATCGCGCTCTCGGGCGGCGAGCGGCGGCGCTGCGAAATCGCGCGCTCGCTCGCCAGCAACCCGTCCTTCATGCTGCTCGACGAGCCTTTCGCGGGCATCGATCCGATCGCGGTCGGCGACATCCAGGATCTGGTGCAGCACCTCAAGGGGCGCGGCATCGGCGTGCTCATCACCGATCACAACGTGCGCGAGACCCTCGGCCTGATCGACCGCGCCTATATCATCCATTCCGGCCATGTGCTGACCGAGGGCCATCCGGACGCCATCGTCGGCAATCCGGACGTGCGGCGGCTCTATCTCGGCGAAGATTTCCGGATGTGACCGGCGAGACCACGGGCCAGAACAGAAAAATCATTCTGTAACAGGCGATTGTTCGACGTTAACCGCGCGGTTTTCGTTTGTTTCGCGACGTCGTTTTTTCATGGCCGACCTGTCGGAAATGGTGTATGCAAGAAACAGGCCGATTAACCCTTGGCTTTAACGCCGGGGCGCGGCTCCGCCTTTTCCGGTTTGTGGGTTACGAATGGCGCTATCGGCAAAAATGCTGCTTCGGCAGGGCCAGTCCCTGGTCATGACTCCACAATTGCTGCAGGCGATCAAGCTGCTGCAATATTCGAGCGTCGAACTGGCGGCTTTCGTCGAGGAAGAGCTGGAGCGCAATCCGCTGCTGGAGCGCGCCGAAGAGGGGCCAGACCCGACGCCCACCGGCATCGACGCGGCGGCCGCGGCCCAGGAGGCCGAAGCGCCGGGGGACTTTTCCGGCGATCCCGGCGAGGCCGACTGGAGTTCGTCGCAGCTTGCCGTCTCCTCGGAAGGGCTTTCGGAAAGCCTGGGCACGGAAGTCGAGAACGCCTTCGACGGCGACCGCGATCTCAGCCCGGCGGTGGAGCAGAACAAGCTCGAGGCGATGGGCCTGTCGGATTCCGCCTGGTCGGGCGTCGGCGGCGGCGATTCGAGCGGCGAAGCCTCCAATATCGAGGCCTATGTCGCGGGCCAGACCAGTCTTTCGGATTTTCTGGGCCAGCAACTGGCGCTGGCGACCGACGATCCGGTCGAGCGCATGATCGGCCTGGCGGTGATCGACGCCATCGACGAGACCGGCTATCTGCGCGAGAGCGCCGAGGAGATCGCCGACCGTCTCGGCGCCTCGCTGGAGCGCGTCGAAAAGGTCATCGCCCTCGTCCAGACCTTCGAGCCGACGGGAATCGGCGCCCGCGACCTCGCCGAATGCATCGCGCTGCAATTGCGCGAACTGGACCGCTTCGACCCGGCGATGCAGGCGATGGTCGCCAATCTCCCGCTGGTCGCACGCCGCGATTTCCCGGCCCTGCGCAAGATCTGCGGCGTCGACGACGACGATCTCAAGGACATGCTGGCCGAGATTCGCCGGCTCGATCCCAAGCCCGGCCGCGCCTTCGGCGGCGCGCCGATCCAGCCGGTCGCGCCCGACGTGATCGTGCGCGCGGCGCGCGACGGCTCGTGGCTGATCGAGCTGAATTCCGAGGCCCTGCCGCGCGTGCTGGTCAACCAGACCTATGCGGCGACGGTGTCGCGCAAGGGCTGTCCCGACGAGGACCGGACCTTCCTGTCGCAATGCCTGCAGACCGCCAACTGGCTGACCAAGAGCCTCGAACAGCGCGCCCGCACCATTCTCAAGGTCTCGACCGAGATCGTGCGCCGCCAGGACGCCTTTCTGGCGCAGGGCGTCGAACATCTGCGCCCGCTCAACCTCAAGAACATCGCCGACGCCGTCGGCCTGCACGAATCCACCGTTTCGCGCGTCACCTCGAACAAATACATGGCGACGCCGCGCGGCCTGTTCGAGCTGAAATATTTCTTCACCGCCTCGATCGCGGCCCACGGCGGCGGCGACGCCCATTCGGCCGAGGCGGTGCGCTTCAAGATCAAGCAGATGATCGATGCGGAGGCGTCCGACGCGATTCTCTCCGACGACGCCATCGTCGACCGCCTGAAGGCGCAGGACATCGACATCGCCCGGCGCACGGTCGCCAAATATCGCGAAAGCCTGCGCATTCCCTCGTCGGTCGAGCGGCGGCGCGAGAAACAGGCGTCTGCGTCGTTCTGATCGGGCGCGAGAGGCGGCGGCGGGAAAGCGCGATGCGCGAGATAAGCCAGCGTTTTCCGGGCTTTCGGATGCGGCATTGACTTCGGCGGCGGAGGCTTCTAACCGTTGAACGAACGCCCGGGCCGGACCCCGGAGGTTCGAGCGGCGGCGGCCAAAATCCGCCGTCAGGAGCTTAGGGAGAGCTCCGGCGGGCGGCTCGAAACAAGAGCGGCTTAAGACAAGAATTGGATCAAACCGATGCCCCTGCGGATCTCAGGCAAGAACATCAATATCGGTGAGGCTCTGCGCACCCATGTCTCCGATCGGCTGAACGCCGCGACCGGGAAATATTTCGACGGCTCCGTCACCGGACACGTCACGATCGAGCCCGAGGGCTCCGGCTATCGCACCGATTGCACGCTGCATCTCGCCTCCGGCGTCACCTTGCAGGCCGAGGGCCGCGCGCAGGAGGTCTACGCCAGCTTCGACCAGACCGCCGCGCGCATCGAGAGCCGCCTGCGCCGCTACAAGCGCAAGCTGAAGGATCGCAGCGCGGCGCGCGAAGCCTCCCCGGCCGGCGAGCCGATCCGCTACACCGTCATCGGCGCGCTCGACGAGGCGGCCGAGGCCCCGGCGGAACACGAGTTCAAGCCGGCGGTCGTCGCCGAATCCGAAAAGTTCCTGCAGGAATTCTCCGTTTCGGCCGCCGTGCTGGAGCTGGACCTCACCGGAGCGCCGGTGCTTGTCTTCCGCCACGCGACCACGAACCGCGTCAACGTGATCTATCGCCGGCTCGACGGCAATATCGGCTGGGTCGATCCCACCGGCGGCGACAAAGGCTCCGCGTGATCGCGGCTCATTTTTTGCTTGGGTTGGCGCGAGCGTTCCAGGACGGATCGCGCGCGCCCACTCTTTTTTTCAGGGCCGCCGGCGTCGCGGGCGCCCGTTTTGCGATTGCGGGCTCCTTTGATGGCGCCTTGACGGAAAACGATCCTCATGCCGCTTGAAAATCTTCTGCTTCCCGAGGCGATCCTGCCGTCCCTGCGGGTGAACGGCAAGAAACAGGCCCTTCAGGAATTGAGCGAAAAGGCGGCGGAAGTCTCCGGACTTCCCGCGCGGGAAATTTTCGACGCCTGGATGCAGCGGGAAAAGCTCAATTCCACCGGCCTTGGCGAAGGCATCGCGATTCCGCACGGCAAATTGCTGAACGCGCCGCGGATTTTCGGCATTTTCGCCCGCCTGGAGCGCGGAATCGATTTCGAGGCGCTCGACGGCCAGCCGGTCGATCTGCTGTTCGGCCTGATCGCGCCGGAGAACGCCGGCGCCGACCATCTGAAGGCGCTCGCCTTCATCGCGCGCCTGCTCAGAAATCCGGCGACTTTGGCCAAGATTCGGGCGACCCGCGAGGCGCCCGCGCTTTATTCCATCCTGACCCAGACGACGCCGTCCTCGGACGCGGCCTGACCGCCAGCGCGCCTATCCGCCGCGCGTCCCGCCGGAGTTGAGACGCCCCCATGATCGACGACGCCGTCGCCAGCCTCCGCGACATGTTTTCGCCGCCGTTCCGCGCGGTGCTGCTCAAATCGCTCGGCCTGACGCTGGCGCTGCTTGCCGGGCTCTGGGTCGTGCTGGAGCGGTCCGCCGTCTGGATCGCGACGGATGGGACGCCGTGGCTGAAAACCCTGGTCGAGATCGCGGCGGCGCTCGGCCTGTTCGTCGCCCTGATCTTCCTGATCGCGCCGGTCGCGATGCTGGTCGCGGGCTTCTTTCTCGACGAGCTGGCGGATCATGTCGAGGCGAAGATCTATGCGCCCGACCGGCGCGGCCGCGCCGTGCCGGCGCTGACCTCGATGGGGCTGGCGCTGAAATTCTCGGGCGTGGCGCTGGCGGTCAACCTGGCCGCCTTCGCCCTCTGGCTGCTGCCGGGCGTCAACGCCTTGGTGTTCTTCGTGGCCAACGCCTATCTGTTCAGCCGGGAATATTTCGAGCTGGCGGCGATGCGCTACCGGCCGATCGAAGAGGCGCGCGCGCTGCGCCGCCGCCATCGGCTGACGATTTTCGTCGGCGGGGCTGCTGATCGCGCTGTTCGTGGCGACGCCCATCCTCAACCTGCTGACGCCCTTGTTCGGGATCGGCCTGATGGCGCGGCTTCACAAAAGGCTGCGGTCCCCGGCGCCGGGGCCGCGCTGAACCTTAGACCGCGCGCTGGTCGGCGTATTGGCCGGTCTTGCGGAAGCGGTAGAGATAGGTCGGGACGATCGCCTCGATCAATTCCGGCGCGATGCCGAGGCCGGCGAGGGTGCGCTTTTCGGCGCTGGCCTGTTCCGACACGAGATTGTCGCGTTTCAGCAATTCGACCTGATCGGCGGTGAAGACGAATTCAGCCGGCAGGAGTCCGAGCAGCAGCTTGTTGAGCGTCTCGGTCACGGAGCCGAGCAGGGCGGCGGCGCCGAACGGCAGCGGCGCGAGCGCGCGGTGGCGCTGGATGGTCGCCAGCGTGAACTCCAGCAACTCGCGCATGGTCTTGCACGGCCGGGCCGCCGAGCTCATAGGTCGCGCCCTCCTTGCCCGCGCCGCCCAGCAGGCGCGCGCCGGCCTTGGCGACGTCGCCGACATAGACCGGCTGCATTTTCGTCGCGCCGCCGCCGATCAGCGGCAGGGCCGGGGCGAGGCGCGCCATGGCGGCGAAACGGTTGAAGAACTGGTCCTCGGGGCCGAACACGACCGAGGGGCGCAGGATCTTGGCGTAGGGCAGCGCGGCGAGGACCGCCGCTTCGCCTTCCGCCTTGCTGCGCGCATAGGCCGAATGCGAGGCCGCGTCGGCGCCGATCGCCGAGACATGGACGAAATTGGAAACTCCGGCCTCGCGCGGCGGCCTTGGCGACGGCGCCCGGCGCCTTCGGACTGCACGGTGTCGAAGGTCTGCTTGCCCCAGGGCGCCAGAATGCCGACGAGATTGACCGCCGCTTCGGCGCCGCGCAGCGCGGCGGCGAGCGAATCGGGATAGCGGACATTGGCCTGAACGGCGTTGATCTGGCCGACGCGGCCGAGCGGCTGCAGATGGAAGGCGAGGTCGGGGCGGCGCGTCGCGACGCGGATGCGCCAGCCGTCGCGCGCCAGCGCGCGAACCAGATGGCGGCCGAGGAAGCCGGAGCCGCCGAAGACGGTGATGATGCGATCCTGGGGCTGAATGTCGGTCATTCGATACGAGCCTTTGATTCGTGCAAACGGCGCTTTGCCGTCTGATTAGTCAAAACGAGGCCGCTCGTCCATGCGACTCTTCGCCAAAGCGTGGCCTGCCGCGGCGATCAGCCGCCGGCGGGCGTCAGCCGCGCCTCGCCCATCAGCGCCGGGGCGCCGCTGGCCGTATGGGCGATCAGCCGCAGGACGGCGACGAAAGCCGTTGCCTGTCTGTTCGATCTTGACGACCCGCGCCGTCAGCGAGGCGGTTTCGTCTTCCAGCAGCGGCGTCAGGAATTGTCCCGTCAGCGCGATCACCGCGAGGTCGTCGCGCCAGTCGCGCAGCATCGGCTCGAACGCGGCGAGCAGCTTCATCCCGTGGACGGGCCGCGCCGAAAAGCCGAACCCGCGCGCAAAGGCGAGGTCGAGGTGAAGCGGGTTGGAATCGCCGGAAATGGCGGCATATTCGGCGAGATCGGCGGCGGAGAACGGGCCGATGGTCCGGGGCGGCAGCTTTTCGCCGACGCGCGGCGCGGCGTTCGGATCCGTCATGAGCGGGCGCCTCCTTGCCGGGCGGTCCGGGAATCGCGGCGGGGTCGATCAGGCGCAGCGTCGAGACGATGCGGCCGACGCGCGCGCCCTCGATATCGAACACGTCGGCTGTGACGATCAGGCGCGCGGGCTCCTGCTCGCGGCGGAATTCCAGCATCAGGTCGTAGCTTTCGCCGAGCCGGATCGGCCGCACATATTCGAAATGCTGCGCCTCGTGCACCGGCAGGCCGACTTCCTCGGCGGCGGCGCGGACCGCCCCGCCGATTTCCGGCAGGTTCATCACGATGACCGGGAAGCTCGCGGGCGGCGGCCCGTCCGCGTCGCGCCAGCCGGTCGCGAGCCGGAACGCGGCGACGACTTCGGGCGACGCGGTCGCGCGCAGCGGTCCCATGTGCTGAACGGCGGGCGTCGCGCTCATGGCTCAGGCCGCGGCGTGAGGCGTCACGATCAGCGAGGCGTTGATGCCGCCGAACGCGAGGGAATTGGACAGAATCGCGCGAATCGGCATTTTCACCGCCTCCGGCCCGACCAGCCGGATCAGGCACTTGGGATCCTGCAGCTCGGTGTTCAGATTCGGCGGGACGACCTGGTCGCGCAGCGCCAGGATCGAGATCACCAGCTCCAGCACGCCGCTCGCGCCCATCGCGTGGCCGTGGATCGGCTTGGTGGAGGAGACGAGCAGAGTGTCGCAATGGCCGCCGAAGGCGCGGTTGAGCGCTTCGGCTTCGGTCACGTCGTTCATCACCGTCGCGGTGCCGTGGGCGTTGACGTAATCGATGTCGGTCGGCGCGAGGCCGGCGTCCTCGAGCGCCATGGTCATGCAGGCGGCGGCGCTGGCCGCGTCCGGGCGGACCGGGTCGAGGCCGTCGGTGTTGGTGCCATAGCCGGCGAGGACCGCGAGCGGCGTCGCGCCGCGCGCCAGGGCGACCTCCTCGGCCTCGATCACGAACATGGCGGCGCCTTCGCCGAGCACCATGCCGTTGCGGTTCTTGGCGAAGGGACGGCACAGGTCGGGGGTCAGCACGCGCAGGCATTCCCAGGCGCGCATCGAGCCATTGGTGGCGCAGGCCTCGGAGCCGCCGACGATGGCGCGGTCGATCATCCCGGCGCGGATCATCTGCGTGGCGAGGCCGACGGCCTGGCTGCCCGAGGAACAGGCGCTGGCGATGCGCGAAACAGGGCCCGGTCGCGCCGAAACGCATGGAAATCTGCGTCGGGCCGGCGCTCGGAATGAGCTTCGGGACCGTCAGCGCATCGGGCCTTTTGTTGGCGAAATAGACGTTATAGATGCCGTCGTCGCAGGTGCGCATGCCGCCCGCGCCGGTGCCGAGCAGAGCGGCGCAGCGCGAGCCCTGGCGCTCGGCGGGGTCGAGCCCGGCCTGCGCCACTGCTTGATCCGCCGCGACGACCGCATAGGCCGTGAACGGGTCGGCGAAGGGCGCGAGTTGCGGGCCGAGCAGAGCCTCGATGTCGAAGTCGCGGACCTGGGCGGAAATGCGGATGCGGCCGCCATAAGGCTCGCGCACGACCAGCGGGCCGGTGCAGGGCGCGCCGTCGCGCGCCGCAATCCACAAGGGTTCAGTACCGATTCCAGCCGCCGAAACAGCGCCCATGCCGGTGACGACGACGCGTCGGGATGTCATTTCTCGGTTTTTTCCTTCAGGATATGGGCGCTGATCGCCTCGACCAGGCCCTTGAGGTCCGTGGCCTCCTGGAAAGAGCCGTCCATCGGGATATAGACGTCGAATTTTTCCTCGATGGCGGTCAGAATCATCACGATGTCGATGGATTTCAGGCCGAGGCTCTCGATCGTCGCATCGTCCTTGAGATTTTCACGAGGGATCATGCCCTCCGTGGCGATGACGTCGAGAATGTCGTTGATCATCGTCGGCTGGTCGTTCGAAACCGAAGTCAATGGCGCACCCCTGGTTGCGTTCGGCAATCCCGTCCGTCGCTCGGGCGGCCAGAAGCGCGCGGTCCGAGGTCGCCGGGAGCGGCGCCGGGCCTCAAATGTTGAAACCGGACGCCCCTCCATGTAGCAAAGTGTCTCACACGGCGGCAAACCAATTTTTTCGCCGGCGCTCCGCAGCCGCCACGGGCGCGGAAAAACCTTTCGGGACAAGCACATGCCACATCCCCTCGCCGCGCGCGCGGCTGGTTGCGACGAGCCGCCTGCCGGCCTGACCGAGGAAATGATGGCGCGTCTGGTGCGCGAATTCTACACGCGCGCCCGTCTTGACCCTCTGCTCGGCCCGATTTTCGAGGCGCGCCTCGCCGGACATTGGGAAGAGCATTTCGCCAAATTGACCGATTTCTGGTCGCAGATCGGCCTGCGCACGGGGCGCTACGAGGGGCGCCCGCTGCCGGCCCACGCCGCGCTCGGCCTCGAGCCGGAGCATTTCAAGACCTGGCTCGCCTTGTTCGAGCAGACCGCCCGCGACGTTTTGCCGCCCGACGGCGCGCGTTTCTTCGCCGCCCGCGCCCATCGCATCGCCGAGAGTTTCCAGATCGGCCTGAACATCGGCGACAAGGCGATGGATTTCCGCGCCGCCCAGCGCGACCGCGACGAATCCTGAGGCTGCACCAGGCATCATATAAAGAGTTGCTTATATGTTTATTGCCTGTTGGCGGGGCGGCTGCTATAGAGGCGGCAAGCTTCACATTCCTTCACTCTGCACGCGCAGGCCGCAACAGGACAGGACCGTCATGACCAGCCATCCCACCCACGATTACGTCGTCGCCGACATCGGCCTGGCCGATTGGGGCCGCAAGGAAATCGCCATCGCCGAAACCGAAATGCCGGGCCTGATGGCGACCCGCGCCGAATATGGCGCGTCCAAGCCGCTGAAGGGCGCCCGCGTCGCCGGTTCGCTGCACATGACCATCCAGACCGCGGTGCTGATCGAGACGCTGCAGGCGCTCGGCGCCGACGTCCGCTGGGCCTCGTGCAACATCTATTCGACCCAGGACCACGCCGCCGCCGCCATCGCCGCCGCCGGCACGCCGGTCTTCGCCATCAAGGGCGAGAGCCTCGAGGAATATTGGGACTACACCCATCGCATCTTCGAATGGGGCGACGGCGGCACGCCGAACATGATCCTCGACGACGGCGGCGACGCCACGCTGCTGATCCATCTCGGCCTGCGCGCCGAGCAGGGCGACGTCGCCTTCCTCGACAAGGCCACCAACGAGGAAGAGGAAGTCCTCTTCGCCGCGATCAAGAAGCGCCTCAAGGCCAATCCGGGCTTCTACGGCCGCTGCGCCGCCGCCATCAAGGGCGTGACCGAGGAAACCACCACCGGCGTCCACCGTCTCTACATCATGGAGAAGGAAGGCAAGCTGCTGTGGCCGGCGATCAACGTCAACGATTCCGTGACCAAGTCGAAGTTCGACAATCTCTACGGCTGCCGCGAGTCGCTGGTGGACGGCATCCGCCGCGGCACCGACGTGATGATGGCCGGCAAGGTGGCGATGGTCGCGGGCTTCGGCGACGTCGGCAAGGGCTCGGCGGCCTCGCTGCGCAACGCCGGCTGCCGCGTGCTGGTCTCCGAAATCGATCCGATCTGCGCCCTGCAGGCCGCGATGGAAGGCTATGAAGTGGTCACGATGGAGGACGCCGCCCCGCGCGCCGACATTTTCGTGACGACGACCGGCAATATCGACGTCATCACGGTCGACCACATGCGCGCCATGAAGGATCGCGCCATCGTCTGCAACATCGGCCATTTCGACTCGGAAATTCAGGTCGCCGGCCTGCGCAACTTCAAGTGGCACAACGTCAAGCCGCAGGTCGACGAGATCGAGTTCTCCGACGGCAAGCGCATCATCCTGCTGTCGGAAGGCCGCCTGGTGAACCTCGGCAACGCGACCGGCCACCCGTCCTTCGTGATGTCGGCCTCGTTCACCAACCAGACGCTGGCCCAGATCGAGCTGTGGACCAAGCCCGGCCATTACGGCAAGAAGGTCTTCACCTTGCCCAAGCACCTCGACGAAAAGGTCGCCAAGCTGCATCTGGGCAAGATCGGCGTGAAGCTGACGGTGATGACCCCGGAACAGTCGGCCTATCTTTCGGTTCCCGACCCAAGGCCCGTTCAAGCCCGAACATTACCGCTACTGAGGCTCAGACGGAGGCTTGGCGGGAAATTCGCCTGTCTCCTTTTTGCGGCCTTCCGCGACATTCGACGCCTCCGGCCCCGGCCGGAGGCGTTTTCTTTTTCGTTCCCCTTTCTTAACCAAGAATCCAGAGAGTAAATTCGTGTGATTCGCACGGGCGCCGGCCCGTGGGGAAGGAGACTCCCGGTTCATGCCGCAACGAGGAAGCCAGACAGGTCGCCGCCACCGCGCGCGCCTGCGCCTTGCGCGCTGGCTTTCGGCTGCCTCGGCGCTGGTTGTCCCGGGCGCAGGGGCGAGGGCGCAGGCCGTCGGCTTCGCCGGGTTCGAGGACGCAAGCGGCCTGGTTGGCCTGTCGCTGGGCGCCGGCCTTGTCGTGTTCTCGACCATCACCGCGCTTCTGCATCTGACGGGCCGCCAGCGCTGGTCGCGGCGCGAGGCCGAGCTCACCGGCGAAATCGAACAATTGCGGCAGCAGGTCGAACGCGGCCGCGCCTTTCTCGCCGCCGAGACGCAATTCGTCGTCGTCTGGGGCGGCGCCCGCGGCGAGCCGGACATCGAGGGCGACGTGAGCCTGGTGCTCGACGCCCCGCTGCCGCGCCGCGTGCTGGGCTTCGGCGCCTGGCTTTCCGCCGACCAGGCCCAGGCGCTGGAGGCCAATGTCGCTTTGCTGCGCGAGCGCGGCCAGGGCTTTCGCCAGGATCTGGTCAGCCAGGGCGGCCGCCATCTCGAAGCCGAGGGCCGCGCCATCGGCAGCCGCGTGGTGCTGCGCGTGCGCGACGTCTCCGGCGACCGGCTGGAGCTGGTGCGGCTGCGCAAGGTCCAGGCCGAGCAGCTGACGCAGCTCGAAAACCTGCGCGGCCTGCTCGATCAGTCCGCCCATCCGGTCTGGACGCGCGGCCCCGACCAGAAGCTCGACTGGGTCAACGAGGCCTATGCCCGCGCCGTGGACGCCAAGGATCCCGCCGACGCGGTGGCGCGCGAACTGGAACTGCTCGACTGCTCCGCCCGCGAGGCGGCCGCGCGGGCGCGGCAAAGCGGCGAGGTCTGGCGGCGGCGCGAACATGTCGTGGTCGCGGGCGTGCGCCGGCTGATGGACGTGATCGACGCGCCGCTTCCGGGCGGCGCGGGCGGCATGGCCGACGATCTCGCCGAGCTCGAAGCCCTGCGCGCGGCTCATGCGCGGCAGGTGGACTCCCATATCCGCACGCTCGACCAGCTCGCGACCGGCGTCGCCATTTTCGACCGCTCGAAAAAACTGGTGTTCGCCAACGCCGCCTACCGCCATCTCTGGGCGCTCGATCAGGCCTTCCTCGACCAGAATCCGACCGATTCCGAACTTCTCGACCATTTGCGCGCCGCGCGCCGCCTGCCGGAACAGGCCGATTACCGCGGCTGGAAAAACGCGCTGCATCAGGTCTATCAGAGCATCGAGCCGGCGCCGCAGGTCTGGCACCTGCCCGACGGACGGACGCTGCGCGTCGCCTTCGACCCCAATCCGCAGGGCGGGGTGACCTATCTGTTCGACGACGTGACCGAGCGCTTCACGCTCGAATCCCAATACAACGCCTTGGCGCGGGTGCAGAGCGAGACGCTCGACGCGCTGCAGGAAGGCGTGGCGGTTTTCGGCGCCGACGGCCGGCTCAAATTGTACAATCCGGCGTTCGGGCGCATCTGGCGCCTTCCCGAGAGCATGCTCACGGAGCGGCCTCACATCGACAATATCGCCACGTGCCTGCAAGCCGCTGCTGCCCGACGAGGCGGCCTGGGCGGACCTGCGCAGCGTGATCGCGGGACTTCATGCGGTCCGCATGGGTTTCGCGCGCCGCATGAGCCGCACCGACGGCGCCATCGTCGATTGCGCCGCCGCGCCGCTTCCCGACGGCGGCACGCTGCTGACCTTCATCGACGTCACCGACGGCGTGAATGTCGAGCGCGCCCTGAAGGAACGCAACCAGGCCCTGCTCGCCGCCGAGCAATTGCGCAACGACTTCGTCCATCACGTATCCTACGAGCTGCGCTCGCCGCTCACCAACATCATCGGCTTCATCCAGCTGCTCGGCGACGACAGCGTCGGGCCGCTCAACGACAAGCAGCAGGAATATGCCGGCTACGTGCTGAAATCCTCCGCCGCTTTGCTCGCCATCATCAACGACATTCTCGATCTGGCGACGATCGACCGCGACGCGATGGAATTGCAGCTCGGCGACGTCGATATCCAGCGCACCATCCACGAGGCCGCCGAGGGCGTGCAGGACCGGCTGGCGGAATCCCATGTCGAGCTGTCCATCGTCGCCAGCCCCGACATCGGCTCGTTCCGCGCCGACGGCCAGCGCGTGCGGCAGATCCTGTTCAACCTGCTCTCCAACGCCATCGGCTTTTCCGAGCCGGGCCAGACCGTCACGCTCGCCGCCTTGCGCCGGGAGAACGAGATCGTGTTCAAGGTGTCCGATTGCGGGCGCGGCATCCCGCCGGAATTGCTCGACAAGGTGTTCGGGCGTTTCGAGAGCCATACGCTCAATTCGCGCCATCGCGGCGTCGGCCTCGGCCTGTCGATCGTGCGCGCCTTCGTCGAACTGCACGGGGGCGAGGTGCGTATCGATTCCGCGCCGGGCGAGGGCACGCTGGTGACCTGCGCGCTCCCGCTGCGCGACGAAGCCACAGGGGTTATCTTGGAAGAGCGTGACCTTGGCGGAGGGCGGCAAATGAGCGAGCCGGTCTGGCGTGTCGAATTGCCTGACGAGGCCGCGACCCGCGCCTTGGCGCAGGAGCTGGCCGGCATGGTCGGGGCGGGCGATCTCGTCACGCTGGGCGGCGATCTCGGCGCGGGCAAGACCACCTTCGCCCGCGCGCTCATCCGCAGTCTCTCCGGCGATCCCGGGCTGGAGACGCCGAGCCCGACCTTCACCCTGATGCAGGTCTACGAGACCGAGGCCTTCCCCATCGTTCACGCCGATCTCTACCGCGTGAAGAGTCCGGCGGAGCTCGCCGAACTCGGCTGGGAGGAAGCGGCGGAGGGCGCTCTGGTGCTGGTCGAATGGGCGGAGCGCGCCGGGTCGGCGCTTTCGGCAGACCGTCTCGACATCGCGCTGTTCACGGAATCGCGTCGAGGCCCGGACTACCGCCGCGCCGAAATCGTCGGCCACGGCGCCGCCGCGCGCCGCCTGATCCGCCTGCGCGGCGCCCAGGCGCTGCTGGAGCGCTGCGGCTGGGACGAGGCCGAGCGCGTTCACATGCAGGGCGACGCCTCGACCCGCGCCTACGAACTGCTGGTCAAGGCCGACGGCGACAAGGCCGTGCTGATGATCTCGCCGCCGCGGCCGGACGGCCCGGCCGTGCGCAACGGCAAGTCCTACAGCGCGCTGGTTCATCTCGCGGAAGACATCAGGCCCTTCGTCGCCATGGACGAAGCCCTGATCGCGCAGGGCTTTTCCGCGCCGCGCCTGTTCGCCGCCGATCTCGAGGTCGGGCTGGCCGTGCTCGAATATCTCGGCGCGGAGGGAATCGCCGGAAGCGACGGCCCGATCCCCGAGCGTTACGGGGAAGCCGTGTTCGCTGCTCGCGCAATTGCATGCGCGCGACCTGCCGGACGACATCGCCTATTCGGGCGGAACCTATCGCATCCCGCCCTACGATCTCGAAGCCCTGCTGGTCGAGGCCGACCTGCTGGTCGAATGGTACGCGCCGCATATCGCGGGCCTGCAACTCGCCTCCGGCGCCCGGGCGCAATATCGAGAACGCCTGGCGGTCCGTGCTCGCGGGCCCGCTCTCGGAGCCCAAGACCTGGACCCTGCGCGACGTCCATTCGCCCAACGTGCTCTGGCTGCCGCGCCGCGACGGCGTGCGGCGCGTCGGGCTGATCGACTTCCAGGATTGCGTCATCGGGCCGCCGGCCTATGACGTGGTGTCGCTGCTCCAGGATGCGCGGGTCACGGTGTCGGACGAGCTGGAGCTGAAACTGCTCGGCGCCTATGCGCTGGCGCGCCGGAAGGCGCAGCCGGATTTCGACATGGCCGCTTTCGCCGCCGCCTATGCGATCATGGGCGCGCAGCGCGCGTGCAAGATCCTCGGCATTTTCGCCCGCCTCGACAAGCGCGACGGCAAGCCCGTCTATCTCGCGCATCTTCCGCGCGTGAAAGCCTATCTGCGGAAGAATCTCGGCCATCCGGCGCTCGCCGATCTGAAAGCCTGGTTCGACCAATACCTGCCCCAGCTGTTCGCGCCGGAGGACGGCGCATGAGCGGCGGACCGGAAAAGGCGCTGGTGTTCGCGGCGGGCCTCGGCACGCGGATGCGTCCGATCACGCTGACCCTGCCCAAGCCTCTGGTGCGTATCGGCGGCAAGGCCATGCTCGATCACACCCTCGACCGTCTCGACGAGGCGGGGGTGCGCGAGGCCATCGTCAACGTTCATTGGCTCGCCGATCAGGTCGAAGATCATTTGCGCGACCGGCGGTCGCCGCGGGTCAAGATTTCGGACGAGCGCGACGTTGCTGCTCGATCAGGGCGGCGGCATCGTCAAGGTGCTCGACGAATTCGGTGGCAAGCCGTTTTTCATCTGCAACACCGACGCGCTCTGGATCGACGAGCCGGAGCCGCAGGTCGCGCGCCTCGCCCGCGCCTGGGACGGCGACAAAATGGACGTGCTGCTGCTGCTCGCCGAGGTCAAGACCAGTCTCGGCGTCGAGGGACGCGGCGATTTCTTCCGCGACGCGCAGGGGCGGTTGTCGCGGCCCGCGCCGGGCGAGACCGCGCCCTATGTCTATACCGGCGTCGGGATCATGAAATCCTCGCTGTTCGAGGGCTGTCCGCTGGAGCCGTTCCGGCTCGCGCCGTTCTTCTTCGCCGCCGCCGAACGCGGCCGCCTGTTCGGACTTCCGCTCAAGGGCCGCTGGCTGCATGTCGGCGCCCGGAGACGATCGAACAGGCGGAACAGGTTTACGCAACGGCGGTCGCGTGATCGCTCCGCCCCGCGCCTGACGCGGGTTCATCGTGGAGGATCGTTCCGTGGCGCCGCGCGTTTTCACCATTCCCCCCGGCGCGCCCTTTCTCGAAAGCTTTTCGCGCGCCTTGCTCGACGGGCGCGTCGTCCCCGGTCTTTCGCGCGACTCCGGTCCGCTGGCTCTCGCGAAGGCCAAGATCTACGTGCCGACGCGGCGCGCGGGCCGCGCGCTCGCCGCCGAACTCGCGCGCCAGAGCGACAGCCCGGCGGTGCTGCTGCCGCAGATCCTGCCGCTCGGCGCGCTCGACGGCGAGAGCGGCCAGAGGGAGCGCCGCCGGTTTCGACAATCCGCTCGATCCGGATTTGCCGCGCGCGGCAGGCGACATCGAGCGCCGCATGATTCTGGGCGAACTGATCCTCGCCTGGGCGCATTCGCTCAAACACGCCATCGTCTCGATCGATGCCGACGGCGCGATCCGCCATTCGCCGGAAACCCTGCTCGTCGCGGCCCATCCCGCCGACGCCTGGCGTCTGTCGGGCGACCTCGCCGCGCTGATCGACGAGATGATCATCGAGAACATCGACTGGAAGGCCTTCGAGACGCTCGGCGGCGAGTTCGACGATTACTGGCGGATCACGCTGAAGTTTCTCGACATTGCGATTCGGATGTGGCCGGGCGTCCAGCAGGAGCACGGCTTCGTCGATCCGGCGCGCCGGCAGCAGGCGCTGATCGAGCGCGCGATCGAAACCGTTTCGCGCGAAGCCAATCCCGTCATCGCCATCGGCTCGACCGGATCGAACATCGTCACGGCGCGGCTGCTGGCGGCGATCGCGCGGGCCAGACAGGGCGCTTTGGTCCTGCCGGGGCTTGACCTCCATCTGGACGAGGCTTCGTTCGCCGCGATCCGGGGCGAGGACGAGCCCTGCGCGACCCATCCGCAGGCCTTCCTCAAGCGCCTGATCGAGACCATCGGACATTGCGCGCGGATGTTGTCCCTCTCGGGGCTGCGAGCGGCGCGCTTGCCGCGCGCGACGCCTTCGCCTCGGAGGCGTTTCGTCCGGCCGACACCACCGATCTCTGGCCGCGCTGGCGCGCCGCCCAGGCCCCCGGCGCGCTCGAAGCGGCGCTTGCCGGCGTCGCGCTGATCGAGGCCGCCGACGAACGCGAGGAGGCGCTGGCCATCGCCGTCTGCCTGCGCGAGGCGCTGGAGCACGAGGGCCGCACGGCGGCGCTGGTGACGCCGGATCGCGGCCTTGCCGAGCGCGTGCGCGCGGAGCTGCTGCGCTGGAATGTCGAGATCGACGATTCCGGCGGCGCGCCGCTCGCCGCCTCACGCGCGGGGGTGATGGCGCGGCTGATCCTGCTCGCGCTGACCGGCGCCGGCGCCGACTGGGCGGCGCTGCTGTCGCATCCGGATTTTTCGCTCGGGCTCGGCGCCGAAGCCGAGCGTCTGGCGCGCCTGTTCGAGCTCGGCGTGTTGCGGTCGGACGCCAGCGGCGAGTTGTGGCGGGACCACATCGCCCCCGCTCGGGAAGCGGCGCAGGACCCGCACGCGCATCCGCGCCAGAAGGAGATTTCCGAAGCGGACTGGGACGCGCTGCGCGAGGTAGCAGACAGGCTCGACGCCGCCTTCGCGCCTTTGCGCGCCCTGGCCCGATCGCGAGGCGAGGCGGGATTGAAACCCTGGCTCGCCGCGCATCGCCAGGCGCTCGGCCTGATCGTCGCGGGCGACGAGGCCGCGCTGCCGGCGGGCGCGGACGGCGAGGCGCTGGAGAGCCTGTTCGCCGAACTCGAGCATTCGGCCAATGCGGCTTTCACGTTTCATGCCGAAAGCTATGCCGCGTTTTTCGACGCCCTGATCGGCGAACATGTCTTGCGCGGACCGGCGCGCGCACATCCGCGTCTGAAGATTCTCGGGCTGCTCGAAGCGCGCCTGATCGGCGTCGACCGCCTCGTCATGGCGGGGCTGGACGAAACCATCTGGCCGCCGCGCGGCGAGACCGATTGCTTCCTCAACCGCGCGATGCGCGCCCAGCTTGGCCTGTCCTCGCCGGAGCGGCGCATCGGCCAGACCGCCCATGATTTCGCGCAAGGTTTCGGAGCGCCGGAGGTCGTGTTGAGCCGCGCGAAAAAACGCGGCGGCTCGCCGACGACGTCGTCGCGTTTTCTGCAGCGCATGGAGGCGCTCGCCGGCGCGGCCGGTTTTCGCGGATTTGCGCGCGCGCGGACAAAACTGGCTGGATCTCGCCCGCCGCCTCGACGCCGCGCCGCTGGCGCCGCCGCTGCAGCGTCCCGCGCCGGCGCCGCCGCTCGAACTGCGGCCGCAGAAACTGTCGGTGACGCGGATCGAAACGCTGCGCCGCGATCCTTATGCGATCTACGCGGAATTCATCCTGAAGCTTCTGCCTCTGCCGGAGCTCGATCAGGAGCGGGGGCCGCGCGAAATCGGAACCGCGCTGCACGACGCGCTGGAGCAATTTGGACGGCGCCATCCCTCCGGCCCGCTACCCGCCGATGCGCGCGACGAACTCGTCGCGCTGACGCGCGAAAAGCTGGTCGAATTCGCGGACGACCCGGAGTTCCTCGCCTTCCGCTGGCCGCGCCTGCTGCAAGGCCTCGACGCCTTTCTCGCCTTCGAGGCGCAGCGTCGTCCGCTGCTCGAAACGCTCGCCGTCGAGGTCGGCGGCCGGTTGACCATTCCGCTCGACGATGGCTCCGACTTCGCGCTTACCGCCAAGGCTGACCGCATCGAAATGCTGAAGGACGGCTCCGCCGCGATCGTCGATTACAAGAGCGGGCGTCCGCCGTCCGACAAGGAGGTGCGCGCCGGATGGTCGCCGCAGCTCACTCTGGAGGCCGCGATGCTGGAGCGCGGCGCCTTCCGCGGCCTTTGCGCGCGCGAGGCCATGGACGCGTTCTATGTGCCGGTCGGCGGCGGCGGACGCCAGGGCGCGCGGGCTCGACGCCAAGGACAAGCCGTTCCCCGAACTGGTCGCCGAGCATTTCGACGAACTCGTCCGGATGCTGAACGATTTCCGCAATCCGAAGCAGGGCTATCCGGCGCGGCCGTTCCCGCAATTCGCGCTGCGCTACAATGATTACGATCATCTGGCGCGCACGCGCGAATGGTCGGCCTCGGGCGCCGAGGGCGGAGACGAGACATGAGCCGCGCCCCTGCGATTCCCGAAAACACCAGGGCGCGGCAGGCGCTGGCGTCCGACCCGCGCAATTCCGCCTGGGTGTCCGCCAACGCCGGCTCCGGCAAGACCCATGTGCTGGCGCAACGGGTCATCCGGCTGCTGCTCGCGGGCTGCGCGCCGGGGCGCATCCTGTGCCTCACCTTCACCAAGGCGGCGGCGGCCAACATGGCCGAGCGCGTGTTCCAGACCTTGTCGAAATGGACCGCGCTCGACGACGAGGCGCTGGCGACGCCATCGCCGCAACCGGCGCTCCGCGCCCGCACGAGAAACACGAACTGGATTTCGCACGAAAACTGTTCGCCCGCGCGGTCGAGACACCGGGCGGATTGAAGATCCAGACGCTGCACGCCTTCTGCGAGCGCGTGCTGCACGCCGCGCCGTTCGAGGCCAATGTCGCGGCAGGC
This sequence comes from uncultured Alphaproteobacteria bacterium, assembly GCA_963811975.1. GTDB lineage: Bacteria > Pseudomonadota > Alphaproteobacteria > Rhizobiales > Beijerinckiaceae > Rhodoblastus. The sequence goes on from CAWETR010000020.1 coordinate 361,587, forward strand.
TTCGTCGTCGTCGAGGATGTCGAGCAGCAGCTGCTGATCGCGCGGGCGCGCCGCGAGGTGCTGGCGCGCGCCGAACACGACGCGCGTCTCGGCGCGGCGCTGGCGCGGGTGGCGCAGGACGCGGGCCTCGTGTTCGACGATCTGCTGGCTCAGGCGCTGGGCCGCCGCGAATTGTTCCGCGCCGAGGCGCCGAAGGTTTTACGCGCTGCGTTGGGGCTGATGGCCGGCGACACCGCCGAGAGCTTGCGCCGCGAAATGCTGGACGGCGGCATCGGTCCGCGACGCTGGCTGGATTTTGCCGCCTTTCTGGCCGGCGGGCACCGCGACGGACGCCGGCAAGGGCAAGCTCTTTTCCGCCGCCGATGCCGCCTTTCGCTCCGGGCGTCGCGACGAGGCGCTGGCGAACTATCTCGAGATATTTTTCAAGGACAAGGGCGCGGGCGATCCGTTCAAGACCGCTTCTCAACAATGGCCTGGCGAAGGCGCGGCCCGACCTGCTCGCGGAGCTTGACGGCGAGACGATCCGGCTTGGGGCGCTGCGCGAAAAAATCAAGGCGGTGGAGACGGCCGAGCGCAGCATCGCCCTGAGCGTAATCGTCAACGCCATTCTCGACCGTTACGAGGCGCTGAAGGCCGAGCGCCAGAGTCTCGATTTCGACGATCTGATCACCCGCGCGCGCGCCCTGCTGAAACGCTCGTCGGCGCGCTGGGTGCTGCAAAAGCTCGACGCCGGCATCGATCATATTCTGGTCGACGAGGCGCAGGACACCAGCGCCGCGCAATGGGACATTCTCGACCGCATCTCCGAGGATTTTTTCGCCGGCGAAGGCCAGTCCTCCCGCGCGCGCAGCTTCTTCGCCGTGGGCGACGAGAAGCAGTCGATCTTCTCGTTCCAGGGCGCCGAGCCCCGGCTGTTCGCGCAAAAGAAGCGCGAATACGAGAACAAGGTTCTGGCGGCGCAGAAACCCTTCGCGCCGGTCGAACTGACGCTGTCGTTCCGCTCCGCGCCCGGCGTGCTCGAGGCGGTGGACAAGGTCTTCTCCTTTCCCGAACATTTTCGCGGCCTGTCCGCGCAGGAAGATAACCTGCGCACCTCGCATCAGGCCTGGAAAGTCGACGCGCCGTCGCGCGTCGAAATCTGGGACGTGATCGCGCCGGGCGACAAGGAGGCGCGGCGCGACTGGCGGCTGCCGCTCGATTTCCGCGACGAGGCCGATCCGCCGGTCGCGGCGGCGCGGCGCATTGCCGAAACCATTCGCCTGTGGCTGCGGCCGGGTTCGGGCGAGACGGTCACGGAAAACGGCGTGCGCCGCCCGATCCGCCCCGGCGACATCATGATTCTCGTGCGCCGCCGCGACGCCTTCTTCGAGGCGATGATCCGGGCCCTGCGCGAAAAGAACGTGCCGGCGGCGGGCGCCGACCGGCTGAAGCTCGCCGAGCATATCGCGGTGATGGATCTCGCCGCGCTCGGCCGCGCGGCGCTGGCGCCGGAAGACGACCTCACGCTCGCCACGGCGCTGAAGACGCCCATCTTCGGCTTCGACGACGACGATTTGATCCGCCTCGCGCCGCAGCGGACCGGCTCGCTGCACGACGCGCTGCGCGGCTCGACGGAGCACAAAGACCAGGCCGCCTGCGCCCTGCTCGACCTGCTGCGGCGGATGGGCCGGGACCTGCCGCCCTTCGCTTTCTACACGCGCCTGCTCGGGCCGCGCGGCGGCCGGCGCGCCTTTCTGTCGCGGCTCGGGCCGGAGGCCGGCGACGCGCTCGACGAATTCCTCAATCTTGCTCTGGCCCACGAGCACGCCCGCGCGCCCTCGCTCGCGGCTTTTCTCGCCGAAGTCGCGGGGCTGGACGTTTCGATCAAGCGCGACATGGACCTCACGTCATCATTCGTGCGGGTGATGACGGTCCATGCGGCCAAGGGGCTGGAGGCCAGGATCGTCTTCCTGCCGGACGTCTGTTCCGCGCCGGTCGGCAACCAGGACGGCGCCTTGTTTCCGCTCGCGGCGCCCAATGGCGATACGCTGATCGCCTGGTCGCCGAAAAAGGATTTCGACTGCGCCGCCGTCGCGGCGGCTCGTGCTGCGCGACGTCAGGCGGCGGGCGAGGAATATCGCCGGCTGCTCTATGTCGCCATGACCCGCGCCGAGGAGCGGCTCGTCATCGCGGGCCATCGCGGCGCGCGGGCGTTTTCGCCGGAAAGCTGGCGGGGCTTTGTCGAGGCGTCGTTGCTGGAGGGCGCGAGCCGAGGCGCCGGCGCCTTGGGGCGGCGAAGGCAAGGTCTTGCGCTTCGGGCCGCCCGAAACCGCGCCGCCGGCGCCGCTCGCCGCCGTCGCGCCTGCGCCCGACGAGGCCGCCGCGCCGCCCCCCGCCTGGCTGTTCGCGCCCGCGCCCGCGGAAAACCCCGCCGCGCCGCCGCTGCGGCCATCGAGCGCGCTGGAGGGCGCCGACCCGGCGGCCGCCGATCCTCCGCGCATTCGCCGCAGCGCGCGCAGGCGCTGGAGGAAGGCCGCCTCGCGCATCGCCTGCTGCAATTCCTGCCCGATCTGCCGGCGGCCGCGCGGCGCGAGGCCGCCCTGCGCGATCTCGCCGCGCAGGGCTTTTCCGCCGAGCGCGCGGAAAAGCTTGCCGGCGCCGTGCTGGCCATTCTCGGCGATCCTCGCCTCGCGCCGCTGTTTGGCGAAAACTCGATCGCCGAGGCGCGGGTCGCCGCGCGCGTAAAACGTCCGGGCGGCGGACTTGTCGCCATCGCCGGCGCCCTCGACCGCCTCGCCGAAACGCCGGACGGAATCTGGCTGGCCGATTACAAGACCGGCGCGCCGCGCGGGGAAAGCCGTCCGGTCTATGTGGCTCAGCTCGCGCTTTATCGCGCGGCGGTCGCCCAGCTTTATCCTGGGCGGCCCGTGCGCTGCTTCCTCATCTATGCCGCCGGCCCCAAGGTCAGCGAAATACCGGAAGGCGAGCTCGACGCCGCGCTGGAGACGGCCCTGCGCGACAGCCGGGGCGACGAATTAGAAATTTTCTAAACAGTGCGGAATTGATTGCGCGAGCGCGGCCGATGTCGAAACTGGCGGAAAAGGAGTTCAACGCATGAAGATCCGCTCGTCTCAAGCCTTCCTCGCCGCCGCCGTCCTGCTCGGCGCCGGAACCCTTGCTTTCGCCAAGGAAACGCCGGTCGGGCAGCCGCAATCGGTCGGGGGCATGGAAATCGGCGCGGTCTATCTGCAGCCGATCGAGATGGAGCCGGAGGGCATGATGCGCCCCGCCAAGGATTCCGACGTTCACCTCGAAGCCGACATCCACGCCGCCAAGGACAATCCGAACGGCTTCGCCAAGGGCGACTGGATTCCCTATCTGGTGATCGGCTATGAACTGACCAAGGAAGGCTCCGACCAGAAGCTCAAGGGCGATTTCATGCCGATGGTTGCGGACGACGGCCCGCATTATGGCGACAACGTCAAGATGATGGGCGCGGGCCGCTACAAGCTGACGCTGCATATCGCGCCGCCGGACGCCAATCCCCATGCGCATTTCGGCCGCCATGTCGACAAGGAGACCGGCGTCGGCCCCTGGTTCAAGCCATTCGACGCGGTCTATGAATTCACCTATGCCGGCGCCGGCAAGAAGGGCGCCTATTGAGATGAAGTTTCCGCTGCTTTTCAGCCTGTTCGTTCTCTCGTTCGGTCTCTTGGCCGCGCCGGTGTCCCCGGCGCGCGCCGAGGATGCGGCGAGCTTCCGGATCGAGTTCGACGACGGCAAGGTCGCGCCGCTGCGGCTGGAGGTTCCCGCCAACAAGACCATCGAGATCGAATTGGTGAACAAGGGCCAGGGGCCGGCGGAGTTCGAGAGCAAGCAATTGCGCAAGGAGAAGGTGCTGGCGCCGGGAGCGACCACGACTTTGGTGATCCGCGGGCTCGATCCCGGCGAATACGACTTTTTCGACGATTTCCACCCGGACGCGCCGCCCGCCGTGCTGGTGGCCAAGTAGGTGACTAGTTAAATCGCCGGCGACGCCTGGCGGCAAGGAGAGGGGAATTGGGTCAGTACGGCAATGTCGTCTTCATCGTCTGGCGCGAAAGCATCGAGGCGCTGCTGGTCATCGGCATTTTGCAGGCCTGGCTCGGACAGCAGGGCGAGGACGGCCGCACGCGCGGCCGCGCCTTCCTGTGGGCGGGCGTCGCCGCCGGCCTGTTGGGCGCCGCCCTGCTCGGCGCGGCGATGATCCTGTTCGGCGACCAGCTCGACGACGACAAGCAGCAGCTGTTCCAGACCGTGCTGATGCTGGTCGCGGTCGGGCTGATCGTGCAGATGGTGTTCTGGATGCGGCGCAAGGGCCGCACGCTCAAGCGCGACCTCGAAACCGCCCTGCAGAAGGCCGCCGACACCTCCAACTGGTGGGGCGTGTTCACGCTCGCCGCCATCGCCGTCGCGCGCGAGGGCGGCGAAACCGTCGTCTTCCTGGCCGGCACGATCTCGGCCGCGCATGGCGCGGCGCTCGTCTCCGCCAGCCTCGCGGCGTTGGCGGGGCTGGGCCTCGCGGTCCTCACCTACGCCGCCCTGCAATGGGGCAGCACGATCCTGTCGTGGCGGGTGTTCTTCCGCATCACGGAAGTCATGCTGCTGCTGCTCGCCGGCGCGCTGCTGCTGACGGCGGCCGACAATCTCACCGCGCTCGGCCTGTTGCCGCGCCTGTCCGGCCGCCTATGGGATGCGTCCAGCCTGCTCTCGGACGGCGGCGGATTGGGCGGCCTGTTCTCGACGCTGACGGGATGGCGCGCGCGGCCAGACCTGACGGAACTGCTGGTATTCCTTGCTTATTGGGGGGCGATGGCATGGCTGCTGTATCGGCCGCAGACCGCGTCGCGGTAACGCCCGCCGCGCCGTCGCAGCGGGGAATCGACGCCGGCCTGGCGCGGGCCGGGACATGGCTGCACGACCATCAGAACCTCATCCGGCGTCTCCAATGGGGCGTCGTCGGCGTCTACGCCGCTCTGCTCGTCGTTCCCGCGATCCTGCCGCTGCCGCAGGGCGCCGAGCATATCTGGACCCATTTCACCCTGTTCGCGCAATTCGTGTTCTGGGGCATCTGGTGGCCCTTCGTGCTGGTCTCGATGGTGCTGGTGGGCCGGCTCTGGTGCGGGCTGCTTTGCCCGGAAGGCGCGCTGAGCGAGCGCGCCGCCGAACATGGGCGCGGCGGCGCGATTCCGCGCTGGCTGCAATGGAAGGGCTGGCCCTTCGTCGCCTTCGTCCTGACGACGATCTACGGCCAGATGACCAGCGTCTATCAATATCCGCGTCCCGCGCTGCTGGTTCTCGGCGGCTCGACGGTCGCCGCGATCGGCGTCGGCTATCTGTGGGGGCGCAACAAGCGCGTCTGGTGCCGCTTCCTGTGCCCGGTGACGGGCGTGTTCAATCTGCTCGCCAAACTGGCGCCGCTGCATTACCGGGTCGATCGCGAGGCCTGGGCGCATTGGCCGAAGCCGCATGGCAGCCATGTCGAAGTCCTGAATTGCGCGCCTCTGGTGCCGGTGCGGTCGATGCGCGGCGCCGGAACCTGCCACATGTGCGGCCGGTGCAGCGATTTCCGCGGCGCGGTGACTCTGGCGCGGCGCTCGCCCAATCACGAGATCGTCCATGTCGCCGGCGACATGACCAATCCGTGGCAGAGCGCGCTGATCCTGTTCGGCTTGCTCGGCGTCGCGGCTGGCGCCTTTCACTGGGGCTCGTCGGGAGTCTTCGTCGCGATTCGCCAGGCGCTGGCCGACCGGATCGTCGATCTCGGCCTGATCTGGCCGCTGGAGCCGGTGCTTCCCTGGTTCGTGCTGACCAATTATCCCGATCTCAACGACATGATGACGCCGCTCGATGGCGTGGTGCTGCTGATCTATATCGGCGGCATGGCGATGGCGATGGGACTGGCGCTGAGCCTTTGCCTCGCCTTGGCGACGCGGGCCTGCGGCGCGTGGTCGTGGCCTCGCTTCCACCATTTCGCGCAGGGGCTCATTCCGGTTGCGGCCTGTGGCGTTTTCCTGGGCCTGTCGTCGCTCACCGTGACCATGCTTAAGGCGGAGGGAATCGTCCTGCCGTTCGTCGCGTTCTTGCGCGCGGCGCTGCTGATCGGCGCGGGCCTCTGGGCGGTCTGGCTCGGCTGGAGCATCGCGCGGACCAAGACCGGATCGCTGGCGCGCCAGCTCGCCGCGACGACGGCCTTCGCCGGGGCCGCCGCGCTCGGCTGCCTCGTCTGGGCGAGCCTGTTCTGGCGGATCGTCTGATGGGCGGCGACGCGCTGGTCGCCGTGCTTCAGGCCATAAAAAACCCCGCTCGCGCGGGGTTTTTTATGGTGCCCAGGAGAGGACTCGAACCTCCACGCCCTTGCGAGCGCCAGCACCTGAAGCTGGTGCGTCTACCAATTCCGCCACCTGGGCCCGGCGCGTCTTCTACGGGCGCCGCGGCGCCCTGTCAACACAATCGGCGCGCAAGATTCAAGAAAACGTCACGGTCTCGCGACGGGCGTCCGGCGCTTGACCTCGGGAGCCACAAGCGGACTTCGGGCGACCGAAACTGAGGCCCTTTGTTATATCGCGGTCGCAAAGCTGTGATGTGTTGCGGCCGGTTTTCCACTTATACCGGATCCGCGCCAGGAGTCGCCTCCGTGAGTTCGCCGCCAGCGACGCCTTCCGACCTGTCTTCGCGCCAGGACAGCAACAGACAAGGCGCAGGCCGCTGTGGTCGGCGCGCAGGCTCGAGCCGACGACGACGTTCTGGCTTGCCATGCTTGCAGCGAGCGCGTTGGGAACCAATGTCGGCGACTTCTGGGCCGATGCGCTGTCGCTCGGCCTTTGGCCCGCTTTCGCGTCGATGGCGACGTTGTGCCTGGTGGCGATCGCCGGCGATTTGCGCTTTGGCCGTGAAACCGAAATTTTCTACTGGATGGCGATCGTCCTTTTGCGCGCGGCCGCCACTAACATCGCCGACTTCCTCACCCATGAACACGGCGTCGTGGCGCTCGTTCGCAGCCGCGCCCGAAAATCTCCCGTCGCCGCACGGAAATCATGCCGCCGAGATAATCCCCGGCGAGAGCGAGCGCGGCTCGGCGCGCCGTCGGCCTGCCGGTTTCTTTACCAAGATAAAGACCCACGTCTCCGGGCACGCCATTCGGCCAATCGACGATCTGCGCCTTGAGGCGATAGCCGAGCGGCTGGAGCTTTTCCTTCCAGGTCAGGTAAGCCTGCCTCGGCCGCCCCGTCAGCGTCTCCGGCCATCCCGGCTCGGCCATATTGATGGCGCGGCCGTGGTCCGTGCACAGCTCGCAGGGGAAGCGGCCCATGAGCATTTCGGTCGCGCCGGTTTCGGCCACCGCCTTGACGCGCAACACGAAGGAGCGGATGCGCTCGTCGCTGATGGGCGCCTCGGATTTGAGCTCCTTGAGCAAGTCCTGCTTGGCCTTTTCGGCCCGGTCCATCGAACTCGACCGACTTCTTCGCCTTGGCCATTTCGATTTCGGCGACATAGGCCTTCAGTTCCTTGACGGACATGAAGATGTCGTCGTCGGACAGGTTTTCGAGGTTCGATCTGGGATTATCGGCCATGTTTGCGTCTCCCCGCCTGAGCGCGGCCTTCGCTGGGCGAACCCGACCGCCGCTCTTGTCCGTCGAGATTGTTCCGGCGACTCCATGGGAGCAATGATGCCGGTCAAAGGTCAAGCCCCGCCAAGATTTAAAGCGGCGCGCTCTCCCGTTTTCCGAATCGATGGTCTAGGTTGCTCCGTCACGCCTGTTCGAAAGGGATTCGCGCCGGTCTTTCCAGGCGCGATTCGTCCCGGAATTCAGAGGAAACGGATCGATGACCGCCTGCCCCAGCTCCCTGAAGGTCCTCCCTGCGCTGCGGTCCGGAACGGTCGCTGCGGCGTTCGTCCTGCTCGCGGCATCGGTGGCCTCTTGCGCCGGCGCGCTCGCCCAGACGCCGGCTCGCGTCGGCGTCGTTGCGGCGGAGAAAAAGGAAGTGTCGAAGGGCGCCGATTTCGTCGGCCGCGTCGACGCGGTGGAAAAGGTCGACATCCGCGCCCGGGTGAAGGGCTATCTGCAAGCGGTCAAATTCGAAGAGGGCCAGGCCGTCAAGGTCGGCGACCCGTTGTTCGAGATCGAGCCCGATCTGTTCAAGGCGGACGTCGAACAGGCGCAGGGCGCGCTGGAGCGCGCCGAGGCCTCGAAAACGCTCGCCGAGATCCAGCTGCAGCGGGCCGAGGAACTGCTGACGAAACAGGCCGGCACCGCGGTCCAGCGCGATCAGGCCGCGGCCTCCGACCAGCAGGCCGGCGGCGGCGTGCTCAGCGCCAAGGCCAATCTTTCCACCGCCAACATCAATCTCGGCTACGCCTCCATCACTTCGCCGATCAACGGCCGCATCGGCATGACCGCTGTGACCGCCGGCAATGTCGTCGGCCCCGACAGCGGCGTGCTCGCGACCATCGTGAGCCAGGACCCGATGTATGTGACTTTCCCGGTCAGCCAGCGCGATTTCATGCGGGTGACGGGCGACGCCAAATCCAGCCTCAAGGACGTCGGCGGCGACGCTCAGCTTCTCGGACGGCTCGCACTATGCCGAGGCCGGCCGGATCGATTTCGTCGACGTGAAGGTCGATCGCGCGACCGACACCATCACCTTGCGCGCGAGCTTCCCCAATCCGCAGGAGCGCCTCAAGGACGGCCAGCTGGTGCGCGTCCGGCTGGCGAGCGACGCGCCGACGAGCAAGATCGTGGTTCCGCAGTCCGCCCTGCTCGCCGACAAGGACGGCGCCTACATCTTCGTGGTGGAGGACGGCAAGGCGGCGGTGCGGCGCATCAAGACCGGCGCCGAAAGCGGCAACGACATCGTCATCGAGAGCGGCCTGTCCGGCGGCGAAATGGTGATTGTGGAGGGCTTGCAGAACGTCCGGCCCGGCGCGCCCGTGACCGCGTCGCCCGTCGCGCAAACCCGGAGCTGAGGTCATGTTCTCAGCGCTTTTCGTCGACAGGCCCCGCCTCGCGATCGTCATCGCGATCGTCACGACCATCGCCGGCCTGCTGGCCCTGATGGCGATTCCGCTGGCGCAATATCCCGACATCGTGCCGCCGCAGGTTTCGGTGACGACCGTTCTATCCCGGCGCCAATTCCAAGGTCGTGGACGCCACCGTCGCCCAGCCGATCGAGGCGCAGGTCGTGGGCGTCGACAAGGCGATCTACATGAAGAGCGTCAGCGGCGACGACGGCAGCTATACGCTCACGGTCTCCTTCGAACTCGGCACCAATCCGGACATCAACGCGGTCAACGTCAACAACCGCGTCCAGGTCGCGCTGGCGCAATTGCCGCCCGAGGTCCAGAAACAGGGCATTACCGTCAAGAAAAAATCCTCGGCCCTGCTCGGCGTGATCGGCGTCTATTCGCCCAAGGGCAGCAAGAGCCCGCTCTATCTGTCCAATTTCGTCACCATCAACCTGCTCGACCAGATCCGCAGCACGCCCGGCGTCGGCGACGCCACCTTGTGGGGGCCGCAGGATTACGCGATGCGGGCCTGGGTCCGCACCGACCGCCTGACCGGCCTCGGCCTGACCACCGCCGACGTCATCGCCGCCATCCAGTCGCAGAACGTGCAGGCGGCGGTGGGCCGCATCGGCGCGCGTCCGGCCGCCAACGACCAGCAGCTCCAGCTCAACATCCAGACCAAGGGCCGCCTGACCTCGGTCGAGGAATTCGAGAACATCATCATCCGCACCTCCGCCGACGGCTCGATCCTGCGGCTGAAGGACATCGCGCGGGTCGAACTCGGCGCGGCCAATCTCGACCGCGACACCTATCTGAACGGCGCGCCCGCCTCGGCCATCGCGATCTACCAGACGCCGGGCGCCAATGCGCTGACGACGCTGGATGCGGTGAAGAAGCAGATTTCCGCGCTGGAAAAGACCTTTCCCGACGACGTCGCCTGGAAGGTCACCTATGACCCGACGACCTTCGTCACCGACACCATTCACGAAGTGAAGAAGACCCTGATCGAGGCCTTCGTCCTCGTCGTTCTGGTCGTCTTCCTGTTCCTTGGCAGCGTCCGCGCCACGCTCATCCCGACGCTTGCGGTGCCGGTCAGCCTGGTCGGCAGCTTCATCGCGCTCAAGGCGGTCGGCTATTCGGCCAATACCGTTTCGCTGCTGGCGATCGTGCTGGCGATCGGCATCGTGGTCGACGACGCCATCGTGGTGGTCGAGAACGTCGAGCGCGTGATGGAGGAGGAGCCGGACCTCACGCCCGCCGAGGCGACCAAGAAGGCCATGGCCGAAATCACCGCGCCGATCATCGCGATCACGCTGGTCCTGATGTCGGTGTTCGTTCCTATCGCCTTCATCCCCGGCATTTCCGGCGAGCTGTTCCGCCAGTTCGCGGTGACCGTCTCGGTCGCGATGTTCCTGTCGGCGATCAATGCGCTGACCCTGTCGCCGGCGCTGTGCGGCGTGCTGCTGCAGCGCCATCACGGCCCGCGCCGGGGAATCATCGGCTGGGTGATGCGCTCGATCGACTGGGTGCGCGACCGCTACGGCGCCGTCGTCGCGCGGCTGGTGCGGGTTTCGGTGATCGGCCTGGTCGATGGTCGGCATCGCCAGCCGCAGGCGTCTATGCGCTCGCCGCCAAGACGCCGACAGGCTTCCTGCCCGAGGACGACCAGGGCGCGTTCTTCGTCGTCGTCCAGCTTCCGGGCGGCGCGTCGCTCAACCGCACCAACGACGTGGTGCGCCAGGTCGAGACGATCCTGAAAGGGGAAGAGGCGATCGCCGATTTCACCTCCGTCGTCGGGCTGAACTTCATCGATTCCTATTCGCAGCCGAATTCAGCCTTCGTGGTGGTGACGCTGAAGCCCTTCGAGGAGCGCACGGCGCACGAGGCCAGCGCCAACGCGCTCATCAAGAGCCTCGGGCCAAAAATTCACCGCCATTTCCGGCGGCACGGTGGTCGCGCTGGCGCCGCCGCCGATCATCGGCCTCGGCACGGGCGGCGGCTTCACCTATGTCGTCAAGGACATGAAGGGCGTCGATCCCAAGGAGCTGGCGCAGGCCGTGCGCGGCCTGACCATCGCCGCCAACCAGGATCCGAAGCTGAACCGGGTGTTCACGACGTTTTCCGCGACCAATCCGTCGATCTATCTCGATATCGACCGCGACAAGGCGCAAATTCTCGGCGTGCCGCTCAATTCGATCTTCCAGTCGCTGCAGGCCTCGCTCGGCGGCTATTTCGTCAACAACATGAACATGTTCGGGCGCACCTGGCAGGTTCAGGTCCAGGCCGAGGCCGAGGACCGCAACGGCGTCGACGACATCTACCGGATCAACGTCCGCTCCAACGACGGCAAGATGATCCCGCTGCGCAGCCTCGCCGAAGTGAAGGTCGTGGTCGGGCCGCCGGCCCTGATCCGCTACAACAACCGCGGCGCGGCGACGGTGCAGGGCGGCCCGGCGGCGGGCGTCTCGTCCGGCCAGGCTCTGGCGGCGATGGAGGAGGTGGCGGCGAAGACGCTGCCCGACGGCTATGCCGGCGAATGGACCGACACCGCCTTCCAGGAGAAGCGCGCCGAGGGCAAGACGGCGATCATCCTCGCCTTCGCCATCCTGTTCGCCTATCTCTTCCTCGTCGGCCTTTACGAGAGCTGGACCATCCCCGTGCCGGTCCTGCTCTCGGTCGCGATCGGCGTGTTCGGCGCCTTCCTGTTCATCCTGCTCAAAGGGCTGACGCTCGATCTCTACGGGCAGATCGGCATGGTCGTGCTGATCGGCCTTGCGGCCAAGAACGGCATTCTGATCGTCGAATTCGCCAAGGAGCAGCGCGAGCGCGGCGTGCCGCTGCTGGAGGCGGCGACCGAGGGCGCGCGCCTGCGCTTCCGCCCGGTGATGATGACCTCGCTCGCCTTCATTCTCGGCCTCTATCCGCTGGTCGTCGCCCACGGCGCCTCGGAACTGGCGCGCAAGAACGTCGGCACGCCGGTGTTCGGCGGCATGATCCTGGCCTCCGTGGTCGGTATTTTCGCGATCCCGCCGCTCTATGTGGCGTTCCAGGGCCTGCGCGAAAAATTCCGCCCCTCGACCCGGCCGAAGGTCGAGACCGAGGTTGTCGAGAAAGCGGCGCACGGCTGAACCGCAGCGGCGGATTCATCCGGGCGTCGTCGAAAGAAGCGAAAAGCAGCAATCCCGCGGCGCTTTCCAATTGTGAAAGGCCGGCGGACTGAAATGGAGGAAACAACATGAGCGATCTGGTTTTCATAGCCTTCGACAATGAGCAGAAGGCGGAGGAAGTGCGCGACCGCATCCTCGGGATGCAGCGCGAATATCTGATCGAGATCGGCGACGCTGTGATCGCCGTGCGCGACGACAAGGGCCGGGTCAAGCTGAACCAGCTCGTCAACACGACGGCGGCGGGCGCGGCGTCGGGCGCCTTCTGGGGCATGCTGGTCGGCTGGCTGTTCATGATGCCGATCGCGGGCGCGGCGGTCGGCGCCGCTGGCGGCGCGCTGGGCGGCGCGCTGACCGATATCGGCATCAATGACGCCGACATGAAGCGCCAGGCCGACGAGGCTTTGAAGCCGGGCATGGCCGGCCTGTTCCTGCTGATCCGCAAGATGACGACCGACAAGGTTCTCGAGGATCTCAAGGGCGTCGGCGGCACGGTGATCAAGACCTCGTTCGATCACGCCGAGGAAGAGAAGCTGCGCGAAGCGCTGGCGGGCGTGGCGCCGCCGGCGGCGCCGCCCGCCGGGACGACGCCTTCGACCTGACGTTTCGCCAATTCCGCGCCGCTCCCTTCGCGGGGCGGCGCGCTTCGCAGCCGAGTCGGCGGAGCTTGATGCTTGAATTGACAGCGGTTCTGACTAAGTTCTCGGCGTTCCAGCGTTTCAGGCTGCTGCAGCAGCGACTCCCTATTCCGGTCGGCCCTGATGCGCTTTGCGTCGGCCGCTGACGCTGGACTCACGGCGGCCATCGTCACCATTTTTGAACAGGCCAGCGGCTACAACCAGTGGCGAATTCACCCGACGCCGCTCTACCGCAGCGCGCAGGCGACGGCCTATGTCGCCAGAACCGACTGGCTGGGCCATCGCTCGGCGCTCCGCCCTCAAAGCTACACCGGCCTCGGCGACAGCGAGATCGCGGCGCAGGCGCGGCTCTGGCGCGACGGGTCCACCGTGATTTCGGTCCTGGCCGGCGTGCGCGCGCCGACGACCGACGGCGCGACCAACAGCGGGCTGCAGAGGGGCCGAACCAGGCGGAACACGACTTCCGCCTGCTGCTCGGCCACAACCTCGACCTTGATGGCCGGTCCGGCTTCGTGGATTTCTCGCCGGCTATCGGCTTGGCGGGGTCGGCGCCCAACGAGGGCCATTTCGATGCGACGCTCGGCCTTTACGTGACGCCGGAACTGTTTGTGCTGGCGCAGAGCTTCAATACGATCTCCGGGGCGTCCAGTACGGCCGAACAACCCGCAATGGGCGCAGGCCAAGGCGCAGTTGAGCCTGTTTATCGGCTGAACGCCGAATGGCGGGTGCAGGGCGGCGGTTTTGTCACATTGGCCGGCCAGAACGCCTATCGTGAAAACGGCCTGTTGCTGGCGCTGTGGCGCCAGTTCTGACGGGAATGATCATGGAACGTCTCGACGACTTGTTTGAACAGGCCAAGGTGGCGCGGGCGCGGGCCTATGCGCCCTATTCGCGCTTTCCGGTCGGCGCCGCCTTGCGCGGCGCGAGCGGCGCGGTCTTTTCCGGCTGCAATGTCGAGAACGCCGCTTATCCGCTGGGCGTCTGCGCGGAAACCTCGGCGATCGCGGCCATGGTCGCCGCCGGCGAGACGCGGATTACGGAGATTCTGGTGCTCGGGCCGGGGCCGGGACGAATCGCGCCCTGCGGCGCCTGCCGCCAGCGCATCGCCGAATTCGCGACGCCCGAGACCCTGGTCCATTGCGCCGACGGCGCCGGCGCGGTCGAAACCGCCGACCCTGTCGGAGCTGCTGCCGCGCGCCTTCGGCCCGGCATCGCTCAAGGGCGGCTGATCATTCCGCGATCCACGGCATCAGCCAGGTTTCGGTCAGCACCTTCGGGCCGGCGTGGAGGAAGGCCCGGACGTCGGTGCTCTGGCCCGGATCGACCTGGACGTCGACGAAGGCGCGGAAGCCGTCGATATGCGGATTGGGCATGAGGATGGTGCGCGTGACCTTGCCGACCGAGGCCGAGGCGGTGATCTCGACGCTGTTGGGGTCCTGCGCGTAATAGGCGAGGTCGCCGCCGGCGAAATCGACGATGAAACGGCGGGAGCCGACGTCCACCGCCTCGTTGGAGCCAAGCGCCTTGGGGCTGGTCCGCCAGGTGTTGACCACGCGGCCGTTGGGCGACAGGTCGGCGGCGTCGAGCACGGCGCGGATGCGATAGGAATAGATGAAGGGCTTGCTCGCCTCGGGCGCGGTCTTCGGCGTCCAGTAGGTGACGATATTGTCCGCCGTCTCGTCCTTGGTCGCGAGCTCCAGCAGTTCGATGCGGCCCTCGCCCCAATCGCCGTGCGGCTCGACGAAATAGGTCGGCCGCGTCTCGTAGGTGAGCTCGAGGTCCTGGTAATGGTCGAACTGGCGGTCGCGCTGCACGAGGCCGAAGCCGCGGATGTTGTTGTCCGGGAAGGTCGTCATCACTTTTACGCGCGGAGCGCGTAATGGCCGCCAGATCCATTCGCCTGCGCCGGTGTGCATCAGCAGGCCGTCGGAATCGTGCAGTTCCGGTCGCCACTCGTCGGTGGTCTTGACGGCGGTGTGCTGCTCGTCGGCGTAGAACATCGAGGTCAGCGGCGCCATGCCGAATTTCACGTTGTCGCGGCGCGGGAACAAAGTGACGGAGACTTCCATCACGCTCTCGGCGCCCGGACGCAGCTCGAAACGATAGGCGCCGGTGACCGAGGCGCTGTCGAGCAGCGCGTAGATCGTGGCCTTCTCGGTATCGCTCTCCGATGTCTCGATCCAGAACTCGCGAAAATTGGGAAATTCCTCGTCGTCGCCGCCGGTATTGACGGACAGGCCGCGCGCGGACAGGCCGTAGCTCTGGCCGCGGCCGAGGAAGCGGAAATAGGAGGCGCCGAGGAACGAGACCAACTCGTCCTGGCTGTGCGGCGAACTCAGCGGATAATGCAGGCGGAAGCCGGCGAAGCCGAGATTGACCGGCAGGTTCTTGTCGAACTTGTTGCGGCCGTAGTCGAACAGGTTCGCGGAATAGGGGATCGGCGTTGCGATGCCGTCGCGGATCGTGTTGACCACCACCGGCCGCTTGAAGCCATAGCCGAGATGGAACAATTGCAGCCGGTACGGACCCGGTGGTGATCGGCGATTTGTCGGCCTTGAAGCGGAGGTCGCGATAGGAGTCGAAATCCAGCTTGGACAGGGCGTCGGGCAGTTTCGGCGCCGACCCGTCATAGGGCGCGGCGGCGAGTTCGCGCGCGCGCTTGACCACATCCTCGAAGCCGAAATGAGATTCCGGCGGCTGACCCTGCCCGGACGGCTGCGCCAGCGCCACTCCCAACCCGCGCGGCGCGAGCGCGGCGGCGCCGGACAGGGCGAAAGCGTTGATCACGAATCGGCGGTCGAAATGGGGCATGGGACGGGTCACCGGATGGGGCGGCAAGGGGACGGCAAGGCAATGACAAATGCGCGCGATTTGGGCGGCGTTCAAGCAGTTATCCACGATTTGCGGCCTCCGCAAGGCGCCTCGGGCGAGATCGCTTAACGGGAACTTTCGGCGCCGGCGCCACAGGCCGCCAAAAAACGCGATTTCTTACGTATTTTTCACTTGCGTTCGGAATCGCTTTTTTCTATGTATGGGCCTGCCCAAATCGCACGTGCCTGTGGTCGTGTGTCGGTTGGCGGGACCCGGACAAGAGGCCGGAGAAACGCCTGAGAATCAAACCGGCAGCCGGAGGCGAACCGGCGAACTCCGTCTGCACGGAGGATCGCGACTTAAAGCAACGACGGACCGGGCTTTTTCGTCTCTGTCGGCCCTCCAAAGGCCGGCTTACCGAAGAGGCTAGTCTTTCTTGCCGGGCGTGCGGAACGGGACTTCCCATTCCAATCGAAGGCCGCTGAAACCTTGGATGGCTTGAGCCCTCCGGGTTTTTCGCGTCCACGGCGCAGCACCCGACCGCCAGGCGGCGCATTTCGCGCGGCCGAACGGTCCCGGACCCGCGTTTTCTTCCGCGCCTCGCGTCTCCATCGCGCGAGTGCGGACGGCTGACGCTCGTCCTCCCGAAGCCTTGTTGTTCTGGCGGGAAACCGCCCTTCGATGGGATGCCGCGATGACCGATCGTATCCTCGAATTCCTGCGCAACCGCCGCGAAGCGGGCCAGGATTCCGCCCCCTGCCTCGTCGTCGATCTCGACGTCGTGCGCGACAATTACGCCTCCTTCGCCAAGGCGTTGCCGGACACCCGCGTGTTCTATGCCGTCAAGGCCAATCCGGCGCCGGAAGTGCTGTCGCTGCTGGCCCGGCTCGGCTCCTGCTTCGACTGCGCCTCGGTGGTCGAGATCGAGCAGGCGCTCGCCGCCGGCGCCAGCCCGGACCGCGTCTCATTCGGCAACACGATCAAGAAGGAGCGCGACATTCTCCGCGCCTTCGAGCTCGGCGTGCGCCTCTATGCCGTCGATTGCGAGGCGGAAGTCGAGAAGGTCGCGCGCGCCGCGCCGGGGGCGCGGGTGTTCTGCCGCATGCTCTGCGACGGGATCGGCGCGGAATGGCCGCTGTCGCGCAAGTTCGGCTGCGCGCCGGAAATGGCGCCGCGCGTGCTGGAACATGCGCATCGCCTTGGGCTGGAGGCCTATGGCCTGTCGTTCCACGTCGGATCGCAGCAGCGCAATCCGCGCATGTGGAACGCGGCGCTCAAGAGCGCGGCGGGCGTCTTCCGCGAACTGGCCGAGCGGGGCATCGCCTTGCAGATGGTCAATCTCGGCGGCGGCTTCCCGACCCGCTATCTCAAGCGCGTCTCGGCGGTGCGCACCTATGGCGACGCGATCTTCACCGCGCTGCGACGACATTTCGGCAATCGCATCCCGGAGACGATCATCGAGCCGGGACGCGGCATGGTCGGCAACGCCGGCATGATCGAGGCGGAAGTCGTGCTGATTTCGAAGAAGTCGGACGACGACGAGGTGAAGTGGGTCTATCTCGACATCGGCAAGTTCAACGGGCTGGCCGAAACCATGGACGAGATGATCCGCTATCCGATCCGCACCGATTATGATCTGGACCCGCGAGAACCGTGCGTCCTGGCCGGCCCGACCTGCAATTCGGTCGACGTGCTCTACGAAAAGGAGCCGTACTGGCTCCCGATCAGTCTCGAGATCGGCGCGAAAGTGCTGATCGAAGGGACCGGGGCCTATACGACGACCTATTCCGCCGTCGGCTTCAACGGTTTCCCGCCTCTGCAGTCCTTTGTGATCTGAGTCCGGTTCCAGCTTTCCGCCATCATACGCCGCCTGTCGCAAGAGAGGCGGCGGCCTCCTCACCCCGCGCCGGCTTCGTCCCGGCCGCGGCTTTCTGCGACCCGAGGAAGGTCACGCCGATGAACCAGATGTCGAACCAGCTTTCGCTTGCCGCCGCCCCCGGCGAAGTCGTCCTCCGCGAGGAAACCGCCCGCGATTTTTTCGCCCGCGAGGCTTTGCTTGACCGCGCCTTCGGGCTGGGCCGCTGGCGCAAGACCTGCGAGCGCCTGCGCGAGGGCCGCCTGCCGGCGCCGGGCCTGGCCTTCACCGCCGTCTGCGACGGCGTGCTGGTCGGCACCCTGCGGTTCTGGTCGATCGAAGCCGGCGCAGGGCCGCGACGCCTTGCTGCTCGGCCCGATCGCGATCAGCGCCTCGCTGCGTTCGAACGGCCTCGGCGCAACCATGATCCGTCACGGCCTCGAGCGCGCCCGCGAACTCGGCCACAAGGCCGTGCTTCTCGTCGGCGACGCGCCCTATTACGAGCGGTTCGGCTTTTCGCGCGCTGGCGCGGAGCAGCTCGATCTGCCGGGGCCGGTCGAACTCGCGCGTTTCCTGGCGCTGGACCTGCAGCCCGGCGCGCTCGATGGCGCCCAGGGCCTCGTCCGGGCGACGGGCGCTTTCGCGCAAACCGAAAGCGAGCGACGCCTGGCGGCTTGATATTCAGCGTCCCTGATCGCGACATGTCGCGATCAGGGAATCCCTCGCACGACCTTGGCGTCGCATTCACGCCTGACAAAGCCCGATCCTCGCGGCAGACCTCGGACTTGCGTTCCGCAGCCTTCGTCAAACTGTCACATCCGGCGTCAAAATGACGCCCGGCGCGGGTGGGGTCGCTTGACCCCGCCCGCCGCCTTTGCGAGTAAGCCGCAAGCATTTCCGCACGAACCATTCCCGCCCCGAATTTCCCGCCCTGCGTCACGCGCATCCAGAACAGGAAGACATCATGACTGACTGGCCCGTTCACGGCACCATCTCCGGCCCGATCGTGATGATTGGCTTTGGCTCCATCGGCAAGGGCGCGCTGCCGCTGATCGAGCGGCATTTCGAATTCGACCACAAGCGGCTGGTCGTGATCGACCCCTGCGACGTCGATCGCGAGATCGCGGAAATCCGCGGCTATGAATTCATCAAGTCCTCCGTCACCAAGGAAAATTACCGCGACCTGCTCGTTCCGCTGCTGACGCGCGGCGGCGGACAGGGGTTTCTGCGTCAATCTTTCCGTCGACACGTCGTCGCTGGCGATCATGGAGCTGTGCCGCGAGATCGGCGCGCTTTACATCGACACCGTGGTCGAGCCGTGGCTCGGCTTCTATTTCGACAAGAACCTCGGGCCGGAAAAGCGCTCCAACTACGCCCTGCGCGAGACCGTGCTGGAATCGCGCCGCAAGAATCCGGGCGGCACGACCGCCATTTCGACCTGCGGCGCCAATCCGGGCATGGTGTCCTGGTTCGTGAAACAGGCTCTGGTCAATCTCGCCGCCGATCTCGGCGACACGGCGCCGGAGCCGAAAACCCGCGCCGAATGGGGCGCGCTCGCCCAGCGTCTCGGCATCAAGGGCGTCCACATCGCCGAGCGCGACACCCAGCGCGCCAAGGACCCGAAGCCGCGCGGAACCTTCGTCAACACCTGGTCGGTGGAAGGCTTCGTCTCGGAAGGCATGCAGCCCGCCGAACTCGGCTGGGGCACCCATGAAAACTGGATGCCGGAGAACGGCCGCACCCACAAGTTCGGCTGCGGCGCCGCGATCTACCTGCTGCAGCCGGGCGCCAACACCCGCGTGCGCAGCTGGACCCCGACCCCGGGCCCGCAATATGGCTTCCTCGTCACCCATAACGAGGCGATCTCGATCTCCGATTATTACACCGTGCGCAACGACAAGGGCGAGGCGGTCTATCGCCCGACCTGCCATTACGCCTATCACCCGGCCGACGACGCGGTGCTGTCGCTGCACGAAATGTTCGGCGCCGGCGGCAAGGTGCAGGAGAAGAACCACATCCTGACCGAGCACGAGATCGTGGACGGCATCGACGAACTCGGCGTGCTGCTGTTCGGCCACGCCAAGGGCGCCTATTGGTACGGCTCGCAGCTCTCGGTCGAAGAGACCCGCCAGCTGTGCCCCTACCAGAACGCCACCGGCATGCAGGTCTCGTCGGCGGTGCTGGCGGGCATGGTCTATGCGCTGGAAAATCCGAACGAAGGCATTCTGGAAGCCGACGAGATGGACTACAAGCGCTGCCTCGAAATCCAGACGCCCTATCTCGGCCCGGTCGTCGGCGTCTATACCGACTGGACCCCGCTGCAGGGCCGCCCGGGCTTCTTCCCGGAAGACGTGGACGAAAGCGATCCCTGGCAGTTCCGCAACATTCTGGTGCGGTAAGGCTTCCCTGAAGACAGGGGCGAGCGACTGGCCCACGAGCATGACGGGCTTTTCGAGGGCGCGATTCCAATCGCGCCCTTATTTTTTTCGCGGATGGCCGCCCGCTAAGGAGGCCCGTTCGCGGCGAGGAAATTACGGACCATGGCGATCGTCGCCTGCGGGTTCTCCTCCATGATCCAGTGGCCAGACCCCGGTACGATTCCCTCCCGCACATCGGTCGCCGCGGCGCGCATCACGGTCGCCATCGTCTTGCCGAACGACTTCTCGCCACCGACCGCCAGCACCGGCATCCCCAGCCGGGCCCCTGTCGCAAGCCACGCGCGATTGTCGGCGGCATCCTGGTCGAAGGCCGCGAATTGCGCGAAACCCGAATGCATCGCGCCGGGGAGGCAAAGTCTCCGCGTAATGTGTCCCGGCGTCGCTTCATCGAAGTTGGCGGGATCGGCCGGAACTCATTCCAGAATCGGTCGAGATAGATTCGTTCGCGGCCTGCGACCAGCCGCTCCATGTCAGGGCCGCCGAAGGGCGAAAATGCCAAAGAAAGCGGGTTTTTCAAAATACATCCCAGGGGCCGACGCCCGGGACCGGCGCATCGAATCAGCACGAATCGTCGGACGCGTTCGAGGATGCTGCGCGGCGAATTGGAAAGCGACCATATTGCCGATGTCATGGGCGACAGGTCGATCTCGAACAATTCCGAGGGCCGCAAGGATATCGTCGATATCGCCCGCTTGAGTTTTCTTGTCGAAGCCGCCGGGAGGCTTTGAGGACAGGCCGAGGCCGCGAAGGTCGGGAACGACGACGTAATGGTCCCGCATGAGATCGGCGGCCATCGGCGTCCACATGTCGCCGGTCTCGCCATATCCATGCAACAACACCACAGCCGGGCCTTGGCCGCCCGTCCGGACAAAGAGCGAGGCGTCGTTCGCCTGCACAAATTGGGTGTGAAAATTGGCCGTAAGGGCGGGCGCATCGGTCATGGCGTGCGTCTGCGTCTCCGCGAGGGCGACAAACGCCCGCAAATGTTCATCGATCGAATGAACGAATATAAGCTTGTCCGGGGTGAAAGCCCATCATTTTCGAAAGTAAGCTGGCCTTGCTCCACCCAACTCCGCCACCTTTTCGCCAGACTTGCGCGCTTGGTGTAAAAGGCGGTTTGGAAATAGGCGGAGCGATTCATTGGCGGTGATGCGAAATCTTCTGGCCGGGGCGGCGATCGGGCTGCTGGGCCTCGCCGCGCCGGCTTTCGCCCATCCCCATGTTTGGGTGGCCGCGAGGGCGCAGGTTCTGTTCGGGCCGGACGGGAAGATCATCGGGT